>NZ_JBJZOO010000005.1:0-384510 GCF_047200775.1 Nocardia spongicola | reverse complement strand
ACGGCCGCGAACGGTCGCTCGTAAGACTCGCTCCGGTGGGGTGGGGTTTGTCAGCGGAATGTTGGTGTGGACTATCTGGTGGATATGGGTTCCAGGGGTGCGCGGTGCTCGGCTTTCATATGTCGTCGACAGGGGTGTGGTGGTCGGGGGTGCGCTTCGATCGCTCGGTTGGGGGTCGGGGGTGGGTGTGCCGGTGGTCGGTTCAGGAGAATGGTTGGGTGTCCGGTTGGCAGATCGTGCCTGGTGGGGGTAGTACGCCATTGATGATGTAGTTGGCTTCGATGGCGCTTGCGCAACTGCTCGGGTTGAGCAGTACGGTGTGGCCGTATCCGTCTACGGTGAGCAGCCGGGCGTTACGCAGTTGCCTGGTCATGGCCTGGGCGGAGCGGTAGGGGGTGGCGGGATCGTAGATGTTGTTGAGCGTCAGGATCGGGGTTGCCGATCGGTCCCACGGGCCCGCGTAGCGGTGGGCGGCTCGGCCGGGCCAGGTGGAGCACGCTTCGACTATCCATACCCAGTACGGCCCGACTGTCCCGGCACGGAGGGTGCTGAACTTGGACAGTGCTGGGAAGGCGTAGGGGTTACGTGGGTTGGGACTTTCGCTGCAGATCACCGCGAGGGGCTGCTCGATGCCCCGGTACTTCTCCTCGATCTGGGCGACTGGCGTGGCATCGGCGGGCGGGCCTTGGATGGAGGTGGCTGGTGTGGTGTTGTCTTGTGGGTTTCGGTTCGGGGTGGTTGGTATGGTGCTGCCCGGTTGCTCTTGGTCCGGTCGCTCTTGGGTGAGGGTGGTCGACGACGCGTCGACGGGCTGGTCGATGGTGGTGTCCGATAAGGTGTTGTCCGGAGGGTCTCGGTTCGGGATGGCCGGTTCGGATTCGCCGTCAGGGATCGGGAAGGCATCGCCAGGCAACGCCGAGATCAGATCTGGTGAAGGGTCTTCGCCAGTGCCGGGCGATGGTGTCTGGCCCAGCCATAGTTCCTGCAGCAGTCGGGCCAGCGAATCCCAGTTCTCCGGGTCGTTCTCGAACCGCACGTTGTCCAGGGAGCGGTTGACGGTGCTGGCAGTAGCCGCGTATGTGTAGGTGCCCTGCGGGTGTTTGAGCAGGCGTTGCAGAAGTATCGCGTATTTCGCCTGCGTCAGCCAGACATTGGTGGCTGCGAAGGGGCAGCGGCTACGTCCGGCTTCGGCACACAGTTTCAGGAACTTGTTCAGCGTCTTGGCCGACCCCAGATCGGAGTCGTTGCGCTGGAAGGTCGACAGTAACGACGTGCGGTCGAACCAGGAGGAGGGATTGACATTGCCGTCGATCACCATCGCCTGCACGCGGTCGGGGAAGAGATTGGCGTAGGTGGCACCGAGTAGCGTTCCGTAGGAGACCCCGAGATAGGTCAGTCGCTGCTCGCCTAAGACTTGGCGTATCAGATCCATGTCTTGTGCCGAGTCGGCGGTGGAGACGAACCGCAGTAATTCCGGGTCACGCTGCTGGCAACCCCGGCCCAGTTCGGCATAGAGTTCGATCCACCGCTTATCCTCTACCGGGCCGACCGGAAACCCCTCTGGCAGTTGTGCGGACCAGGCGTCGTACTCCGCTCTGGTGGCGAAGCATTGGACAGATGTCGACGCACCGGACCCGCGCGGATCCCAGCTGACGATGTCGTACCGGTCCCGTATCTCCTGCGGGAAGAACCGGTATTGGATCGGAAGTAGTTCGGTGCCGGGTCCAGCCGGTCCACCAGGGTTGTACAGCAGACTGCCGATCCGGTTCGCCGGATCGGCAGCCAGGCGCCGGATGAGCGCCAGCTCGATCTGGCGTCCCTGGGGACGCTGGTAGTCCAATGGCGCCTGCACGGTAGTGCATTCGTAAATCGGGTCGAAGGGGCACGGGGTCCATACCGGAGTAGGTACTGCTGCGGGTGTCGCTTCTGGCGGCTCGGCTGTGGTTGGTGTGGCACCGTACGATACGGCGGCGGCCACCACCATGGATACCACGATGCGTAGGGGGAAGCGCGCACGGTCGAGCATGGATCCTCGCTATCGTCACAGTGGAAAATGCGTGGTTGTCCTGCAAGGAAACTCCGGATCCGAAACGTAGCCGATTGCATAGCAAATAATCGGCTACAGCAATTCATCGGCGTGGCGCTGCCGGAATTTCCTCGAGGAAATGGCCCGAATGGCAACTGTGCCGCAGTTATGAGCACGTCCACGCATACGTGATCTCAGATTGTCTGGCAAACTTTCAGAGTCGATGTGTCAGCGGAGTGGTCGACTACTCGGTACGTCGGGTCGTGCCACAGTGACGACGGTGAGTAGTTCGTTCAATCCGTGGAAATCATCCGGGTTCGTGGTGAACAGCGGTAGTTCTTCGGAGATGGCCACGACGGCGATCATCAGATCGGCGATTCGGCGGCGTGGTTTGCGTCCGACACTGATGACGCTTGCGCAGACCCGGCCGTAGATCCTCGCGGCTTCCGCGCTGAAAGGGATCGGATCGAACTCGTTCTCGGCGCGCTGGAGCACATCCAGGCGGCGCGCGCGCTCGATGTGCTCATCGTAGGAGTCTTGTTCGTTGTTGCGACGCACTTCATGCGGGCCGGCAGACAGCTCCGCCAGGGTGATTGCGCTGATCGCCATCGCTTCGGGCAGCTGCTCCGGATCGAGCCACCGGCGCAGGATCATGATGTTGGTGTCGAGCATGCCTTGTGGATAGTCAGCGGGCATATGGATCGTCCGCATCGTGCTCGGCCGCGGCGTCTTGATCGGCTCGGAAGGCCTCGATCGAGATATCCGGCGCGTTGTGCGACATCGCCGCGAATTCTGTGCGGGAAACGAAACGGCGGCGTCGGCGCAATGGAATCAACTCACCGATCTGGTGCCCGTCTCGAGTGACAGTGAAGGCCTGCCCCTGCTGGACAGCATCCATGATCTCCTTCGACCTGTTCCGCAGGTCGCGCTGGGTGATCTCGGGCTGCGCGGACATATTCTGAATCATACCGGGGGTGTGCTATCCGGTGCTACTGAATGGCATCAGATAGCGCAGTTGCGCTGCAGAGATTCCGCCGACCGGTCTCGGCTCCGGCGCTGTTACGTCCGATATGGCCGCGATCTGCGTGCGGGCATGTGTGATCGTGCCGCAGTTGCGGTGGCGACGATGTATTCAGCGCAGCGCGGGGATCACCTCGCGTTCGAACAGTTCGATGCCGGAGGTGTCGTAGGCGGCTTCAGGGAAGTAGAGAATGGAATAGTCGAGGCCGAGGGCTCGCATTCGGGTGAGGTTTTCGATGATCTGTTCGGGGGTGCCGACGGTAGCGGTGCCGCGAAAGTAGTCGTCGACCTGGGTCTTGGCCAGGTCGGCGCCGCCGATGTGCGGGGCAAGGCGCGCTGCCATGGCGGTGAGGCGTTCTTCGACTTCGGCTTCGGTCGAGCCGATCGCGACATTGAAGTTCGCGGAGCGTGCGATCGCATCGAAATCGGTGCCGACCTCGGCGCAGTGTGCGCGCAGGACTTCTGATTTGTGGGTGAACTCGCTTGGTTCGCCACTGAAGTTGGTGTACTGCGCGTATTTCGCCGCGGTGCGTAACGTCTTCTGCTCACCACCGCCTGCTACCCAGAGTGGAATACCGCCTTCCTGCAATGGAAGTGGCCGCACGATGGCGCCATCGACCTGGTAGTGCGTGCCATCGAGGGTGGCCGAACCCGTGGTCAAGGCCTGCCGCATGATCTGCACCCCCTCATCGAGGCGGCCCAGCCGCCGCCCTGCCGAAGGAAAGCCGTAACCGTAAGCGCGCCATTCGTGTTCGTACCACCCGCCGCCGATGCCCATCTCCACCCGGCCCCCGGAGATCAGGTCGACCGTCGCCGCGACCTTCGCCAGATACACCGGGTTGCGGTAACTCATCGCGGTACACATCTGGCCGAGCCGGATGCGCGTGGTCGTCGCGGCGAACGCCGACATCAGTGTCCACGCTTCGTGGGTTGCTTCTTCGGTCGGCACCGGGACCGTGTGGAAATGGTCGTACACCCACAGCGATTCCCATACTTCGGCCGCATCGGCCCGCTGAGCGAGGTCTCGCATCACCCCCCACTGCTCCGCAGGGGTGATGTTCAGCAGATCGAGTCGCCAGCCTTGCGGGATGAAAATGCCGAATCGCACGGTTTCTCCTTCGGGTATAGACCGGCCGAGCCACTATGCCCAACACGGCTCAGAAGCACATTGTTCCGGCAGGCACCTGGATAGCCGGGGAAGTCGCATCCGAGGGGAAGTCGCGTTCGCGGGAGTGAAATGGTGGTTTCCCGGAGGATTGCAACCGCCATTTCACTCCCGTGGGCGTCTTCCGGCGTGGTATCGCAACATCCGGGCAGCGGCCGAACTCGCTGTTGCCGTGACTCGCGATCGTGGTGCGGACAGGATTGAGCACTGCGGCTGTGGGGCATGTATCCTGCGTGAGGATCTCTTCGGGTCCTTTCGGTGTACGCGGGTCTCCGCAGCGGTAACGACGAGAAGGAGGTGGGGTTGCGATGCGCAGCGAACCTCCCAGTCGAAGGCCGCGCGGCGCCACCCCGGCATACGCCTGACCGATTCGCGACGGCCTGACCGATTCGCGGCGGCAAGGGGTCGGCGCCCGCGGTGTGACTTTTATCCTCGTTGTTCACTCACGCCTGTGCTGAGGTCCTCCCATGTCGCAGACCGACATCATTGAAGTACGTCCACGGACGCTGTCCGAATCCTTGCAGGACATCGTCGAAAGCCACTGCGTGGCTGCCGCGCTGGACTGGCTCGGCAGCCACCCGCCGCACGTTATCGCCGACCAACTCGCCCGCATGGATGCGGTGCGAGCGGGTATGGCGTTCCGGCTGCTCGACAAAGACTTGGCGCTGGCCGTCTTCGAAGAGCTCGAACCCGTGGATCAGCAACAGATCCTGCAGGGACTGCGGGATCAGAGCTTCCGCGATCTGATCGCGGGTATGGCGCCCGACGACCGGGCTCGGATGCTGCGCGAGGCGCCTGCCAAGGTCGCCAAGAAGGCACTGGCCGGGCTGAGCCCGCGGGAACGGCGGATGACCGCGAGCCTGCTCGGCTATCCGGAGGGTTCCGCGGGCCAATACATGACACCCGAGGTAGTGGCACTGCCGCAGGACCTCACCGTCGCCGAGGCATTGGCGATGGTGCGCGCCGAGGGTGGTACTGCCGAGACGGTGTACACACTGCCGGTCATCGATTCAGGCAGGCGTCTTATCGGCATTGTCGAACTGCGTGAGCTGGTGCTCAGTACGCCGGAGACGATGGTGTCGGAGTTGGTCGTCACCGAACCTGCTTCCGCCCGCGCCACCGATTCCGCGGAGAAAGCCGCCCGGTTGATGCGCGAGACCAATGACATCAACCTGCCGGTGGTGGACAGCGAGGGCAGGCTACTCGGGCTGCTCACCATCGACGACGCGGTCGAGGTGATCGAGGCCGCCGACAGTGAGGACGTCGCCCTCCAGGCGGGGTCGACGCCATGGGAGGGCCACTATATGGCCGCCGGGGTGTTGCAGCTGGCCCGTTACCGGGCGCTGTGGCTGCTGTTGTTGCTGTTCGCGGCGACCCTGACGGTCACGGTGACAGACTTCTTCGAGGGCACCCTGCAGCAGGCCGCGAACCTGGCGCTGTTCATTCCGCTGCTGATCGGCGCGGGTGGCAACGCGGGTGCGCAGGCTGCCACCGCCTGTGTGCGCGCGATGGCCGTCGGTGAGGTCAGGGTGTCGGATCTGTTCCGGGTGATCTGGCGGGAATGCCGGGTCGGTCTGGTGCTCGGGTCGTTGCTGGCCGCCGTGGGGATGGCGATCGGCGCCTTGTTCGTCGATCCGCGCATCGCCTTGGTCGTCGGCATCACGCTGATCCTGATCTGCGGCTGGGCTGCCACCATCGGCGGCACCATGCCGCTGTTGGCGAAGAAGCTGCGGATCGACCCGGCGGTGGTCTCCGCTCCTATGGTTACCACTCTGGTCGACGCCACCGGCTTGATCATCTACTTCACCACGGCCAAGCTGGTGCTCGGAATCTGAAAGGCTTTGCGGATAAGTGGCTTTGGCTGCCACGGTGCCGGAATCGGCGCGAACTTCGCGCCAACGGTGCTTACGGAAACAGGGGCAAGGCTTGTTTCATCACTGGTGTGGGTCTTCTGTTCAGCTCCACGTGGAGTCGAGCACCCACTGCCGGTAGCCGGGATGGCTGTCACGCACGGGGACCGCAAGGACCTGAGGGGTGTCGTCGGGGTGTTCGGCGGCGGCGCGCTCGATGATGGCCCGAACCAGGCTTGCGCGGGTGTGCAGGATGGCGAGTGCCTGGACGTCGTCGTGGATCCGGCCCGCCCAACGGTAGATCGATCGGATGCCGGGAACGATATTGCCGCACGCCGCAAGCTCGTCCGCGACGAGCTTGCGGGTGAATTCGGCCAGCCACTCCGGATCATCGGCAGTGATCGAGACATCCACGATTTCTTCGGTGATTTCGGCGAGTTCGCTCGGGTGATGATCAGTCACCGCTGCAGGCTACTCGGCGCCGGCCGTTCAGAACTCAGTTGCACACGTGGAGCCAAGATTGTCGCACCGTGTTCAGTGCTTTGCCTGCGGTCACGGTGAGTCGAGTCTGCGCTGCGAGTTCCCGAATCCAGAGCGTTTGATCAGGTGCTTTGATGAACAGGCTCGAGGACGGTGTCTTGTTCGTCGACCGGGTTCAGCATCAGCGCTCCTGCTTGGACTAATCCAGGGAAGACCAAGCCCTCCGAGAAAGCGGGGGAACCTCACCCTCGGCTCGCCATCTGGTCGGACTCAGCTTTCCTGCGGGAGCCTCACTGCGCTGCATTGACAGGATTTCCACTGCGACGGCATAATTCGCGGGCACGTTGCAGACGGACTCTCGGGGGATGGATGGACTACGAGCTAGAAGAGCTACGTCGTATACAGGAGGAAAGCGAGCGCTCGATTTCGGCGGCACTCGACCGGGTTTCGCAGGTCGAAGCCGACGCAGAAGAACGATCTTTCAGCGCCGTGTCGGATGACGGCTTGGCCTCGGTGCGGGTGTCGAGTACGGGCGCTGTGCTCGACATAACCCTTGCCCGTGGATTCGGTGACATGAACAGGCCGACCTGGATGGCGGCCGACGACATCGACAAGGTCGCTCGGTCGATCGTGGAGGCGGTTCGCCGTGCACGTTCAGACGCCGGTGCGGATACGCATCGCCGGTTTGCCGAGGCATTTCCTGGTGCGTACGAGCTGCTCGATGACTTGCGCCCCGCGGGAGCCCCGGGTTCGATGGAACGTGGTCGCTAGTGACCGATTTCGACAAGCTCTACCAGCTCGTTCAAGAGATGAATCGCGACTGGGATCAGCTGATCACGGATATCCGTTCCGGGGCGCGTCGAGCACAGCGAGCTGCTGAGCGCCATCAGGTGCCGGTGGTCGATCAGTATTCAGGTGTGGAGTATGGGACATTGTCTGTGGATGGCAGCGGCGCGCTCATTTCGATCCATCTGGAGCCTTACGAGGTCTGCGAGTCGAACGAGCAATCCGTGATTACGGCGCTCGTCACCGCGATCAACTTCACTGCGGCGAAACCGCAGCTGGCGCGTATTCGAAATATCACAGGGGATGGATACAGTAATGTCTGACATTGATTTTCGCGTTTGCCCTTCGGCGTTGCGTCTTCAGGCAGTAGAAGTGCGGCAATCCTCTGAGCACTGGGGAGATGCAAAGGCTGAGATATCGGCGGCTCCGATGAAATCTGGCGCACTTGGATACTTTGGCAAGAGTATTGAAGAACAGTTCAACACGGCCGCAGGCGAGGTCGTCACCAAGTTGATACTCGGACAGAATTCGATCAAATCCGCAGCGTCCGCCCTGGAAACCTGTGCTACGCATTTCGAGAACGTCGACACCGAATTCTATCGACAGTTCGGTTACATCGACGCACAGCTAGAGCGTTGACATGGGTAGCAAAACAAAGCGGGGATACGCGATCCCCGAGGACAAGAATCCGTACGGACTGTCAGCTGAATATATTTTTCCGTATAACCAGGCGGCAACGCTGGTGACCGTCGCGGAGAAGGTCCATAATGCTGCTGTGCGCACGCAAGTCGACCTGATACGGAAGATGCTCGGAAATCCTGACGACGTTTCGACCCTCCTATCCGCATGGCAGAAGGCGGCGGCCAATCTGACGCAGGCAACCGACGGTAACGACGATGGTAACGGACTGATGACCGCGCGTGCGTCGATTAACGCACGCTGGAACGGTACCTCAAAGGATGCCGCAGTCGAGTATCTCGACAACCTGATCACCGTTACACCTGAGCAGCGCGCAATTATCCAGAACATCGCAAGCGAGATCAACCAGTTCAGCGCTCTGGTCACCCAGAATTACGCGACGGCGATTGTTCATATCACCAATTACGCGGCGATCGTCGCCGAACTCGCCGGTGGCCTGTTGGAAGAAATCAGAGAAGTGCTGACTTTGGATGGTGGCAGCGTGGAAACCGCCATCCTCAGGGCGCTCGGCGAATTCATGACGGAGACCGGAAAACTGCTGGAATCGGTGATTACCTACAAGAACAACTTGAGTGGCACCATGGGCAATATCATCACCGAGGCGGCAGGTATCGCGGTGCCCGCAGCGCTAGCGCCTGATGCGACGATTATCGGCGGCTGGCAACCGCGAAATCCCACGGGGACGCCATGGGGTACCGATTCATGACGCGAATTCGTGCCGATACCTGGAGAATGGACAGACGGTACCCATTGGTAGACCGCGCCAGCATCGCAGTGTTGGCCGCGTCCATGCTTGTTCTTGTCGGCTGCGCGACACCATCCGAAGAACCAACCCCTGAAGTAACGTACCGGTCGGTACCCCAAGAATGCTATCAGATTAACGAACTGGTTGCTCAACCGGCCACCGAATTCCTGGACGACATTCTGGCACCAGACCTTCCTGGCACCATCACTGATTCCGACAAACAGCGGCATCAGGATAAAGGGTTCACTGAGCTTCAGTGCACCGTAGAATACCTGCGGTCGCTGACCGATCGTCGCGTCGATATCACATTCACGCTCGCGACCAAGAAGTACTACCGTCCGACAGGCGCCATCCCAGTACAGTCACTGGGCGATATCGCGTATCAGGACTCCGCAAACCGGGTGGGTCCGGCGGGAGCATTCTCGACCGTCGTCTTCCGGGTCCGGAACCTCGAGGTAAAAGTGAGCGCCAGCGGATCCGATTTGGGCCCGACAACACCGGACATTCACGTTACGTCGGAACGTGCGGCGTTGCGGATCGCGACCCTGCTCGCCGATAAGATCGACGAGATAATGCCAAGACCCGAATAGCCGTACACGGAACGCAACCGCTCCTGCGCCCCGGGAAGCTCTAGTTGTATGAGGCCTGGACGGTTGGTGACGCCGGTGTGAAGTCGGCTGGCTGGTGGCCGGTTGAAATTCCTGCGGAGGGTTTCGTCTAGCGGAGAGCGTGCCCCTGTGAAACAGGAACCCACCGAGAGCGTCCCGTGTGGACGCTGGGAGGAATCCTCGGTCCTTCAGTCCAAGGAGGACATCAACTGATTCGGATCCACCATGGTGTGTACCGGGTCGCCGGCGCAGCGGAATGGAAGCTTTTACCTGGCCGCTGTCACGCCCAGACCTCTTCGGCGAGCGGCGACTCGTTGAGGAGGTCCCGCCGACTACGCCAATCCGGTAGATATTTGTCCATCAGTCCCGTGAACCGTGCCCCGTGGTTACGTTCGAAGTAGTGCGTCAGCTCGTGGACGACGATGTATTCCAGGCAGGCGGGGTGTTTCTTGGCTAATTCGACGTTGAACCAGATGTTTCGGGTCTCACGATTGCAGGAGCCCCATTTGGTCTTCATTCGCCGCGTAGTCCACCTCGGCACTGTGACGTCGAGCGCCTGTTCCCATTTCACTATGAGTTCGGGGATCGCCTGGCGGAGTTGGTCGCGGTACCACTTGTCGAGGTACTCCCGCCGCTTCTCGGTGGGAGTACCAGCAGGTACGTACAGCACCAGCCGCGCGCCATCGATCTCGAAATGTGCTCGCCCCGGTCGTTCGACGACCTTGAGCCTGCGGCGGACACCCCAGACGTAGTGCGATTCGCCGGTCACCATCTCACGTTCGGACTGCCTCTCGGCAGAACGCAGTTTGGCGCGCTGTCGTGTGATCCATGACAGGCGTTGGATGACAGCCAGCCGTACTTGGTCGTCGTCGAGCCGGTTCGGTGCGGCCACGCGCACGCGGCCCATCGGCGGGTAGACACCGATATGGAGGTTCTTGATGTCTTTGTAGATGATGTCCACATCGATGCCACGGACGGTGAGGTAGCCGCTAGTGGTACTCATCGCGCGCTTTCACCAGTTCGAACAATTCATCGAGGCGGTCGTAACCGTCCGGAAGTATTCGGCTGAGCGCTTTCATGACGACCTTCTCCTTCATAGCGTTGCCCACCCAGTCATGCGGCTTGCTTATCAGGATCGCGGTATCCACCTGTATCGCTAGGGTCGGATCGGGCCAGCCGAAGTCGAACAGGGCGCGGCGTGCCCCGTTGTCCGCCCAGTCGGGATATACGGTGTCGGACTCTCCGGTACCGAGCTTCTTGGCGGTATCGAGCAACTTCGCCAGGTACTCCTGGTAGTCGATCGCTTGCTGACGACGCTCCTCGATGATGGCGTCGAGTAGTTCGCTCATCTTGTCGTAGTACTTCGGATTCATCGCCCGTTCGTCGATGATCACCGTGCGTATGTTGTTGGCGATCGTCTCGGCGACAGCCTTGGGATCTTTCTTGATTCCCTTGGGCAGCTTGTCGATAGCACCCGCACCCAGTCTGACGATCACATCGATCAGACCGGCGTCCTCGAAATTCGACACCACCTCGCTGTCGCCGGCCTGGATATAGGTGTCGAGCAGGTAGCGCATCCCGGCTTCGTGCTGTTTGAAGTCGACGTTCTCACCCGCACCGAGTTTCACTTCGGCACGTACGTCGATATAGCGGGCGATCTCCGCTTTGATCTCGGCGGCCTCGGCCTCGGTATAACCGGCCTCGGTCATCTCGTTCGCGAGGTTGCCGTAGGCACGCGCCACCGCGGACACGGCTTTGTAGAGCTCGACTCGCTTGGGCTCGTTCGCCTTCAGTTGCGCCGCATCGCCTTGGTCCTTCGCGCAGAAGTACTGCTGGTACTGCAATGTGCTCTTCGGCGGTGCGACCGGTTCGACGAGCGCGCGGATGCGTTCGAGGGCTTGGTCGAGGTTCTCGCGCGCCTTCTCGATGCGATCGCTCAGCAGTCCGTCGATATCGTCCTTCTCGTAGCCGTCCAGCGCACCTTTGGTGTAGTCGTGAACCACTTCTTCGAGTGAGTTGAACAGGTCTTGGTAGTCGACGATATAGCCGTAGTCCTTGTCCGCGCCGTCGAGCCGGTTGACCCGGCAGATCGCCTGGAACAGACCATGGTCGCTCATCTTCTTGTCGATGTAGAGGTAGGTGGCGCTCGGTGCGTCGAAACCGGTCAGGAGCTTGTCGACGACGATGAGCAGCCGCATCTGGCCGGGGTTCGCGATGAACTGCTCTTTGACCTCCTTCTCGAACTGTTGGACCTTGTGCATCGCCGTGTCCTCGGCCTCGCCGAAGTAGTCGGCGAGCATCCGCCGGTAGGTCTCGTACTGCCGCAGCTTCTCGGTTTTGCCCTCGCCGGAGTTCTCTTTCGCGATATCGCTCGCGTTCGGGATGTAGCTGGTGACGATGGCGCACTTGCCTTTGAAGCCCGCGTTGCAGAACAGTTCGTAGAACTTGCATGCCTGGTAGATCGACGAGCTCACGAGCATGGCATTGCCGCGCCGGTCCATCAGGCGCGGTTTGGTCTCCATATCGAGCAGGATGTCGTTGACGATCTGCTTGGCTCGCGGTTCGCTAGAGACGACTTTCTGCATTGTGCCCCAACGTTTTTTGAGCTCAGCCTTCGACAGATCGGTCATCCCCCTGGTCTTCGCCTCGAACCACGTGTCGATCTTGTGGGGAGAGGTGAGGTCCTGGTCGATATTGCGGGCCTCGTACCGTAGGTCCAGCACCACACCGTCATCGACGGCTTCGTCGAACTTGTAGGTGTGGATGAACGAGCCGAACTTCTCGATGCTGGTTTTCTTGTCCTGCTTGAGCAGTGGCGTGCCGGTGAAGCCGATGAACATCGCGTCGGGCAACAGTTCCTTCATGGCGTCGTGCATCGCGCCGGACTGGGTGCGGTGGGCCTCGTCGACGAAGACGAAGAAATTCCCCTTGGCCTTGAAGTCCTTCGGAATTCGAGCGTTCAACTCTTTGATGAAATCAGCTGTGGCCTCATCGTCTTTCTTATCGCTGCCACCGCGGAATTTGTGGATGAGCGAGCAGATCAGCCACTCCTGGCTCGTATTGAGCGTGCTGATCAGATCGGCGCCGCTCTTGGTGCGGTAGATCTGTTCATTGACCCCGTTGAACACACCCTCGATCTGCTCGTCGAGTTCGGTGCGGTCGGTGATCAGCAGCACCCGTGGATCGTCGTCCTGATGTTCTCGAATCCACTTCGCCAGCCACACCATCGTCAAACTCTTGCCCGAGCCCTGGGTGTGCCAGATGATCCCACCCTCGCGCTTGGCGATCCGCTCCTGCGCGGCTCTCACTCCGAAGTACTGATTGTGGCGCGGCCCCTTCTTCACCCCGGAGTCGAAGACGATGAAGTCGTGGATCAACTCCAGGAAGCGGCGCTTATCGCACATCTGTTGCAAGGCTCGATCGAGCGGGCCGATATCGGCTGTCGAAGACTCCTTCCACTCCAGCCAGTACCGCTCGGGCGTATCGATCATGCTGTAGCGCAGCCCCTCGACATCGTTCCCCGCGAACGTGAACTGCACCGTCGAGAAGAACGGACGGATGAACTGCTTGTCCTGATTGCTGATCGTCTGCCGAATTCCCTCGGACACCGCGACTTTGGACCGCTTCAACTCCAACGTTCCGAGCGCGAGGCCATTGACGTAGAACACGATATCGGGCCGTTTGGTGTGCTGTCCGAGTACCGTCACTTCCTCGGCGAGCGCGAAGTCATTGTCCTCCGGTCTCTCCCAGTCGATCAGCCACACCGTCTCATAGTTCTCCCCGATACCAGGCTTCACCTTCACGCCGTAGCGCAGCAGGCTGTAGACCTCTTTGTTCGCCTCGTACAGGTCGTGGCCCGCGCCGACCGCCGCCGCCTTGATGAGCTGGTCGAGTGCGCGATTGATCAGGTTCTTGTCGTAGTGGCGATCCCGCAGATTCTTGATCAGTAGCTGCTGCTCGATATTCGAGTTACCGTCGCGGGATGCCCAGTTGCCGAGATAGTCGTATTCGAGCCGGCTGTGGAACAGCTCGATGACGCGATCCTGTGTCTTGCGTTCGGTCTGGCCGACGTCGCTCATGCTGTCGCCTCCACGGGCAGTCGAGTACGGCCGGTGAGAAGCTGCTGCATCATGCCGGTCTTGATGTTGCGGGCTTTAGCATGCCGGATGCGGAGGGCTTCAATCTCACGGTCGGTGTCAAACAATACCTTGGCAATCGCCTTCTGCTCAGCAATCTCCGGGACTGACAACGAGACACTCGAGATGTATGAGCGGGTAGTTGCCAGTACCTTCGTTCCGGCCGCGAGTCGAAGCAACTGGTCACGGAACGCTGGAATGAACTGGAGGTATGCCTTGAATCCGTCGGCAAGGATCTCCTTGTCGAAGCGTGCAGCGATCGTGTGAAGCCCCGGAACAATTCCTGCGTCGGGGATATCAACGATTTCCACGGATTTGCCAACTCCTGCAGGGTCTTCCGAGGCATCCGCGAACACCAGGTCGCCCTGCTGGAGTAGGCCGGCGCCACGAGCGAGCTTCTTACTCACTCGTGGCATGTCCTCCGAAGCCGCGTTAAGCATTACAGACGAGCGTGTGTGAATGTCACCGTAGTGGAGGTATTTGAGCGGCGAGTTCCCGTCAAGTTGAGCACGTGAAAGCGCCACGGTCTTTATATAGCTCACATGGTCTCCAAGGGTGATATCCACCCACTCATGAGAGAAACCAGGCAGGCGCGTGCGGCCGGTCAGGAGCTGCTGCATCATGCCCTGCTTGATCGCCTGCTTCTTGGCGATGAGGCGTTCGAGGGTGGTGATCAGATCGTCAATATCCCACAAAGCCGCAGCGATGCGCTCCTGTTCCCTCCGATCGACGGGAATACGGACATGTAGACCTTTCACAATGTCCGTGTTCACATTCATCTGCGAGCCAGACTGACCTGACTCGCGTAGTCTGCCCTCGGATGATTTCAATAAATAGAGCAGGAACCGCTGATCCACCTTTAGGTTTTCCAAAGCGACGAAGCCGTCATGGATGCATGTCGGAATACCCGTTATCACGGGGATGCCCACCGTGGCAGCAATGCTCATGATAAGCGTGCCTGCCTCGAGGTATCGACTTCGAGCGATCCCATCAGACGATAACGCCTGCGTGGTCGTTTGTAGCGTGCGTCCATTCGACCGATTCACATCCGCGATCCGCACCCAGCGAACGTTACTGCTGGTGTCGAACCACCTCGACGATGCAATCGGTCGGGGAGAAGCACCGCGACAGACGGACGCCAATGAACCGACCGCTGTCTCTTTCCACTCGGTCGCAATCGTCATCGAGCCGTAACCCCCATATCGGCGAGGTGTGTCGCGACCTTGGTTTCGAGCTTGTCGAGCTCGGCACCAAGATCATCGACGGTTGCTGCGTAGCGTTCACCGAGCTGCTGAATGCGAGCTACAAGATGGAACGTCAATCCCTCCACCTCGTCAACAACCCGACGGACCACCGTCTTCTTCCACTTATCATCGAGCGCAAGCTCTTTGATGTCAGCCTCGCTCAGGTCGCCGTACTTCTCGAGCGTGGCAAGGTCAAGCGCTGCCTGCGCTTCCTTGGTCTTCTTCTTGGCCGCAGCTTCCGCGTCATACAGCTTGCCGGCGTATTGCAGCGCCTTGATCTCATCGGGATCGCCGCCAGACTTGATCATCTTCAGACGCGCGGCAACCAGCGCTTTGGAGATCTTGTCGTCGTCCATCGCCTCCGCGAGTAGTCCGTCCTCAACGGCGTGTTCCTCGATATAGTCCTCGACTGCTCGGCCCGCCTCCTCGGCAGTCGCGTTGAGTTCGTCGACCTCGGCCTGCTCGGAAGCGAAGTAGCGCGCCACGATCAGCGTCGGCGGAATGAGATCCATCTTGTACTTCTGCGCACTCCGTCCGCCACCGATGACGAGATCCGGTGTCTCGGAGAGTTTGCGGTCCTTGTCTTCGATCGTCAGCCGTGGCTTGGCGGCATCGACCCATCCGTCGTTCATGATCAGGTACACGTCGTCGTGCATGATGTCGTGCCAGTAGGTCATGAGCTGTTCGTAGACGTCGTACTCGTCGAGCAGCGCCACCGACTCGAATCGGTCGAGCAGGTCGTCGCCGATAGTGGCGATCACGTCGTTCGGCTTGGTATCGGCGTCGATACGCGCGAGTGTATCCCGATGTGCCGCGAACCAATCCGTCGTGATGACGCGGGCTTCGTCGGCGAATTTCTGGAACTCCGGCGAGTCCAGTATCGCCTGCTGCACCGTGCTGACCTCGATGGTCAGGTCGCTGTAGCCGGGCCGGTTCGGCGTGAACAGCTGTCCGCGCAGTTGCGGGAATGCCTGCCAGTAGTCGTCGAGCGCGTCGAGATCGCGGTCCGGGATGCCGCCGTGTAGATGGGCATCGAGGTCCTGTAGGTCCTCGGGTTCGGAGGTGTCGATATAGCGCGGGATGTTGAGGTTGTAGTCGTTCTTCGGATCGGCGATCTCGCTCTTGGGCACCATGCGCGAGTACCGTTCGATCTCACGTTGATTGTTGAAGGTGTCGACGATCTTGTGGATGTCCTGGCTGCGCAGACGGTTTTTGTTGCCGTCCTTCATGAAGCCTTTGGATGCGTCGATCATGAAGACGCCGGTGCGTCCGACGGCGTTCTCTTTATCGAGGATGACGATGCAGGCCGGAATGCTGGTGCCGTAGAACAGGTTCGGCGGCAGACCGATGACGCCTTTGATGAAGCCGTGCTGGAGCAACTTCTTGCGGATGCCTGCTTCGGTGTTACCGCGGAACAGCACACCGTGCGGCAGGATGATCGCGGCCTTGCCTTTGCTCTTGAGCGATGTCAAGGCGTGCAGCAGGAAGGCGTAGTCGCCGTTCTTCTCCGGCGGGGTGCCGTATGTGAAACGGCCGTAGTCGTTTTCGAGGCCGTTATTCCACGATTTCAGCGAGAACGGTGGATTCATGACCACGAAGTCGAATGTCTCCAGCTGTCCGCTCCGGACACGCTGTGGGCTGGTGATCGTATCGCCCTTGTCGATCTCGGCGATCTCATTGCCGTGCAGGATCATGTTCATCTTCGACAATGCCCAGGTGGCGTTGTCTTTTTCTTGGCCGTAGATGGACATGCCGCGCGGGGCCTCTGCGGCTGCCTTGAGCAGCAGCGAGCCTGAACCGCAGGCAGGATCGTAGACGGTTTGGTCTTGTCGGGTCTTCGATCCGATGCCGACGACTTTGGCTACCACGCGCGAGACCTCGGCCGGGGTGTAGAACTGGCCCTTGCTCTTGCCGGATTCGGTGGCGAAGTGGCGCATCAGGTACTCGTAGGCGTCGCCGAGCAGATCATCGCCCTCGGCGCGGGATCCACGGAAGTCGAGGTCGTTGAAGATCGTGACCAGCTTCGACAGCCGATCCACCATCTCCTTGCCTTTACCGAGCTTCTCCTCGTCGTTGAAGTCCGCGAGGTCGATGACGTTGCGGAGGCCGTTGGCATCGGCGAGCCTGCCGATGATCTTGTTGAACCTGTCGCCGATCTCTTTGTCGTTCTTCGCGGCCGACATATCCTCGAACGAGCCGCCATGAGGGACGTCGATGAGGCTGTGCGGGTCGGTCTTGGCCTTATCGGACACGTACTTCACGAACAGCAGCGTCAGGATGTAGTCCTTGTACTGGCTGGCATCCATGCCGCCGCGAAGCTGGTCGCAACTTGCCCATAGCGATGCGTAGAGGTCCGACTTCTTGAGTGCCAACGTTGGTCTTCCTGTTATGTCTGTGGGCAGCTGTGCTGCCCATCTCGACTCGCCGTCTGGTCGGACTCAGCATGCCAGAGGCCACCGACTTCGGGTCAGAACTCCCAGTCCTCGTCCTCGGTGTTCACCGCCTTGCCGATGACGTAGCTGGAGCCGGAACCGGAGAAGAAATCGTGGTTCTCGTCGGCATTGGGGGACAGTGCCGAGAGGATCGCCGGGTTCACTTCGGTTTCGTCCTTGGGGAACAGGCCTTCATAGCCGAGGTTCATCAGCGCTTTGTTGGCGTTGTAGCGCAGGAACTTCTTGACGTCTTCGGTGAGGCCGACCTCGTCGTAGAGGTCCTGGGTGTAGTCGACCTCGTTGTCGTAGAGCTCGAACAGCAGCTCGAAGGTGTAGTTCTTGAGCTCCTCGCGTTCGGCGGCGGAGACCAGCTCCAGGCCCTTCTGGTACTTGTAGCCGATGTAGTAGCCGTGGACGGCTTCGTCGCGGATGATCAGCCGGATCATATCGGCGGTGTTGGTGAGTTTGGCCCGCGACGACCAGTGCATCGGCAGGTAGAAACCGGAGTAGAACAGGAAGCTCTCCAGCAGGGTCGAGGCGACCTTGCGCTTGAGCGGGTCCTCGCCGTTGTAGTACTCCAGCACGATTTCGGCCTTGCGCTGGAGATTGCGGTTCTCCTCCGACCAGCGGAACGCTTCGTCGATCTCGCGGGTGGAGCACAGCGTGGAGAAGATCGAACTGTAGCTCTTGGCGTGTACCGACTCCATGAACGCGATATTGGTCAGTACCGCCTCTTCGTGCGGGGTCAGCGCGTCCGGGATCAGGCTCACCGCGCCGACCGTGCCCTGGATGGTGTCCAGCAGGGTGAGGCCGGTGAAGACCCGCATGGTCAGCTGCTTCTCATCGGCGGTCAGGGTGTTCCACGACGGGATGTCGTTGGAGACCGGGACTTTCTCCGGCAGCCAGAAGTTGCCGGTCAGCCTGTCCCAGACCTCGGCGTCCTTCTCATCGGGCACCCGATTCCAGTTGATGGCCGACACCCGATCGATCACTCTCATCCTGCCTCTACGCCTTTCTCGAGCCCGCTGTGGTTACCGAATATCTCGCTCAGAACACTACTCCTTGGGGATGACATGTCCATGGAGCACAACACCTTGTGTCGCTGGGGACGTATGTCCGTAAAGCGCAGAGTGCCGGAGTGTGCCGCGCGGCTCCCTATTGTGCGGCACGTCCACGCCTGCGACCACATCGGTCTCGATGTCCGCGGCAGGTGTGCTGAAAATTTGCTATAAGTCCAGCTATGCGTTACGGCAATGCACCGGCGATGCCGGGCGCAGGCACGGACACCCGGTATCGCCTGCCGCGAAACCGTTGCCGGACCTACCGGTCGACCGATTCTCCGGCGCACTGCGGCTTCGGCAGTGCGGGAATTCACGCTGCGCGGTTGCCGATATGGCGGTGTTCTTCCCGGCGTATGCCCTCGCTGCGGCCTCATCGCCTGCTGGCCCGGCGGTAGCCGACCGTCGCGGGGATGGCGAAGAGAACGATCGCACCGAGCGACCAGGTGAGGGTGAGGGTGAGCGGGCGGGCCAGTGGTCCGTCGAAGGAGAGGGCGCGCATGGCGTCGACCGCCACTGACATCGGCTGATTGCGGACTACCGGCTGGATCCACTGCGGGAAGGCGCGCAATGGCACGAATCCGGTGCTGAAGAACATCATCAAGGAGGTCAGGATGGTGATCCCCTCGACCAAGGTCGTTTTTGCCGTGTAGACGGCGGCGGTTGTGACGATGGTGGCGAAGGCCAAGCCGAAGAGCACTGGAACGAGCAGGAATATCACCGCCGCCGCTGGGCCCTGGTGGAAGCGGAAGCCGAGCAGCGCGCCGACCAGGACAACCGCGAGGGTGCTTACGACGATGCGGCAGCCTTCGGCCAGGACACGGGAAGCGAGGCCGGAGGCGCGGTGTACCGGCAGCACCCAGAAGCGGGCGAGCAGACCCGCGTCGCGCTCGCGACCGAGTAGAACGCCACCGGCTACCGCGCCGGACAGTGCGCCGACCAAGGCGACCATCGGCACCGAGCTGTACAGCGCGCTTTCGCCGGTGAATCTCTCGATCTGTCCGCCGATCACGGTGTTCAGCATGAATAACAGCAGACAGGGGATGACCAGCGTCTCGAACAGCGTGACCGGATTGCGCGCCCAGCGCACCAGCAGCCGCTTTGTCTGGAGCAGGGTGTGCCGTACCAGCGCTGATAGCGATACTTCTGGGCTGGTACGGAGATCATCCTGGTATTCGGTTGGCAGTATCATCGCGCCCTCCGCGAACTCAGCCGGACCGACAGCGGAACGCAGACCACCAAGATGGCGAGTATCC
This sequence comes from Nocardia spongicola, assembly GCF_047200775.1. Lineage (NCBI taxonomy): Bacteria > Bacillati > Actinomycetota > Actinomycetes > Mycobacteriales > Nocardiaceae > Nocardia > Nocardia spongicola. Next base: position 365,005 of record NZ_JBJZOO010000005.1, on the reverse strand, counting down.
AGGCCAGCGGTGGACCCAGCAGTGACCAGTTCACCTGGCCGGCACCGGACTGGGTGTCGCCTGCGAATGCCCGCAAAGCGATCGCCCACTGCGAGACCGGCTGATTGCGTACGAACGGCTGTACCCAGTGCGGGAACTGATCCGCCGGTGCGATTCCGGTCGACAGCATGCCGAAGATCAGCGGTGGCAGCACCAGCGCCTGCGCGGTCGACTCCGGGCTGCGTGAGGCTGTTCCGATCACATCGCCGCCCAGGATCAGTGCGAGCCCGATCAATACCGACAACAGCAGAAAGCCGAGGGTGTGCGCAATATCAAGATAGAAGCGGAACCCGATGATATGGCCGCAGATCAGTGCGGTGAGCAGTGCGACGGCCAACCGGAAGGCACTACCGGACAGGCGGGCCGTCACCGGGACCAGTGGCGGGATCGGCATCGCCTCGAAGCGTCGGTTGAGTCCGGCGACCGAATCGGTGGCAGCGCGGAACGCCGCCGAGACGGCGGTGAACGCGGCGGCCTGCAGAATGACCAGCGGCATCATGAACTGGGCGTAGCTGCTGAATCCGGTGCCGATGACGGTCATGATCGTTTTCAACGGGAGATAGAAGCTGGCGGTGAACGCCGCGGGTGCCAGCACCGAGGTGAGTACCTCACCGGTCCGCAGTGACGGCACGACCAGCCGGGTGGTCAGCACCCACCACTGCTGTGGCCGCAGCGGTGCCGCCCGGGTCGGGCTGAGCCATATGGTGGCTGTCACGATACGACCTCCGGTTCCACGTGATCGGCGGCCGCCTTGCGGTTCTCGGTATCGGGCACGGTCGCCAGATGTCCGGTCAGCTGGAGGAAGACATCATCGAGTGAGGGTCTGCGCAGGGCGATGTCCACCAGTTCGATGCCTGCGCTGTCGAGTCTGCGCAGTGCTTCGGCGAGGGTTTTCGCGCCGTCCGGCGCCGGAACGGCGATCCGATCGGAATCGGCGGTGAGCGAGGTCCTGCTCTCCTCCGGCAGCAGCGATCCCAGTGCGGCGGCGATGGCGGGCAGGTCCTTCAGGTCCAGCGGTACCACCTCGCAATAACTGCCTCCGGTGCGTGATTTCAGTTCGTCGGCTGTCCCCTTGGCGATCACCACACCGTGGTCGATGACGATGATCCGGTCGCTGAGCGCGTCAGCCTCCTCCAGGTACTGGGTGGTCAGCAGGGTGGTGATGCCCGCTTTCTTGAAGGCGGATACCAGATCCCACACGCCCTGTCTGCTGCGTGGATCCAGTCCGGTGGTCGGTTCGTCAAGGAACACCACATCGGGCCGGACGACGAGCCCGCAGGCGATGTCGATACGTCTGCGCATACCACCGGAATAGGTGCCGACCCTGCGCCCTGCTGCGTGTGCCAGATCGAACTCTTCGAGCAGTTCGTCCGCGCGGATGCGGGCGGCGTGCTTGCGTAGGCCCATCAGTCTGCCGAACATGACGAGGTTCTCGTAGCCGCTGAGCATGTCATCGAGCGCGGCGTACTGTCCGGTCAGCATGATGCTGCGGCGCACCTGCGCCGGATCGGTGACCACGTCGTGTCCGGCGACCAGTGCCCGGCCGCGATCCGGCCGGATCAGTGTCGACAGGATGTTCACCGTGGTGGTTTTGCCCGCACCGTTCGGCCCGAGGATGCCGAGTACCTCACCGGGCTCGGCCGTGAAATCGATCCCGCGCAATGCCGTGACGGCGCCGAAGGATTTCTCGATTCCCTCGACGACGACTCCCTGACCTACGGTCATCGTCGACCTCCATGGTTGGTGCCGTTCAGATGGGTATCGAGCAGCCGCGCGATGATCGGCAGTGCGTGCGGTGCGGTCATCTCGTCGTGGCTGACCTCGATATCGTGGTTGACGATCGCGCCGGTCACATACGGCCGCCATCCGTCGGGACCGAAGATCTCGGAGGTGGCTGCGGTAGCTGAGGTAGCAGCGGTGGCGCTGAAGTACACGATGTCGCCGTCGAATACCGGGCGGCGATATCCGGTTCTGGTTCGCGCGGCGGCGTTGTACGACCCGGCCATTCGCTCCAGGGTGCCCGCGTCGACGAGCGAGATACCGCCGAGCCGTTCCCGGATCAGCTCCGCTGCCTGCTGGGCGGTCGCGGTGGCAGGCAGGTCGGGGATGCCGAAGATCGAGCCGAACGTGTGGACGAACGAGCCCGCGGTGAGCCGTTCGATGCTGTCGCCATCGATATCGGCCGTATCGGCGTCGAGCAGCGCGACGGTGCCGACCGCGGCGCCTTCGGCCTTCAGTTTCGTAGCTATCGCGTGGGCGATGAGCCCGCCGAAAGACCAGCCGAGCAAGTGATAGGGCCCATTGGGTTGGAGGGTGCGGATTTCCCGGAGGTACCGGTCGGCGAACTCCTCGATCGAGCGGGGCGGTGCTTCGTGGCCACCGAGGTCAGGTGCTTGCAGACCGTAGATCGGTCTGCCTGGTGCCAGCGCATCGGCCAAGCCGAGGTAGGTCCAGGAAATTCCGGACGACGGATGGATACAGAAGAGCGCGGGTGCGCTGCCGCCGCGCCGGATCGGCAGGACCACGTCCACGCCGAGCCCGCCTGCCGTCGGGGTGGTCGTCGCCGGGATGGTCGAGGCTTCTTCTTCGGCAGCGGTGCGTGCCGCGGCGGTATGAGCGTAGCGGGCCGCGGCCCGGAGGGTGTCGAGCCATAACTCGGTCAGTTCGGTGATCTCGTCGTCGGTGAGCAGGGACGAGGGATAGCCGAAACCGATGCGCAGCCGATCGGCGAGCACGACGGCGTGCACATCGAGGGTTGCTTGGAGCGGGACGTCGGGGTGTTCGGCGATGTGCAGATCACCGAGATCGGTAGTGGGTAACCAACCCATACCTTCGAGGCCGGCCGGGATATCGCTGGTGGAGTATCTGCCGAGGTAATTGAAGCTGATCTGTCCTGGCAGGCGGCGGGGCAGCTGCTCGGCGGTATCGGGATTGAGATAGCGCAGCAGGCTGTACCCGATGCCCTTATCGGGTACGGCGAGCAGCTGGTGTTTCACCGCCCTGATCGCGGTGCCGAGCGCGGGGCCACCGGAGATCGCGTCGTGGATATCGACTTCGGCCACATGCAGCCGCACGGGGTAGATGCTGGTGAACCAGCCGATGGTGCGCGAAAGGTCGGCGCCGGGCACCACTTCGGCTTGGCGGCCGTGGCCTTCCAGCCGCAGCAGTACCGAAGGCTCGATATCGCGCCAGCGCACCAGGGCCAGAGCCAGAGTGGCAAGGAGGGTGTCGTTGACGCTGCCGTGGAACAGGCCGGGCAGGGTGGTCAGCAGTGTGGTGGTGATATCGGCCGAGACATCGCGTTCCATCATGCGGAGCGTGCCGGTCCGGTCGATCGCTGGATCGAGTTCCCTGCCGCCGATCAACGGATCGGGTCCGGTGAGTACATCGTGCCAGTACGCCAGTTCGGCGCTGCGGCGGTCGGATCGGGCCTCGTCGACAAGGGCGTGGGCCCAGCGCCGCATCGAGGTGCCGGTGTCGGCGAGTACCGGGGTTGCTCCTGTCGAGACCTGGGCCCAGGCAGCGATCAGGTCGGGTATCAGGATGCGCCAGGAGACGCTGTCGATCACCAGGTGGTGTGCGATGACGATCAGTCGTCCCTGAGTGGTGCGTACCCCTGCGTCGTGCACGGGATCCAACCAGAGGAACTGCAGGACGGTGCCGTTGGCCGGATCCAGCCGGTCGGCCGCGGCATCCAGTTCGGTCCTGGCGAATTCGGGTAGTTCGATCGGGTCGAGGGTATCGAATTCGACGCGGTGCACGAGCGAGTCGACCGCGATCGAGCCGGGCGGGCCGATGAGCAGGTGCTGGCCGGTATCGACATCGTCGATCAGCCGCGCGCGGAGCATATCGTGCCGATCGATGACCGCGGTGAGGACCGCGACGAGCTGGGTGCGATCGATCCCGACCGGTAGATCCAGCGCCGCGGACTGGGTGAAACGCGTGTAGTCGCCGCCGCGTTCGAGCATGTAGTGCACGATCGGTGGCAGCGGGAGTTCGCCGACACCGCCGCCGGGCAGTTCGTTCAGCGTCACCGCGGTACCCGCGATATCGATCGCCGCGGCCAGCGCCGTCACCGTGCGGTGCTCGAATATCTGCAGCGGAGTACAGGTGATGCCGTGCTGTTTGGCACGGGATACGAGCTGAATGGCCAGGATGCTGTCGCCGCCGAGCGCGAAGAACGAATCATCGGCCCCCACCCGGTCGACGGCGAGCAGTTCGCCGATGATCGTGGCCAGTTGTTGTTCGGTCGAGGTGGACGGGGGGCGGTATTCGGTGCGGTCGGCGGTGAATCGTGGGGCGGGCAATGCCGCCCGGTCGAGCTTGCCGACTGCGTTGAGCGGGAGCTCGTCCAAAACCACGTACGCCGCGGGCACCATGTATCCGGGCAGTATGCTCGCGGCGAACGAACGGACCGCCGCCACATCCAGCTCGGTCTCACGGCTGCGGACGAGGTAGGCGGCCAGCGCGGTCGCTCCGGTTACGCCGGGCAGGCCGAGGGTCACCGCGAAGTCGACGCCTTCGGCGCGCTCCAGCACCGCGTCGATCTCGCCGAGCTCGACGCGCCGGCCGCGTACCTTGACCTGGAAATCCGTGCGGCCGAGATACTCCAGTTCCAGGCCGGTACTGCCGCGGATCCAGCGCACCAGGTCGCCGGTGCGGTACATGCGGTCTCCTGCGGCACCGAACGGATCGGCTGGGAAGCGGGCGGCGGTCAGGCCAGGTCGGGCGTGATAGCCACGGGCCAGCGCTGGGCCGCTCAGGTACAGCTCGCCCGCGACACCGACCGGGACCGGGTGCAGCCGGTCGTCGAGGACCAGTACGGCCGCGCCTGCTATCGGTGTGCCGATGCAGATCGGGGCGTCGGGTGCCAAGGGAGCCGAACCCGTGGCCCAGATGGTGAATTCGGTCGGGCCGTACAGATTAACCATCCGGCGTCCGCGGGCCCAGCGGTGCACCAGTTCGGCGCCGAGGGCCTCACCGGCCACCGCGAGCACCCGCACACTGGTCACCTCGGCGGGGTCGAGGGTGGACAGCGCGGAGGGAGTGATGACCATATGCGTGACCTGTTCGGCGTCGATCAGCTCGGCGAGTGCACTGCCGCCGAAGGTTTCCGGTGGCACGACCACCGCCGCGGCGCCGGAGCCGAAGGCCATGATCGCTTCGAATACCGAGGCGTCGAAACTCGGCGAGGCCAATTGCAATACCCGGGAGCATTCGGTCAGATCGAGTGACATGCGCTGCGCGGAAACGAGATCAGCGATTCCGCGATGGGAGACCGTTACCCCTTTCGGGGTCCCGGTCGAGCCGGAGGTGTAGATCATCCATACCGGATTGTCCGGTCGGATGGGGCCGGGCAGGTCATGTTCGGTCACCGGCCGGCTGCTCGCGGCGTCCCACCGTTCGACCATGGCGGGCTCATCGAGTACCAGCCAGGCTGTGCTGCCGGGCAGTTTCGTCCGGAACACGGTACGGGTCAGGCCGAGTCGTGCCCCGGAATCGGTGAGCAGGTGGTCGATGCGATCGATCGGATGTGTCGGATCGACCGGCAGGAACGCCGCACCGACCTTCGCTACCGCCCATATCCCGGTCAGCAGTTCCGCCGAGCGCGCAAGGCCGAGCGCCACAACGGTTTCCGGACCGGCGCCGGATTCGAGCAGGATCCGGGCCAGCTGGTTGGCTCGTGCGTCGAGCTCCTGGTAGGTGGTGGTGCGCTCGCCAACGATGAGCGCGGGCCGATCCGGATACCGTCGCACGGTTTCGGCCAGCAGGTGGGGCAATGTCGTCACCTGCGCCGCCGCGGGACCGCGTACCGGCACCAACGCCGCCCGCTCGGCGTTGTCGAGGATATCGATATCCGCGATGCGCGTATCGGGCCGCGCGAGCACCGTCGCGAGCACGCGCTGCCACCGGACCGCGAATGACGCCGCTGTCGCTTCGTCGAACAGATCCGTCGCGTAGGTCAGTACGGCATCGATACCTGCAGGCCCGTTGGTGCTCGAGTGTTCGCGCAGTTCCAGGGAGAGATCGAACTGGGCGGCGGTGCGCTCGAAATCCTGCACTTCGAAACGCAGACCGGGCAACTCGAGTACCGGCTCGATGAAATTCTGCAGCGATAGTGATACCTGGAACAGCGGGTGATACGCGGTAGAACGGGTGGGGTCGAGCACCTGGACCAGCCGTTCGAACGGCACATCGGCGTTGGCGAAGGCATCGAGATCCGTGGACCGGACGGTATCGAGGAAAGCGGTGAAGTCTTGTGCCGGATCGACCGGGGTACGCAGCGTCAGGGTGTTGACGAACATGCCGACGAGCTGGTCGAGGGCTTCCTCACCGCGGCCTGCGATCGGGGTGCCGATCAGGACATCACCGGTGCCGCCGAGCCGGGCGAGCAGCACCGTGAGTGCGGCGTGCGCGACCATGAACAGGCTGACGTGATGTGTGGCAGCGAATTCCACCAGTGCGAGGTGGGTCTCGGTATCGACGGTGAAGTGGATATCGGCGCTGTGCATGGTCTGCACTGCGGGACGGGGACGGTCGGCGGGCAGCTCCAGTACCTCGGGCGCACCGGCCAGTGTCTCGCGCCAGAACCGGATCTGTGCTGCCGAGGTCGATTCCGGATCGTCCTCGGCGCCGAGCACATCGCGATGCCAGAGCGCGAAATCGGCGTATTGCACCGGTAGCGGAGCGCGCTGGGCTGTCGCGCCGCTCGACCGTCGCGCATACGCGGCGGCCAGGTCGGCGGCCAGCGGCGCCATCGACGCGCCGTCGGCACTGATGTGGTGCACGACCAGTACCACAACGTGCACCGGCGGCGCGGTACCCGCTCCTGTTCCTTGGATCGCGGTCCGGCTCGGCGAGACCGGCTCGGCGGGATGGGATGCTTCGGCCGCATCGTTGATCCGGAACAGACCTACCCGCAGGGGTGCTTGCGTGGCGAGATCGAATCCGGCCTCGGCCAGTTCGGTGATCCGCGCCCGCAGCGGCGCACCGTCCTCGGTGCCGACGACCGGGACGGCGGGAACCACTACATCGGTGCCGACCACCACCTGGCGGGGGCCTTCCGCGTCTGTGGGATAGAGAGTGCGTAGGCTCTCGTGCCGCTCGATCACGTCGGTGAGCGCGGCCCGCAAGGCCGTGACGTGCAAGGCGCCGGTGAGTCGCAGCGCCACGGTGATGTGGTAGGCGGATGAGGCCGGATCCATCTGGTTGAGCACCCACATCCGGTGCTGCGCGGGAGACAGTGGTATGCGATCCGGGCGAATCCGTGGGGCGAGGACGAAGCGTCCCTTGTGTGTGTCGGTAGCGGGAACCACTCGGGCGGACAGCTGGGCCACGGTCGGCGCGTCGAACAGATCACGCAGTGCTACGCGCGCACCGAGCGCCGCGTTCACCCGTGCCACGACTTTGGTCGCGCTCAGCGAGTTGCCGCCGAGTTCGAAGAACGACTGGTCGGCGCTGATGCGTTCCTGGCCGAGTACCTCGCCGAAAATTACGGCTACCGCCTCTTCGACGGGTGTGCGCGGTGCCAGGTAGGGATGATGCGTTTGGGTGAAGTCCGGCACAGGAAGCGCTTTGCGGTCCAATTTGCCGACCGGAGTGAGTGGAATCGAGTCGAGTGCGACGAGGTACCCGGGCACCATGTACCCGGGTAGCTCGGCGGCCACCCGTGTGCGCAACCGCTCGATATCCAGCCGCACCCCTTCGGCGGGCAGGACATAGGACACCAGCACAGTGGTCCCGGCGGGCCCGGTGCGGCCGATGGTCACCGCGTACTCGACTTCGCCGTCGCCGGAGAGCACTGCATCGATTTCGCCGAGTTCGATGCGTACACCGTGGATTTTGACCTGGAAGTCGCTGCGGCCGAGGTACTCCAGTTCGTAGCCGTTCGCGTGTCCGTTCACCCAGCGCACCATGTCTCCGGTGCGGTACATACGCCCACCGGGGGCGCCGAAGGGGTTGGCGACGAACCGGCCCGCCGTCATCGCGAACCGGTTGAAGTAGCCGCGTGCGAGTGCGGGACCTGATAAGTACAGTTCACCGGGTACGCCTACCGGTACAGGACGTAGCCAGGCGTCCAGCACCACGGTGGCCGCGCCACGGATCGGTCCGCCGATCGTGATCGGTTCGCCGGGGACGAGTTCACCCGGCCCGGTCGCCCAGATGCTGAATTCGGTGGGACCGTAAAGGTTCACCATGCGCCTGCCGGGCGACCAGCGCTCGATCAGCTCCTTGGTCGCCGCCTCGCCCGCGACCGCGAGCACCCGCAGCTGCTCCATACCGGTGGGTTCCATGGTGGCCAGCGCGGAAGGGGTGATCACCGCATGGGTGATGCGCTGTGTGCGCAGTAGATGTTCGAGTTCCGCGCCGCCGTAGACATCCGGCGGTGACACCACCAGTCTGCCGCCTACGCCGTGCGCGGTCAGCAGTTCGAATACCGAGGCGTCGAAGCTGGGTGAGGCCACTTGCATGGCACGGGCAGTGTGGTCGAGTTCGAGAGTTTCCCGTTGTGCGGCAACGAGATCAGCGATGCCGCGATGGCTGAGCAGCACGGCTTTCGGTGCGCCGGTGGAGCCGGAGGTGTAGATCAGATAGGCCGTCTGGTCGAGGTCGATGGGCCCGCCCCGCTCGGCGTCGGTGATCGGTGCGTCCGAGACGGTCATCACCCGGCGAATGGTGTTGAGGTCGTCGAGCAGTAGCCAGTCGATCGTGCCGGGCAGGGTCTCGCCGGTCGCGGTGACCGTGACACCGATCGGCGCTCTGGAGTCGCTGAGCATATGTTCGATGCGCTCCACCGGATGATTCGGGTCAAGGGGAGCGAACGCCGCTCCGGTTTTGGCCAGCGCCCAGACCGCGACCACCGATTCCAGCGATCGGGTGAGGGCGAGTACGACGAATATCTCTCGTCCGAGTCCCCGGCGCAGCAGTACCCGGGCGAAGCGATTGGACCATGCGTCGAGTTCACCGTAGGACATGGTGAGCTCACCCGAAGTGACCGCGATCGCATCGGGGTCCACCTGTGCGGCCGCGGTGAGCAGCTCGGGCAGTGTGGCAGGCGGCGCCGAGGGGGCGCCGCGCACCGCGCACAGCACGGCGCGTTCGGCGTCGTCACAGTACTGCAGCTGCGCGACCAGCGTGTGCGGGTTGCCTGCGAGCTGGGTGAGTAGCCGGACGAAGCGATCGAGCAGCGGTCGTGCCGCCGCGGCCGGGAGCAGATCGGTCAGATACTTCAGCGTGATCCGCAGGGTGTCGTGACCGTCGTCGCCGCGCAGCGGAATCACCATGAGGTTCAACGGATAGGGTGTCGCGTCCGTACCCGCTACATCGAGCACCCGCATGCCCGCGATGTCCAGTGCCTGCGATAGTGCTTCACGGTCGATCGGATAGGACTCGAATACGGTGAGGGTATCGAACAATTCGGGAAGGCCGACCGCTTGGTGGATGGCGGCCAGGCCGATGTGCTGATGGTCGAGCAGCCGGGTCTGTTCGGATTGGAGGCGGGCGAGCAGGTCGATTACTTTTTCCGCCGGATCCAGTCGCACCCGTACCGGCAGGGTGTTGATGAACAGGCCGATCATTTCCTCGACCCCGGCCAGTTCCGGTGGTCTGCCCGAGACGGTGCCGCCGAACACCACATCGGTACGACCGGTGCGTACCGCGAGCAGCATCGCCCACGCGGCTTGCACCAGGGTGTTCACCGTAGCGCCTGCTTCCAGCGCCGTCGTTTCCATTCGGGCCACCGTGGCGCGGGGAAGGTCGGTGGAGATCATGCCGGTATCGGTCGATTCGACCCCGGCGAGGGTTGGCACCGCGCGAGTCGGGGTGTCCACACCGGCCAGCGCGCTGGTCCACGCGGCGAGCGATGCGGTGTGGTCGCTGTGCTGCAGCCAGGACAGGAATTCGCGATAGGAGTGCGGGGGTGGCAGCGCGGTGGCATCACCGTCGGTGACGTAGCAGGTGAGCAGTTCCCGCACGAGTAGTGGCGTAGACCAGCCGTCCAGCACCAGGTGATGGTTGGTCAGGACGAAACGGTACGTATCGGGGGTGATCCGGATGAGCAGGCAGCGCAGCAGCGGGGGGCGACTGAGCTGGAACCGGGTACGCGCGTCGACGGCGATCAGCCGATCGACCTCGCGGGCGCGCTCGTCGGTGTCGTCGGTGGGACCGACGTGGTCGGTGAGATCGACCTCGTGCCATTCGATATCGGCATCGGCCAGTACGAGCTGGCGTGGGCCGTCCTCGGTCTCGGTAAAGGCGACGCGCAGGTTCTCGTGTCGGGTCACCAGAGCCTGCGCGGCGCGCCGCAGCCGAGCCGAGTCGACCGTGCCTGCCAAGGTGAGCAACGACTGCACGGTGTAGCCATCGGCGGTGTCCGCGTCGTAGCGTGCGTGGAAGAACAAACCGTATTGCAGCGGTGCGAGCGGCCATACGTCGATCAGGTTCTGGTAGCCCTGTTCCCAGACGTCGATCTGCTCCTGAGTGACGGTGACCAGATCGAAGTCAGAGGGAGTATGACCACCCGCACCGGCGGATTCGGTGTGCTCGGCGAGAGCGCCGATGGCTTGTTCCCAGAGTGTCGCGAGTTCGCCGATATCCGCCGCGCTGAGCACGCGGGAGGCATAGGCCCAGGTCACTTCCAGACCCGCGGCGGTGCGGATCGCGTTGATATCGATGACCGCGGTCAATGGCGCGTGCTGGTCCTGAGTAGCGGCGAACCGGCGCGGCAGCCACGGCTGCGCCTCGCCTCCGGTAGTCGCGGAGCCGAGGTAGTTGAAGCTGAGCTGCGGGCTCGGTGTCTGTGCGAGCGTTGCCGCGGTATCGGGGACCAGATAGCGCAGCATGCCGAACCCGATGCCGTTGTCCGGTAGTGCCCGGAGTTGCTCCTTGGTGGCCTTGAGCGCGGCGCCCGCCGCGGCGCCACCCGCGAACGCGTCGGTCAGATCGATGCCGGTCAGATCGACTGCGACGGGGTAGACGCTGGTGAACCAGCCCACCGTGCGCGCGATATCGGCGCCGGGCAGGATGGTTTCGGCCCGGCCGTGGCCTTCCAGGGCGCACAGTATCGAGGTGCGCCCGCGCCACCGGGCTACCGCGAGCGCGAGCCCGGTGAGCAACACCGCGTCGGCGCCGCAGTGGAAACGGTCCGGCGTGGTGGCGAGTACGGTCTGCGCGATTCGTGGTGGGAGGACGGTCCGCAGCTGGGCCATGGTCGCGGTGACGTCGAGCGTGGGGTCCAGTGGCGTGGAGCCGAGTGGGGGATCGGGTAGGGCGAGTGTGCGTTGCCACAGCGGCAGTTCCGCGATCCGGGTGGCGGCGTGTTCGTGCTGCCCGTACGACCAGCGCCGGAACGAGGTGCCTACCGGTGCGAGCGTGCCGCCCTGTGCGGCGATGGCCAGGTCTGGAAGCAGAATCCGCCAGGAGACGCCATCGGTGACGAGGTGGTGCAGCACCAGCCACAGCAGTGGCGGTGCGTCTGTCCTTTCGATCCATACCATCCGCGCGACCGCGCCGGAGCTCGGATCGAGCTGATCGGCGGCGCGCTGTAATTCGCGTTCGCACACTTGGTCGATATCCGCTGCCGCGGTGACGATCGTCAACAGATCCGCGGCAGGCACCGAACCGGGTTCGCCGACCACCCAGCTCCAGCCATCGCCGACCCGGTGCAGTGTGGAGCGCAGCAGATCGTGCCGGTCGAGCAGCGCCTGGAGCGCGGCGATCAGCTGGGCGTGCTCGATTCCCGCAGGCAGTTCGATCAGTACGGCCTGAGCGAACCGCCGCCAGGTCCGGCCCTGCTCGAGCATCTCTAGCACGATCGGCGTGAGTTCCACCTCACCGACCCCGCCGCCGGGGAATTCGGGCACTATCCCTGTCGGTACCTCGGTGGCGATCGCGGCGAGTGCCGCCACGGTCTTGCGTTCGAAGACATCCCGCGCACTGAATCCGATGCCCGCGGCCTTCGCCCGGGACACAAGCTGAATCGAGATGATGCTGTCGCCGCCGAGCGCGAAGAAGCTCTCGTCGACTCCCACCGAAGCCAGGCCGAGTACCTCGGCGAACAGTGCGGCGAGTGCCTGCTCTCGCGGTGTGGCAGGCGGTCTGCCGGTGCTGGTGCGCGTGCCGAACTCCGGTGCTGGCAGTGCCTTGCGGTCCACTTTGCCCAGCGGCGTCAGCGGGAGGCTGTCGAGCACCATGATCACTGTGGGGACCAGATAGGCCGGGAGAGACGCCTCGGCGGCGGCCTGTAGTGCCTCGGGGTGGATCTCCGCTGTCGGTCTAGGAAGCACATAGGAGACCAAGGCTGTTGTGCCGGAACCGGTGTCGATGCCAAGGGTGAGGGCGAAGTCGACGTCGGGATGTTGTTGCAATACGGCGTCGATCTCGCCGAGTTCGATGCGGAAGCCGCGCACCTTGATCTGGAAGTCGCTGCGGCCCTGGTATTCCAGGTCGAACCGGCCGTCGCGCTCGATCCAGCGGACCAGATCGCCGGTGCGGTACATGCGCTCGCCCTGCGCATAGGGGTTGGCGACGAACCGGTCGGCGGTGAATCCGGTGCGCCGGTGGTAACCGCGTGCCAGGCTGGGACCGGCGAGATAGAGCTCACCGGTGACACCAGGCGGTAGTGGCCGCAGCCAGGGGTCGAGGACCACGGCCGACACCTCCAGGGTGAGACCACCGATGGTGATCGGTGCCTCTCGGGTCAGCGGGGCGCTCAGGGTGACGGTGACAGTGGTCTCGGTGGGCCCGTAGCCGTTCAGCAGAGTGCGCTCGGACCACTTCGTGACCAGCTCGGGCGGGCAGGCGTCACCGCCGACGATCACGGTACGCAGCGCGGGCAGGGTCGCCGGATCGAGTGATCCCGCGACAGCAGGGGTGACATTGAGGTGCGTCACCCCGTGGGTCCGTAGCACCTGTGCCAGTTCCTCGCCCGCGTAGGCCGATGGTGGCACGACGACCAGGGTCGCCCCGGCGGTGAAAGCGACAAGTATTTCTTCGATAGAGATATCGAAACTCGGCGATACAGCATGGGCGACAATCGAATTCGAGTCTATTCCGAATCCGGAGCCGGAACTCGCGGCCAGGTTGGCCAGCCCGCGATGTGGGACGAGTACGCCCTTGGGGAGGCCGGTGGAGCCGGAGGTATAGATGAGGTACGCGGCATGATCGGGATGCGGGGTGGCGATCCGCTCGGCATCATCGAGCGCGGCGGGATCCTGCTCGGCCACCGCGGTCTCGGTGGCCTCGTCATCGAGGAACAACCAGGTCACCCGGTCCGGCAACGAGGTGCGCACGGCCGCGACGGTGATCCCCGAGACGACCTCGCTGTCGCGCACCAAGTACTCGATCCGGTCGGCCGGATAGGTCGGATCGATCGGTACGAAAGCCGCGCCGGTCTTGGCCACCGCGATCATCGCGAGCACCGATTGGATCGAGCGTGGAATCGAGATCGCCACGGTGCGCTCGGGCCCGGCGCCGGTGGCGATCAGCAGCCGAGCGAGGCGATTGGTGTAGTCGTCCACCTCGCGGTAGGTCAGCTCGGTCGACCCTGCCACGAGGGCCCGCGCGTGCGGAGTGCGTGCGGGCCCAGCGGCGAGCAGAGCGGGCAATGTTCGCGGTGTGCCACCGGCGGCCCCGCTGGCGGGGGCGTAGCAGGCGCGTTCGGCCTCCGAGAGCACCGAGAGGGTGGCCAGTGGCGCGTCCGGTCCCGCGGCGAGGAATCGGTGCAGGAAGGACAAGAACCTGTGGTGGTGCGCGGCCAGTTCGGTATCGGTGTAGAGGTTGCCATTGCCTTGGAAGTCGATATGCGTGCTTTCGCCACCGACACCTGGATACAGATTGACGAACAGGTCGTCGATCAATCCTGAGGTCAGTACGTGCAGCCTGCCGGTGACCGGACCGAGCTGGATTCTGGTGTCGGCCATGATCAGGTTCACCGAGGGACCGAACGAGCCCGCTTCGTCCATCGGCAGGCCGAGATCGCGGAAGATATCCTCTTGCCGGTAGCGCTGCCTGCGCAGTGCCCCGGTCAGCTCACGCTGGGCAGCGCGGATGACCGCGCCGACCGTCATATCCGGTTCCATCAGCAGCCGGAGCGGGACCACATTGGCGACCATGCCTCCCGAGCGCCGCAACGCGGCGGTGGTGCGCGCCGAAACCGGAAGGCTCAACACGATTTCCGGTGCCCCGGTCATCGCGCAGAGATATCCGCCGAAGGCGGCGACCACCGTCGGCGCGACACCGGAACTCACCTGTTCGGCGATGGTGTCGAGCAGCCGGGCGGTGTCTTCTGACAAGGCCCCCGTTGCCCTTCTCGGATGTCCGCTCACTCCCGCGATCCGGCCTGCCAGGCTCACCGGGTCGGCCATACCGTCCAGATGCGCGAGCCAGTACTGCCGGTCGGTGCTGAACCGGGTCGAGCTGCGGTAGGCCATATCCGCTTCGACGATCGCGCGTAGCTCCGCAGTGTTCGCCTGCGTGGGTGCACGCCCGGCCATGGCGGCGTTGTAGAGCTCGCCCGTGCGTTGCATCATGGTCAGCGCGCCCATGCCGTCGAGCACGATGTGGTGGATCCGCGAATACCAGAACCACCGTTCGGTATCGATGCGCACCATGACGCTGCGGACCAGCCGGTCGCGGGTCAGGTCGATCGGGGTCTCGTATTCCCTGCGCATCCACGCGTGCGCGGCCGCCTCCGGATCGGGTTCGGCACGTACGTCGATGGTCTGCAGGCTGTCGTCGAGCGTTGGGTCGACGATTTGGAACGGGTGGCCGTCCACCTCGATCAGGCGCAGATACCCGGTACCGAATTCGCGTCCGGCCTGCCGCGCCGATCGCGCGAGCAGTTCGAGATCGATCGGTCCGTTCAATTCGACGTACTGGGCAATGGATATCGGAGTGGTGCCTGCGATGTGCTGGGCGAACCAGATACCTCGTTGTGCCGCCGACAGGGAGAAGGCTCCCTCGGGGAGCACGGTTGGTGTCTCGGTGACCGAAAGAGAAGGCTGTTGCATGACGTGTCCTACGTTGTGACCGCGCCGGAATACCGGAGGAGAATGATCGTCCGTAGCTACCGCGGTGTAGTACCTGCCGCCGCACAGCAAGCGACAAGTTAATTCTGAACCGATGTGGTGGACGCTGCGGGATATTGCGCACACCGAGTGGCCCGAACCTCATGGATTCGGGCCACTGGGGGAGGGGTGTGCTCGGTCAGCCGGTTATCAGCCGGCTACCGGAAGCAGGTCAAGAGCGGCTGGGCTGAGCGGGGCATCGGAGCAGGTCAGGTAGTGCTGCAAAGTGGAGCGCTCGTCCAGCACCAGCCAGGTGATCCCGGAACTCGACCCGGGATGCGCATCCTTGGTAGTGATCCCGAGTACGGTGCCTGCGGTCACGTAGCCGTCGCCGGTGAACGGGACAGTGCTTGCGCCGATCGTGGTGGCGGCTCGTTCGACCACCACGGATTCGAGCGTCTGGTCGATCGCCACAGCGATCCGTGCTCCGGGGTAGACGCCGTGCCGCAGCAGCAGCCGGGCGAGCCGGTTGGACCAGCGGTACAGGTTGGCGTAAGTGAGATCACAGTCAGGGGCGGACACCACGACAGCGTGCGGATCGATCTCGGTGGTAGGGCGCACCGAAGGCTGGACACACCGGGTATCGGTGAGCGAATCGGTCAGCGTATACATGTCGTGTCCTCGAATCTCGGTCCAAGAGGGGTTCGGCGTACCCCTTCAATCTCGTCCTCGAGGCGGACTTCGGACACCGACCCAAGCGCTGAACCACGCTCTCCTAGGGTGGGCGATTCCCCACCCTGGGTGTATGCCCGCTGATGCTCAGTCGGTCACGTAGCCGTTGAGGGTATTGCGCAGATCGGCGAGCAGCGCCCGAGCGGCGATGAGGCCACTGCCGTGCCAGACGGTGTCCTCGACGGCGAACACCCGGCGATCGCCGGCGGCCCCGAGTTCCTTCCACGCCTCGGTGCGTAGCACGGTCGCACCACGCTCCTTGCCCTCGGGACCCGCGAAGATCACATAGATCACATCGCCCTCCACCTCGGTGGCGAACTCGCTCGGGTGCACATCGAACGAAGCGCCACGTTGGGCAGGGGGCCGTTGCACGCCGACTTCACCGAGGACCTGGCCGGAGAAGCTGTCACCGCCTTGTACCCGGTTGGTCTCGGCGGTGAACCTGATGACCGACGCTTGAGTCTGGTTCGCCACCAGCAGGGCGCCGGTATCGCGCGCCTCGGTGCGGAAATCCCGCAGCGCGGTCTCCGCGGCGCCGCGGCGACCGAGACCAGAGGCGAATGCCATGAATTCGGCCTGCCAGCTGGTGTTCGTGCCGACCAGCACAGTCGGCGCGATGTCCTGTAATGCGGTGAAACTCGCCGCTCCGGCCGGAACCTCACCGAGAATCAGATCCGGGTTCAGTTCGGCTATCCGGGTTGGATCGGGTCGCGCGGCGGTTCCGATGCCTGGGATATCGCGGATGCCGGTGCCGAGGTAGTCAGGCTGCGGTTTCGGCCCATCCAGGGTGACCGCGCCGACGAGCCGCTCCCACAGCCCCAATGCGCAGACCGCGTCCAGTGCGGAGGTGGTGAGTACCACAATGCGCTGCGGGTCGGCAGGCACCGCGGAGACACCCGCGGCATGGGTGACCTCGCGTGTCCGGCCCGTTGCCGGATCGGGGGAGCTGGGCAGGGCGCAGGCTCGGGTGGTATCACGATCGAGCCCGACCACACCCGCTCCCGCGATATTCGTCGTGGTCCGCACGATCGAGGCGGAGTCGGCCGTGTCGTCGGCTGTACTGCCACAGCCCGCCAGTATCAGCGCGAGGCATCCGGTAGCGAGCGTCAGGAGCCGACGAGCCGCCCCGCCATGATGACCGCCTCGGGTGCTGAGGGCGCGAGTTCGAGTGCTTCCACGCGTTACGTCGCTACGCATCACGTCGCTCACCGGCATGCGAGAGAGGGTACATGTGCGCGCCGGTCGGTCTCGGACGAGGACACCACGGGTTTGCTGCCCCTAGCGGAGCGGATACCACCAGAACGGACAATCGACGCACGGCGATTCGCCGGGTCGCCGATCTGCCTGTGAGCACTGAAATACGACAGAGAGTAGGACCCGTTCGGTTCGCCGTGACGCCAAGGTTTACGATGCGAATAGCGCAAGCGAACTGTCGTCTGTCCCGAAGTGGTCGGGGTGGATGCGATCAGCGGAGCCTGCGGAGCGACCTAAAGGCACCTTTCAGGAGGATCAGTGACTGCCGTAGAGCCCCAGCCAGTCCCTCAATTGGAAGCGACTCGGCCGTATCCGGCTCGGACCGGGCCGAAGGGCTCGTTCATCTACAAGATGGTCACCACCACGGACCCCAAGGTTCTCGGTGTCATGTACCTGACCACGTCGATGGCCTTCTTCCTCATCGGTGGTCTCATGGCGCTGCTGATGCGTGGTGAGCTGGCACGGCCCGGCCTGCAGTTCCTCTCCACGGAACAGTTCAACCAGCTGTTCACCATGCACGGCACGATCATGCTGCTGTTCTACGCGACCGCGATCGTGTTCGGTTTCGCGAACATCATCCTTCCGTTGCAGATCGGCGCCCCCGACGTCGCCTTCCCGCGCTTGAACGCGTTCAGCTACTGGCTGTACGCCTTCGGCGCCACCATGGCCACCGCGGGCTTCATCACCCCCGGCGGCGCCGCGGACTTCGGCTGGACGGCGTACGTGCCGCTCACCGACATCCTGCATTCGCCAGGTGTCGGCACCGACCTGTGGATTCTCGGTCTCGCGGTCTCCGGTCTCGGCACCATCCTCGGTGGTGTGAACATGCTGACCACCGTCATCTGCCTGCGCGCACCCGGTATGACGATGTTCCGGATGCCGATCTTCACCTGGAACATCGCCGTGACCAGCGTGCTGATCCTGATGGCCTTCCCTATCCTTACCGCCGCGTTGTTCGCCTTGGCCTACGACCGGCATCTCGGTGCCCACATCTACGACCCGGCGACCGGTGGCATCCTGCTCTACCAGCACCTGTTCTGGTTCTTCGGCCATCCGGAGGTGTACATCATCGCGCTGCCGTTCTTCGGCATCGTCTCGGAGGTCTTCCCGGTCTTCTCGCGTAAGCCGATCTTCGGCTACACCACCCTGGTCTACGCCACCCTCGGTATCGCGGCGCTGTCGGTCGCGGTGTGGGCGCACCACATGTACGCCACCGGTGCGGTGCTGCTGCCGTACTTCTCGCTGATGACCTTCCTCATCGCGGTCCCGACCGGTGTGAAGTTCTTCAACTGGATCGGCACCATGTGGCGCGGTCATCTGACCTTCGAATCGCCGATGCTGTTCTCCATCGGCTTCATCGTCACCTTCCTCTTCGGTGGTCTGTCCGGCGTCATCCTGGCCAGCCCGCCGCTGGACTTCCACGTCACCGACAGCTACTTCGTCGTGGCGCACTTCCACTACGTGCTCTTCGGCACCATCGTGTTCGCCACCTACGCGGGCATCTACTTCTGGTTCCCCAAGATCACCGGACGGATGCTGGACGAACGCCTGGCCAAGTGGCACTTCTGGACCACGTTCATCGGCTTCCACACCACGTTCCTCGTGCAGCACTGGCTCGGTAACGAAGGTATGCCGCGCCGCTACGCCGACTACCTGCCCAGCGACGGCTTCACCGCACTGAACACGGTTTCGACCATCGGCGCCTTCGTGCTCGGCGCGTCCATGCTCCCGTTCCTGTGGAACGTCTTCAAGAGCTACCGCTACGGCGAGGTCGTTACCGTGGACGATCCGTGGGGCTACGGCAACTCGCTGGAATGGGCTACCACCTGCCCGCCGCCGCGGCACAACTTCTACGAGCTGCCGCGCATCCGTTCCGAGCGGCCCGCCTTCGAGCTGCACTACCCGCATATGGTCGAGCGCATGCGCGCCGAGGCTCATGTGGGCTGGGGTTCGGGCAAGCACGGCACGCAGGTCCATGAAACGGCCGCGATAACCAAGTAGGCGGTTGCCGGACCTGATCCGGCCGCGCCGTAGGATTCCTCGTGATGTGTGCACCCGCTGGTCACCAGCGGGTGCACACTCGTTTGGGGAGACAGCACGCACCGCGTACGTCGCGACAACGAGGTCCGGCACAGCGGCGGCGAACATCGAAGATGGAGCACATCAGTTGGCCGACACCACCGTTCTCGTCACCGTCACCGGACCCGATCGTCCCGGTGTGACGTCCGTGCTGCTCGCGGCGATGTCCCGGCATCAGGTGAGCTTGCTGGATGTGGAGCAGGTCGTGATCCGGGGCAGGTTGACTCTCGGTGTCCTCGTGGCCTGTCCGAATGATCCGGAGGCATTGCAGGACGAACTCGAAGAAGCCATGAACACCGTCGGCATGCACGTCGAGGTCGAGGTAGGCGCTGCGATCGGCAGGCAACCGATCTCCACGCACGCGGTGGTGATCCTCGGCGCCCCGGTGACCGCACGCGCGTTCAGCGCGGTATCGCGGCAGCTGGCCACCCTCAGCGCCAATATCGACACCATCCGCGGAATCGCCGACTATCCGGTGACCGGGATGGAGTTGATGGTCACCGCGACCGATCCCGGACCGGATACCGATTCCCGGCTGCGTACGGCGTTGGCCGAGGTCGCGGTGCGGGAGCAGGTGGATGTCGCGGTGGAGCGTGCCGGATTGTCTCGCCGCGCCAAACGCCTGATCGTGTTCGATGTGGACTCGACCCTGATCCAGGGCGAAGTGATCGAGATGCTCGCCGCGCACGCGGGCGTGGAGGACGAGGTCCGGCGGGTGACCGAAGCCGCCATGCGTGGGGAGATCGACTTCGCGGAATCGTTGCGCCAGCGGGTGGCCACACTGGCCGGGCTCGACGAGTCGGTGATCGAGGAGGTCGCCGAGCAGATCGAGCTGACGCCAGGTGCTCGCACCACCATCCGCACCCTGCGCAGGCTCGGCTTCCGCTGCGGTGTGGTGTCGGGCGGGTTCCGCCAGGTGATCGAACCGCTGGCACATGAGCTGGAACTGGACTTCGTGCAGGCGAACACCTTGGAGATCGTCGAAGGCACCTTGACCGGCCGGGTTGTCGGCGAGATCGTCGACCGTGCGGCGAAAGCCACCGCGCTGCGCACGTTCGCGGCGGAGGCCGGGGTAACCATGGGCCAGACCGTCGCGGTCGGCGACGGTGCCAACGATATCGATATGCTCAATGCCGCCGGGCTCGGTATCGCCTTCAATGCCAAGCCCGCGCTGCGTGAGGTGGCCGATGCCGCGCTCTCGCATCCCTATCTGGACGCGGTGTTGTTCATTCTCGGGGTCACCCGGCACGAAGTGGAGGCCGCCGATGCCACCGATGGCCTGCTGCGCCGCGTCCCACTGGGCTGAGGCCCTCGACCGTACGATCCGGCCGCGTACCGGCCCGGCCGAGGATGGTAGCGGATCGGTAGGCTCGGATAGGTGTGCAGTTTCGTGGACCTGGCGGTGAGAGTCGAGGTGCTGCGATGATGAACACCTCGGCCGACCGCGTCCGAACTCAGGACAGCGGCGAAGACCTTACTGCCGTCATCGGTTCGGACGATGCCGGTTTCCGGGCCAGGCACGCAGTGCTGGCCCGCGGCCACGGTGCTGTCGGCGACCCGGATGATCCGGCCATGGTGCAGGCGATGCAGCTGATCTTGCATTTACCCAAAACCGATCCGCCGCCGCGTAGCGCGCTGCTCGCCGCGGCGGCCACCGCGGTGGTTGCCCTGTGCCTGGACGAGCGGGTCGGCCAGGGTGGGATATGGCAGGAGCCTTATCTGGCCTGGACGCGATCGCATATCCGCAAGGTCGCCCGGCGCGCTCGCGGCAGCAAGTGGCACGCGAGTTGTGCGGCGCGTGGCGTCACCGCCGAGATTGCCGGGGCACAGGCCAGGGCGCTGGTGCCTGGTCCGGTGGGTGCGGTGGATCCACTGATCAAACGTCTGCAGGTCGGTGGAACCGACCTCGACCACGATGATCCGGGCCCGCCGGATCCCGAGCTGCCCGTGCTGTGGGTGCACACCGCGCTCGGGATGACCCTGGGGAAGGCGGCAGCGCAGGTGGGACACGCGAGCATGCTGCTGGCGGCGGCACTGCCGGTGGACCATGCGTTGCGCTGGTCGGAACTCGGATTTCGGTGCTCGGTGCGCGAAGCGGACGCCCGGCAGTGGTCAGCTCTGGCCGGACCGGTGGTCGCCGGAGCCGCGGTCGCTGTGCGTGACGCGGGATTCACCGAGGTGGAACCGGGCTCGATGACCGTGATCGCGGTGCCTCCCCGGTCTTGGTGAACGCCTGAACGTGACTCTGCCGCGTCCGGCGCGGGTCCGGTCGGGCCCGTGTTCAGCGCTGCCGGGTACACCGGATCAGGTCCCCGTCACCTCCCCGTGTTGGCACGTGCCCCCACGGGTGCGCCAAGATGGAGCCCGTGCCGCAACCGGATCCCGATCTGCTCATCGATTTCACCGACGTGACCGTTCGCCGTTCCGGACATACTCTTGTCGGTCCGGTCACCTGGCAGGTCGAGCTCGACGAACGCTGGGTGGTCCTCGGCCCCAACGGGGCGGGTAAGACCTCGCTGCTGCGGATGGCCGCGGCCGAGATGCATCCCACCTCGGGGGTCGCCTATCTGCTCGGGGAGCAGATGGGCAAAGTCGATATCAGTGAGCTGCGCCCGCGTATCGGTCTGTCCTCGGCCGCCGTGGCCAACCGGATTCCGCTCGCCGAAAAAGTCAGCGATCTGGTGGTGTCCGCCGGATACGCGGTGCTCGGTCGTTGGCGGGAGCGGTACGACGACCTGGATATCGACCGCGCTATCGACATGTTGGAAAACCTGGGTGCCGAACATCTTTCGGACCGTACCTACGGGACGTTGTCGGAAGGCGAGCGCAAACGAGTGCTCATTGCCCGTGCTCTGATGACCGATCCCGAACTGCTGTTGCTCGACGAACCCGCCGCGGGTTTGGATCTGGGCGGCAGGGAGGAGCTGGTGGAGCGGCTCGGTGATCTCGCCGCCGATCCGGATGCGCCCGCGATGGTGCTGGTCACCCACCATGTGGAGGAGATACCCCCAGGATTCACCCATGGCATGTTGCTCAACGAGGGTGAGGTGGTCGCGCAAGGATTGCTCCCGGATGTGCTCACCGCGGAGAATCTCAGTGACGCTTTCCGGCAGTCGATCGCACTGGATCGGGTGGACGGGCGCTACTTCGCGCGGCGGTCTCGCCGGGCGGGCCGCCATCGCACTCGCTGATCCGGCTGGCGTGACTATGCTCACCAAGCGCACGTTAGGGTGCAAGGGTGAGTGAGACAGAAGCGCAGCACGGCTCAGTGCCGTCGGCAGCGTCACCCAAGGATGCGTCGACAGTGATGCTCGTGCGCGACGGCGCGGCAGGACCCGAGACATTTCTGCAGCGCAGGGTGGGTGCTATGGCATTCGCCGCGGGGATGACCGTATTCCCTGGCGGTGGGGTCGACCCGTCCGACGGTACTGCGGATATCGAGTGGGCCGGGCCGGAGCCTGCCTGGTGGGCCGAGCGTTTCGCTACCACTGAGACCAAGGCCAAGGCACTGGTCTGCGCGGCGGTGCGGGAAACGTTCGAGGAATGTGGCGTTCTGCTGGCAGGCCCGACCGGCGACAGCGTCGTCGCGGATACCGCAGGCTACCGCGCTGCCCGCGCCGAGCTGGAGCGCAGAGAATTGTCGCTGGCCACGTTCCTCGCCGAGGAGGAGCTGGTGTTGCGTGCCGATCTGCTTCGTCCGTGGGCCAACTGGATCACCCCGGTGATCGAGTCACGCCGCTACGACACCCGGTTCTTCGTTGCGGTGCTGCCGGAAGGGCAACGTGCCGACGGCGCCACATCGGAAGCGGCGGAGGTGCAGTGGCGTACTCCGGCAGAGGCACTGGCACGTTGGCGCAGCGGCACCGATGTGCTGCTACCGCCGACCTGGTCACAGCTGGTCGCGCTCAGCGCGTTCGGTTCAACGGCCGACATTCTGGCCGCGCAGCCCGCGATCGATCCGATCCTGCCGGTACTGGTCGAGGGGAATGGTGAACAGCTGTTGTCCTTCCCGGACAACCAGCGTTACTTCGCCGATCTCCCGGATGCCGGTCAGCTCAAGGGATCCATCCGCCCGTAAAGGCTTGTGGAGGCCCCGGTAGCGTGGCTTCCCATGGCCGAATTCGTGACCGTGGAGTTGATCGAGGGGAATGCCGCCCGCCGGGTGGCCGTCCTGCGGATCGCTCGCCCGCCGATGAATCTGCTGACCGTGCAGCTGGCGCTGGAGCTGGCCGAAGCGGCGGACGCGGTCGCGGCTGACCCCGGTGTCGCCGCAGTGGTCGTATACGGCGATGAGCGGGTGTTCTCGGCCGGCGATGATCTGGCCGAACTATCCGGTTTCGGGGCCGATCAGGCAGGCGCTGTGGCGGCCGATCTGCAGCGGGCGCTCGGCTGTCTGGCCCGCCTTCCGCAGCCGACAGTCGCGGCGATCAGTGGTTACTGTCTCGGTGGCGGGCTGGAACTGGCACTCGGCGCCGATCGCCGCGTTATCGGTGACAATGTCAAACTGGGGCTGCCACAGATCAAGGCGGGCCTGATTCCGCTCGCGGGTATCCGCAGGCTTTCGTTGCTGATCGGGCCAGGCCCTGCCAAGGACCTCGTGTACACCGGTCGTTTCGTCGGCGCGGACGAGGCGAAGGCGCTCGGCTTGGTCGACGAGGTCGTCGCACCGGACGATGTGTACCTCACCGCGATGCGGTGGGCGCAGCAGTTCGTGACCGGTCCGGCCCGCGCGTTGTCCGCCGCGAAAGCGGTCTTCGAAGCAGGCCCACACGGCTTCGACCGTGCCAGGACCGAATGGTCCGCATTGTTCCTGACCGAAGATCGCCTGATCGGAACAGGTTCTTATCTGGTCGATGGCCCAGGGGCGGCGGAATTCGTGGGGCGATAGCAGGCGTCAACTGGGGATTTGGGTAGGCTAGCCGACCATGACGGTAAGTCCCGAGGACCCTGCGCCGAACCCGCATGCCACCGAGGCGGAGGTCGAAGCAGCGCGCAAAGATACGAAGCTGGCCCAGGTGCTCTACCACGATTGGGAAGCCGAGACCTACGACGACAAATGGTCCATATCGTATGACGAACGCTGTATCGAATACGCTCGCGGACGATTCGACGCCGCTGTCGGTCCGGCTCCACTGCCCTACGGCAAAGCGCTCGAACTGGGGTGCGGCACCGGATTCTTCCTGCTGAACCTGATGCAGGCCGGGGTGGCGGCATCAGGCTCGGTCACCGACCTGTCGCCGGGCATGGTGAAGGTGGCGCTCCGTAATGCGCGCAATCTCGGACTGGATGTAGACGGCCGGGTCGCCGACGCGGAGACCATTCCGTACGAGGACGATACGTTCGATCTGGTGGTCGGCCACGCGGTACTGCACCATATCCCCGATGTCGAGCTGGCGCTGAAGGAATGCTTGCGCGTTCTCAAGCCCGGCGGCCGCTTCGTCTTCGCGGGCGAGCCGACCACGGTGGGTAACTTCTACGCGCGCTGGCTGGGCCGGATCACCTGGGGGGTCACCACCACGATCACCAAGCTGCCGATGTTCAGCGGGTGGCGGCGTCCGCAGGAGGAGCTGGACGAGTCCTCACGCGCCGCGGCGTTGGAAGCGGTCGTCGATCTGCATACCTTCGATCCGCGCGCGTTGGAGGCGATGGCTCGTTCGGCGGGCGCGGTCGAGGTGTCCGCCAATACCGAGGAATTCGCGGCCGCACTGTGGGGCTGGCCGGTGCGTACCTTCGAGGCGGCGGTGCCGGACGAGAAACTCACCATGCGCTACCGGATGGCGATGTACCGGGCCTGGCAGGGACTGAGCTGGCTGGACGAGAAGGTCATGCGCCGCGTGGTGCCGCGCCAGTTCTTCTACAACGCCATGATCACCGGCGTGAAGCCGAGTGCTGCCGGAAAGTAGTGGATCGCGACCCTTTTCCGCCCGCGTCACCCTGTCTCGGCGCTGCCGAGGCAGGAGTGAGCCGCTGTCGGCAGCCACACTCGGGATCCGGACGTTCGGGTACCCGGTGTCCTGGCGGTTGCCGTAGGTGATCGGTAGTGGGCTATCACTTTTCCCGCGATGATGTCGGGTATCTGAGCAGCTCGGCAGGCCGGGCCGCGTTGGCCACGGTGGACGACCTGGCGTTGACCTCGGCATCCCTGCTGCAGGATCTCGAGCAGGTGCGCCGGGCCAACGGCGACCGGGCCGCGGCGCTGGTCGAGACAGTCCGGCTGCGCCGCCGCGCCGCGGCCAAACTCGCCGCCGCGTCGGAGTGGCTGTTCACCGACGATGCCCTGCAGCAGGCGACCCCGACCGCCGTCGCAAGGCACAGGGCCGTGCGCCTGGCCGGGCGGAACGTGCACGACGTAACTTGTTCGATCGGCGCGGACCTCGTCGAATTGGCGCGGGTATGCCCTGCTGTGGTCGGCAGCGATCTGGACGAGGTGCGGCTGGCCATCGCCGCGCACAATCTGGGGCAGCGCCGGTTCCCGGTGGGTGAGCCGAGTACGTCCGGCACCGGTGCGCCTGTGCGGAATGTATTGCTGGCGAAGGCGGATGCGCTGCGCCCGTGCAGCAGCGACACCGTGATCGTCGCCGATCCGGCGCGGCGTTCCGAGGGCAGACGAACCCATGATCCGGCCAAGCTACAGCCGCCGTTGCCGGACTTGCTCGCGACCTACCCGGATCGCGATCTGGCCGTGAAATGCGCTCCCGGATTGGATTTCGACCGGCTGGATTGGCCGGGTGAGATCGAGGTCGTTTCGCTGGACGGTGCGGTCCGCGAGGCCTGCCTGTGGTCGAGGGGACTCACCGAATCCGGTGTCACCCGTCGTGCCACGGTGCTCTCGTCCACCGGCGCCGCATGGACTCTTACCGACGCCGAACCCGACAGTATCGATGAGCGCACGCCGGGGGAATGGATCATCGACCCGGACGGCGCTGTGGTGCGTGCCGGCTTGGTCCGGCATTACGCCGCGAAACACGGCTTATGGCAACTCGATCCCCGCATCGCCTATCTCACCGGCGACCATCTCCCCGCCGGGATACGCGGTTTCCGCATCATCGACCGTCTCGACTATCGCGAGAAGACCCTGCGCGCCGAACTCCGCCGCAACGATTGCGGGCCGCTGGAGATCCTCGTCCGAGGTGTCGAGGTGGATCCGGACCGACTGCGTCGCACCCTGAAACCGGCAGGTTCTCGGCCGCTCACCCTGGTGATCACTCGAATCGGACGCACGCCGACCGCCTTCCTGTGCACTGCGATGGACTCGCGCACCCGGTAGCGGTGGCCGGTGGTTATTCCGGTTCGAAGGCGAAGATCTCGCCGATCCGGGTGGCGACAACGACTTCGCCTTCGGCGCCGACCGATGTGCCGGTAGTGCTGCCCTGTGCTCGGGGAAGGACATCGGAATCGATGGTGGCGCCGGTCTCGGTGTCGAATGTGATCAGGTTCAGGCCCTCGCCGATGGCCGCGGTGGTGTAGCCGGTGTTGCCCGCGGTCTGCACCGGGGTGCCGCGCAGTGCGAGATCCTTACGTTCCCAGGCGACTTCGACGGTATCGCCCTCGTCCCGCAGTGCGAGCAGATAGCCGTCGTCACCGGCGGGAATGATGAGTCCGTCGCGGGATACCGAGATACCTCCGTGTGGTGTCCATGCCAGCTGCTTGACCCACTTGGTGCGTCCGTCGGCGGTGTCGAGTGCGAGCAGACGGTTGCTGTTGTCCCCGACGTAGACGGTGCCGCCGTCCGCGGACAGGGTCGGGCTGGTCGCGCTGCCGCGCTCCAGCAGTCGCGCGCTCCACTCCTGCTGGATACCGCCGTCGGTGTAGCGCAGGGCCACCAGCGCGGCGGTGGGCTCGTCCGGCCGCCACAGCGTGACGTAGAAGCGGCCGTTCGAGGCGTCGATGGGGGAGATGTTCGCGACCGGGCATTCCGGGCCGCCGGCGAAACAGTCGTCGAGTTCGGTTCCGAGGGTAGGTCGGGACAGGGCCGACCGGACCGGGAGATCCGGTTCGTCGAGCAGCCGAGCGGTCGGTACCAGGCGGGTGCCTGTCTGCCGCGACAGCACGTCGATCTGACCGGCCTGGGTGATGGTCAGCAGATTTCCGTCGCCGGTGAACTGCACCGAGACCGGTGTTCCGACGACCGAGGTACGCCAGCGCGGCTGGCCCATGTAGTTGAAGGAGTTCACATGGTTGTCGTCCCCGACATAGACGTTGGTCATACCGTCGACCACAGTCGGCGCCGATATCGCGGTGGGGCCGAGGGTATTGCAGAAGCGCTTACGCCCGGTCTCCATCTGGAAGGAGAAGATCGAGCAGTTCGGCAGCCTGGTGGTGATGAACATCTGGCCCTCCGGCCCGAGTGTGACCGGTTCGGCGATCGGCCCCCCGATCGGACGTGACCAGCTCAGGGTGAGTTTCCTGGTACCGATGACGGGGCTGCTTCCGCTGTTGCGGCCGTCGTGGTGGGCGGCGGTCCATCCCTTACCGGAACCGGCGGTGATGTCGTCGACATCGGTGCCGCAGCCGGACAGGGTCAGCACACCGGTCGTGGCCAGTACGGCCGCGACACGTTTCCGGGATGATCGCCACCGGAAAGTAGCCAGTACGCCGCCGCTTCGCACCTGCCGCACTCCTGTCGTCGTTGGTTCGCACGAGACCGATAAAAGTGCCGAACTACTGTCCCGGAACGTCTTCGCACCGGCGTGTCCGTGCGCAGGAGTCACTGTACGGGAGACCGTCATGGGGGTGAACGAGTCCTGCCAGTCATCGGGGGTATGCGCGGTGGGCGCTAGGCTGTATCCTGCAGCCCTCGAGGCCGGGCGGCAGGTAGGACCAGGACAGGAGAGGCGTTCGTGACGAGCATGTGGGGCGCACCGTTGCGTTCGCGCTGGCGGGGATCACGCCGTCGCGATCCGCAGCAGGCACGATTTCTGACAGTGGCGTCTCTGCGCTGGGTGCTCGCGCATCGGGCGTACACCCCGTGGTATCTGGTGCGCTACTACCGGTTGCTCAAGTTCCGC
The DNA here is from genome assembly GCF_047200775.1 of Nocardia spongicola. Lineage (NCBI taxonomy): Bacteria > Bacillati > Actinomycetota > Actinomycetes > Mycobacteriales > Nocardiaceae > Nocardia > Nocardia spongicola. The sequence continues at coordinate 336,888 of NZ_JBJZOO010000005.1, read as the reverse complement.
TTGGCCAATCCGCACATCGTGCTGCGCGGCATGGTGTTCCTCGGCCGTGGCGTGGAAATCCATGCGACGCCGGAGCTGGGCAGGATGGAGATCGGTCGCTGGGTGCACATCGGTGACGGCAATGCGATTCGCTGTCACGAGGGTTCGCTGCGCATCGGCGACAAGGTGGTGTTCGGCAAGGACAACGTGGTCAACACCTATCTCGATATCGAGATAGGGGAATCGACCCTGGTCGCCGACTGGTGCTACATCTGCGATTTCGACCACCGGATGGACGACATCAACATGCCGATCAAGGACCAGGGCATTGTGAAGAGCCCGGTACGCATCGGCCCCGATACCTGGATCGCCGCCAAGGTGACCGTATTACGCGAGACCAGGGTCGGCCGCGGGTGTGTGCTCGGCGCGCATGCCGTGGTCAAGGGGGAAATCCCGGATTACAGTATCGCCGTCGGCGCACCGGCCAAGGTGGTGAAGAACCGCAAGGAGGCCTGGGAAGCTGGTGCGGAAAAACGCGCCGAGTACCTGGCGGCGCTGGAGGACATCGCGCGTAAGAAGAACGGCATCACCCAGACCGCTTAGCCGCAGGCGTGTCCCGGCTGGTCGGCTGGTTTGTCGGAGCAGCCGGGTAGCTTCGCCGATATGACACGCTATGTCGCGCTGTTGCGCGGGATCATGCCGAGCAACCCGAACATGAGTAACGCGAAACTGCGAGCGGTATTCGAAGGGCTCGGGTTCGACGGCGTCGTCTCGGTACTCACCAGCGGCAATATCGTATTCCGTAGTGCCGACACCGACGTGCCCGCATTACAGGAGCGCGTTCAGCAGGCATTGCACCGAGACCTGGGGATCGGCGGCGGCACGATCATCCGCAGTCACCAGGAACTTCGCGCGCTGCTGGACACCGACCCGTTCCCCGGGCTGAAGCATGGTCGCGGAACCTATCTGATCGCGACGTTCCTGCACAGTGCGCCCACCGAGGTCACCATGCCAGAACAACCAGATCCGCGCACCAGGGTCGTCGGTTACGACCAGACCGCACGCGTGTTCCTCGCGGTCGTCGACAACAGTGATCCGGGCAAGACACCGGATTTCATGGCGTGGCTGGACAAGACCTACGGTAAGGACATCACCACTCGCACCTGGCTCACCGTCGAGCGGATCGTCAAAAAACTCGAAGGATAACCGCAGTCCTGCACCGCACTACTTCGGATCGCGCTCCGGCAGCGGGCGTTCCACGATGGTCGGACGGCCCAACGGATTGCGTACCCGCCGCTTGGCCGACTGGTACACCTGAGCGGTTTCCGTGGCCACCACATCCCAGGCGAAATCGGCGGTGAGCCGTTCCCTTGCGGCGTAGGCCCGCTGCTGGGCGGCGGCGGGATCATCCAGGGTGGCGCAGACCGCCTCGACCAAGCCGTCCACATCAGCGGGAGCGAAGGATGCGCCGGTGACGCCATCGATCACGGCCTCGCCGAGACCACCCGCCGTCGAGGTGATCAGCGGTGTGCCTGCCGCGGCGGCCTCCAGGCCGACGATGCCGAAGGGTTCATACCGGCTGGGCAGTACGATCGCGTCGGTGCCGTGCAGCCAGCCGAGCAACTCCTCATGCGCGAGCTGACCGGCGAAGGTCACCGCGCGGGCGACCCGATGCACCCTGGTGCGCTCGCGTAGCCACTCGAATTGGGTGCCGATGCCTGCGATGGTCAAGGTGGTGCCAGGGTGGGCACGCCGGATACGCGGTAGCGCCGCGATCGCGTCCTGCACACCCTTCTCGTACTCCAGCCTGCCCACATACAACAACCGCGGCGGGCCGTTGCGCGGTGCGCGCGGCCGGAAGGTCCAGGCACCCACGTCGATTCCGTTGCGGATCACCGTCATCGGGATCCGTTCCGGGCCGTAGAGCCGCTGCACTTCGTCTCGCATCGAGGCCGAGCACGTGATCAGCGCATCGGATTCGTTGGCCAGCCACCATTCGACCGAATGCACTTGTTTGTTGACCTTGCCCGCGACCCAGCCACTGTGCCGCCCCGCCTCGGTGGCGTGGATGGTCGAGACCAAGGGCACATCGTAGTACTCGGCCAATGCGATACCGGGGTGCGCGACCAGCCAGTCGTGCGCGTGCACGACATCGGGCACCCAGCCGTCGCCGATACCCGGTTTACCCAGGGCGACGCCCGCTCGCACCATGGCATGTCCCATGGCCAGCGTCCAGGCGAGCATATCCGTGTCGAAGTCGAATACCGGCGGGTCCTCCGCGACCGCGACCACGAGTACTCCCTCTGCGACGAAAGAGTGCGTGGGGTGGGTGGAGGAGTCGGTGCCGGAAGGGCGCCGGGACAGTACGACCACCTCGTGGCCCGCCGTGGCCAGTTCGACAGCGAGGTGGTGTACATGTCTGCCGAGCCCGCCGACCACGACGGGTGGGTACTCCCACGACACCATCAAAATCTTCATGCAAGTCCTCCTGCGGCGCAGCCGGGGTCCGCTGAGACGAGGCCGGGGTCCGTTGTGGCGGAGCCCGATTCCGGTACGGTCGCGGACACTGCCCCGAGAGCGCGGGATATGGACCCCGCTGAGCTCAGTCGTCGTGCGTCTACGCCGGGGAAGAGCCCGTCGGCCGCCCCCCATCCTGCCGCCAACTGCCGTGCTTTCGCGACTTGGCCCGCCTCTATCGCCGCGGCGATTTCCCGTACCGCGTGGGCGTGCCGGTGCGCACGGTCGCGCGCGTAACCGGCGGCGGACTCCTTGCTCACCATGAATGCCCAGTCGCTGGACACGGTCAGGATGGCCTCGCGCAGCAGTTGATCGGCCACCTGGTCGCGCCAGCCGGGCACACCGCCCTCGGCGGCGCGCATCTTATCGATGGTGTCCAAGGTCAGCCGCACGATATCGTCGTTGAGCTCGACCAGATCGCGTACCTGCTCGCCCGCCCACACCCGCCAATCCTTGCCCGACCCCCAGGACGAGTCGGCCAGTGGTACCGGTTCGCCCAGGTAGCCGCGCTCGCGCGCATCGGCGAGTGTGCCAACGGTGACACCGGCTTCCGGTAGCGCCCGCAGCACCTGGGCCAGCCACTGCGGACCCTCGTGCCACCAGTGGCCGAACAGTTCGGTGTCGAATGCGGCGACTACCAATGCTGGGCGTCCGATCCGCGCGGATTCGGCGATCAGTCGCTCGCGTACAGTGCGCACGAAGTCGTCCACGTGGCGGGTGACGGCGGCGGCGGCCAGTTCCGGGTCGTAGGGTGCTTTGTCCGGTCCGGCGATGGTCTTTCCGGTGACCCGGGCAGGTTTGAGACCCGTCGCGTGATCGTAGTGATGAAAATCACGATAGGCGCCGTGGCCCGGATAGCCCGATTTCGGTGACCACACCCGGTAGCTCACCTGTAGATCGCGTCCGAAGGCGATCACATCGGACTCGTGCACCGGGCGGCCGAGCGCGGTGTCGCCGCGTAGCGCGGGGCCGTCGACCATGAAGTGCGTTACCCCCGCGGCCTGGTAGCCGATCTCCATACCGGGGGTGTAGCCGCATTCCGGCGCCCAGATACCGGTGGGTGTGTGCCCCCAGCGGTAGTCGGCATCGGCCAAGCCCTCGGTGAGCTGGAACTGCCGCAGCCGCGGATCCAGCAGCGGCTGGAATGGGTGGGCCAAGGGGCCGCCGAGCAGTTCGATGGTCTCGGCATCGATGAGTTCGCGCCAGACCGGCGCCGCGCCGTGTCGCCAGTACTGTTCGAATTCGGTCAGCGCCGCGGCGGCCGAGCGGTGCTCATGCCTACCGAGTGCGAGATTGCCCGCCATGGCGGCCTCGTCGGCGCGCAGTTGCCAGTTGCCGAGCCAGTGGTGCATGCCTGCCAGGCAGTGCGGGTCGTCCAGCTGGGCCGCGAGCACCGGTGTGATGCCAAGGCTCAACAGATGTGAACGGCCCTCGGCGGCAAGGGTTCGCAGTGCCGCGACGACCGGCAGATAGGACGCCGCCCAGGACTGGTAGAGCCATTCCTCGCCGACCGGCCAGCGGCCGTGGTTGGCCAGCCACGGTAGATGGGAGTGCAGGACCAAGGTGAACTGGCCTGGCACCGGACTTGCGGAATGCCCGTCGGGCACAGTACTGCGCTCGGTCAAGGCTTCACCGCGATGGCAACCAGATCCAGGCTCGCGTCGATATCCGCGGCGGTCAATGCGAAGTCGTCGATCGTGACGCCTGCGACGTCCGCGGTCAGTTCCGCTGGCCAGGGTTGTCCGGCCAGCGCCCGTTCGATCTGCGCGTCGATGAACGAACCGCCGTGCTTGGCATCCAATGCCAGTAGGCCGGGTCCATGGTGTACGCCGATCATCCTGGTGACCTCGAAGCCCGTGTCGATCAGTAGTTCGGTCAGCTCGGCGGCGTTCAGTTCCCTGGTGTGGAACGGGTTGAGCGGGGTGTCGCGGCCGGGGGAGAAGGTGATCCGGTTGGGGGTGCTGATCAACAGCTCGCCACCGGGGCGGAGTACGCGCAGGCATTCGCGCAGGAATTGGGACTGGTCCCATAGGTGCTCGATCACCTGGAAGTTCACCACGACATCGACCGAGGCGTTCTCCAGCGGTAGTGCGGCGAGATTGCCCTGGATCATCTCTACCCGCGGGTAGCGCGCGCGTACGTGCTCGACGGCGCAGGCGTCGTAGTCGACGCCGATCACTTTCTGGGCGACACCGGCGATCATATCGGCGCCGTAACCTTCTCCGGAACCGGCTTCCAGCACGGTTTTTCCGGCGCAGTGCTCCAGCAGGCGGGCGTAGACGATCTCGTGTCTACGGAACCAATAGTTCTCTTCCGCGATGCCGGGGACGGTGCGCTCGCCGGTCAGCGGCAATGGTTCGACAGCGCCTGCGGTCGGCCCTTGGTCCGTGGTTATGCCCACCGGGTCGCCCACTGCGGCAGGGGTCACAGCCTTGCTCATCGCCCTGACGTTACTGCTACGGCGTCGATACGGGACACTCGCACCCGGCTCGCCCCTCGATTCGCGGTCGCGACGCGATCGTCGGTCCCGTGCCGGTGTGCTCGCGGGCGCCGAATAAGATGAACCAGTAAGTTACCCACGAGTAACTTAACGTAGGGTAATGTCACGGCCTGAGCCACTCATCCGGACGTACGGCCCAGCTCGTGCGACCACCACGACCGTGTAATCCAGAACAGGAGGTCGACGAAGACCGATGCCGAACATCGTCGTACTCATCAAGCAGGTTCCCGACACCTGGTCCGAGCGCAAGCTGACCGACGGTGACTTCACTCTTGATCGCGAAGCCGCCGACGCCGTGCTCGACGAGATCAACGAGCGCGCCGTCGAAGAGGCGCTGCTGATCAAGGAAGCCCAGGGTGGCGAGGTCACCGTGCTGGCCGCAGGTCCGGATCGTGCCACCGAGGCCATTCGCAAGGCATTGTCCATGGGCGCGGACAAGGCCATCCACATCAATGATCCGGCCATCCATGGATCCGATGCCGTGCAGACGGCGTGGGTGCTGGCCAGCGCTCTCGGTCAGGTCGAGGGAGTCGAACTGGTCATCGCCGGTAACGAGGCGACCGACGGTCGCGCTGGTGCCGTGCCCGCGATCATCGCCGAGTACCTTGGTCTGCCGCAGCTGACGCACCTGCGCAAGCTGACCGTCGACGGCGATAAGATCACCGGTGAGCGCGAGACCGACGAGGGCGTGTTCAAGCTGGAGGCCACGCTGCCCGCCATCGTGAGCGTCACCGAGAAGATCAACGAGCCGCGCTTCCCGTCCTTCAAGGGCATCATGGCCGCGAAGAAGAAGGAAGTGCAGACCTTCACGCTGGCCGACCTCGGTGTCGACCCGTCGACCGTTGGTGTGGCGAACGCGGGCACCTCGGTCAGCGCGGCCACCCCGAAGCCTCCGCGCACCGCGGGCGAGAAGATCACCGACGAAGGCGACGGCGGCACCAAGATCGCCCAGTACCTGATCGGCCAGAAGATCATCTGATCGCGGTAGCGCTCTGCGGGATACCGCACCAGGCAGGGCGGAACGAGCGATCGGTGATTATCGCTCGCCCCGCCCTCCAGGACTGAGACTTCTTAGGAGAGAACACAAATGGCAGAAGTACTTGTGCTCGTCGAGCACGCAGACGGTGCGATCAAGAAGGTCAGCGCCGAATTGCTCACCGCGGCTCGCGCACTGGGCGAGCCCGCCGCCGTCGTGCTCGGCCCGGCAGGTACCGGTGAGAAGCTGGCCGACGCGCTGACCGCCGCCGGCGCCGAGAAGATCTACATCGCCGAGTCCGACGATGTGGAGAACTACCTGGTGACCCCGAAGGTGGATGTGCTGGCCGGGCTGACCGAGTCGGCCTCCCCGGCCGCGGTCATCGTCGCCGCCACCGCCGAGGGCAAGGAAGTGTCGGGTCGTCTGGCCGCCCGGATCGGTTCCGGCCTGCTGATCGATGTCATCGACGTGAAGTCCGATGGCACCGCGGTGCACTCCATCTTCGGTGGCGCGTTCACCGTCGACGCCAAAGCCACCGGCGATGTGCCGGTGATCTCGCTGCGCCCCGGTGCCGTCGAGGCCTCGGCGCAGGCCGGTGCGGGCGAGAAGGTGACCGTCGAGGTGCCCGCGCAGGAAGAAGGCGTGGTCAAGGTGACCTCGCGCGAGCCGGTCGTTGCCGGTGACCGTCCGGACCTCGCCGAGGCGGGCATCGTGGTCTCCGGCGGTCGTGGTGTCGGCTCCGCCGATAACTTCGCCGTGGTCGAGGCGCTGGCCGACTCGCTCGGTGCCGCTGTCGGCGCCTCGCGTGCCGCGGTCGACTCGGGCTACTACCCGGGCCAGTTCCAGGTCGGCCAGACGGGTAAGACCGTCTCGCCGCAGCTGTACATCGCCCTGGGTATCTCCGGCGCGATCCAGCACCGTGCCGGCATGCAGACCTCGAAGACCATCGTCGCGGTCAACAAGGACGAAGAGGCCCCGATCTTCGAGATCGCGGACTACGGCATCGTCGGTGACCTGTTCAACGTCTCGCCGCAGCTGACCGAAGCGGTCAAGGCGCACAAGGGCTGACGCCCGCGCATGAACAGAACTGGTGGCCCCGGCCGGGAACGGCCGGGGCCACCGTTTTGCGATATGCGATTCTGCGCCGTTGGTCATCGGCACGGGGACAGATCGGGTCGAGAGTCCGGTCAGCCGCTGAAGAAGAACAGCTCGAAACCGACCGCCCGCTCGGCGGGGAACCCTTCCTCGGGGCCGGTCGCCCGGTCCACGATGGCGCGAACCTGTTCGGCGACGGGCACGGACGTCAATGCCGAGAGATAGCCATGGTGCTCGGCCAGTGATGCGGCGGCCTGGGCGAGGGTGTCGGTGACATCCACAGCATGGGTGACCACCGGGCCCGTAACCGCCGCCCACCGTACCGACCAGGGTTCCCATTCGGCGATCTCGGGGAAGATCCATTCATTGCCCGCGTCGGAGATGGCATCGAGGGCGGCCCGGCCGACGGCACGGTGATCGGCGCTGTTGGTATAACCGGGCGCCCAGGTGTCGCCGAAGTTGAACAGCACCACCATCTCCGGTCGGTGCCTGCGGATCGCCGCGGCCAGGTCGCGGCGCAGTTCCAGGCTTTCCTGGACCCGCCCGTCCGGATACCCGAGGAACTCCACCTCCCGCACCCCGACCGCCTCGGCGGCCGCGATCTCCTCGGCCTCGCGCAGCGGGCCCGCGACCGCGGGCCGCATTCCGGCGATTCCGGCTTCTCCCCTGGTCACCAGTACATAGCGAATGTCCTTGCCCTGGCCGGTCCAGCGCGCGACCGCGGCCGCGGCACCGTATTCGATGTCGTCGGGGTGCGCGACGATCACCAAGCCGCGCTGCCAGTCTTCGGGAACCTGATCCATGACAGACCATTCAAGCATTGGTTCCGCTAGGGACCTGTCATGTTCGGCTGGGGAAACGCGTTGTGTACCGCGTCGGCCGTATGCCTGGGCCGTAGATTCCCGGTCGCGATGCACCTGAGGGTGATTCCAGGTGTCGATTCGCGGCGATACCTGTTGTCGATATGCGGCACCGTAGGTTGCCGATCTGCGGCAGAGCGGATCGGCGAGTGCCTACTTCTTTTTCTTTGCCGCCGGTCCGGGCTCAGCTGCGGCGCAGTGCGGACAGCAGGGTGGCAAGGATCGGTGAGCGCCGGATATCGGTGCGCAGTACGGCCGATACGGGGATGCGTAGTTTGTGTTCGGCGAGTGGCAGCACCAGCAATCCTTCGGTGGGGCTTTCGGCGTAGAGGACGGTCCAGGCGTCGGGCCGGTTGATCAGCTCCATCGACGCGGTGTGGTCCGGCGGGATGGGTGGCCCGAAGGTGGGGCCGGTGGGCAGTTCGGCGAAGGCGTTGCGAATCACCGTGTGCAACAGCACTTGTTCCTGCTCCGGTGGCAGCAGTAGGGGATACGGGCTCAGATCGGCGAGGGTCACTGTATTCGAGGCGGCCAGCGGGTGCGCGCTCGAGGTGGCGATCACCAGGTCCTCGACCCAGAGTTGTTCCGCTACGAGGCCATGCTGGTCGACCCGGCCCCGGATCAGTGCGAGATCGCAATCGCCGTCGGAGACCGCGGTGATGCGCTGGCGGAACGGCTTGATCACGAACTCGATTTCCGCTTCCGGATGGGTGGCGCGCGCACTGGCGATGGCCGAGAGCGAGCGGGTGGCGAAGGACATGTTCGCGGCCAACCGGATGCGTGGTCCCGCGGTGCGCACGGCGGCACGGATCGCCGATTCCAGGCTCAGCATCTGTTTCGCGAGGGGCAGTAGCCGGGCAGTGGCGTCGGTCGGCACCACCGATCGGGTCGAGCGCTCGAACAGTTGTACGCCGAGGTCGCGTTCGAGCCGGGAGATCTGGTGGCTGATCGCGGACTGGGAGATGAAGCAGCGTGCGGCGGCCCCGCTGAAGCTGAGCTCCTCGCACACCGCGACGAAGTAGGTGAGCTGCCGAAGTTCCACAGCACCTCCTATTGATTACGAATCGAGATAAGAGTCATCTCAATTATGCGCCCTGACACCTGAAATATCTGCCTTCCGGATAACGGTTCGTAATGAGAGAAGGAGGATTGCATGCAGTACGTGGATGCGGGAATCGAAACCGCGGGTGTGGTCATTGTCGGATCGGGGTTCGGCGGGCTCGCCGCCGCCAAGCAACTGGCCAAGTCCGGGGTGGACTATGTGCTGATCTCCAGCACACCCGAGCATCTGTTCCAACCGCTGTTGTATCAGGTAGCGACCGGTGTGCTCGCCGCGGAGGAGATCGCGCCGCCGATCGCGGGCATCCTGCGCCGTTACCCCGAGGCCGATGTCCGTCTCGGCACGGTAGTCTCCATCGACCCGGACCGGGCCGTGGTCACCTACGAGAACGCGGGTGTGCAGCACCGGATCCGCTACGGCTCGCTGATCGCGGCGACCGGTGCCAGCCAGTCCTATTTCGGGCGGGACGATTTCGCCGAGAAGACGTTCTCGCTCAAGACCATCGATGACGCGCGGCGGTTGCGCGCGCAGATCGAGCGCGTTTTCGCCGAGGCCGCCGATGCCGACGAGCAGACAAGGCGCAGGCTCCTGAATTTCGTCGTGGTCGGCGCTGGTGCGACCGGTGTCGAGGTGGCGGGCCAGCTACAGGAACTGGCGAAGCGGCATTTCCGCCAGGAAATCTCGGTCACGCTCGTGGAAGGCGCCGATGCGGTACTCCCACCGTTCGGTGGCGGGCTGTCGGAGTACGCGCGGAAATCGTTGACCCGTAGTGGTGTCGACGTGCTGCTCGGCACCTTCGTCACCGATATCGAGCACGGCAAGGTCTCCGTCAAGGACGCCGATGGCATCGAACATGTCATCGAGGCCGAAACGGTGGTCTGGTCCGCGGGTGTGCAGGCAGGCGGATTCGCGAAGATCCTGGCCGATGCCACCGGTGTCGAGACCGACAGGGTCGGACGGCTGCTGATCAACCAGGACCTCACCGTCGGCGGGTACGCGGATATCTACGCCATCGGCGATATGACCTCGCTCAACGGCTATCCCGGACAGTCACCGGTAGCCATGCAGGAGGGCAGGCACGCCGCCGATATCATCAGCCGCAGGAAGCAGCCCGGCACTCCCTTCAGCTACTGGGACAAGGGCAGCATGGCGGTGATCAGCCGGTTCAGCGCGGTCACGAAACTCAATGAGCGCATCACCTTCCGCGGTGTGCTCGCCTGGTTCATATGGCTGGCGGTGCATCTGTTCTACTTGGTCGGCTTCCGTAACCGTTTCGCCGCGGTCGCTTCCTGGTTGATCGCGTTCATCGGTACCGGACGTCCCGGCTTCGCCGAGGAACGGACGGACCGGGCCGAGATACGCGCAGCGCAACGCAGCGCCGCCTGATCTGTAATTCCGTTCGTAGAGGCTGCGACGCAGCGTGTTCGCGCCCCTGCGGTGCGCATTCGAGCGGCCGGTCTCCGTCATCACAGTGTTGACGCGTACCTCGGTAACAGCGGTTGTGCGGATGAGCGTCGGGTGGTGTGGGGATATCGGTTCGTGAACGTGCGGGCTGCCACGGCACCTTCGGATTCGTGACCACCCGTGCGCCTGTGTGGTTGGGCTGGACGAACGCGACGGAACCATTCGGTGAACGGTCAGGTGTGATCGAAGTCTCGTTCACCGAACTGGCGTCGGGGTGACACTTCGCGGTCGCTCCGGCGCAGTGTCGAGCTGGCTTCATCACAGGTATGACTATTTCGTCCGTGCTGACAACCTCGGCTCGACCGGCTGTATCAGGGGAGGAGCGGTCGCGGTATTCGCTGGTGGTCTCCTCGGACCTCGAGCACCGCGTTGCCGCGCAGCGGCTGCGTTATGGTGTCTTCGCCGATGAACCGGGCTTCCGGATCCCGGATAATGGAACCGGCCTCGACGCCGACCATTTCGATGAGTATTGCGATCACATACTCGTGCGCGACGATATCAGTGAGGAGTTCGTCGGCTGCTACCGAATGCTGCCGCCGGACAAGGTGATCGCGGCGGGTGGATATTACACGGCGACGGAATTCGATCTCGCCCAATTGGATCCGGTGGGCATGCGGACTGTGGAGATGGGCCGGGCCTGCGTTGTACCCGAACACCGCAACGGTTCGGTGCTCACGCTCATGTGGGCAGGCATCCTGCATTACATCCAGCTCACCGGCTACGAGTGGGTGATGGGGTGCGTATCGGTGCCGATGCGGGAAACCCCGGCGGACCCGCCGGGAGTGAACGTGCGCGGGGTGCGGGACATGCTGCTCGGCAAGCATGCCTGCGATCCGGAGCGTCGGGTGCGTCCGTACCGTCCGGTGCACGTCGACGGCAGGACTCTGGACGAGCTGACGCCACCGGCGCGGCCGAAGCTTCCCCCGCTGGTCCGTGGCTATCTACGGCTGGGGGCGGAGGTCTGCGGTGAGCCCGCGCACGATCCCGATTTCGCGGTGGCCGATTTCGTGGCGTTGCTCGGGCTGGACACCATCAATACCCGCTATCTCAACCGGCTACGGGATGCCGCGGCCACCTTCGACCGGGGACGGTGACACCATGGGTTTCGATGCGCCGCCTGCCTCTGGCACCGCGCACGCGTGGATGCCGTCGAGCCCGTGCGGGACCGGCTGCCTGGATACGATCGACGAGGTGGGTCCAGGGCGGGTCGCCGTAAGGCTGGTCGGAGTCGCCGGACTGCTGCTCAGCTTCCCGGTCGCGCAGGTGGTGACGCCGCGCGGCAGACGTGAATCGATGCAACGTGGTTACGCGCGTTTACTGCTCGGCTGCCTCGGTATGCGCCTGCGCATCGTCGACAACCGGGGGGAGGCGACAGGGCGCGGCGTCGTTGATGCGGTTCCCGCACCGGCCCGGTACAGCGCCCCCGGCAGCGGAACGCTGGTTGTCGCCGGGCATATCGGTTGGACCGATATCATCGCGCTGGCCGCGGTGCAGCCGCTCGGTTTCGTGGCGCGCGCGGATCTGGTGGATTGGCCATTACTCGGCAGGCTCGCGCATTTGATGCGGGTCATCCCGATCGAAAGGGAACGTCTGCGCGCGCTGCCCGATGTGGTGTCCGTTACGGCTGCTCGGCTGGCCGCGGGCGAACGAATCGGCATTTTTCCGGAAGGTACGACCTGGTGTGGCCGCGCTTCCGGCAGGATGCGACCCGCGCTGTTCCAGGCCGCGGTGGACGCTGGGAGCGCGGTGCAGCCGGTGCGATTGCGGTATCTGGACCGATACGGTGCGCCGTGCACGGTGGCTGGGTTCGTCGGCGCGGACACGTTCGTCTCCTCCGCGCGACGGGTGCTGCGCTCGCGTGGCCTGCTTGCGGAGGTGGTGCTCGAACCAGTGCTTCAACCGGGTTCGGACCGGCGTGAACTGGCCCATCGCTGTGCGGAAGCAGTGCGCGATGCCGAGCTGTCGCGCAGCGGTGGGCGGGATGCCGCGGTATGGATCGAAGCGGCGCACACCTGGGTACGCGATCCCGCTATCGCCGAGGGCGCTCCGGAGCCGGTGCGTGAGCCGGGTCGTCGCCTGGTGGCGCGGAGCCGCCGTGGCACTGCCGCACGGCCCCCGATCGACTGATCGGGGCGTGGCCGCCGGTTCCCGATGGTCGAGCCGCAGTATCCGAGGGGCAGTCGGTCCAGCGGTCGCCGGATTCTGCTGGACCGGCTCTCGCCTCACCAGGTAACGGTCCTGTGCCTGCCCTATCGGGCCCGCGGTGGATGCCTGCGCCGAGGGTTCGCGATACGGGCGGGAATGACTCGCTGTGGGTGACGGTTATCCTTTACTGGTCATGAAGTCGGTTTTTTCGGGCCCGGTCAACGGCGCGGCGCCTCAGACGGTCTACCTCGATCACGCGGCCACCACACCGATGCTGCCCGCGGCCATCGAGGCGATGACGGCTGCCCTGCGGATGACCGGGAACGCCTCCTCTCTGCACGGGTCGGGTCGCGCCGCCCGGCGGCTGTTGGAGGAGGCCCGCGAGTCCATCGCCGCTGATCTGGGCGCCAGGCCTTCGGAAGTCATCTTCACCTCCGGGGGCACCGAAAGCGACAATCTGGCGGTCAAGGGCATCTACTGGGCGCGCCGAGCCGCCGAGCCGCGCCGGACCAGGATCATCGCCAGTTCGGTCGAGCACCATGCGGTGCTCGACGCGGTGGAATGGCTGGAGCGGCACGAGGGTGCTGAGGTCACCTGGCTGCCGGTGGACACCGAGGGGATGGTCGCGCCGGGTACGCTGCGTGCCGCACTCGACGTGAATCCCGACGATGTCGCGCTGGTCACCATCATGTGGGCGAACAACGAGGTCGGAGCTATCCAGCCCATCAGGGCACTCGCGACCGTGGCGCAGGAATTCGGTGTGCCGATACACAGCGATGCGGTGCAGGCGGCCGCTCAGCTCCCCATCGATTTCGGCGCAAGCGGGCTTTCCGCGGCGAGCTTCGCCGGGCACAAGGTCGGTGGCCCGCACGGTGTCGGGGTGCTGCTGCTCGGCAGGCAGGTGCCGTGTGTGCCGTTGCTGCACGGTGGCGGGCATGAGCGCGACCTGCGCTCGGGAACCTCCGATATCGCGGCGGTAGTCGGCTTGGCCGCCGCTTTTCGGCAGGCAACCAGCGAATTGTCCATGCGTACGATCGAGTTGAGCGCGCTGCGGGACGCGCTGATCGACGGTATTCGCGCGATCGTCCCGGACGCGATAGTGAACGGACCGCTCGACGAGCGCCGCCTGCCCGGTAATGCGCATATCACTTTTCCTGGCTGCGAAGGAGATTCGCTGTTGATGCTGCTCGACGCGGCCGGGGTCGAATGCTCGACCGGTTCGGCGTGCACCGCCGGTGTCGCCACGCCGAGTCATGTGCTGCTCGCGATGGGTGCCGAACCTTGGCAGGCGCGTGGTTCATTGCGATTTTCTCTCGGGCATTCCTCGACTCGGGCGGACGTCGATACGGTGCTGCGGGTGCTGCCGCAGGTGGTAGAGCGAGCCAAGGCCGCGGGCCTGGCCGGTGCGCGAGGAGGTGTCTGATGCGGGTACTCGCCGCGATGAGTGGTGGGGTCGATTCGGCTGTCGCGGCGGCGCGTGCCGTCGATGCCGGGCACGAGGTGGTCGGTGTACACCTGGCGTTGTCGGCGACGCCGGGCACATTGCGCACCGGGTCGCGCGGCTGCTGCTCGAAGGAGGACGCCGGTGATGCCAGGCGTGCCGCCGATGTGCTCGGTATCCCTTTCTATGTCTGGGATTTCGCCGACCGATTCAAAGAGGATGTGATCGACGACTTCGTCGCCGCCTATGCGGCAGGCGAAACACCGAATCCCTGCCTGCGCTGCAACGAGAAGATCAAGTTCTCCGCGCTGGCCGACCGTGCGGTGGCGCTCGGTTTCGACGCGGTGGTCACCGGCCACTACGCGCGGCTGGAAGACGGTGTGCTGCGCCGCGCTGTCGACGCCGACAAGGATCAGTCCTATGTGCTGGCGGTGCTGACCGCGCAGCAGCTTTCGCGTGCGATGTTCCCGGTGGGGGACACCCCCAAACCGCAGATTCGCGCCGAGGCAGCCGAGCGCGGGCTCGCTGTCGCGAACAAGCCGGACAGCCATGACATCTGCTTCATCCCCTCGGGTGATACCCGCGCCTTTCTCGGCGCGAAGATCGGCATCAGGACCGGCGCGATCGTCGATACGGGTGGTCAGGTACTCGGGCAGCACGAGGGTGTGCACGGATTCACCATCGGCCAACGCAAGGGTCTCGGTCTGCCAGGGCCAGCGGCCGATGGTAAACCCAGATATGTGACCGACATCGATCCCGATACCGGAACAGTCAGAGTGGGATCGGCTGAGGACCTGCAGGTCTGGACGGTCGAGGCCGAGCGCGCGATCTGGACCTCCGGGGCCGCGCCGACGGGACCGATCGAGTGCGTAGCCCAGGTGCGTGCGCACGGCGGCACTGCTCCCGCTGTCGCGGAGGCGGTGGGCTCAGGACTGATCGTGCGCCTACGTGAGCCGTTGACCGGTGTCGCTCGCGGCCAGGCCGTGGTGCTCTACCGTCCGGATTCCCAGGGCGACGAGGTGATCGGCAGCGGAACCATCTCCGCTACGGCGGCTCGGGAAGTATCCACCGATACGGTGCGGTGAGGCGCAGGCGTGGTACGGCGACAGCGGGGGATGTTCCGCGCCAGATGTGCTCGATACCGGTGCCGGGAAACCCTCCGGTGACGGAAAACCCCGGTGACGGAAAACATGGACGAACGGGAGTGCGGTGGCGGAGGACAAGACCGGCGCGCCGAATACGGCACAGGATAGTTCGGCCGATGCGGTGCCGGAGTTCGCCGGTTTCCGTGGCGGACTCGCGACGGGGGTCGGCTCTTGGCCTGGGAGCGATCCACGGGAGGCCGCCGCGACCATCGTCGGCGAGCTCGGTGAGCTGCCGCATCTGGTGGAGCTGCCTGCGCGCGGCGCGGGCGCGGACCTGATCGGTCGAGCCTCCGCGCTCCTGGTCGACCTGCGGTTCGATACCACGCCGCGGGGTTATCGGCTCGCATCACGGCCTGGAGCGGTTTCGCGACGTGCCCGTGATCTGTTGCGCACCGATCTGGACGCGCTCGAAGAAGCCTGGGAGAACGCGGGTCTGACCGGGCGCGGCCGCATGGTCAAGGTCCAAGCGGCGGGTCCGCTGACCTTGGCTGCGCAGGTGGAGCTGACCGGTGGTCATCGGGTACTCACCGATTCCGGTGCGATGCGCGATCTTTCGGAATCGTTGGCCGAGGGGCTCGCCCACCATGTCGACGAAGTGCGCAAGCGGCTCGGTGCGCATGTCGTTCTGCAGCTGGATGAGCCGTCGCTGACCGCGGTGCTCGACGGTTCGCTGCGTGGTGTGAGCGTGTTGAACACCGTGCGCGCACTGCCGGAGCCGGAAGCAGGCGCCGTCCTGGACACCGTGATCACCGCGCAAGCGGTACCGGTGCTCGTACACAGCTGTGCCGAGCCCCCAGCGCTGCGGCTACTGCGCCGTACCGCTGCCGCCGCGCTCGGTGTCGAGCTGAGCACGATCGGCACCGGGCAGCTCGACGAGCTAGGGGAAACCCTCGAAGCAGGTAAATATCTGGTGCTCGGCGTTGTTCCCGCCGTGGCTCCTGGCACCCCGGTCACCTGGCGTGGTCTCGCCGAACCGGGTGTCCGGCTGATCGATCGGCTCGGTTTCGACCGCCGGATGCTGGCGCAGCGGGTGGCGGTCAGCCCGGCCTGCGGTATGGCAGGCGCTTCCTTGGAATGGGGGCGTAAGGCTTTGCGCCTTGCCAATGAGGTGGCGCGGGCCTACGCCGAGGAACCAGAGCAGCTTTCCTTCGGCTGACCCAGACGTTCCGCCGTCCGCTCTCGGCCAGGGATGGCCGCGCTCGCGGCTGGTACGACGCGCGGAGCGTGGACATGCGTTGTCGGTGCGCTCGGCTACTGTGCCAAGCGTGAGTGACAGCGACAATGCGGCGGCCCCGGCGACGCCGGAGCTGCGGGTGCAGTGGCAGCAGCTCGCCGACGAGGTGCGGGAGCATCAGTTCCGCTACTACGTGCGGGATGCGCCGATCATCTCCGACGGCGAGTTCGACGCGTTGTTGCGGCGGTTGCAGGCCATGGAGGAGGAGCATCCGGATCTGCGCACGCCAGATTCGCCGACCCAGCTCGTCGGCGGCGGGTTCGCGACCGATTTCACCGCGGTGGACCATCTGGAGCGGATGCTCTCGCTGGACAACGCGTTCGATATCGACGAGCTGCGGGCCTGGGCCGCGCGAGTGGAGGCGGAAACCGGGCCGGACCTGCACTATCTGTGTGAGGTGAAAATCGACGGCGTCGCGCTGAATCTGGTCTATCGGAACGGGCGTCTGGTCCGCGGCGCCACCCGCGGCGACGGACGCACCGGTGAGGATGTGACGCTCAACGCCCGCACCATCGACGATATCCCCGGCGAACTGACGCCGAGCGACGAATTCCCGATCCCGGAGCTGCTAGAGGTCCGCGGCGAGGTGTACTTCCGGCTGGAGGATTTCCAGACGCTCAACGCCGCCATCGTCGCGGAGGGAAAACCGCCGTATGCCAATCCACGCAATACCGCGGCGGGTTCTTTGCGGCAGAAGGATCCCGCGGTGACCGCGCGGCGCAGGCTGCGGATGATCTGCCACGGCTTCGGCCGCATCGAGGGATACGCTCCGACCGCGCAATACGAGGCATACCGGGCGCTCGCGGCCTGGGGGCTGCCGGTGTCCGAGCACACCACGCGGGTGCGTGGCATCGACGCGGTGATCGAGCGGGTCGCCTATTGGGGCGAGCACCGGCACGATATCGAACACGAGATCGACGGCCAGGTGATCAAGGTCGACGAGACCGCGTTGCAGCGCCGCCTCGGCGCCACCTCGCGCGCCCCGCGCTGGGCGATCGCCTACAAGTACCCGCCGGAAGAGGCGACGACCCGGCTGCTTGACATCCAGGTGAATGTCGGCCGTACCGGCCGGGTGACGCCGTTCGCGGTGATGGAACCGGTATCCATCGCCGGTTCCACCGTCGCGATGGCCACCCTGCACAATGCCGCCGAGGTCGAGCGCAAAGGCGTGCTGATCGGCGATACGGTCACCATCCGCAAGGCGGGGGATGTGATCCCAGAGGTACTCGGTCCGGTGGTGGACGCGCGCCCCTCCGATGCGCGCGAGTTCGTCATGCCGACGCACTGTCCGGAGTGCGGCACCGAGCTGCGGCCGGAGAAGGAGGGGGATGCCGATATCCGCTGCCCGAACCAGCAGTTCTGTCCGGCACAGTTGCGGGAACGGGTATTCCACGTGGCGGGCCGCGGCGCGTTCGATATCGAGGCGCTCGGCTACGAGGGTGCGATCGACCTGCTGAAATCCGGTGTGCTCACCGACGAGGGCGACCTGTTCGATCTCGATGAGGCGGCGCTGCTGACCACCTCGCTGTACGTGAACAAGGACGGCAGCCTTTCGGCCAATGGCAAGCGGCTGCTGGAGAACCTGGCCACCGTCAAGGACCGGCCACTGTGGCGGGTGCTGGTCGGCCTGTCCATCCGGCATGTCGGTCCCACCGCGGCGCGTGCGCTGGCCGCCGAGTTCGGCAGTCTGGACCGTATCCAGGAGGCATCGGTCGAGCAGCTGGCCGCCACGGATGGTGTCGGCCCGACCATCGCGGCCGCCGTCTCGGAATGGTTCACCGTCGATTGGCACCGTGCCGTGGTGGCGAAGTGGCGGGCCGCGGGGGTGCGGATGGTGGACGAACGCGATGCGTCCATCGAACGTCATCTCGCGGGCCTGTCCATCGTGGTGACCGGTTCACTGCAGGGCTTCACCCGCGATGGCGCCAAAGAGGCGATTCTGCTGCGTGGCGGTAAGGCCGCGGCCTCGGTATCGAAGAAAACCGCGTTCGTCGTAATCGGTGACGCACCGGGAAGCAAGGCCGCGAAGGCGGAAGAGCTCGGTGTGCCGATCCTCGACGAGGAGGGATTCCGGCGGCTGCTGGCGGGCGGGCCCGATGCGGTTACGCCGGATATGGCCGCGGCGGACGCCGAAGCCGAGGAGTGAACGGCATTGACCTGAAGATAAGTTGAGGTATGAGGATCGACTGATAGGCGACTGTCAGGAGGTCATCATGTCTCGTCCTATCGCTGTGATCACTGGTGCGTCGGCCGGATTCGGTGCGGCGCTCGCGCGTGCGCTGGCCGGACAAGGATGGCGGGTGCTCGGGACCGCGCGTCGGGCCGACCGGTTGGCACGGCTGGCTGCCGAACTCGGCCAGGCATTCCTCGCGATTCCCGGCGACGTCACCGACTCGGCCGATCGTGCGCGGCTGGCCGATTCGGTGCGCGGCGTGGGAGAACTCGCTCTGGTCGTGAACAACGC
Source organism: Nocardia spongicola (assembly GCF_047200775.1). Lineage (NCBI taxonomy): Bacteria > Bacillati > Actinomycetota > Actinomycetes > Mycobacteriales > Nocardiaceae > Nocardia > Nocardia spongicola. The sequence goes on along the minus strand of NZ_JBJZOO010000005.1, from coordinate 318,008 downwards.
GAGCAGGCTCGGGCCGAGTCCGCTGCCGCGGCTGACGGACTACCCACTCGACGAGCTCGAGCAGGTGTTCCACACGAATGTTCTCGCACCACTGGCGATAGTGCAGTTCGCGCTACCGCTGTTGCGTCCTGGCGGCAGCGTGGTGAACATCAGCTCCGATGCCGCGCTGGAACCGTATCCGGGCTGGGGTGGATACGGTTCGTCGAAGGCCGCACTCGATCAGCTCACGGCGATCCTGGGTGCGGAGCATCCAGACCTTTCGATCTACGCGTTCGATCCCGGCGATATGCGAACCGATATGCATCAGGCGGCGTTTCCCGGCGTCGACATCTCCGACCGGCCGGAGCCGGAGACGGTGGTACCGGCCTTACTGCGGCTGCTGGCGGAGAAACCGAGCAGTGGCCGTTACACCGCAGCGGATTTCACGGTCGGACAGATGTCATGACGGTGCAACTCGATCACCTGGCTTTCGTCCTGCCGCCGGAGCGCAACGCCGTCGCCCCGCCCGAGGCACGTGGGCTGGCACGCGATGAGGTCCGGTTGCTCGTGGCAGGCCGGGAACCTGCTCATCTCCGGTTCCGGGAACTGCCGGGTCTGTTGCGGCCGGGAGATCTGGTGGTAGTGAACAATTCGGCGATGATGTCCGCGGCGGTCGACGCCACGCTGGACGGCGAGCCTGTTGTGCTGCATTTCTCCACCTGGCTCGATGATGGCCGTTGGGTCGTTGAGGTTCGTACCCCGGAGCGCATGCCTTATCCAGCGGAAAGGCTCGTGGCGGAAACCGTGCTGCGGTTGCCGGGCGCGGTGGCGACACTGCGGACTCCGTGGTTGCCGGGAGGCAGGAGGCTCTGGACGGCCGATATCACTACCGAGGTGCCCCGATTGCTGGCCGAGTATGGGCGTCCGATCACGTATTCCTATGTGTCGCAGCGCTGGTCGTCCTCTTACTATGCGACAGTGTTCGGCCGGATATCGGGGAGCGCGGAAATGCCGAGTGCGGCAAGGCCGTTTACTGAGCACCTGGCGTTGGATCTGATCGCCGCTGGTGTCGCCATCGCGCCGATCACCCTGCATACGGGGGTGTCCTCACCGGAAGCTGGGGAGCCCCCGGGGCGAGAGCGGTTCGCCGTCCCCGCTTCGACGGCGCGACTGGTGAACGTCACGAAAGCCGCCGGTAACCGCGTCATCGCGGTTGGGACGACGGTGACACGGGCGCTGGAGTCCGCCGCGGACCCGTCCGGTCTGGTTCATGCGGTCCATGGTTGGACCGATCTCGTCTTGGGCGCGGGCCGACCGACTCGTGTGGTAGACGGGTTGATTACCGGGTGGCACGCGCCCGGTGCGTCACATCTGGATCTCCTGGTCGCGGTGGCGGGGGAGGAAACTGTTGCCACGGCATATGCCGCCGCGATGGACAACGGTTATCTGTGGCACGAGTTCGGTGACAGCGCTTTGCTTCTTCGCGCGATTGGGTAGCTAAGCAGGCCGCGACAGTAGCGCTCGATGTGTCTGTGCTGTCGAATCATCCGTTTCTCTACTCACCGAGATGGGTAAGGCCGGAGCCTGCCTGCCGCACAGTGACATCGGCAATACCGTCGGATAGCGTCAGAACGGGGCGCTCGACTGCGCTGGCCCGCGACGATAGCCGGCAGTGCTTTCGCGCGGACGAATGGTGTTGCTGTCCACGTAGGCCCGGCAATTGCCCATGAGGAATACCCGATCGTGCCACGCAGTTCGGTGGTCGGGTCGAGGCTCATGTCGTGATACCCCATGCGCTGTCGGTGGGGCTGGTGGCGATCAGGGTAGGGGTGGCGGTGCCGGTGATCGGCGCCGACACCACCTGACCGGGGACGATGTTGTTGGTGATGAACAGGGTGCTGCCGGAGGCGGTGATCCCGATAGGGGATGACAGGCCGGTCACCAGGGTGGTCGGCGTGCCGCCGGTGGCCGGTACCCTCAACACCTGACCGGCCGATTGCTCGCAGATGTAGAGGAAGTCACCGACTCGGATGAGACCTCTGGGATCGTTCAGGCCGGATGCCAGCAGGGTTGGTGTGCCACCGGTTTGCGGTACCGAATACACACTGCCGGGGCTGGTGTCGGAGGTGAAGAACAGCAGGCCACCGTAGGTGTAGGGCAGGGGGTTGCTGGTGCCGTCCAGTAGTGCCTGGACGGTGACGTCGACGGTGCCGGTGCCGGGTGGGGCGATGGCGTTGATCTGGGTGTCGGAGACGATGGTGTACGTGGTTGCCGTGGTGCCGAAGCGCACGGTCAACGGGCCTGCGCTTGCGAATCCGCTGCCGAAGATCTCTACCGTGTTGCCACCGGCCGGTGGACCGAAATTGGGGTTGAGCGAGGTGAGTACCGGCGCCGCTATCAGGGCGTTCACGAACGGTGCGACTGCCGGTTGGGTCGGCGCACCGTCGGTGATACCGAATGTGACGCCGGTGGCGAGGGTGGCGATCACGGTGGGGGTGGCGGTGCCGGTGATCGGCGCCGACAGCACCTGAGCGGTGCCCCGATTGGCGATGAACAGGGTGCTCCCGGATGCGGTGATATCCGTAGAGAGAAACAGACCGGTCACCAGGGTGGTCGGCGTGCCACCGGTCACCGGCACTCTCGACACCTGACTGGGTACGATCTGGCTGATGTAGAGGAAGTCACCGACCCGGATGAGACCCGCGGCATTGGGCATGCCGGTCGCCAACAGGGTTGGTGTGCCGCCGGTTTGCGGTACCGAATACACCCTGGAGAAGCCATCGGTGAAGTACAGTAGGCCGGTGCCGCCGTAGGTGTAGAGCAGTGCATTGCTGGTGCCGTTGAGAAGGGCGGCGACGGTGACCTCGACGGTGCCGGTGCCGGGTGGGGCGATGGCGTCGATCTGGGTGTCGGAGACGATGGTGAAGGTGGTTGCCGTGGTGCCGAAGCGCACGGTCAACGGGCCTACGCCGGAGAATCCGCTGCCGACGATCTGTACCGTGTTGCCACCTGCCGGTGGACCGGAACTGGGGTCGATCGAGGTGAGTACAGGCGCCATCAGGGGGAGCCTCCGAACGGGCGAGAGTTGTTTCCCTGCAACGGATGTCGGGGTGGTTGCGGGACCGGTGTATCCAGTAACCCACTGCTGGTGGCGGTTTCGCAACGCTTCCCTTGTCGCGGTTCTACAACAATGCATGGTCCGGTCCTCCGGCCCGGTATCGGTAGGTGACTGTCCGATCCTGAGAGGTGAAAGTGCTTTTTCGGCAACCGGTATCGTGGTTCGGACGGTGCGTAACCGGATGCTACGGAGGCAGGGATTCGCTGCTCACGTCGTGATGCCGAATACGGAGGTGGGGCTGGTGGCGAGCACGGTGGGGGTGGCGGTGCCGGTGATCGGCGCCGAGACCACCTGACTGGTACCGGCGTTGGTGATGAACAGGGTGCTTCCGGAGGTGGTGATATCCGTAGGAGCGAACAGGCCGGTCACCAAGGGTGTCGGCGTGCCACCGGTGACCGGCACCGTCGACACCTGAGCGGCCCCGGTCTCGCAGAGGTAGAGGAGGTTACCGACCCGCAGGAGACCTTCGCCATTACTCAGACCGGTCGTCAGCTGGGTCAGTGTGCCACCGGTTTGCGGCACCGAGAATACACTCCCGTTGCTCAGGATGGAATTGGTGAAGAACAGCAGTCCGGAGCCGCCGTAAGTGTAGGGCAGGGGATTGCTGGTGCCGTGCAGCAGGGCGGTGACAGTGACTTCGACGGTGCCGGTGCCGGGTGGGGCGATGGCGTCGATCTGGCTGTCGGAGATGATCGTGAACGTGGTCGCCGTCGCCCCGAAGCGCACGGTCAACGGCCCGGACCCGGTGAACCCGCTGCCGACGATCTCCACCGTGTTGCCGCCGGATTCGGGACCGAAACTCGGGTTGAGCGAGGTGAGTGTGGGTGCGGCGAGGAGGCCGGCGGCGAACGACCCGCCCCCCGGCTGGGTCGGCGACCCATCGGTGACCCAGCGTACGCCGGTGGGGCTGGTGGCGACCACGGTGGCGGTGCCGGTGATCGGCGCTGACACCACCTGACCAGTGTTCAGATCGGCGATGAACAGGGTGCTGCCGGAGACGGTGATACCTCTGGGGGTCGATAGGCCGGTAACCAGCGGGGTCGGTGTGCCACCGGTGACCGGCACCGTCGATACCTGATTGGCTCCCTGCTCGCAGATGTAGAGGAGGCCGCCGACTCGGACGAGACCTGTGGGAACGCTCAGACCGGACGCCAGCAGGTTTGGTATGCCACCAGTTTGCGGCACCGAATACACATTACCGATAGGGGAGAAGCCATCGGTGAAGAACAGCAGGCCACCGTAGGTGTAGGGCAGTGCGTTGCTGGTGCCGTTCAGCAGGGCGGTGACGGTGACATCGACGGTGCCGGTGCCGGGTGGGACGATGGCGTTGATCTGAGTGTCGGAGACGATGGTGAAGGTGGTTGCCGTCGTACCGAAGCGCACGGTCAACGGGCCTACGCCGGAGAATCCGCTGCCGACGATCTGTACCGTGTTGCCGCCTGCCGGTGGACCGGAACTGGGGTCGAGTGAGGTGAGCACAGGCGCCATCAGGGGAGTCTCCGAACGGGCGAGAGTGGTTTTCCTGCAACGGATGTCGTGGTGGTTGCGGGAATGGTGTATCCAGTAAGCCACTGGCGGTGGCGGTTGCGCAACGAATCCCTTGTCGCGGTTGCGCAACGAATCCCGGTCCGGTTTCCGACCTAGTCCTGGGAGGTGACAGTGCTTGTCCAGCAACGTGTATCAAGGTCTGGACTGTGTATGACCGGATGCCAGGAGACTAGGTTGTTGCTCGAGTGGTAATGCCGGATGTGGATGGCTTGGTTACCGGCTGGCATGCGCCTGAGCTCCACGTAGCCGTGCTGCCACCGTGACCACACCGGGTTGCCTTGCCCATGGTATCGCTGTGGCCCTGCTAGGGCTGTGTGGCGGCGCTCCGAGAGGATGTCGATCGTTGCCGCACAGTGCAGCGGTCGAGGCCGCAGAGTTCAGCGGTCGGGTCGGCCATTCAATTGGTGACACCGAAGGTGCCGGTGGGGCTGGTGGCGATCACGGTGGGGGCGCGGTGCCGGTGATCGGCGCCGAAACCACCTGACTGGTAACCGCGTTGGCGATGAACAAGGTGCTCCCTGAGATGGTGGTACCCGCAGGGAACGACGGACCGGTCACCAGGGAGGTCGGCGTGCCGCCGCTGGCCTGACAGTGTGTCCGCGTGTATCAGACCGCCCAGGCCAGCCACGCACGGCACAGCCACCACGCCGTTATGGCTCCGAATGTGGTCTGCGGGTCCAATCCGGTGACCTCCGTGAAGCGCTGCACTCGGTTGCGCACCGTATTGGCATGTACGAAAAGCGATTTGGCTGCCGCATCGGTGTCCCGGTCCGCTTCCAGCCACGCACATACTCCGCGCACGACGGGTTCGGCGTTCGCCCCGAGCTTGGTCAGCGCCTGTCCGTGCCGGTCCAGCAGCGCCGCCGCCAGGTCGGCACGATCGGCCAGTGCCGCGGGTACGACGACCTGCGCGATGTGGATAGTGCCCAGCTGCCCGGTTGTCTCCGCGGCGGTCAGTGCGGCTGCCGCGAACCGGTGAATTGTGGCGAGCTCCTCGGGCTCTGCGGGGCCGGCCACTCCGATCGCCACCCCGGATGCGGCCGCCCGCGGCGCTTGGTCGAGGACGCCGACCAGGAATTCGTCCACCGGCGCTATCATCGCCGCACCACCGGCCCCGGACACCCGCTCCAGGTCCGCAGTGGAGACGCTACCCACCCGCGCCACCGTCACCCATAGCCCGCCCGAAACCCGTAAGCCCGCCTCGGCCGCGGCCAGCCCGGCCGCGGAACCGCCCGCCAGCAGGCGGCGCAGGATCACCGCGTTGCGTTCGCTCGCCCCGTGCCGCTGCCCTGCCAGCGCCGCGCGATGAGCCGCTATCAGCCTGGTCCGCACCGCTTCGGCCCAGTCCTCGTACAGTTCCCGTGCGTCGAGGAGCAGTTCCGGGTGAATCCCGTTGGCCCCGGCTACTTCTCGGGCACGCGACCAGATTGCCCGCTCCGCGACGTGAATGGCCCGCAGCACCGCCTCGATGGGTACGCCCTGGCTCGCGCGGGTCACCGCCAGTTCCTCGACGAACGACAGCTCGGCTTCCACCGGCCCGCGTCGGGCGGCCAGCGCCCGGGTCGCCGCGGCCAGCAGCGCCCTGGTGTGACCGGCGATATCGGCGCGGGTGAGTGGCGCGACTTCCCGTACGGTCGCACGCACGCCCTGAACGGCGGTGGACAGCAGGTCGTCCTCACCGACGACCTGCTCGATGAGATCGACCATGACGGTCCAGTCGTCGCGCGAGTTCATCCGACCATAGTGCCCGGAGGTTGTGGCACACCACAACGGCAGTGCCCAAAGGGGTGACCGACGCCATGTTCAGTGGCGAATTCCGCTCCTATGGTTGGGGAGCAATACAACAACCAGTGCACCTCCGGCCGAATCGACCGATCCGCGACCGCGAGCGCGACGACAGGACCGAGTATGACAAAAGTCGCCGTGATCACCGGCGCCGCAGGCGGCATCGGCCAGGCAATGCTGCGGAGGTTCGCCCAGGCGGGCTACACCGTGGCAGGACTGGACCTTCCACCCATCTGTCCACCCGACGACCAGCGCTTCCTCGGCTGCGATATCACCGACGAAGCGCAGGTGCGTAGCGCCTTCGAGCGCGTGATCGCCACGCACGGCCGCATCGATGTGCTCGTCAACAATGCGGGGATCTCGGCGATCGGGGCGCTGATGGACCACGATGTGGCGACTTATCGGCGGGTGATGGAGGTCAACTACATCGGCGCACTGGTGTGCACCAGGGCCGCATTGCCCGCGCTGGCCGCGGCCAGCGGGCGGATTGTGGTCACGAGCTCGGTCGCCGGGTTCGCGCCCGTCCTCGGCAGGCCTGCCTATGTCGGAGCCAAGCACGCCGTGACCGGACTGTTCACCGCCTTGCGGTGCGAGCTTGCTCCGCAAGGCATATCGGTAACCATGGTGCATCCGACATTCGTCGTTGGCGGAATGGGTGAGGTCGGCCGGAGCCAAGGGGTCCAGCGGTCGACCACCGGCCAGGAGATCACGCCCGATGATGTAGCGGAGTTGGTTGTGAAGGCAGTGCTCGACGGGCGCGACCTCGTGCTGCCCGGACGGACCGCGAAGCTCGCCTGGTGGGCCAACCGCATCTCACCGCGCGGTTATGCCTGGGTGATGACCCGCAGACTCGGGCGTAATCCTCTTCCCGTCCCGCCCATCTCGCCGACCATTCGACCCGAGGAGACGACTCGATGAATCCCCCCTGCCGCGTTGCGGTGATCGGCGCCGGTGCGGCCGGCCTCGCTACCACCAAATCTCTGCTCGAGGTCGGCGTCGATGCCGTGACTTACGAAAAAGGTGACCGTCCTGGCGGTTTATGGGCAAGGGACAACAGCAGCGGCTTATCCCCTGCGTACGCGTCGTTGCATCTGAACACCAGCAAAGCCCGCACCCAGTTCGCCGACTTCCCGATGCCCGCCGCATGGCCCGACTATCCCTCGGCCGACCATATCGCCGGGTACCTCGGTGATTACGCGGACCGGTTCGGTCTGAACGAGCACATCCGATTCGACAGCACCATCACCTCGGTCGACCGAGCCGATCCCGGGCAACCATGGGTGGTATGCACCGAATCGGGGGAAACCGACGAATTCGATGCCGTTGTGGTCGCCAACGGCCACAACTGGGACCCTCGTCGCCCCGAGCCGGGCTATCCGGGAACCTTCGCCGGTACGCAGCTGCACGCACATGAGTACCGCAGCGCCGAGGTCTTCCGGGACCGGCGTGTCCTCGTCGTCGGCATGGGCAACTCCGCCATGGACATCGCCGTCGACGCCTCCTACGTCGCACGCGGCCCGGTACTGCTTTCGGCCAGGCACGGAGTGCATATCGTCCCCAAGTACCTGTTCGGCAGGCCGTCGGACCAGACGGCAGGCCTGCTCGCGGCGCTGCCATGGCGGGTACGCCAAGTGGTCGCCGAGACGATGCTTCGACTCGCGGTCGGCACACCACAGAGCTACGGTCTGCCCGCACCGAGCGGCGGTCTGCTCCAGAACCATCCGACCATCAGCGACACAATTCTGCATCGGCTCACCCATGGTGAAGTGGTGGCACGCCCTGGCATCGAACGCCTCGACGGTGATCGGGTCTACTTCACCGATAGTCGTTCCGACCTGGTCGATGTGATTGTTTGGGCCACTGGCTACCGCGTGTCCATGCCGTTCTTGTCCACCCGCTGGATCGGGCAGAATGCCGAGCAGTTGCCGCTGTACAAACGCGTTTTCCACCTCGAAGATCCGAGTCTGGCATTCGTCGGGTTGATGCAATCGACGGGCGCGGCGCTGCCGGTGGTGGAAGCCCAGGCGAAATTGGCCGCGGCCTTCTTCTCCGGCCGCTTCGCACTTCCTGCCCCCGCGCAACAACGTCGAACGGTCGCCGCCGATCTGAGTGCAGCCATCGAGCGGTGGGGTGATAATCGGCGCCCGCATATGCGCATCGACTTCGACCGATATCTGGCAGATATGGCGCGGGAACTCCGAACCGGGCATACCAGGGGTCCGTATCCGACCGCCGTATTCTTCACCAGCTCTCGCCGCGAGGAGGCCTCCGCGTGAACATCCGTTCATTCCGTGCGACCATGTCGAGCGACCTCTCTGACGCGCGCGGGTTGCGCGTCCTGATCACCGGTGCCTCCGGCACTTTCGGCCGGGCGCTCACCGCTCGCCTGACCGCGCTCGGCGCAGAGGTGATCGGCCTGGACGTCGCATCGGACCCCACCTCCCCTGACACGGTCCTCATGTGCGATATCACCGATGACGCCAGCGTCGAATCCGCCGTGTCCACTGCCATTTCCCGCCTCGGCGGTCTCGATCTGCTGATCAACAATGCCGGAGTCGGCGGCCCGGCACCCGCCGAACTGTCGCCAGGGGCCGAGGTGCGCCGCCAGCTGGATATCAACCTGCTCGGGGCCTGGCGTGTCACCGCGGCATGCGTCGATGCCCTGGTGCAGTCGCGTGGGCGCGTCATCATGCTCTGCTCGCGTATGGCAGTGATGCAGTTGCCTTTGGCCGCGGCATACGGCGCGTCGAAACGTGCGCTGGTGGCCTACGCCGACGCGTTGCGCTTGGAAATCGGCTCCCATGTCGCGGTGACCTGTGTCTACCCTTCCGCGGTACGCAGCCCCATTCACGATTCGACTGCCTCCGCCGGTCTTTCGCTGGAAGGAATGAGCAGGTACGAGCCGCTGGATGGCGTTGTCGATACGGTGGTGCGCGCGGCATTGGGTCCGGTGCGCCGTGATATGACCACCACGCGCAGGGGCGCTATCGAGTTCTTCCTGTCCAGGCATCTGCCGTGGCTCACCGATCGCATCATCGCGAGGACGTTCGCCCGCCGCGTTCGTTCCGGCGATTTCAACGGCATCGAACTCGCGGCCGGTGTTGTGCGACGGCAGACGACCACATGAACACCGTGCACAAGTCCGCGGCCGTCGGTTCGCCGGAACAATCCGACAGCTCGTCATCCGCCCGAACCGGTGATCTGCTGATCTATTCGACCGGCTCGATCGGTATGGGGATCTGGGTCACCGTCCCGGGACTGCTGCTGCTGTACTTCCTTACCCACACCCTCGGCGTTTCCCCGCTGCTCGCGGGTCTGACCCTGCTGCTTCCCAAGATCGCCGACGTGCTGATCCACCCGTTGTTCGGGAACAGGTCGGACCGGCAGGCGCGCCGCGCTGGTCACCGACGTGGCATGCTCAGCTGGGGACTGCCGCTCGCCCTCGCCATGTTCGCGATGTTCACTGTGCCGCAGGGGCTCTCCGGAGTGACCGCGGCGCTGTGGGTGGGCGGCTGGCTGATCGCGGGCAATCTCCTGTTCGCAGCCTTCCAGGTGCCGTATCTGACTACGCCGTCCGATCTGCGGATCGGATACCACGAGCGCACTCGGGTATTCATGTTCCGGATGCTGATGCTCACTCTGGGCTTGCTCGGCGCCGGTGTCGCGGCACCAGCCCTGGTCTCCGCGGGTGGCCGGGCGGATTACGCTCGCATGGCTCTGATCCTGTCGGCCGTGCTGTTCGTCACTTGCCTGATCGGGCTGATCGGCGTGCGGCGTCTCACCGCGTACTGCGGTTTCCGTGTTCCAGGTGAGGTCAGGCATACCGGTTCGAGTGATATCCGGGAAACATTGCGGGACAAAAAATTCCGCATGCTCGTACTGTCCTATCTACTTACCGGGACGACGACGCATCTATTCTTGGCGGCGGTCCCCTTCTTCGCCGAATACGTGATGCACGACAGCGGTCTCACCGTGGCATTCATGGCGGGATTCCTCGGCCCGGCCTTGTTCGCAGGCCCCGCATGGCTGTTGCTGTCGAGGCGAATCGGCAAACAGCGGGGATTGCTCCTGGCGCAAGGCATTTTCATCGTCGGCTCGTTCGCGATGTTGCCGAGTAGCACGGTAGCCCCTGCCGTGAGCGTGGTCGTGGTGGTGGCTCTCGGAATCGCTTTCGCCGGACTGCAACTGCTCGCATTCTCTATGGTGCCGGACGTGGTGGCCGCCGCGGAAGCCCGCGGTGCGGCACGGGCAGGTTCGTATACCGGCGTGTGGACGGCAACCGACGCGTTCAGTTCGGCGCTTGGCCCGTACGCCTACTCCGCCGTCCTCGCTATCGGCGGATTCATCGCGGTCACCGGAGGAAACACGGTCGTGCAGCCGGATTCGGCGCATACGGCGATCCTGCTCGGTTTCACCGTATTACCGATGCTGCTCATGGTGGCGGCTTTCCTGTTCCAGCGTCGATATGTTCTCCACGGGGCCGATACGGAGTGACCGGTACCGTTCTGTCCGGCGCGCACGTTCTCGCGCTCGTCGGCATACTGTTCGGCGCTATCGCCCAGTCCGCGACCGGTATGGGTTTCTCATTGGTGGCTGCGCCGCTGCTCGTTCTCTATCTGGGTCCGCGGACGGGTGTCGCCGCGGTGGTAGTTCTCGCGGCTCTGTCCTCGGTCGCCCCGTTGCTGCGCGATGGGCGTCATGCTCGGCCGTCCGAGGTCGGCCGGATACTGGTGCCGATGCTGTTGTGCACCCCTGTTATCGCTGTGCTGCTGCGCGGTATCGATACTCGCCCGCTGGCCGTGATCGCGGGCTGTGGCGTCATCGTATCGGTGGGGGTGCTGGCGAGTGGGGTCCGCTGGCATTGGCTCCGCCATCCGGTGGGGGCGATCGCCACCGGCGGCGCCAGCGCCCTGCTCAATGTCGTGGGTGGCGTCGGAGGACCACCGGTCGGCCTCTATGCCGCCAACGCCGAATGGGAGCCCGCCAGGGCACGTGCCAATCTGCACTGCATCTTTCTCCTGCAGAACCTTGTCACGGCGGCGATCCTCGGTATCCGGTTTCCCGGATACACCGAACTGGCTGTACTCGCCGCGGGCACGGGACTCGGGATGCTGCTGGCCCCCCGCGTGCCTGCCGCTCGATTGCGGCAGGTGGTGCTCGGCGTATCGCTGCTCGGCGGTATCACCCTCGTCGGCAGTATCGGGTGAACCTCGTACGGCGACATCATCGAGATTCCCGAATCGTCGAGATCTCCGAATTATCGAGACCTCCGACAGAGTCGATGACCAGCCGCGCATCCGGCGCTGCTGCCATCGGTGTCGGCGGCAGTACCAGGCCCGGACGCGGTTAGCGCCGGGGCTGGTGTCGCAGCCTCGGAGCGCAGCCGGAAGTATGGCGGCATGCTGCGCAGTTTTCGGGTGACCAATCACAGATCGCTGGCCGACGAACAAGAGTTGCGGCTCACCAAGGGAAGCGGGCCGGTGGCCGTGCCGGTGACCGCCATCCATGGTGGCGCCGCGGTGGGCAAGACGAACCTGATCGATGCGCTCGGACAGATGCGCGATGCGGTGGTGCATTCGGTCACCGGGTGGGATCCGTATGCGGGACCGGTGCGGGCGCCGCATCTCGGATTCCCGGATCAGCCCTCGGAGTTCGTGGCGGCGTTCGTCGCCGAAGGTGTGCCATACACCTACGGATTCCGGCTGAGCAACGCGGATGTGACGGCCGAATGGCTGCATACCCACCCACGCTCACGTAAGCGAATCGTGTTCGAGCGCAGTGGAGAGCAGATCAAGATCGGCCCGATGTTCGAGGCGGCCCGTTACGGAATCGCGGCGCTGGTACCGCTGGTCCGGCCGAACGCGCTGCTGCTCAGCCTCGCCGGGCAGCTGTACTCGGATGCGCTCGTACCCGCGTACCGGTGGTTTCAATCGATGCTGGAGGTGCAGTACGGGAGCATCGAGCCCACCGCTGTCGCCCATCGGCTGGGTGGGCATCTGTCCAGGTCTCCGGAGAACGCGGCCCGGCTGCTGATGTTGTTGCGCAGCGCCGATCTCGGTATTACCGACCTGCTCATCGCCGAGAACGATCCGATGTACGCCGACTATCTGCGCGAATTGGACGCCGATATCGCCGGTCTCGCCGAACAGATGGATCGGTGTGCCGCCTCCGGCGACTACGCCGACCAGTTGCTGCGTGAGCACGGTCTCACCGGTGTATTGCTCGAGCGTGAGCTGACCAACCTGAAAGCAGCGCGCGACGCCTTGTACGAGCGGATGGTGACCCGGCGCGGGGTCGGCCTGAGCCTGGTGCACGAGGGCATCACCAACCCGTTCGAGATCGGCGACGAGTCTTCCGCCACGCTCGCCCTGTTGCGGGTGTTGCCAGCCATGCTCGACGCGTTGGATTCGGGCCGGGTCCTGGTCATCGACGATATCGGCGCGTGTATGCCTGTCGAAGAGACCGATCGGCTGATCCAGCTGTTCCAGAATCCGGAGACCAATCACCGTGGCGCCCAGTTGATCTTCACCACCGACAACCGGGCCCTGATCGATCGGGGCAATGGTCGCTCGCAACGTACCCGCACCTCGGTATGGCAGATTCGCCGCACCGACAAGGGCAACAGCGAGCTCATGCCGGTGTAGTGCGGACCTAGCATGAGGGCATGCTGGAGTTCGCCTCGTTGATAATCCTGACCACGGTGCTGGTGTCGCTGATCGTGCTCGTCGTCCGTGACCGGCAGGGCCGCGGGGGCCGTTCGGGCTTTCGGGTGCCGAACCCGGAACAGGGGACGCTGTACGTCACCGGTGTGAGCCCACGGCCGGATGCCGTCGGTGAGCAGTATGTGACCATCACCGGCGAGCTCACCGGCCCTTCGGTGCCGAGCACGGTCGTGTACGGCCGTATGGTCTGGGATACCGGTTCTTGGCCGGAGCGCGGGGATCTCTTCACTGTGGTCTATCCCGCGGGTAAACCGGAACGCTGGCAGCTCTACCGGCCCAGTTGAACAGAGATCGGCCGGTCGTTCGGTGCGCACTGACGTCGATAGGGGTCGAAGGTGAGCGAGCCGATGCGATCGCCGATGGCATTATGCAGGGTATGCGTGTGCACGACCCCGTGGTCGTCCGGGCGGCTCGGCCCGAGGAGTACGACGAGATAGGCGACCTGACCGTGCAGGTCTACATCGGTGGGGGCTATGTGTCTGCCCACAGTCCGTATGTGGGTGAGTTGGCCGCTACCGCTCGCCGTGCGGTGGCAGGTCGGATCCTTGTCGCCACCTATGCCGACCGGATCGTCGGCTCCCTCACCGTCGCGCCTCCGGGCACTCCCTATGCGGAGATCGCGTTACCGGGCGAACTCGAATTCCGCATGTTGGCCGTCGCGAAATCGGCACGCGGTCTCGGTGCCGGAACAGCATTGGTGCGCACGGTGATCGATATGGCCCGAATGGAAGGATTCGCCGCTGTCGCGCTCACCACCATGCCCGCCATGGCGGATGCTCGGCGGATCTATCACCGCTTCGGTTTCCTTCCGGTCCCGAGCCGGTACTGGCACACCGAATCGGGGGAACAGCTGCATGTTCTGCGGCTACCGCTGGATAAGGAGGGCGGTGACGTTACGGGCTCAGCGCCGTAGCCGAAGCCGGCTGTCGCGAGCGGTCCGAGACCGGAATCAGATGAGCACGGTCGCGATTATCCCCGCGAGGTAACCGAGCCTGGCCACCTCGGAGGGCCGGAAATCGGGGCCGCCGGGCCGCCCGAGCAACAGCACCTTGCCGGTGTTACCGAGTGGGGCGGCGGCCAGCCTGGTGTCCATATCACGCCAGATCTTCGGTACCCAGTCGGCTTCGGGATCGAGCGTGGTCGGCTTCTCCAATGGCATCCATGGTGCCGACCCCGCCTGTGTCTGCGGTGCTCCGGGGCTTCCGACCACTCGGTAGGTGCCGTGTGGGCCGATGTCGACAATCGTGCTCCAGCCGACCCGCAGCACCCGTGGCACACCGTCGACCAGCACTTGTAACCGGTCGTCGTGGGCGCTGGCCACGTGGTCGATGAGCTCGAGTTCGCGGTGGGTGTCCAGTACCCCGGAATAGGGACGGATCGAATCGACGAGTACGTCACCGATGGATTCGGCGGCGGTGATCAAAGTGTCGGGCAGCGCGCCGGAAGGTACTTCGACGACCAGATCATCGACGGCGTAGCCCGCGCCGCGCTCGACCACATCCAAGGAGAGGATGTCGGCGCCGACGGAACCGAGTGCGAGGGCGAGAGCCCCGAGGCTTCCTGGTCGATCCGGAAGCTGCACGCGGAGTAGATACGACACGTGCGTTCCTTTCCTTGAGCGACCGAGGTCCTCAACGTATACCCGGGTAGAGCAATCTTTACACCCTCGACGGCCGGTTATCGAGTCGAGGCCTGTCCAGTGACATGGGGCACATCGATGATGTGCGGACAAGTGGCGGACCGGACAGTTCGGAACAGATGCGACGATCCGGACACTGTGATCCAGGAAATGTGTGATCCGGAAATGATTTCCGGACGGGTTGCCAGGCGCCGGTTCGGTCCGACCGCGCGGGTTACCGGACGAAGCACGGGTGCCGGAGGACGGGGCGCTGTCGGTAGCTAGGCTATGTGATTGTCGCGTACGCGATTGTCGTGTTGCGTGATCGTCGTGTGCGCCGCCATCCGTCGCGAGCGGAGTCGGTGTGAACTGTTGAAATCGAAGCCGAAAGGGGTTACGCGGTGCCCGCCATCTCCCGTGACGAGGTCGCGCACCTCGCCAGGCTGTCCCGGCTCGCGCTGTCCGATGCCGAACTGGATCATTTCGCCGGACAGCTGGATTCGATCCTGAGCCATGTGCAGACCATTTCCGAGGTCGCCGCCGCCGATGTCCCGGCAACGGCTTCGCCGAATCCGGTGAACAACGTGACCAGGCCCGACGAGGTCGTGCCGTGCCTGACTCCGCAGGAGGCGTTGTCCGGCGCACCCGCCGTAGAGGAACAGCGATTCATGGTCCCGCAGATCCTCGGGGAGGCCGAATGACGGACAATCGCGCAGCCGGTTGTTCGGCCGATGGGGTGCGGGGACTCCCGCATGGCACGGGAGGCCGAATGACGGACAATCGCGCAGCGGTCGTTGGGCCGATGGGGTGCGGGGACTCCCGCATGACACAGGAGGGTGCATGACCGATCTGACCACACTGTCGGCGGCCGAGCTGGCAGGCAAGATCCACGGCGGTGAGCTGTCCTCGGTAGAGGTCACCCAGGCGCATCTGGATCGGATCGCCGCGGTCGACGGTGAATACCACGCTTTCCTGCATGTCGCGCAGGAGCAGGCACTGGCGGCCGCGGCCGAGGTGGATTCCGCTCTCGCCTCCGGTGCCGAGCCCGCTTCGCCGCTGGCCGGGGTCCCATTGGCACTCAAGGACGTATTCACTACTACGGATATGCCGACCACCTGCGCGTCGAAGATCCTCGATGGTTGGATGTCGCCGTACGACGCGACAGTCACCACACGGCTGCGTGCGGCGGGTATCCCGATTCTCGGTAAGACCAACATGGACGAGTTCGCCATGGGGTCCTCCACCGAGAACTCCGCTTATGGTCCGACTCGTAATCCATGGGACACCACCCGTATTCCGGGAGGCTCCGGTGGCGGTTCCGCGGCCGCGCTGGCCTCGTATCAGGCGCCGCTGGCGATCGGTACCGACACCGGTGGATCGATCCGTCAGCCTGCCGCCGTCACCGCGACCGTCGGGACCAAGCCGACCTATGGCACGGTGTCGCGTTTCGGCCTGGTCGCCTGCGCATCGTCGCTGGACCAGGGTGGTCCGTGCGGTCGGACAGTATTGGACACCGCGCTGCTGCACGAGGTGATCGCCGGATACGACGCCCACGATTCGACCTCGCGTGATGTCGCGGTGCCGCAGGTGGTTGCCGCCGCGCGTGCTGGAGCCGGGGGGGATCTGCGTGGTGTGAAAGTCGGTGTGGTCAAGGAGTTGCATTCCGACAGCTACCAGCCGGGTGTGCTCGCCTCTTTCGATGCCGCGGTCGCGGTGCTGAAGGATCTCGGCGCCGAGGTGGTCGAAGTATCGTGTCCGCACTTCGAATACGCGCTGGCGTCCTACTACCTGGTGCTGCCGTCGGAGGTGTCGTCGAATCTGGCGCGATTCGATGCCATGCGCTACGGATTGCGTGTCGCCGACGACGGTCTGCACAGTGCGGAGCAGGTCATGGCAGCCACCCGTGCGGCCGGATTCGGCCCTGAGGTCAAGCGGCGCATCATGATCGGCACCTATGCGCTGTCGGCGGGTTATTACGATGCGTACTACGGCCAGGCGCTCAAGGTGCGCACGCTCATCGCCCGCGATTTCGACAACGCCTATGAGCAGGTCGATGTGCTGGTCTCGCCGACGAGCCCGTTCACGCCGTGGAAGCTCGGCGAGAAGGTCGACGACCCGCTGGCGATGTATCTGTCGGATTTGTGCACTCTGCCCACCAATCTGGCCGGGCACCCGGCAATGTCGGTTCCATCCGGTCTGAGCGAAGACGACGGTATGCCTGTCGGTCTGCAGATCATGGCTCCCGCGTTCGCCGACGACCGGCTCTACCGGGTGGGTGCCGCGTATGAGGCCGCCCGCGGCGCGATCGTCTGATCGGGCCGCTCCACGCAGAGTCGCTTGTTTCTTCGGTCCCTCGGTGCGGGTGGTGAGGAGTGAGCGGCTCTGCGGGGCAGCGTGGGTTATGCGGGCCAGGTGAATTCAGGGTCGGTCGCGTAGTCCTTGCGGCGTTGGTCCAGTGCGATGGCGACCATCTGGTGGGCGCCGGGCCCGATGATCTTGCGTAACGGTGGGTTCGGCATATTCACGAGTGCGAGCAAGCCCGCGGCGCCGACTTCCGGGGACGCTTCGATCCACTCGGGTTCGGCGTCTTCGTGCTCAGCGGATCCGTCGGGTGCATTCCCCGGCTCGGAGCCGGGTGCGCTCGACGCCGTGGCGGTAGTCGTGCAGTCGGTGGAGGTCGTGTGCTCGGCGGGTGTTTCCTCGGCCTGCGGGAGCGGATAGTCCGGTGTGCCGAGGATAGTGGTGCGCAGGTCCGTGTAGGCCGGGATACCGGTGGCGAACCGCATACTGGATTTGGCCCAGTCGGTGTCGAAGCTGCCCATCTGGGCGAGAGTGACCCGGATGCCGAAGGGGCGTAGCTCATCGGCAAGGGAGGCGCTGAAACCTTCCAGCGCCCACTTGCTCGCATTATAGATACCGAACAGGGGCAGGCTGCCTACCGCGCCGACCGTTGAGACCTGCACGATATGGCCGTGGCCTTGTGTACGCAGGTGTGGCACCGCTGCTCGGGACATCCACAGGGCGCCATAGAAGTTGGTTTCCATTTGATCGCGGATTTGGGATTCGGTCAGTTCCTCGACGGCGCCGACCAGGCCGTAGCCCGCATTGTTCACGATCACGTCGATGGTGCCCATGAGCGTGAACGCTCTGTTCACTGTGGCGATCACGGCCTCGTGATCGCGAACGTCCAAGGGCAGCACGGTCAGGCGGTCCTGGGCGAGTTCGGCCATGGACTCCGGGTTCCTGGTTGTCGCGACCACGCGGTCGCCCACGGCGAGCGCGGCCATGGTGAACGCTCGGCCTAGTCCGCGGTTGGCGCCGGTGATGAACCAGGTTCTGGTCATGGCGAGTCCTTTCGTAACGAGACGATCTGTCTCGTTTGCAACGATGCTCGGTTCCTCGACCCCTGTCAAGACGAGACGTATCGTCTCGAATTCTGCTATTGTGGCGAAATGGTCGACAATCCTGCTGCCGCGCGGCGCAGTGTGCGGGCGCGCGCGGCGATCCTTGCCGCTACTGCCGAATTGATTCGTGAACTGCCCTATGCGAAATTGGGCATCGAGGCCATCGCGGCGCGTGCGGGTGTCGGTAAGCAGACCATCTATCGCTGGTGGCCGTCGAAGGGGGCGGTCGTATTCGACGCTATGCTCGAATCCGATTCCGGTCCTTCGGGCCTCGCTCTGCCCGATACCGGTGATATTGCCGCCGATCTGCGCGAACTGCTGCGCGGTTCGGTCGCAGCTCTGGTTGACCCCGGCTTCGACTCTTTTCTCCGTGCCATGTACATCGAGATCCAACAGGACCAGGAGTTGGCTGTCGCGTATCGCGAACGTCTCCTGCTGCCACAGCGCCGCGCTATCGCCGACCGGCTCGCTGTGGCTGTCGATGCGGGAGAGCTGCGTGCGGGCCTGGACCTCGGACTTGCTGTCGATCTGCTGCTCGGCCCGATTCAAACCCGATGGTCATTGGGTCTGGGTGGGCTCACCGAGGCGTATGCCGATGCGGTTCTCGATGCCGCACTGATCTATCTGCGCGCATGAGTTCCCCTGTTCCTGGCAATGCCTCCGTATTCGATTACTACGGGGCCGTGCCGCGCTCAGGCGGTGGATAGCGATTCGGCTTGTTTGCGGATTCCCTCGGTCATCTCGCTGAAGCCGCGACGCAGATTCTTGCCGAGGAGTGCGACGACCATCGGATGGAGCCATCCACCGAGTTCGAAATGCGATTCGTAACGGGTGCGGTTGTCGGGGAGTGGCGTCACGGTATGCGAGCGCAGGCTGTGCAGCGCGCCGAGGGGGAGTGGCTGCATCGCGTAGCTGAATTCACGCCCAGGGGTGTGTGAGCGGATCCATTCGCGCTGCTTACGCGGGCCGGAGCCGGAGACGTGGACGAGCATATCGATCGGCTCACCGGGTACCAGGGAACTGTGACACTGCGAAATGAGGGTGTTCCATTCGCTGTAACGCGGGAAGTCGGTGATCACTCGCCATACCAGGTCGGTGGGTGCGTCGATATCGGCGGAGCGGTCGATGCGGAAGGCCATGGGGGAATTAGAACACGTTCCACCAGGATTGTGTATGGGGTACCACGTAGAACCGGTCAGCAGTCCGCCATGGCGGTGCCCTGATCGGTATCGTAACGGTGGCCGTGGCCACGGGGAACGTCGAGCGCGGCGAGCAGGTCGGCAGTGGTCTGTACGAAGCCGAGTACCGGAAGCCATGGGGGGACCGGAGCGTCGATACGAGCGCCGGTCAGGTCGGGAGCGCGCCACAGCAGGTTGAGCGACCAGTGGAGTACCGGATCGGAGCTGTTGGCCAGTACGGTCGCGCCGCGGCGATGCACGCGATTGTCCGGTGGCCCGGCCCAGAGGACCGCGCAGGTTCTCCGGTCCTGCTCGGTGTCGTCGGTGAACACGGCAGTGCCGCCGAGTGCGCCGAGGCTCTGGCCGTACAGGTACAGCTTCGGTTTATGTGTCAGGCTCCGCAGGTGATGTTCTACAGCGTCGAACAGGCTGCGCGCGGTGGCTGCCGCGGCATCTCTGTCGAACAGGAACGCCGCCCAGCTCGGCAGATAGGAATACTGCAGTCCGACCAACGCGACATCGCCGTCGAAGCGCCGATCCAAACCCGCTACGGCGGTCGCATCGATCCAGCCGGACCCGGTCGGTATGGTGACGACAAGATGTGCGCGGGTGAAGCCGCCGGAACGCTCCAGCTCCCGGATCGCCAGCGCGACACGACTGTCCAGGTCCGGCGCCGAGTTCACCCCGATATAGACCGGCACGATGCGAGCGGGTGCGCTACTGACGAACTTGCGTCCCTCGGCGCCCAATGACGACCAACTCACCGCCGATCCGGCGCTACCTGATCCGGCATAGGAAACCGGCTGTACCACAGTGGGATCCAGCTCGGCATTCGCGCTCGCGTATACCGACTTCCGCCATTCGGTCAGGGTGGGTGCGCCGATGAGCGACAGCAGCAGCGCCGTAACGACAGCCGTCGACCTTCCGCGTCTCCCGCCGATTGTGTGCAATACCCAGAGGATCGAACGTACGGCGCCGATGAGCAGTCCGATCACCAGTGCCGTACCGATCACCCATCGCACCCAGTAATCCGCTTCGATCTGCGGTACACCCATTGCCGCGCGCAGTCGGTTCTGCCAGTGTCCCGCATATGCCGCTGCGCTCACGACCAGTACCGCCGTCGCGATCATCAGCGGTAGCCGCATCCGTTCCTGCCGTTGCGATGGGGCGATACCCCAGTATCGCAAGGCGGCTCGCAGGACGACTGTCATACCGAGGGCGAGCACGGCGAGTAGACCGGACAGTACCGCCTGTGCGCTGGGCGTGCGGGGGAGTAATCCGGGTGTCAACGAGGCCACCGTGCCGACCCCTATCCCGAGTGTCGTGCTGATTCGTGGCAGTGGCATCCGCCGGAATGCAGCGCGTAGTACGGCGATGCCATGGGGACGTGCATCCCGAACCGTAGGGCCGGACGGTGACACGGTCATCGTTTCCTCCCCACCGTGGCGGCGGTGTGCGGCGGGAAGGCAGGACGTGCGAGTCCACGTCGTCGGATGTATAGGAGGAGAACAGCGCTCAGTCCCGCCGATACAGCAGCTAGTAGCCCGAGTGGCTTCCTGCTTGCCGTCGGATCGGAACCTGCGGCGCCGAGCAGTGATTCGGCGATCGGCACACCGTAATCCTGGCGCCGCGAGTTGAGATCGACGGCGGTACTCGCGATCGCCGCCATGACCTCGCAGCGGGTGCGGGAGAACGGGGCAGAGCGGGCGGTGCAGGCTTGCTGCATGCGCAGGCCGAGCGTGAGATCGAGCGCCCGACGTGCCCATGGCCCCAGCGGTCCACCGCGCTGATCGGCATAGCGCAGCAGGTCATAGCCGAGATCATGGGCTTTGCACGCGGTGTCGAACTCGGTGGGCAGTGGTACAGGGGTAGAACAGCTGCCTCGTGGGTTGACGACGAGCCCGTCCACCATGCTCGGGCGGTAACCGAACGACGTGATGAAGTCCGCCGGGAGGACGAGTTCGCCGGGAACGCCCGTGGTGAGTTCGGTGACGGCGGCGCTTGCCTGCCTGTTCTCTGCCGGTGTGACCACTGCGGTGGCCTGCGGCACGGGGATGAGGACCATGGTCGCCGCTACAGCAGTCGCCGCCGTGGTCGAGGCCAGTCGGCGCCACCGGTGTCCGTGCTCGGAAGAGTGTGTGGTGCACGGTATGTGGTGTTCTGCGGAGAGTGCGGAGGTGCGCCGGATCGTCGGTCTCACACCGGTCGGTGTCTTCATGGCGACGACGTTAGGAATCCGATTCGCGGCGCTACCTCACGCTCGGGGAGGGCTTCGCGGCCGTGCTGCCGAGGGAGGCCACATGCCCTCTCATACCGGAGTACGGGGTCGCGATCACCCGTGCGGATGAGGTCGTGGTGAGCTCGGAGTTCCTACTGTCGTAGGCATGGACCGATACATTCCTCCCTTGGCACGTCGGTTGACCGGCCGTGGGTGGTTCGATCTCGGCACGGTGCTGGTCGCGCTGATCTGGTACGCGGTAGCCTGGCCGACGCTGCATCTGACCCATGTGGTGCCGGTCGCGGCGCAGCCTCTCATCGCGGCGTCGGCTGCCTTCCCAGTGCTGCTCGTGCGGATCAATCCGGCCTTGGGCTGGGCTATCTCGGCAGGTTCTGCGCTGGTGATCGCGTTGGCGATTCCGCATCAGCCGAACAATGAGCTGCCGTTCCAGGTCGTGCACGTGCTCTGCCTGCTGGTGCTGTTGTTCGCGGTGGCGCTGCGCGCGCCTGGGGCGATCGTGGCGATCGCCTTGACGACGACCGCACTGCTGTTCGGGACGACTATGCAGGGTGAACAAGAGGCGGGCGCGGATACCGCGTTGGGCTGGCCGGTCGCGCTGGCGGTGCTGGTGTTGTTCGGTCTACTCATCCGCAAGCTCGCGCTGTCACGGCGGCAGTTGTTACGTCAAGAAGAGGAAAATGAGCTGGAGCGGGCCCGAAGGGCCGTTCTGGAGGAGAAGGCCCGCATCGCGCGGGACCTGCATGATGTGGTCGCCCATCACATGTCCTTGGTAGTGGTACAAGCGCAAACCGCGCCATACCGGGTCGAGGGCATCACCCCTGGTGCGCGCGCGGAGTTCGAGTCCATCGGCGCTACGGCGCGCGCGGCGCTCAACGAGATCCGCGGCATGCTCGGCGTGCTGCGCAGTGACGGCCGGCTTCCCGAGCACGCACCGCAGCCGAAGGCGGCCGATGTGATCGATCTTTTCGAAGGCGCCCGCCGCGCCGGGGTCCACATCGAGTGGACGGTGGAGGGCTCGCTGGATGCGATTCCCGCGACTACAGGCCTCGCGCTCTACCGCATCGCCCAAGAGTCACTGTCCAATGCCTCCCGGCACGCTTCGGGTGCGTCGGTCCAGGTGGATATCGCCGTACATAGCGCGGATCTACTGCTCATCGTCGGAAACGGGCCTGGCGGCAGTGCGCGTTCGATCAGTAACGGTGGCCACGGTATCGAGGGTATGCGGACGAGGGCAGCGGCGGTCGACGGTGACCTCATGGCAGGTCCGCGCGACGACGGCGGTTTCGAAGTCCGAGCTCGTCTTCCGTTCGCCGTGCCGGATACCGACACCATCGCTTTGCGGGCACACACCGACTCGGAGCTGTGAGTATTCGTGAATCCGGCGCCTTCGGCGCAGCGCGCGCCGAGTACGGCAACCAGGAACTGGGTCATCCGATCCGTGCAGGCCGATTCAAGCGAAGGGCTGTGATGTGCGGGGAATTAGGGTGAGCGGGTGGCAATTACTGTGTTGATCGCCGATGACCAGGCGATGGTCCGGCAAGGGTTCGGCGCGCTGTTGGCGGCTCAACCGGATATCAGCGTGTTGGGTGACGCGGCGGATGGGAAGGCCGCGGTAGCCGAGGCCAAGCGGTTGCGCCCGGATGTCGTGCTGATGGATGTGCGTATGCCGGAGATGAATGGATTGGACGCAGCCCGCGCTATCCTCGCCGCCGGGTTCGACCCGCCGGTCCGCCTCTTGATGCTCACCACCTTCGATATCGACGACTACGTCTATACCGCGTTGAGCCTCGGTGCCAGTGGATTCCTGCTCAAGGATGCTCCTGCCGAGGAGTTGGTGCGCGCGGTGCGCGTGGTCGCTGCTGGACAGGCGCTGCTGGCGCCTACTGTCACCCGCAGACTCATCGCTGATGTCACCCGCCGCCGCAGTGCCCTGCGCACCATGCCGATGTCGGAACTGGCCACGCTGACTCCGCGCGAGCGAGAGGTGCTCGAGCTGATCGCCAAGGGCCTGTCGAACTCCGAGATCGCCGAGACCCTCTTCGTGGCCGAGCAGACTGTGAAGACCCATGTATCCAAGGTCTTCTCGAAGTTGAACCTGCGTGATCGCGCTCAAGCGGTGGTGCTGGCCTACGAGACCGGGCTGGTCACTCCGGGCTGATCGGCTGCGACGGTGGGCAGGACCCGCCGTTCAGTTCGTGCAGATGACGGCCGAGCAGCTCGCTCAGCCGGCTCAGGATCGCGGTGGAGTCGGCGAATGTGCCCGAATCGGCCTGTGCGGCCAAGGCGACGGCGACTGTTCCGGACAGGGCCGGGACCAGGCCGAACTGCCGGACGGTGTAGACGCCGGTCGTATCGTCCGGTCCCCAGCCGCCTTTGAACGCGGTTCCGGCCAGAACACCGAGGCCCCACGCCTGATCAGGTGTGATCGACGCCATCATCTCGGGAACCCGGTGCGTTTCGGGCAAGCACGGCAGCTGAGCGGCGAACCGGACCTGGTTGGCCAGTGTCCATTCGGTCCCACCGAAGGCGGTGTAGTTCAGCATGGTGTGTTCCACGCCCGCGGCGCCGGTGCTCGCTTCATCCAGTACAGCTTGGACAGCGGCGGCGGCCTCTCGGCTGTTGCCGAGCGACCACCACAGTGCTTCGGCAGCGCTGTTGTCCGATGCCGTGATGGCGGCCTCGGCCAGGTGGACGATCCATTCGCGATGGTCGTGCCGCAGTGCGGCGATCGCCAGTGGAACTTTGATGGTCGACCATGCGATGCCGCTGTTCCAGTCGCCGAAGAGCGCCATCTGCCCGCCGCCGACCGGCATGATCGCCATGCCGACCGTTCCGGCCAGCTCCGGTTGCAGGTGGGCGAAATCAGCGGCTAGTACATCGGACAAGGTCACAGGGGGCTCCGGCATAAAGGGGCCCGCGGCTTCGATGGCTACGGCGGGTGCCTCGGTTACTCGGCGTTCGCTGGGAAACAGCGCACAGGAGGTGAGCGTGAGCAGCGTCGCTAGCGTGGCTATGCCGCGTAGCACCGAACCGAATCCCGTCGACCTCACTACCGAGTCCTCCCTACCACCAGTCGCGAGGGCTCGCTGTTCGTCGGCGGTGCGATGAGCTGATCGTTCCGTTCGGTTGGTGACCGAATGGAAGGCATCGTCACCCGGGCACCTGACGGCGGCACAAGGACGATTCCCGGACACAGTCTTACGGATTCTCGCCGAGAATTCGAAATATCCTGGCCAGGAAGCGATGTGGTGAGCGCCTTGGCTCAGTCGACCGCTAGTGCCTCGATGACAGGCATCTTGGCCGCGCTTATCGCGGGCGGAATCGACCCGAGTAGCGCCAGCAACAGCGCCAGCGCCCCGTAGACAAGCATTGCCGGGCTCAGCTGATAGGCGATATCGATGGTCATAGCGTGCCCGATGGCGATCGAAGACAGGTACTCCTCCCCGGCGCCGAGGAGCAGTCCCATTGTCGCGCCGACGATTCCGATGCCTGCCGCCTCGGCCAGTACCGAGCGTGTCAGGAATTTACGTCCGGTGCCCATGGCGCGCAGCACAGCGAGCTCTCTGCGGCGGTCGAGCACCGAGAGCATCAAAGTGTTCAGTAGTGCGACCGCGGCGACCAACACGACGATCCAGAGGATGGCATTGCTCAGTACGGCTCCCTGCCGAATGCCCGCCGAGGCATCGCGCGCCGCCTGGGCGCCGGTTACGACGTTCAGGTCCGACGGCAGCACCCGGCGTATCGCCGCGAGCACAGCGGCGTGGTCGGCATCTGGCGCCATAACCACCCCGAGAATAGTTTCGCCGGGGCGCTCGTACCAGGTGCGCATCGTGTTCAAGTCCATCATCACTATGCCCGCGATCGCCGAGAAGTAGGGGATCACCTGCAGTACTCGTACAGTGTGTGGCCCGGTGGGGGTGGGTAGCGTCACTTCATCGCCCGCGCTCACGTCCAGTGCGCGCGCCACATCGCGGGAGAGCACCACACCCTTGCCGGTAGCCAGCTGTGCCGCGTTTTCTTCGGTGACCAGTCGCAAGGCCGATCCGCGAGAACTCGGTGGATAACCTTGCAGCATAACGAGATTGGTTCCCAGGGTAGCAAAGGCCATCTGCCCGGAACTGACGTTTTCGACACCTGGTACCGCCGCGACTTTGCCCTTCACATCCGCGGGCAGCAACGGTCCGGTCGGGAACTGATCCAGAGTTGTCGAGCTGATGTAGGCATCGTTCTCGCTCAGATAATCGAAGCTCGCACTGGCCGAGTCGACCATATTGTTCGTGGCGCCACTGACACCGACGACGGCCGAGACACCGATCATCACGGTTATCACCGTCGTCCACACCCGGGTGGGCGCGCGTTCCAGAGTGGTCGCGCCGAGCGCACCGGGGGCGCCGAACCATCGTGTGATGCTTGCGGTAGCCCGCACGATCGAATCAGTGGCGGCGTAACTCACCATGACCACGGCGATGAATATGATCGGGATGGTAGCCAGTGAATAGCGGCCGAGATCGCTGCGTGCGATCGGGAGCGAGGCGATTGCCAATCCGATGCCTCCAACCAGGCCCACCCAGCGCAGCAGCGGGCTCGTGGTATCGGACCGGCCGACCCCGACGGGGACCAGTGCCTCGATGGGCTGGACCCGGTACACCTGGCGCGCGGCGATACCGCCCGCGAGCACAGTGGTGAGTACACAGGCCGCGACCGTGAAGGGGATCACATACCACGGCATCAGATAGGTGATGCGGGCATCCACCGACTGCAGGATCGCGGCGGGCAGGACACCGATCGCCAGACTGCCCATGAATGTGCCGATCAGCGCGCCGATCAGCCCGCCGACCACACCGAGCAGCGCGGCCTCGGCCAGGAGATCACGCACCATCGGTCGCCGTTTGCCCCCGATGGCGCGTAGCAGCGAAAGCATCGGCCTGCGTTGAGCGATGGCCATGCTCATCGCGTTGTAGATGAGGAACGCGGAGACGACCAGCGCGGTGGCCGAGGCCATCGTGGTGGCGTACAGGACAGCCTGCACCGGGCCGCTCGCCTGCGCGGCGCGCAGGCTCGGATCGGCGACCACCGCGCGGCCGTCCACCGTCGTGGTGAGTGCCGCTTGCAACTGCGCGATATCGGTGCCCGGGGTGGGGACGATCTCTACCGAATCCAGCCGTCCGGTTCGGCCGGTGATCTTCTGTGCGAGCCCGAGTGATGTCGCGATGAGGTGTCCGTCGTTGAGTTTCCGGGAAGTCTCGGAATCGAAGACACCCGCCACTGTGACCGTGGTATCGCCCAGGGTGAACCGCTCGCCCTCGGAGCGACCGACCCCGGTGCCGACCAGCACGCCGTTGGGCACTGCTAGCAGTTTCCCCGCCATGGCGGTCAATGGCGCGGCCAATTCGCTGTCCAGCGCGCTGATGTTCGGGTTGGCGCCGATCAGCAGTTCCTGATCGTCGTCGGTACTGATCTGTGCGCGCAACATCGGCACTGCCACCGCGACGCCGGGAGTAGCCGCGATCTGCCCGAGCAATTGCTGATCGAAACCCGCGTCGGTGATCCCGGTGACCTCCAGTTGTGCTTTGCCGCCGAGGGCCTCGGCCAGATCGTTCACCGAGGCGGTGATCGAGCCGGAGATGCTGAGCACCGCGACCAGCAGTGCCGCCGAGACGGTCATTACGGTCACCGATAGCAGGGTGCGAACGCGGTGGATGAGCAGCTCGCCGATGTTGAACAGTCGCAGGCGGTCCCACGCGGCGCCGATCATACGTTGACCGTCCGTTCGGTCTCATCGCTGACGCTGAGCCTGCCGTCCAGCAGGGTGACCATCCGGTCGCAATGCGCCATCGCGGCGTTCATATCGTGGGTCACCATCACCACCGAGTTCCCGGATCCGCAGATCTCGGCGAGCAAATCCAAGATGGTGGTGCCGGTTTTGGAATCCAGGTTTCCGGTGGGTTCATCGGCCAGGATCAGCGGCGGGTCCATGATCAGCGCTCGCGCGACCGCGACCCGCTGCATCTGGCCGCCGGACAGCTCGGCCGGTCGGTGTTCGGCTCGTTCGGTGAGGCCGACGCGGTCAAGTAATTCCAGTGCGCGTGGTTTGGCCTTGCGTAAGCCGATACCGTCCAGCAGCTTCGGGACCGCGACATTCTCCCAGGCCGAGAGGGTGGGCAGCAGGTTGAAGAACTGGAAGACGAAACCGACCTTGTGGCGGCGGAACTCTGCCTGCTGCTCCTCGTTCAGTGCGCCGATCTCCTCGCCCTCGAACTGGATCGAGCCTGCGTCGGGCCGGTCCAGCGCACCGAGTAAATGCAACAGAGTGCTTTTACCGGAACCGGACGGGCCGATGATCGACGTGAATTCACCCGGATGGAGACACAGGTCGACTTCATCGAGTGCGCGGACGGTTTGGTCGCCGACTCGGTACTCCTTGGTCACCCTGGATAGTTCCAGCATTGTCGGCTTCGCCATCGCTGTCCCTCGCTTCGTTCGGCCATTCGTCCGCTGTTCGGTCTCGACCCGAATCCGTGCTATCGAGCGCTGATCTCCGGCGCGTGGTGGCGGCGACGCTATGCGCCGGGCACCCCGCGCAGTATCGGTTGCCGCGTGGTCTGCGCTCGGTAGACCTCGGCCATGGTGAGCTTCTGGTCGAGTTCCGCGTCGAAATGGATGTTCCAGCGATAGCGCAGCAATCCCTTCACGCCACCGACAGGCCTGCCCGTACCGGAGATCCCGGGGAAGAGATCGGGATCAGCCGGGTCGATCCTCGTGCCGGTGGGCCCGGCCGGGGTGCTGTCGGTGTGAGCGTGTGGATCCGCTTGGGACATGACTGCCTTCCGCAGAGAACTAGTGCTCATGCTACCGAGGCAACAGCCGGATCGCCTTCGTGCCAGGGACCGGAATACGGCTCCTACCACGGTAGGAGCAATAGCCCCATCGCAGGGTGATGCGCCGCTGCCCGCGCGGCGATTAGCCTGACAGAATGGGTGTGATCGGGGTCGCGGAACCGGGGCCGCGGCGGCTCGGGCGCGTTCGCGCTGTGCTGTCGCTGGTGCGGTTGTCGCGGGTGCGGCAGCGCGGCCTCGGTTATTGGCGCGATTCGGTTGCGGCGGTGCGGCGCAATGCCGAGCAGTTGCCGTTCGATTACCCGCTGTCGGTCGTCATGAGCGCCTATCTGGCCGTGGTCGCGATCGCGACCGCGGCCGCGGTGCAGCGCTACAGCTACTTCCCGACCGTGCTTCCGTTCATCGCGGTGCTGCTGACGTATGTTTCCGGTCCGCTGTACGCGTTCTTCACCATTCTGCCGCGCCCGCTGCTGCTCGGACTGCTGGCCATGGCATCGGAGACGTTGTTCCTCGCGCAACCTGTCGATATCGACTTCGCGCCGTTTCTGCTGGTGTTCGCCGCGGGTGTGGTCGGGGCGCTCGCGTCGAAGCGGGTGAGCATTCCGCTCACGGCGGCGATGCTACTGCAACTGGTCGTGTTCGCCGTGGTCGGTCAGGCGCCCAAGGGACTGGCGATGTACTCGGTCGGCATCGTATTCGGCTGGATGGCGGGGCTGATGCTGCAATATCAGCGCCGCTTCCTCTACCGGGAACGTGAGTATCAGGAGGTGCGCGCGCTACAGGCCGCCGATGAGGAGCGCCGTCGGATCGCGCGGGAGGTGCATGACGTGATCGCGCACTCGTTGAGTGTCACATTGCTGCATCTGACCGCGGCGCGGCACACCCTGCAGACCGACCGTGATGTGGACGAGGCGGTGGCGGCGTTGACCGATGCCGAGCGACTCGGTAGACAGGCAATGGCTGATATCCGCCGCACGGTCGGCCTACTCGACGCGCGGCGGTCCACGTCTGTTCCGGAGCCGGGGGTGGAAGACATCGAGGATTTGGTCGGCGACTTCGTCCGAGCCGGGCTGGACGTGCACTGGACATGCGAGGGTGACTTCGCCGCGGTGTCGCCCGCGCTCGGGCTCGCGCTGTACCGGATCGGGCAGGAGTCGCTGGCGAATGTCGTCAAACACGCGCACGGTGCGTCCGCGAGTGTCCGGCTGGTAGTGGACACGGCTGTGGTGACGCTGACTGTGGACAACCCCCTGCCCGTCGGGCTACCCGCACAGCGCGGTACGGGGATGGGCATTTCCGGTATGCGACAGCGTGCCGAGTTGCTCGGTGGCCGGATGACCAGCGGCCCGTCCGGCTCCGGATGGTCGGTCCGGGCGAGCATTCCGCTTATCCCCGACCGGGGTGGCTGGTCACGCCCATTGGCCGGAGCCGCGCAGGCACCGGAGGGAATATGACCGCGTCATCGCCGGGCAGCGGTACCGACACCGTGACCGTCCTTGTCGTGGACGATCAGGAACTCGTACGTGGTGGCTTACGCCGTATCCTGCGTCGACGGGATGGATTCGTGGTGACCGAATGCGCCGATGGTGACGAGGTGCCCGCCGCGGTAGCAGAGTTCCGTCCCCATGTGGTGCTGATGGATCTGCGCATGAAGCGCGTCGGCGGTATCGACGCGACCCGGATGCTGCGGGCGGTCGGCGGGGCCCCGCCGGTCCTTGTGCTCACCACTTTCGACGACGACCAGCTCCTTTCCGGTGCGCTGCGGGCAGGAGCCGCCGGGTTCATCCTCAAAGACGCCCCCGCCGAGGACCTCATCCGCGCGGTGCGAACGGTCGCCTGTGGCGGAGCGTGGCTCGACCCGGCGGTCACCGGTCGCGTGCTGTCGGCCTACCGCACGGTGCGCCCGGCCCGTACCGGCTCCGATACCCGGTTATCCGAACTGACCGCCCGCGAGTACCAGGTGCTCGAATTGATCGGGCGCGGCCGGGTGAATTCGGAAATAGCTCATGAGCTCGGTGTCTCGGAGGTGACGGTGAAAAGCCATATCGGACGGATCTTCAGCAAGCTCGGGTTACGGGATCGCGCCGCGGCTATCGTGTTCGCGTTTGACCAGGGGGTAGTGGTACCAGGAGAATCCACGCTGTGACGGGCAGGCTCCGGTTGCGTACCGCGCGAGCTCGGTGTGCTCCCCGCCTGGGATGTGGAGGATAACGGGGTGCAGGAGGGAACTGGGCCGAGGACCGGAACGCGGTTCGGGCCGTACGAACTGCGGTCCTTGCTGGGCAAAGGGGGGATGGGGGAGGTATACGAGGCGTACGACACGGTGAAAGACCGGATGGTCGCGGTCAAACTGCTGCCGGACGAATTCGCCCAGGACCCGATCTACCAGGTACGTTTCCGGCGCGAGTCGCAGGCCGCGGCCCGGCTGGCCGATCCGCACGTTATCCCGATCCACGATTGGGGCGTGATCGACGGTGTGCTGTTCATCGATATGCGACTGGTGCGCGGTGTCGATTTGCGTACGCTGCTGCGTAGCCAGGGACCACTGAGCCCGGCGCGCGCGGTCGGCATCATCGAACAGATCGCTGCCGCGCTGGATGCCGCACATCGGGCCGATCTGGTGCACCGGGATGTGAAGCCGGCGAACATCCTGGTCACGGATGCGGATTTCGCGTATCTCGCCGATTTCGGAATCGCGCATACCGAGGGTGACAGTGCCGTGACCCTGGTCGGCATGGCCATCGGCTCCTATATCTATATGGCCCCGGAGCGCTTCGATACCGGGCCGGTGACCGGCCGTGCCGACGTGTACTCGCTGGCCTGCGTATTACACGAATGTCTGACCGGAGCGACCCCGTTCCCCTCGGCCAGTATGAGCGTACTGATCAAGGCGCATCTGACCGATCCGCCGCCACGCCCGAGTGCCGGTGCGGACGGTATTCCTCCTGCGTTGGACGAGGTCGTCATCCGCGGTATGGCCAAGGATCCGGCCGACCGCTTCCCGACCGCGACCGCACTGGCCAGGGCCGCGCGCGCCGCGCTGACTCCGGTATCACCCGCTGAGCCGACTCTCGTGGTGCGCGCGCCCGACCGGCCCCCGACTTCCGGTGGGCCGGTCGTCCGCGGCGCGGCTGTCGCGGCGGAATCCACGGGAGAGCTGTCGATTCCCGCGGTGATCCGCCCGAGCGAGGCCACCGTGGTCCGTCCGACGGAAACCCAGTTCACCCCACTCCAGCCCGCGAATGAGCCAGAGGGCCCGCGCCCGTCGCAGCCGTCCGCGGCGGGACTACCGCCGATGCGCCCATTCCCCGACGCGCATCTGTATCCGGAAACCCAGGCATACCTGGACTCGGCGGCTGCGCGGGCACAGGGATATCCGGCACCGGCGTATCCGCAGAACTACACCGATTCCGCGGCGCCGACGTACGCTCCGGATCACGGTTATCCGCCGGGCCCGGTCGGCTACCAGGTACCGCGGTCCGGTTATCCGGTTCAGGAGCACGAGCAGTACGACGGTTATCCGGCCCGGTCCGGCTATCCGGAGTACGGCCATCCCGAGTACGGCTATGACGAGATGCCGCCCCCACCGTCCCGCACCGGACGCTCCATCGCACTGCCCATCATGGTCGCTGTGCTCGCCATCGTCGCGTTGACCGTCGGCGGCGCGATCGTCTGGCAGACCTTCGGCTCCGGTTCGGCGGAGACGACCTCCGCTGAACCGATGTCGGAGGGGGCGGTGCCGACAACACGCCCTCGCCTCCGGACAATGCCTCCGGCAGGTTCACCCACTACGCCCGATGCACCCCCTCCGGTCGAGCCACCAGCGGTCACCCTGCCCGTGGGTGCCACACCCTGCGGGCAGGGCGGGGCGGCCGCAGGGGGCTTCAGCCGTTCTGCCGCCGGTACCACCGTGACCAGCTGTCCGTTCGCAGAAGCGGTACGCCGGGCCTATGCCGATAGCGCCGAGCCACCGAATACGGCCGGTAACGCACCACGCACGGTGGTCGCGACCAGTCCGGTCACCGGCCAGACCTACACGATGAAATGCCGGACCGAAGATCAGCTCGTTATCTGTACCGGCGGCAACAATGCGGTGGTGTACGTCTATTGACGTATGGCGTAGACAATGCAGCGGTTTTGTCGGGCAGCGGTATCCCGTGATCGCCGCTGCCCGCATCCGGTCGAGGTGGGCGATCGGCCCGAAGCCCCAGTACCGTGTCGGGACGCCCTGCCGACACGAAAGCCGGGCGGAATTCGCAACGAGGAATGTATCGAAGTATGTCTGCTGACCGATTTCGTAGAGCTCGAAATATCCTGGGTTGTGCGGCGGCCATCGCCCTGCTGGTCTCCGGCTGCGGGGCCGACCGCGCGCTGGAAACGGTGCCGAGTACGGCGGAAGTCACCGCAGCCGAGCCGCGCACCGATCAACAAGGCCTGTCCATCATCGTGCCGGGTACATTGGCAGCCAGTTATGCGGAGCTGGCGGCCAATGTATCCGGGCAGCTCGGTATGGCGATCATGCCGGTCGGCGGCGAGCAGGCGGTGACCTTCGGTGACTGGACCAGCGGACCTGCGTGGTCGACGATGAAGGTGCCGTTGGCCATCGCCGCGCTACGCCAGAGTTCGAGTATCTCGAACTACACCGTATCGTCGGCGATCACCGCCTCGGACAATACCGCCGCCGATGTGCTCTGGCAGTCACTCGGTGGTGGTGAGGCGGCGGCGCAGGCAGTACAAGCGGTGCTGCGCGAAGGTGGGGACAACACCACCGTGGTACCCGCTGCCCGTTCTCGTTCCGAGTATTCGGCCTTCGGGCAGGCCGACTGGTCGCTGGTCGATCAAGCGCGATTCGCCTCGCGGTTGCCCTGCCTGCAGCAGTCCGGACAGGTCACCGAGTTGATGGAACAGGTCATATCCCGTCAGCGCTGGGGTCTCGCCGAGTTCGACGGAGCCCTGTTCAAGGGTGGTTGGGGACCCGACACCAGAGGCGATTACCTGGTGCGGCAGTTCGGGATCATCACCGTTCCTTCGGGGCAGATCGCGATCGCGATGGCGGTGCGGCCGGATTCCGGGGTATTCAACGACGGCATGAAGATCCTGAATACACTGGCCGCGGTGGTCGCCGAACATGCGGATGAGCTGTCCGGCGGGCGCTGCCCGGCCGGATGAGAACAGCTGTCCCTGGCACTGTTACCCAGCGTTCACCGGGTCGGGGCTGCCGAGATCGACCGTGGAGGGCAAGATAGCGGCCATGCGCATCGGAGTCTTGACCGGAGGCGGTGACTGCCCAGGCCTGAACGCGGTTATCCGGGCCATCGTCCGCACCGCGAACGGCCGCTACGGAGACGCGATCGTCGGTTTCGAGGACGGCTGGCGCGGCCTGCTGGAGGACCGGAAGATCCGGATCCACAACGATGATCGCACCGACCGCCTGCTGGCCAAGGGCGGCACCATCCTCGGTACCGCGCGCACCAATCCCGACGTGCTACGCGCAGGCCTCGGCCGGATCAAGCAGACCCTGGACGACAACGGTATCGAAGCGCTCATCCCGATCGGCGGCGAGGGCACGCTCACCGCGGCGAGCTGGCTGTCCGACGAGGGCGTTCCGGTAGTCGGTGTGCCGAAGACGATCGACAACGATATCGATTGCACCGATGTCACCTTCGGCCACGATACTGCGCTGAGTATCGCCAGTGAGGCGATCGACCGGTTGCACACCACCGCCGAATCACACCAGCGCGTCATGCTGGTCGAGGTGATGGGCAGGCACGCGGGCTGGATCGCGATCAACGCGGGTGTGGCCGCTGGCGCGCATCTGACTCTGGTTCCGGAAGTCCCGTTCGATGTGGACGAGGTGTGCACCATGATCAAGCGGCGCTTTCAGCGTGGTGACAAGCATTTCATCTGTGTCGTCGCGGAGGGATCGCATCCGGCGCCGGATCGTGGATTCGCGTTGCGCGAGGGCGGTATCGATGAATTCGGCCACGAGCGGTTCACCGGCGTCGCACAGCAACTCGGTGTTGAGATCGAACGGCGCATCGGCAAGGAGGTCCGCACCACTGTGCTCGGTCATGTGCAGCGCGGTGGTATCCCGACACCCTACGACCGGGTGCTGGCCACCCGTTTCGGCTTGCATGCCGCCGAGGCGGTACACGCGGGCCGATTCGGCCAGATGGTCGCGTTGCACGGTACCGCCATCGAGCTCGTCCCGCTGTCGGAAGCTACCAAGCAGCTCAAACGGGTGCCCGAGGAACGTTATCGTGAGGCGGAGGCGTTCTTCGGCTGAATACGTCGGATTCGAGTCACCGAATCGCCAGAGTGCTACCGTGAATCGTATGCGTGTCCGGTGGCGAATTGTATTGGCTTTATTCATGATTGGAGTTCTCGCTACCGGATGCGCTGAGGCGGATCCTGCCGAGCCGATCAGCGGTGACTGGCACGGTGCCATCGAGGTGCCCACGCAACCGCTCCAGATAGGGGTGAGTTTCCACGGCGATGGGACGGCCACCATCGACATTCCCCTGCAAGGAATACGGGACACGCGGCTGAAGGATGTCAGCTCCGAGCGCGACCGGGTGTCGTTCGCGATTCCCGGTATCCCCGGCGAACCCATGTTCCTGGGCAGATACGACTCGGAAACCGACCGGATCACGGGGGATTTCACCCAGTCCGGTCAGACTTTCCCGCTGACCATGCAGCGAGGAGTGGTCGAAGGCCCGGCCCGTCCCCAAGAGCCGAAGCCGCCGTTTCCCTACAAGTCCGAGAACGTCACCTATCACAACGGTGACATCACCATCGCGGGTACGCTGACCGAGCCGCGCGGCGCGGGGCCGTTTCCCGCCATCCTGCTGATCAGCGGAAGTGGTCCGCAGGACCGCAACGAGGAGCTCATGGGCCATAAGCCCTTCTTGTTGCTGGCCGACACCTTCACCCGAGCGGGCTACGCCGTGCTGCGTACCGACGACCGCAGTGTCGGCGGCACCACCGGAACGCTGGAGGACGCGACCTACACCGACCTCGCCGAGGATGCCGCCGCAGGCATCCGTTTCCTCCGCGCGCGATCCGATATCGACCCGGACCGGATCGGGTTGTTCGGCCACAGCGAAGGTGGCTACCTCGCGCCGCTGGTCGCCGCGCGCCCGGACAGCGGTGTCGCGTTCGCCGTGCTGATGGCCGGGCCCGGTGTCCCAGGCGCGGATGTGCTCATCGAACAGACCCGGCTGATCGCTACCGCGAATGGTATGCCCGCCGAGCAGGTGGCTACCCGGGTGCGGCAGACCAGCGAACTGGTCGCCCCGTTGAAAACAGGTGATTTGGCCGCCGCGGTGGAACTGGCCGAGCAACAGAACCAGTCCCTCCCGGCCGCAGAGCGGGTGCCGGACGATCAGATCGCCGCGCAGATCAACCCGTATCTGGCCGCCATGGTCGCTTACGATCCCGCGCCCGCACTGCGTGCCCTGCGGATTCCGGTGCTCGCGTTCTTCGGTGCGACGGACCTGCAAGTGCCGCCTGCGCAGAGCGAGCAACCGATGCGCGATCTCCTCACCGATGCTCCGGACGCGACCGTGCATGTTTTCCCCGGGCTCAACCATCTGATGCAGCCGAGCGAGACCGGCAACCCCAGTGAATACAGTGCTATCGAAACGACCATCGCGCCGGAGGTGCTCGATTATGTCCTCGGCTGGCTGCGCCAACGGGTCCCGGTGCGTTAGCCGCGGCAGCGCACACCGCGAGAGCCCCTGCGTTACTACGAGAGCGCTTACTTAGACTGATGGCCATGAGCGCACCCACGGTCGACCTGATGGATTACTCGGATGTCATCGCCCGATTCGAGCCGGTGCTCGGCATGGAGGTTCACGTCGAGCTCTCCACCGCGACCAAGATGTTCTGCGGTTGCCCGACCGAGTTCGGCGCCGAGCCGAACACCCAGGTCTGCCCGGTATGTCTCGGCTTGCCCGGCGCGCTTCCTGTGGTGAACCAGAAAGCCGTGGAGTCGGCTGTCCGGATCGGTTTGGCACTGAACTGCTCGATCACGCCGTGGGGGCGGTTCGCGCGCAAGAACTACTTCTATCCAGACCAGCCGAAGAACTACCAGATCAGCCAGTACGACGAGCCGATAGCCACGAACGGATACCTGGACGTGCTGCTCGACGACGGCAGCACCTTCCGGGTGGAGATCGAGCGCGCGCATATGGAGGAGGACACCGGCAAATCGGTGCACATCGGCGGGGCGACCGGCCGGATCCACGGTGCGAGCCATTCCCTGCTGGACTACAACCGGGCCGGTGTGCCGCTGATCGAGATCGTCACCAAGCCGATCACCGGTGCCGGGGAGCGGGCGCCCGAGGTGGCCAGGGCCTATGTGACCGCGCTGCGGGATCTGCTGAAATCCCTCGAGGTCTCCGACGTGAAGATGGAGCAGGGCTCGCTGCGCTGTGATGCCAATGTTTCGCTGATGACAATCGGAGCCACCGAATTCGGCACCCGTACCGAGACCAAGAATGTCAACTCACTGCGTAGTGTCGAGGTCGCGGTGCGTTATGAAATGCGCAGGCAGGCCGCGGTGCTCATGGGCGGCGGTGCGATCGTGCAGGAGACCAGGCACTTCCACGAGGCCGACGGCAGTACCTCGCCGGGCAGGCGCAAGGAGACCGCCGAGGACTACCGCTACTTCCCCGAGCCCGACCTCGAGCCGGTCGCGCCCGATGCGGCATGGATCGAGCAGTTGCGCGGCACCATCCCCGAATACCCTTGGTTGCGCCGGGCGCGTATCCAATCCGAGTGGAGCCTGTCCGATGAGGTGATGCGCGACCTGGTCAACGCGGGTGCGCTGGATCTGGTCATCGCCACCGTCGACGCGGGCGCCCCGGTCAACGAGGCACGCTCCTGGTGGGTCGCCTACCTCACCGAGAAGGCCAAGGAACGCGAGATCCCGCTGGACGAGCTGTCGATCACCCCTTGGCAGGTCGCCGAGGTGATCAAGCTGGTCGAGGCGAAGACGATCAACAACAAGGTGGCCAAGCAGGTCGTCGACCACGTTCTGGACGGTGCGGGCGATCCGGCGCAGATCGTGGAGACCAAGGGACTCGGTATGGTCAGCGACGAGGGCGCTTTGCGGGCCGAGGTGGACAAAGCGCTCGCCGCCAATCCCGATATCGCCGACAAGATTCGCTCCGGCAAGGTCCAGGCGGCGGGCAAGATCGTGGGCGACGTCATGAAGGCGACCCGTGGTCAGGCCGATGCGGCGCGGGTAAGGGAACTGGTGCTCGCCGCCTGCGAGTGAGCACCAGCCGTCGCTCAGTCCAGGCTGCCGCCGCCGGCCCTCGGGGGCGGGATGCGCACCACACGATCGTCGAACGGTCCCGGCTGACCTCCGGTTTTATTCACTGTGCTCACCCAGACAGTGCCGTCGGCGCTGGCGTCGGCACCACCGAGTTGCCCGTATTTGTCCTGGGCCATCAGTGTCGGCGCCGTGGTGACCGTATGGGTGTTCGCGTCGGCGGCCACGAGGGCGAGGGCCTTCGCGCGGGTCAGCGAGATGGCCACGCCGTCGGCGGTCACCGTGCAGCCCGCGACTCCTGGTCGGTCGGGCCAGGTCCACGCGGTGACGACTGTGCCATCGCCCCCGATATGTTGTAACCGGTCTTCGGTGGCGGTGCTGTCGGTGATCCAGACGCTGTCCTTGCCGCCACGGCAGACATCCCCGGCGGTGCCGATTCCGGATACTGCGATCTCCGGGTCCGCCGTGCGTCCTGGTGCTGGTGAGTCGATCCGTAACAGTTTGCCCGCCAGCGAGCCCGAGGAGGCCGCGGCAGCGGGGTTGCCCGCATTGCCGGTCAGCACCAGCATCCGGTCGGGTGAGACGAAGTCGATCGCGCCGCGGTTTCCGCTGGCGCCTTTGGGGATTCCGGTGAGAATATCCTTCGGCGGACCGCCCTTGGCGATGCGGACCACCCGGTTGTCGCTCGCGGTGGTGATGTACGCGTACAGCAGGCCGTCTTCCTGATATGTGGGTGACAGCGCGATATCGCTCAGGCCGCCATCGGTGGAGCCGTCCACGTCCAGCTTGGCGATCTCGATCGGGGGTTGTTCCGGGACGACCTGGAGAATGCGTCCGGTCCTGCGCTCGGCCACCAGCGCACTGTTGCCGAGGGTGACCAGGCCGCCGGTAGTCTCCAGGCAGGTGGCTACCACGGCGGGGTCGGGATCGATGCACGGCCCGCTGGGCCGGGTCGTCGAGGTGGGTGGTGCGTCCGGGCTCTTCGGCTTGATGCTTGCCCCGTGCCAGGTCGGTTCCGGAGTGAACGGGCTTGACGCGGAATCGTCGAACCGGGCACAGCCTGCCAGCAGGGCTGAGCCGAGTGCCACGCTCGCTGCGATGCGGCCAACGACAACCAAACTCATAGCTCAGACGTTACGGAAATACCTTCCCGCGCGCCCCGTCCGGGTAGGTGTTGCGCGCATATTGACACGCCGTACCGCGTACTCGGTCGTCGTCATGAGGCGCGGCTTAGGGTAGTGGCCGTGACCGACAAGCCGAATAACGCACCCGGACTTTCGCATTCCGAGGATTCTATGGCCGCTGAGGACGTTAGGGACTCCACGCGGTCCACGGCCGAGCAGTCGGTGGTGTCGGCTACCGGGCTAGGGGCACGTAGCCCGTTCGATGGGCCGACCGAACAATTTCCCAGTGTGGAGCTATTCCGGCGGCCGGAACAGGCCGAAGGTATTCCACGCACCGAGGAGGAACTCGGCCTCGATCCGGACGTCCCGGTGGTCGGTGCGGACAAGACGGACCCGCGGCATGCCGGGGCGAACGGGGCCGAGGACAGCCAGGCGGAGGCGGACCAGCCCGCGTCCACCTATGAGTACGCCAGCATTCCACCTGCACCGACCCTGCCGAAAGGCAGCGTCCGGGTACCCCCACGTAAAGACGAGAATCGGCGCGGCACAGTGGATTTCGGTCTTTTTCTGCTGCGCTTGGTGCTCGGCGGCACATTCATCTATCACGGCCTGCAGAAACTCACCGGGTGGTTCCACGGCCCCGGTCTCGACGGCACTCGCGATATGCTGGCCGACGGTGGCTGGGACAACCCGACGCTGTCCACCACCTTGGTGACCGTCGGTGAGCTCGGTGGCGGCATCCTGTTGGTACTCGGCCTCGGCACCCCGTTCGCCGCGGGCGCGGTGCTGGCGGTGGTTCTGGACGCTTGGGCCTGGAAGCAGGGCATGGTGCCGGGGCTCCAGTACAAGGCGGGCCCAGGAGCGGTCGAATTGGAGAGTGTGCTCGCGGGCCTCGCTGTCGCCATCATCTTGATCGGTCCGGGACGCTGGTCCTTCGACAGGAATCGCGGCTGGGCCACCCGGCCTTTCATCGGTTCCTTCGTGATTCTCCTGCTCGCCATCGCGGCCGCGGTCGGCGTCTATTGGTACCTACACGGGGGCAACCCGTTCAGCGGAATCGGCCCCTTCGACTGAGCAGTCGCCGGGTGGCATCGGGCAAGTCCTGTGCGGACCTGCCGAATGCCACCCG
The DNA here is from genome assembly GCF_047200775.1 of Nocardia spongicola. Lineage (NCBI taxonomy): Bacteria > Bacillati > Actinomycetota > Actinomycetes > Mycobacteriales > Nocardiaceae > Nocardia > Nocardia spongicola. The sequence goes on along the minus strand of NZ_JBJZOO010000005.1, from coordinate 278,048 downwards.
GGGCCCGCGTTATGGAACCTGGCGGACGGCGCCCTTATCGGCCGAGGTCGCCATGGCGGCGTAGGCGCGAAGAGCGGTCGTGACCGGTCGCTTCCGATCGACCGGCTGCCAGGGGCGTTCAGCGGCTTCCATCTTGGTCCTGCGTTCGGCGAGCACGGTGTCGTCGAGGAGGACTTCGAGGGTCCTGGTGGCGACATCGATGCGGATCTGGTCGCCGTTCTCCACCAGGGCGATGACACCGCCTGCGGCGGCTTCGGGCGAGATATGCCCGATCGACAAGCCCGAGGTGCCGCCGGAGAACCGGCCGTCGGTGATCAGCGCGCACTGTTTACCGAGGCCTGCGCCCTTCAGGAAGGCGGTGGGGTGCAGCATCTCCTGCATGCCCGGGCCGCCTGCGGGGCCTTCGTAGCGGACCACGATCACATCGCCCGGCTTGATCTTCTTGCCGAGAATGATCGACACGGCCTCCTCCTGGGACTCCACCACCACGGCAGGCCCTTGGAAGGAGAACAGTTCCGCGTCGATGCCAGCGGTTTTCAGTACCGCGCCATCGGGCGCGATATTGCCCCGCAGGACCACCAGCCCTCCTTCTGCGGTGTAGGCGTGCTCCAGATCCCGGATACAGCCGTTCTCGGCATCGGTGTCCAGCGCCGACCAGCGATTGTCGGTGGAAAACGGTTCGGTGGTGCGCACTCCACCCGGTGCCGCGTGGAAGAGTTCGATGGCTTCCTCGGAGGCCTTGCCGGAGCGGATATCCCAGGTGTCGAGCCATTCGTCGACGGAGGCGGTGTGCACAGTGGTGACATCGGTCTCCAGCAGATCCGCGCGGCGCAGTTCACCGAGGATGGCGGGGATGCCACCCGCGCGGTGCACATCTTCCATGTGGTAGTCGGAGTTGGGGGAGACCTTCGACAAGGTGGGCACCTTACGGCTGATCTCTTCGATGGTGTGCAGATCGAAGTCGATCTCACCCTCCTGTGCCGCGGCCAGCGTGTGCAGCACGGTATTGGTCGAGCCGCCCATCGCGACGTCCAGTGCCATCGCGTTCCGGAAAGCCTTGGCGTCGGCGACGTTCCTCGGCAGTACGGAGGCGTCGTCCTCGCGATACCAGCGGTTGGCGATATCGACTATCACGGCACCCGCCTTTTCGAACAGCGCCCTGCGGGCGGCATGCGTCGCGAGCGTGGAGCCGTTGCCAGGCAGCGCCAGACCGAGTGCTTCGGTCAGGCAGTTCATCGAATTGGCGGTGAACATACCGGAACACGAGCCGCAGGTCGGGCACGCGGAGCGTTCGACCTCGGACAGGCCCTCGTCCGTCACCGCCTGGTTCGCGCTCGCGGAGATCGCCGTGACCAGGTCGGTCGGGGCGTGCGCTACGCCGTCGACGACCACGGCTTTGCCCGCTTCCATCGGTCCGCCGGAGACGAATACCGCCGGAATGTTCAGCCGCATAGCGGCGTTCAGCATGCCGGGAGTGATTTTGTCGCAATTGGAGATGCAGACCAGCGCGTCGGCGGTATGCGCGTTCGCCATGTACTCGACCGAGTCGGCGATGATCTCCCTGGAGGGCAGCGAGTAGAGCATGCCGCCGTGCCCCATGGCGATGCCGTCGTCGACGGCGATGGTGTGGAATTCGCGTGGTACGCCGCCGGCGGCGCGCACAGCGTCGGCGACGATCTCGCCGACGTCCTTCAGATGGACGTGGCCGGGCACGAACTGGGTATAGGAGTTCGCGATGGCGACGATCGGCTTGCCGAAGTCGGTGTCGGTCATGCCGGTGGCCCGCCAGAGCGCGCGGGCGCCTGCGGCATTGCGGCCGATGGTGGTGGTTCGGGAACGAAGCGGTGGCATTTCGATGATCCTCGGGTCGCGGGGGGCTGACTGTGCGACGGCGCAGAGCGTGCTCGGCGGACCCACACGTTACCCCGGTGGATTGGCGTACTCATCCGGCGGTCGGAGCAGGTGGTACGGGCGGCGCTCGCTGTCGAGCCCGGATTTCGGTCCGCCGCTGCGGGTGGTGCCGGGGTTGCCGGAGATGCCGGATCGTCGAGGGCGATGGGCACGAAGCAGGATCGCTACTCCGGCGAGATCATCCTATGATCCGATGCCACACCAGCATACCGCCGGTGTATGTGCCCATCCGGCACTCGGCGGTACGGCGCCGGTCGTGTCGTGTTCAGGTGGAATCACCGGTGTGGTGGTCGAGCACTGGATGATTACCGCGTGCCCTCGTCGGTGTCGGTGGGGAATTTTCCCGAACCATTCTGCTGAGGGTCGCCGTGGTCTCGGGGTTCACTGTCGGGGCTCGGGCTCGCCGCCTCGGTGGTCGCCGTGGATTCCTCGGCATCGCTGTGGTCGGCGGGTGATTCCTCCGGCTGCGCGAACGGATCGGGGATCCGGCCCGCCGACGCCGCCGCCAGCTCGCGCAGCCGGTCGTAGCTCACCGCGGGTAATGCGACTTCCGTACCGTCGGTCAGGTCGGCGCGTACGTATCCGCGCTTCGGGATCCGTACGCCCCGTATTTGTGTCCAGTCCAGCCGACGGGAGCCGAACATCGTCCGCAACTCCAATCCGGCGTCCGAGACGGTGGTCTGCGTCCGCAGTATCCAGACCAGTACCACGACCGGGATCAGCAGGAGCCACCACAGTGCGGCGGGCCAGCCGACGAACGGGAAGAACACGCACAACAGCAGGATGAGCACACCGAGGAGGGACAGCCGCGAGATGCGGATCACACGGGAATTCGATGCGCTACCCGTGTCCGCCGTCGGCGCGGACATGTGGGACGATTCAGAGGGTGGCACGGACTGATGCGGTGATGACACACCACCATCCTCGCATCCTGGTACACGGACACAAGCAACCGCACTGTCCCACATAATGGGACGCAATGGGTCAGCTATTTGACTCTTCGGTTCACCTCCGCTTAACGTCGTGCGCGTGAATCGAAACGAGTTGCTCGTAATCGGCCGGCGCGTCCAGCGTTGAGCCTGACACACTGAGTCGGATACGTCAGCTCGCGTTGCGACGCGCCACCCTCGATCAGCCCTGTGCTGTCGGGGGATTTTTTATGTTCGGACTACTGTCCAGCATGGCGAAGTGCACGACACCGCATGCGGGGGCCGGCTTATCCGGCCCAGCGCCTCGAGGCACAAAACCGGGGTCAGAACGACAACCAGTAAGGAACGAAGACGGTGAGCGCACCTACCGCACGGCCCGGGCCCTCGGCCCGCAAGCCTGCGCCTTCGGTGAATCAGCAGGCTACGCCCGCTGCCAATGCGATATCGGCGGCCGCCCGCCGCCCGGTCCCGCCCGAGCGGGTCACCGGCGCGCAGTCGGTTATCCGTTCGCTGGAGGAGCTCGGCGTCGATACCGTATTCGGTATTCCGGGCGGTGCGATCCTTCCGGTATACGACCCACTGTTCGATTCGGCCAAGGTGCGCCACGTCCTGGTCCGGCATGAGCAAGGCGCGGGCCACGCGGCCACGGGTTACGCACAGGCCACCGGCAAGGTCGGGGTGTGCATGGCCACTTCGGGCCCCGGTGCGACCAACCTGGTCACCCCGATCGCCGACGCGCAGATGGACTCGGTCCCGATCGTGGCCATCACCGGTCAGGTCGGCCGCGGTTTGATCGGCACCGACGCGTTCCAAGAAGCCGATATCTCCGGCATCACCATGCCGATCACCAAGCACAACTTCCTGATCACCGAAGGTGTCGATATTCCGCGCATCATCGCGGAGGCGTTCTATCTCGCCGCCTCAGGCAGGCCGGGCGCCGTGCTCGTCGACATCCCCAAAGACGTGTTGCAGGCGCAGACCACCTTCAGCTGGCCACCCGAGATGCGGTTGCCCGGCTACCGCCCGGTCACCAAGCCGCATGGCAAGCAGGTGCGTGAGGCGGCCAGGATGATCATGGAAGCCAAAGCGCCGGTCCTGTATGTCGGCGGTGGCGTGATCAAGGCCAATGCCTCGGCCGAACTGCTGCAGCTGGCCGAACTGACCGGTATCCCGGTGGTCACTACACTGATGGCGCGGGGCGCGTTCCCCGACAGCCACCAGCTGAACATGGGGATGCCCGGTATGCACGGCACTGTCGGCGCGGTGGCCGCGCTGCAGAAGTCGGACCTGCTGATCACCCTCGGCGCCCGCTTCGACGATCGCGTCACCGGTCAGCTGGACTCCTTCGCCCCAGGCGCCAAGGTCATCCACGCCGATATCGACCCGGCCGAGATCGGCAAGAACCGGCACGCCGATGTGCCTATCGTCGGGGACTGCCGCGAGGTGATCGCCGAGCTCATCGAGACGCTGAAGGCCGATCCGACGACAGGCACCGCTCCGCTGCTTTCGCTGGGCGAATGGTGGACCTACCTCGACCGGGTGCGCTCGTCGTATCCGCTGGGCTGGACTCCGCCTTCGGATGGCTCGCTGTCGCCGGAGTTCGTCATCGAGGCGCTCGGCAGGCTGGCCGGACCCGATGCGATCTACTGTGCCGGTGTGGGGCAGCACCAGATGTGGGCCGCCCAGTTCATCAAGTACGAGAAGCCACGCACCTGGCTCAACTCCGGCGGCCTCGGCACCATGGGTTACGCGGTTCCCGCCGCCATGGGCGCCAAGATGGGCGCGCCGGACAAAGAGGTATGGGCGGTCGACGGTGACGGCTGCTTCCAGATGACCAATCAGGAGCTGGCCACCTGCGCGGTCGAGGGTGTCCCGATCAAAGTCGCGCTGATCAACAACGGCAATCTCGGCATGGTCCGGCAGTGGCAGACCCTGTTCTACCAGGAGCGCTACTCCAACACCGATCTCGGCACGCACACCCTGCGTATCCCCGATTTCGTGAAGCTCGCCGAAGCCCTCGGCTGCCACGGCATCCGCGTCGAGCGCGAGGAGGACGTGGAGGCGGCCATCCGCGAGGCACAGGCCATCAAAGACCGCCCCGTGGTGATCGACTTCATCGTCGGCAAGGACGCCCAGGTGTGGCCGATGGTCGCCGCGGGCACCAGCAACGACGAGATCATGGCAGCCCGTGGTATCCGCCCGCTGTTCGACGAGGACGAGCAGGCCGATGAGCCCGCGGCCATCCACGCTGCGATGTCACAAGAAGAAGCGGTGTCACAAGAACAGGACAAGGTGAACAACGGATGAGCACCACCCACACCCTCAGCGTTCTCGTCGAGGACAAACCGGGCGTGCTGGCGAGGGTCGCGGCGCTGTTCTCCCGTCGCGGCTTCAATATCGAATCACTGGCGGTCGGCGGCACCGAGCTGCCGGAGGTCTCGCGTATGACCATCGTCGTCACCGTCGAGGACCTGCCGCTGGAGCAGGTCACCAAACAGCTCAACAAGCTGGTGAACGTCATCAAGATCGTGGAGCAGGACTCCGACAGTTCGGTGGCCCGCGAACTGATCCTGGTCAAGGTACGCGCCGATGCCAGTGTGCGTACTCAGGTGATCGAGGCGGTAGGGCTGTTCCGCGCCAAGGTCATCGACGTGTTCCCGGACGCGCTCACCATCGAGGCGACCGGAACCAGGTCCAAGCTCGACGCGCTGTTGCGGATGCTAGAGCCCTACGGCATCCGGGAGATCGTGCAGTCCGGTGTCGTCGCGGTAGGGCGTGGACCGAAATCCATCACCGCTGCCAGATGACGCGGAAGACGCCGCAGCGGCCGCTCGCCAAGCGGCGGTCGCGCGTAGTCTGGCTGCGATCGACGGTCGGCGTGCCGGCCTCCCGCCTCTGCGGGAACGACCAAGTCCCCGCAGAGGCGAGGACGATTTCACACAATACCGGCGCGAGCGAGATGTACCCCGCCTCGCGCGGGATAACTCCGGAAGGAAACCACACAGTGGCAGTCGAGATGTTCTACGACGACAATGCCGATCTGTCGATCATCCAGGGCCGCAAGGTCGCTGTCATCGGCTACGGCAGCCAGGGCCATGCGCATTCGCTGAGCCTGCGCGACTCCGGTGTCGAGGTGCGCGTCGGCCTCGCGTCGGGTTCGAAGTCGCGGCCGAAGGCCGAAGAGGCGGGCCTGACCGTCGGCACCCCGGCCGAGGTCGCGGCTTGGGCCGACGTCATCATGGTGCTGGCGCCCGACACCGCGCAGGCATCGATCTTCACCAATGACATCGAGCCGAACCTGAAAGACGGCGACGCGCTGTTCTTCGGCCACGGCCTCAACATCCACTTCGGGCTGATCAAGCCGCCCGCCGAGGTCACCATCGGTATGGTCGCGCCGAAGGGCCCCGGACACCTGGTCCGGCGCCAGTTCGTCGACGGCAAGGGTGTTCCGGCGCTGATCGCCGTGGACCAGGACCCGAAGGGCGAGGGCCAGGCGCTGGCGCTGTCCTACGCCAAGGCCATCGGTGGCACCCGCGCAGGCGTCATCAAGACCACCTTCAAAGAGGAGACCGAAACCGACCTGTTCGGTGAGCAGGCCGTGCTCTGCGGTGGCACCGAGGAACTGGTCAAGACCGGTTTCGAGGTCATGATCGAGGCCGGTTACGCCCCGGAGATGGCCTACTTCGAGGTACTGCACGAACTCAAGCTGATCGTCGACCTGATGTACGAGGGTGGCATCGCGCGGATGAACTACTCGGTGTCCGATACCGCCGAGTTCGGCGGCTACCTGTCCGGCCCGAGAGTCATCGACGCCGACACCAAGAAGCGTATGCAGGCCATCCTCAAGGACATTCAGGACGGCACCTTCGTCAAGCGCCTTGTGGCCAATGTCGAGGGCGGCAACAAGGAGCTGGAGGCGCTGCGCAAGCAGAACGCCGAGCACCCGATCGAGGTCACCGGCGCCAAGCTGCGTGGTCTGATGAGCTGGGTCGACCGGCCGATCACCGAGACCGCCTGAGCCGGCGCGGAGATCATCCGAAGGCCTGTTCGTCGAGAGACGGACGGGCCTTCGGGCATTCCACGGCGAGTAGCCAAGGGCAGTAGGCTGGTGTAGTGCCGGAAGGAACACCAGCTCAGCGTTTGCGTCTCGCTCTGGAGATGTATGAGTTCGGTGTGCGTATGCAGCGCACCCGGATCCGCCGAGACCGTCCCGAGGCGACGGAAACCGAGATCGAGCAAGCAGTGCATGAGTGGCTTCTCACTCGCCCCGGCGCGCCACTCGGCGACGCGGTCGGACGGCCGTCGTCGCGGTTCGCATAAGTGGCTCCCCGCATTGCGCAGCATTGATTCAACCGTGAACGCGATTTCCTCGAGTCGCTTCGAGCAGTGACGAATCATCGACGGTAGTCAAATGGTTGCCGAACAGCGTTTTGGTGCCACCACATCACTCCGCTCGAACGACCGACCCGGCACCGGCGACCCCACCGCTAGACTTATTACCGATGAGTAAGTTATTTGCGTCGGTGGACGAAGTGACCGAGCGCCTCGGTGCGGCCGGGTATCTCCCATCCCTCGATATCGCGACCACGGTGTTTCTGGCCGGCCACCTCGGCAAACCCCTGCTGGTCGAAGGCCCGGCGGGGGTCGGCAAAACCGAGCTGGCCAAGGCCGTCGCCGCCGCGACGAACTCCGATCTCATTCGGTTGCAGTGCTATGAAGGCATCGATGAGGCCCGCGCGCTCTACGAGTGGAATCACGCCAAGCAGCTGCTACGCATCACCGCCACCGATACCGAAGGCTGGGACAGCGCCCGTGACCACGTCTTCACCGAGGAGTTCTTACTCGACCGCCCCTTGCTGGCCGCTATCCGCAATCCACGCCCCACCGTGCTGCTCATCGACGAACTCGATAAGGCCGACGTAGAGCTGGAAGGTCTGTTGCTCGAGGTGCTCGGTGACTATCAGGTGAGCATCCCAGAACTCGGCACGATCACCGCGGTCAGGAAACCGTTCGTCTTCGTGACCTCGAACGCCAACCGCGAGTTGTCCGAGGCATTGCAGCGACGCTGTCTCTACCTGCACATCGATTATCCGACAGCGGAATTGGAGCGGGCGATCGTGCGTATGAAAGTGCCCGAGCTGGACGCGGCACTACGCGAACCCGTGGTCGGTGTGGTCGGCGCGCTCCGGCAGCTCTCCTTGCGCAAGCCTCCATCGATCGCCGAAACCGTGGATTGGGCAAAGACTCTTGTCGCTCTCGGGGTCCGCGATCTGACCGGGAACATCGTTCGCTCGACCCTCGGTGTGCTGCTGAAATATCAGTCCGATCAGCGCGTAGCGATCGAACGATTGACATTGCTCGAACCTGATCGCACGCCGGGGAGCGCAGCGCGATGAGAGCGACCGAGGGGCGTGTCCGCGATACCGAAGCCGGATCCGCTGATTCGATGACCGATCGGCTCGTCGAATTCGTCGGCTTGCTGCGTGACCACAGGATCACCGCGGGGCCGAGCGAGACCATCGACGCGGCCGAGACGATAGTCGCCCTGGGGACAGCCGATCGTGATCGGCTGCGCTGCGGCCTGGCGGCCTGTCTGCTCCGTCGCAATGTCCAACGCCCCGTGTTCGATCAGCTCTTCGACCTCTACTTCGGCACGGCGGACACACCGCGCCCCGGCGCCGCCATCCCTGAGAAGTCCATCGATGCCCTCCGCGATCAGCTGGTTCCCGCACTGGCACAAGGTGATACGCAGGCCATCGGCGAACTCGCCCGCCGAGCGCTGACCCAACTCGGTGGCTACGGCGGGGCCGGTGCTCAGCAGAACTCCGGCCCGGTCACCACCGCATCCGGTGCGGGCTGGTCCTCCTACCTGACCATGAAAGCCCTACGCCCGGAAGAGCTTCTCGACCGGATAGTCGCGGGCATGCACGGCACCTCCCAGCTCGACACCGCCGTGCACACCATCGAAGCCGACCGTCGGCTCACCGAATTCCGCACCGCCGTCCAGACCGAGGCCAGGCTGCGCTCCGCACAGTTACGCGGCACCGAATACATCGCCCGTCGTGGCGTGCAATCCAGTACCGACCGCATCGATTTCCTCGGCGCCCGCGAACAAGATCTCGCCGAAATGCGCCGTCTGGTCCACCCATTGGCCCGTAAACTCGCCACTCGCCTCGCCGTACGCCGCCGCAAAGCCGTCCGCGGACAGATCGATCTGCGCCGCACTCTGCGCCGCTCCATGTCCACCGGAGGCGTCCCCATCGACCCGGTCCTGCGCTCCCGCAAACACGGCCGCCCCGACCTGGTCGTACTCGCCGATATCTCCGGTTCGGTCACCGGGTTCGCCGAATTCACCCTGCACCTGATCCAAGCCCTACAAGACCAATTCAGCAAGGTCCGCAGCTTCGGGTTCATCGATACCTGCGACGAGATCACCGGATTCTTCACCAAGGGAGAACCGCCGACCCCCGGCACCGCCGCCCGAATCATCAGCTCCGCCGATGTCGCCCGTTTCGGTAGCTCGAACTACGGTGAAGCATTCCAAGGATTCCTCGACAACTACCTCGACGCTCTCGGCCCACGCACCTGCGTCCTCATTCTCGGGGATGCCCGCACCAACCGCACCGATCCGAATCTCGCTGCCCTGGAAACGATCCGCACCCAGGCGAAGCAGACCTATTGGCTCAACCCGGAATCTGCTCGCTCATGGTCGACAGGCGACTCCGCCGCCCATGTATACGCCGAGCACGTCACCATGCACGAGTGCCGAAACGTCGAGCAGCTCGCCGAGGTCATCGCCCGGCTGCTGCCCGCATGAGCACAGTACGTGACTACCCGCGCACCTCGTCGATCCGGATCAGCGCGTCTCGGCCGTAACCGCTCGGCTTGACCTTGACACGATGTGAAGGGGTCGAGTGGTCGACGAAGGAGGTGGTTGTCATGCATACAACCAACCACGATGGGCCGGATGCTCGTCTCGTCACCGCTCTCGCCGGGGCCGATGCGGCGACCCGGCTGCGGGCAGCGCTTTCGGCAGGCACACTGGGCGATCCACATCTCATGGAGCCGCTCATCGCCCGCTGCGCCGTAGAACCGGACTTCTTCGTCCGGGACATGCTGACCTGGGCGTTGTGCCGGTTGCCTGCCGAGATCACGGTACCGAGGCTGCTAGCGGAGCTCGGGTCGGACACCACGCAGGCCCGCAGCCAGGCATTGCACACCCTGTCCAAGATCGGTGACCGGAGTGCCTGGCCCGCGGTATCGGCACTGCTGCACGCCGAGCACGACGAGGTCGCGCGTAGTGCGTGGCGGGCCGCCACCGTACTCGTATCGCCCGGCGCGGAGGGGAAGCTCGCCGCTGATATGGCGACCGAGCTCGGCCGGGGTGACTACCAGGTGCAGCTCAGCCTGAGCCGCGCGCTGGCGGCGCTCGGAGCGGCTGCCACCCCGATTCTAGATGCTGCCATGGCGAGTCCCGATCCACACATCCGCGCGCATGCCCAGGCCACTGAACGGCTTCGCCGTAACCCCGAGAGCGGGTTCGCCCTCTCGCTCGAGTTTGCCGAGCGGGTCACGGCGACCGGCCCGGACGCGTAACAAGGAGACGACGGAATGTTGATCGGTGAGGTCTCGCGACGTTCCGGCGTCAGCACCCGCATGCTGCGCCACTACGACGCGTTGGGGCTGCTGGAACCGACAGGCCGCACATCGAGTAGCTATCGTGAATACTCCGCCGACGACATCCGTCGTCTCTTCCATGTCGAATCCCTCAGAACCCTGGGGCTATCGCTGCACGACACCAAACGGGCACTGGACGAACCCGGCTTCGCGCCCGCCGAATTGGTGGGAGAGCTCATCCGGCGCACCCGAGCGCGGATCGCCACGGAGGAGGAACTGCTAAGAAAGCTGGAGTGTGTCGACACGGCCGCACCGGCACAGTGGGAGGCCGTGATGGGCATCGTCACCCTACTGCGTGCGCTCGAATCGGAATCCGGAGCCAGCAGGCAACAAGCTGTGCTGGCACAGCACGAGGGCGCATCGCTGCCCGTCGAAGCGCTGGTCGAGGCAGTGCTGTCGGAAGACGATCCGAATGTCGCCGGGGCGCTGCGCTGGTCGTTGGCGAGGGCGGCCGGTGCTGGGTTGACCGAGTTGGCAGTCGGCCTGGATTCGGCGGTGGTCGAGGTTCGGCGCCGAGCGGTTGTCGCGATAGCGGAAGTGCCCGTCGCGGCAGCGGCAGTGTTGCTGCGGCGGGCACTCCACGACTGCGACGTGACAGTGCGGGACCGTGCTGCCCTGGCACTGGGCTCCCGTCGGGTCGCGGAGGCGATACCTGCTCTGCTCGCGATGGTTGTCGCGGGGCGGTTCGATGTCGAGGCCGCCGAGGCATTGGGATTGCTGGCGGAGGGCGCGGCCGCTGCCGCCGATATCGTCGGGATGATGCGGGATGAGCTCGAGCGCACGGACGACATCCCATCGCGGTTGCGGATTACGCAGGCGCTCGCCGAGCTTCCTGGCGTTGCGGCGCGGGAGGTGCTCACCGAGCTGGCTGATGATGCCGACCGGACGATCGCGGCGACCGCGGCTGCGATTCTGCGTAGATGAGATTACCGGAGGGGCGAGTTCCGAAGGTTCGCATGTGTTTTGGTGTGAGGTCTCATCAGGGGCTGTGATGGGTGTATAGGCGATTGCGGTCTTGTCGCTGATTCTGGAGGTGCCAGATGCAGGGGGCATCGACCGATGGATCTACGATCACATCTGAGGAGAGCCGACCGGCGGGCAGCAGCACTGCCGGACGCACTGACGGAATTTCCGGGTATCGGTGGTGTGGTAGAAGAACATCCTGAAATAGTCAGAATGGTATACCCCAGTTGTCAACTGGCTGTTTCGAACTCGGCGAATCGTTCCTCGAGCCGTTCTGTTGCGGGCCAGTCTTTCCGTCGTTGTGGCAAGGTGAGGTGCTGACCGTTTATTTCTTGCAGTCCATGTCGCAGCATCGATCCTTCGCGGCGATCATGCATCAGTTTTGCGCCGACGAGGATTGTGTACTCGGGTGATATTCCGATCAGATTTGCATCATAGGCGGCGTGGTGGATTTTGCAGAGGCTCAAACCGTTGGACACATCCGCCGTACCGTTCTCCTTGCTATCCGCGACTATATGGGCGGCGTCGAGCAGTTGTGTATGACCCACATCGCATATTGCGCAGCGATGGTCGTACGCAAGAAGGACCCTGCCCCTGAACTCTGGCTGATGTAGGCGCTGTGTGGTCAGGCGTTGAGCATACTTTCGTTCGATCGGCTTCAGATTCAACACATCTGGAATATCTCTGAAGGTTTCGTCCAGTGCTAGAATGAATCGTTGTCGTTTTGTATCGTCCGCAATTACGTAGACCGGGAATACTGGTACATAGCGAATGGCTGTACCGATCTTGATCCATCGGAGTAGGATGATGGGCATATTTAACTCATAGGCGCGTCGTAGCTTCGTATTGTCGCCTTGGACACTGCCTTCTCGGTACGCATAGGCATAGAGCGAGTCACTGAATTCTGCGTCCTCATATGGGCTGTCCGGCTTTGAGAGGATCGACAAGGTAGCTGCTAATTGAGCGGGATTCCAGATTCCCTTATTGCGATCGATCAACCGATAGGTCTCGGCACCGACTTCGAATTCGGTCAGCTCCTCGCGAGTCAGCGCCCCCTTCTCTTCAACCCTGCGCGCCAGACGATCGAAGATCATCTGGCGTAGCTCTAGCTCCGCCTCGCTCTCCATAGGAGGAGTGTGCCATGGTCGACTGATTGCCACTGATCTTTCGATTCGCGTTGGCCGAGTGGCGGGTTCGTCCGGAGCCGTGACAGGTGGCCAGCTCCGTGTGGCTCGACGCAATGAGGAGCGTGAAAACCACGCGTCCGTAATCGCACTGCGTCGCAGCCCATCTAGCGTTCCGACCAACTGGGTGAGACGGATTCGAGCCACTGCGCGTCGCTGCGATTCTCGACGTAGCTACCCCCAGGAGGGTCGGCATAAGCGGTCAGCATAGCTCGTCTCGCTGAAGGTGAACCAGCCGAGAGGTTTTGATCCCGAGAGTGCTTCCAATCGGACCAGGACCATCCAGCGCCCGCGTCGATCCGGAACTCGGTCACTGTCCTCTCCACACCGTCGATGAATACATGGACATGAACAGGGCCGTCCGGGTCGCGGATGACGACCACTTCGACATCTGATTGCTCGAAGTCCCCTGCGCGCCTGTCCATTCGATCTCCGATCTGTGAAGTGCGGAGTGATCGTTCATGTGAGCTCAGTTGGTGGTCGTACCGGCCTATTTCATCAGAGGAGGAGCGCCAACCACCGATCGCCGCGCGGTCATCACCGCATCCTCTTACCAGGAGGTGGGATGTGGGTGCACGATCATGCCACTATGACAAGCTGTCAGTCTCGTATCTCGGAGACTTCCACCGCTCGCCCCGCGCGGCGTGACAGTTCACACGCTTCTGCCACGTAACACGCCTCCAGCGCATCGATGGGACTACAAGGACTGTCGAGCTCACCGGTGACAACCGCGACGAAGGCCGACAACTCTTCCGCATAAGCGGATCGAAACCGTTCCAGGAAGCCCGTATAGAAGTAAGACGCGGTCCGGCCGGCTCCGACCGGATCGAGCGGCGCCACACCATCCACTCCGACGACAGCGTTCCCCTCGGACCCCAACGCCTCCAACCGCACGTCGTACCCCGTGCCGTTGTACCGCGTCAACGACACGGTAGCCAGCGTCCCGTCGTCCAAGCGCAGCACGACCGCGGCGGTATCGACATCGCCTGCTTCGGCGATGAACTCCTCTCCCCGGTTGGCTCCGAGCGCGCAGACCTCGACGACTTCCCGGCCCGTCACCCACCGGATGATGTCGAAATCGTGCACCCCGCAGTCCCGGAACAGCCCACCGGACCGTGCGATGTATTCGGCGGGTGGTGGCGCCGGGTCCAGAGTGGTCGCGCGTACCGTGTGTAGTCGGCCGAGCCGACCGGAGGAGATAGCGCCGCGAACGGCGCGATAACCGGCGTCGAAGCGCCGCTGGAACCCGATTTGGACTGGGACCGAGGAGTTCTCGATGTGCTCGATCACGGCTAAGGTGCCCGCCAGGTCGGCGGCCACCGGTTTCTCGCAGAAGACCGGGATTCCGGCGTCGACGGCGCGGGTGATGAGTTCGGGGTGGGAATCGGTGCCGGTGGCGATGACCAGGCCGTCGAGGTCGGCGGCGAAGAGGGCGTCGAGGTCGGGGGCGAATTCGGCGCCGAGGTCGGTGGCGACAGTGTGGGCTCGGTCGGTGTCGGCGTCGGTGAGCACGACGGTGGCCACGGTCGGCAGTGCTGTCAGGGTCTCGGCGTGCAAGGTTCCGATCCGGCCGGTGCCTGCCAGGCCGATGGTGCTGGTTCGGCGGGATGGCATCGGCTTCTCCTGGGGTGGTGCTGACCTACGGACGGTGGAGGTTCCGATTCCGGCCGTCCGGTGTTTCTGGTGTTTACCAGGATGTCTCCTGGTTGCAGCGGTATTGTCCGGAATGAACCATACTTATGAGACACGATGATCAGAGTCCCGTAGTTGGGGCGCTCCACTGTATCGGAGCCGACTCGATGTCGGAGGTCGGAGAAGTGCCGGTGATCGGATCTCGCTATCGGCCGCGGCTCGCGGCCGCGCCGATCTCTTGGGGGGTCTGCGAGGTCCCTGGTTGGGGACATGTGCTCGACGCGCGTACTGTCCTGGCGGAAATCGCCGCGCTCGGCTTGTCCGCTACGGAGCTCGGCCCGCCGGGGTATCTGCCGGGCGACCCTGGTGAACTGCGTCGATTGCTCGATGCCTTCGGGTTGACGCCGGTCGGTGGATTCCGCGCTCTCGTACTGCACCGCGACCAGCGGCAGGCTGTTGCGCAGGCTGCGGATACCGCCGCGCTGCTGGCTGCCATCGGTGCGGAAGTTCTCGTGCTCGCCGCTGCGACGGGATCCGGGGGATATGATGCGCGGCCACGGCTCACCGATACCGAATGGCGCACGTTGGTGCGGACCGCCGCCATGGTTCGCGATGTGGTCGCCGGGTACGGCCTGCGCACGGTGCTGCACGCGCATGTGGGCACGCATGTGGAGACAGAGGCACAGATCGAGCGGTTCCTCGCCGATTCCGAGCTCGACCTCTGCTTGGATACCGGGCATCTGGTCATCGCGGGCGCTGACCCGGTCCGGCTGGCGCGGCGGTATGCCGAGCGGATCGGGCACATCCATCTCAAAGATGTCCGTGGCGTGCTGGCCGATCGGGTGCGTGCCGGGGAGATGGGGTACCACGAGGCGGTGCGTCGTGGGTTGTACGTTCCGCTCGGCTCGGGCGATATCGATATCGCCGCGCTCGTGCGCAGTGTGCGAGCCGTGGGGTATCGGGGGTGGTATGTCCTGGAGCAGGACACCACCTTGTGTCCGGTGGACTCGGCGCGACAGCCGAGTCGCGATACCGGGCGCAGTATGCGTTACCTCGAGGACACCGTACTCGCCGCGGCGGAGAGCTAGTGTCGCGATGACGGCGACACCGGAGGTTCTCACGGTCGGCCGGGTCGGGGTGGATCTCTACCCGGAACAGAGTGGAGTCGCGCTGGCGCAGGTGCGCAGTTTCGCGAAGTCCCTCGGCGGCACCGCGACCAATGTGGCGGTGGCCGCCGCTCGGCTCGGTAGGTGTTCGGCGATACTGACCAAGGTGGGTCCGGATGGTTTCGGTGATTTCGTTCGTACCGCGCTGGAAGGTTTCGGTGTCAGCTCCCGTTACGTCACGACCGCTCCGAATCTGCTGACTCCGGTGGTGTTCTGTGCGCTCACCCCACCCGCTGATCCACCGTTGTTGTTCTACCGCGCGCCGATCGCGCCGGATCTCACCCTTACCGTGGACGATGTTCCTTGGGACATCGTGGATACCGTGCCATTGCTCTGGGTCACCGGCACCGGTGTGAGTGCCGAGCCGAGCCGGACCACCCAGCGTGAGATTCTGCTGCGACGTGCCCGGCGTAGGTATACCGTGCTCGATCTGGACTACCGGTCGATGTTCTGGCCCGACGCCGATACCGCGCGGGCGGAGATCGACTGGATGCTCGACCATGTGGATGTGGTGGTCGGTAACCGCATCGAGGTCCAGGTGGCGGTGGGTACCGAGGACCCGGCCGTTGCGGCCGACCGGCTGCTCGCCCGCGGTGTGCGTTTCGCGGTGATCAAACAAGGCGCCGACGGGGTGCTGGTGGCCACCGAATCCGAGCGTTGGACGGTGCCACCGTGCCGGGTCGAGGTGGTCTGTGGCCTCGGCGCGGGCGACGGATTCGGTGGGGCACTGATCCACGGGCTGCTCGCGGGCTGGGACCCACGGCGGGTCGCCACCTACGCGAATGCGGCGGGCGCGCTGGTGGCCGCGCGCCTCGCCTGCGTGGACGCGATGCCTACCGATGCGGAAATAGAGGAGCTGCTGTGTCGCTGAGACTGCACCGGCCGACGGGAACGTTGCGCCGCAACGGCGATCCGGTGTTGTTGACTCCGGAAGACGCCGGATGGAGCTACGCCGGGCTGTGGGTGCTGCGGATCGGCGCGGGGATGTCGCGGACTGTGCGGACGGGGGAGTTCGAAGCGTTCGTGCTGCCCTTGTCGGGTGCGTGCGCGGTGCGTGTGGATGGTGTGGTTTTCGCCTTGGCAGGCCGGGAGTCGGTCTTCACCAGGGTCACGGATTTCGCCTATGTGCCAAGGGATGCCGAGGTGGAGCTGGAGGCCGCGGACACCGACCTGGAGGTGGCGCTGCCGATGGCGCGTTGCACACGCAGGCTGGAGCCGAGATACGGTCCCGCGGAAAAGGTTCCGGTCGAAGTGCGTGGTGCGGGAAATGCGACACGGCAGGTCGCGAACTTCGGGGTACCCGGCGTATGGGAGCACGCGGACAAGCTCAACGCCTGCGAGCTGATCACCCCGGATGGCAATTGGTCGTCCTATCCGCCGCATAAACACGATGAGGCGAGCGACTGTGAGGTCGTCAACGAGGAGATCTATTACTTCCGTATCGCCGGGCGGGACGGCATCACGCCGTCGCATGAGGGGTTCGGTATGCACCGGACCTACACCGCCGACGGCACCGTGGACGAAAACGTCACGGTGGGTGACGGCGATGTCTTCCTGATTCCGTACGGCTACCACGGGCCGTGTATCGCCGCGCCCGGCTATCCCATGTACTACCTCAATGTGCTCGCCGGCCCCGCGCCAGAACGATCCATGGCGTTCTGCGACGATCCGGCGCACAGCTGGGTGCGGGCGCGCTGGGACGACGAGCCCACCGATCCGCGATGTCCGGTCACCACGCATGAAGGGCGGGTCCGATGCGGCTGACCGCGGCGCAGGCGCTGGTGGCCTGGCTGGTCGCGCAGCGTTCGGAGACGCTCGACGGCTACGAAGTTCCCTTGTTCCCCGCTGTTTTCGCGATTTTCGGGCATGGCAACGTGCTCGGTCTCGGTACCGCGTTGTATGAACGGCGTACCGAGCTCCCGGTCTGGCGCGGACATACCGAACAGGGGATGGCACTGGCGGCCGTCGGCTACGCCAAGGCCACGAACCGGCGTCAGGTCGGTGTCGTGACCTCCTCGATCGGGCCCGGCGCACTGAACATGGTCACGGCCGCGGGTGTCGCGCACGCCAATCGGCTTCCGCTGCTGCTGCTTCCCGGCGACACCTTCACCGGACGCGCGCCCGACCCGGTCCTGCAACAGGTCGAGCACTTCGGCGACGCGACCGTCACCGTGAACGACGCGTTCGGCGCGGTGAGCCGATACTTCGACCGCATCACTCGGCCGGAACAACTGATTTCCAGCCTGCCCCAAGTGATTCGGGTTCTCACCGATCCGGCTGACAGCGGTCCGGCCGTGCTCGCGCTACCCCAGGATGTCCAGGCAGAGAGTTACGACTTCCCCGAAGCGCTGTTCGCGCCGGTCGTACACCGGCTCATCCGGCCGCGTCCCGACCAGCGGGCGCTCGCCGCCGCCGTCACGCAGTTGCGCGCCGCGCATCGGCCGCTGATGATTCTCGGTGGTGGGGTCCGCTATTCTGGCGCCGGTGGCACGGTAATGGAATTCGCTGAGCACCATGGTGTTCCGCTGGTAGAGACCACTGCGGGCCGTACATTGGTTCCGCACAGACATCCGCTGTATGCCGGGCCGCTCGGTATCACCGGTTCGGCGTCGGCGAACGCGATGGCGGCCGAGGCCGATCTGGTTCTCGCGATCGGGACCAGGTTGCAGGACTTCACCACGGCCTCCTGGACCGTTTTCGCCCCGGATGTCCGCCTGGTGATGATCAACGCGGCACGGTTCGACGCCGTGAAACACGGTGCTCTCGAGGTGGTCGGTGATGCCGATGCCACCGTGCGCGAGCTGGACGGGCAGCTCGGGCAGTGGTGCGTCGATTCCGAGTGGAGTGCGCGTGCCGCGGCGCTGCGTACCGCATGGGATACCTATATCGACGCTCGGCGGGCGCCTACTCCTGGTCTGCCGAGCTATGCCCAGATCGTCGGCGTCGTGAACGAATCGAGTGGACCGGGCGACTATGTGATGACGGCTTCCGGTGGTCTTCCTGGTGAACTCGTCGGTGGTTGGCGGGCGGTGGGTGGCGTACCCACGATGGATGTGGAGTACGGCTTCTCCTGTATGGGCTATGAGCTCACGGGCGCCTGGGGTGCGGCCATGGCGCATTCCGCCGGAGTGGTCACGACATTGCTCGGGGACGGTTCCTATCTGATGTTGAACTCGGAGTTGTTCTCCGCGGCTTTCGCCGGGCACCCGTTCGTCGCGGTGGTCTGCGATAACGACGGCTACGCGGTGATCGCTCGTCTGCAGGAGGGGCAGGGTGGTGCCCCGTTCAACAATTTCTACGCGCAGTGCCGTACTACTCGTGCGGATCCGCCCCGGGTCGATTTCGCCGCGCATGCGGCCGCCCTCGGCTGCGCGGTCTTCACCGCTTCCGATCTGGACGAATTCCGTGCCGCCTATGGCCTGGCCCGGTCGGCGGCGCGGGCCGGATCCGGTCCGGTGGTGCTCGTGGTGCGGACTCGGTCCTCGGTGTGGACCGAGGCGGGCGCGTGGTGGGAGGTCGGTGTTCCGGAGCAGCTGTCAGGGCGGGCAGGCTATATGGAGGCGAAGTCACGCCAGGTGCGCTTCCTGCGGCCCTGAACAGAACTGGGCGAACAGTATCCCGGCAATCCATCGATGTGGCTCGTGTATGAGCGTTAGCTCACAGTTGGGGATACCGGACGTGAGTTATTCGTCGGATCATGGCATCGTTGATCAGTGAGACCAGGACAGCTCGATTACATGACCTGGCTCGTCTACAGAAAGTATGAAATGGCTCAAGGCATTGTGAAGTGGTTCAACAGCGAGAAGGGCTTCGGCTTTATTGCGCAGGACGGCGGAGGACCCGACGTCTTCGTGCACTACTCGGCTGTGAGCGGCTCGGGTTTCCGCTCCCTCGATGAGGGACAGCACGTGGAATTCGAGATCGGCCAGGGACAGAAGGGTCCCCAGGCTCAGGATGTTCGCGTTATCTAATCGCGACTCAGCTTTCGGAAGGCCCCGCACCGGAACGGTGCGGGGCCTTCCGCCCATCTGGGGGTATCGCCGCCACGATCCTGTTCGATCGGCCCGCGCGGAACGCTGGTTCAGCGTGTCAGTGCCTCGGCTTGGAAGAACTCCGCGGCCACTGCTTGGGCCCTCACGCGATCATGTGCCACGGATTCATGGAAAGTTCTTGCAGCGCAGTCTAATTCGGTAGTGATGAACGCGGAGATCGGTGCGGGTACCGGTCCGCTGCCCATTTCGTGGGCCTGCGACTTCAATCCGGTCAGCTCGGCCACCGCGGCCGATAGGTCGGCGGGTAGTTCGCACTGCCGCATCAGCGTCGGCAGATGCATGGGCGTCATTGTCGAGGCAGGGTGCTCACGCAACCACCGCAGTACCATCGCCGGGCGCAACGAGTAGAACACTTTTTTCAGTGACCGGGAGTGGTTGAACAGCGCCCACTGCTTATTGCCCAGGTGCAGATAGTGCCGCGCTATCTCGTCGCGGTCGGTCACCTCCTCGGCCACCGCGCGCAATCGGGCGCAGAACTCCGTGTCGCGGCGGTAGGTGATCGGCGACATCAACCACTCGATGAGCACGGCGTTGCCCTGTACCAGTAGTTGCAGCGCCTTGGCGAGATCCCAGCCGTTCAAGTCGAGCGGACCTGAGATCGGTGGTTCCAGCACATCGTAGGTGTGCCACGGGGACAGATAGGTCTCCAGCTCGGCGATGTACACGAATCGGCAGTCGTAGTCCGAATCCGGTGAGGGAAAGCCCCATGCTCGGCTGCCGCTTTCGATCGCAAGCCGGATCGACACCCGATACTCGTGTTCGAGCTGGTCCAGTGCGCGGTCGATGGAGCCGACCACCGTCGGATCCATCGAAGCTGGAATCGCGCGCACAGCCATGATTGTCATACTAGGTACCTGATCAGGCACGACGCAGGTGTCTTAATGCCCGTTTTATGGCCTCGCCGCGGGCGGTAGCGGTATATCGCCCGGCTTATGGGGAGGCGTTGTGCCAGCGGTTGCCGCCGTACTGTGGCCGGGGTACCACGAGATGACGGTACGGGCCCCGCATCGAAAGCGGCTGCGGGGCCCATTGTCCGCGATCAGCTGTGTGCTGGGACGGCGGAAAGCCGGACACATTCGGCCGCGAGCTGTTCCGGGTGGGTCAACTGCGGGTAATGACCTGTGCCTTCGATCGAGATCGAATCCGTATCGCGGGAAGCGAGAAACGCGGCGCGCGGACGCCGAGATGCTCGGCGAGCTGCCGGATCAGCATCGGTAGTTCCGGTGTTCGATCGTCGAGGACGGTGTAGGACCGGCCCGCGGTATCGGGCAGAGTGGGCAGGCTGATCAGGAAATCGGTGAAGTAGTCGAGGTCGACGATCGGCACGAAGGTCCGCGAACTGCCGGGAATCACGGTGAGCCTGCCGTACCAGAGGTCCTCGACCATAGCGGCCAGTCCGACGTATCGGCCGGGGCCGAGCACACTGCTCGGATTGGCGATGGTCAGTGCGATATCGAGGTCGGAAGCCAGCTGGCGCAGCATGGGATCCGATTCGAACTCGGACGCGCCGCAGGTCGGGGAGGGTGGATGCCCAGTCCGGTATGTGCGGTCGCGCCTCTCGGATCTGCCGAATGGAAGCTCGAGAGAAACCGGCGCCACCCGGCATGTCGCAATTATTCGAAATTTCTATCACATTTTAAATAAGGTCATGCTGTGAGAAATGGTCTGATCTTCTCATAATATTCTCATGATTTTCTCAGGGGTATTCGCTCGCTGATGTGTGCTCCTGCCTGATTCTATGCCTTGAGCTGGCATTACGTATGAGTTATTCGCTCATCGGCGCCTCGGGTGCGGTCTGTGGAGATGTAACGAAGCATCCGTGTTCTGTGTCACGAAATATTCCGATCGGGTAACGGCTGCGGTTATATGTTCGATGTACTCGATGTCAGCCAGTTCGACTGGATCCCTTTTACGGAAGAGGTATTTCATGATCCCCGTTATCATCGACACCGGCAGCGCTGCGATGGACGGTCTTTTCAATACGCTCGGTGCGGCTCTGTACGGCATCGTCGATACCCTCTGGACCGGCTCCTTCGGCGGCTGACCGAGAGAACCGTTCGACGCCGATAGCGGGCGTCGTATGACGGGCCCCGCGCCGAACCGGTGCGGGGCCCGTTGCTATGCGGTGGCGCCGCGCTGTCGCCTGCGGACCTGATCGCCCATACCGGTGTTGTTCGGGGCATAGGCGGGGTCCTTCGTGGTGACGCTGCGCTACCGCCTACGGACCTGACACCCATGCCGGGGCGGCAGGTCCGGGCTTTGCGTTCCGCCGGGCACGTGGCTGATCGCGGTCGACTGCCAGGTGGTAGGAGCGGGGGAAATCGCGCGCACTAAGCTGGTCGGCGGTAATTGCCGCACCCATTCCCCAGGAGTAGCCCCCGTGAGCCAAGCAGGCCGTCCGGTAGTTCTGATCGCCGACAAGCTCGCCCAGTCGACCGTCGACGCGCTCGGTGACGGCGTCGAGGTTCGCTGGGTCGACGGTCCCGACCGGCCTGCGCTGCTGGCCGCGGTGCCAGAGGCCGACGCACTGCTCGTACGCTCGGCGACCACAGTCGATGCCGAGGTCCTGGAAGCAGGGAAGAACCTGAAGATCGTCGCCCGTGCCGGCGTCGGCCTGGACAACGTCGATGTGCCCGCCGCTACCGAGCGTGGGGTCATGGTGGTGAACGCCCCGACCTCGAATATCCATACCGCCGCCGAGCACGCGGTCACGCTGCTGCTTGCCGCCGCGCGTCAGGTCCCCGCCGCGGATGCGACGCTGCGTGAGCGCACCTGGCAGCGCAGCAAGTTCAACGGTGTGGAAATCTTCGGCAAGACCGTCGGCGTCGTCGGCCTCGGTCGCATCGGCCAGCTGTTCGCCGCGCGCCTCGCTGCCTTCGAGACCAAGGTGATCGCCTACGACCCCTACGTATCGCCTGCCCGCGCCGCGCAGCTCGGCATCGAGCTGATGAGCCTCGACGAGCTGCTCGAGCGTGCCGACCTGATCTCCATCCATCTGCCGAAGACCCCGGAAACCAAGGGCCTCATCGGTAAGGAAGCCATCGCCAAGACCAAGCCGGGCGTGATCATCGTCAACGCCGCCCGCGGTGGTCTGATCGACGAGGCCGCGCTGGCCGAGGCGATCAAGTCCGGTCATGTTCGCGCCGCGGGTCTGGACGTATTCGAGACCGAGCCGTGCACCGACAGCCCGCTGTTCGATCTGCCGCAGGTCGTGGTGACCCCACATCTGGGCGCCTCCACCGCGGAGGCCCAAGATCGCGCAGGCACCGATGTGGCCAAGTCGGTATTGCTGGCCCTGGCAGGCGAATTCGTGCCGGGAGCGGTGAACGTCACCGGCGGTGTCGTCGGGGACGAGGTCGCACCGTGGCTGGATATCGTGCGCAAACAGGGCGCTCTGCTCGGCGCACTGTCCAATGAGCTTCCGGTCAGTGTCGAGGTCCAGGTGCGTGGCGAGCTGGCCGCTCAGCAGGTCGCGGTGCTGGAGCTGGCCGCGCTGCGTGGCATCTTCTCCGCCCATGTCGAGGACCAGGTCACCTTCGTCAACGCGCCTGCCCTGGCCAAGGAACGTGGTATCACCGCCGAGGTCACCACGGCGTCGGAGAGCCCGAGCCACCGCAGTGTGGTCGACCTGCGTGCGGTATTCGGTGACGGCAGCACCCTGAATGTGGCGGGTACGCTCACCGAGCCGCAGCTGGTGCAGAAGATCGTCAACATCAACGGCCGCAACTACGATATGCGGGCCGAAGGCCTGAATCTGGCTGTCCTGAACTACGAGGACAAGCCGGGAGCGTTGGGCAAGGTCGGCACCGAACTCGGTGAAGCGGAGGTCGATATCCTGGCCGCGCAGCTGACCCAGGATGTGGACAAGGAAGGCGCGACCGTGGTGTTCCGGGTCGCTCGTCCGGTACCCGCCGAGGTGCAGGCCGCGATAGCCGAGTCGGTCGGCGCGGCCAAGGTCGTCCTGGTCGACCTGGTCTGATCGGGGCAAGCTCATGAAACTCGCTGTCATCCCTGGCGATGGGATCGGGCCCGAGGTCATCGCCGAGGCGCTCAAGGTGCTCGACGTGGTCGTGCCCGGTATCGAGAAGACCGAATACGATCTCGGCGCTCGTCGTTACCACGCGACGGGGGAGATCCTGCCGGACTCGGTGCTACCAGAACTGAAGCAGCACGATGCGATTCTGCTCGGTGCTATCGGTGATCCTTCGGTGCCGAGCGGCGTGCTCGAACGCGGTCTGCTGCTGCGCACCCGGTTCGCGCTGGACCATCACGTGAACTTGCGGCCGTCCACGCTGTATCCCGGTGTGACCGGCCCGCTGGCGGGCAACCCTGCTATCGACCTCGTGGTGGTGCGTGAGGGGACCGAAGGGCCGTATACCGGCACCGGCGGCGCGATCCGTGTGGATACCCCGCATGAGGTAGCGACCGAGGTGAGTAACAACACCCGTTTCGGTATCGAGCGCGTAGTGCGTTACGCCTTCGCCGCGGCACAGGCCAGGCGTAAGCGCCTGACATTGGTGCACAAAACCAATGTGCTCACCTTCGCAGGCTCGCTCTGGCAACGCACCGTCAGCGAGGTCGCGACCGAATTCCCCGATGTCGCAACGGATTATCAGCATATCGACGCGACGACCATCCACCTGGTCAATGATCCGGGCCGGTTCGACGTGATCGTCACCGACAATCTGTTCGGCGATATCATCACCGATCTCGCGGCCGCGGTGAGCGGTGGAATCGGCCTGGCGGCCAGTGGCAACATCGATGCCTCCAGGACGAATCCGAGCATGTTCGAGCCGGTGCACGGCAGTGCGCCCGATATCGCGGGCCAGTCCAAGGCCGACCCGACCGCGGCGATCCTCTCGGTCGCGCTGCTGCTCGACCATCTCGGTGAATCCGAGGCGGCCGCGCGCATCGAGTCGGCTGTCGCCAAGGACCTCGCCTCCCGTTCGGGTGTCGTGTCGACCGTGGAGGTCGGCGACCGCATCGCCGCGGCGGTCTGAACCGCCCGCCGACCGAGGTCCCGCTCTCGGCCCGGCATGGGCGGTCAGGTCCGTGGGAGGTAGCGCAGCGTTTCCACGAAGGACCCCGCCCATGCCATGAACAACACCGGCATGGGCGGTCAGGTCCGTGGGAGGTAGCGCAGCGTTTCCACGAAGGACCCCGCCCATGCCATGAACAACACCGGCATGGGCGGTCAGGTCCGTAGGAGGTAGCGCAGCGTTTCCACGAAGGACCCCGCCCATGCCATGAACAACACCGAAGCGGGACCTTCTGTTTTCCTTTCCCCGCACGCACGTCATAGTGCGGGCGGGGCTGCACCGGATCTCGGGCGAAGCGGGTGAGTGGATCTGTTACGGATCCGGTTGTGCGGGGACATGCGGGACCAGGGGAACCGCCGCTGCGGCCGTACCTGCCGCGAGCAGGAAGACAGCGGGAAAGCCACTTATGGTGACGAGCGCGCCGAACGCCGGCGGGATGGCGGCCATGGCCAGGTTCTGTCCGGTGTTCTGGATACCGAGGCCGCGACCACTCCAGTGCGGGCCCGCTATCTCGGCGATCGCGGTGAAGGCCAATCCGTTGTCGGAGACTGTGATGACGGACGTGGCGATCAGCAATGGAACCGCGGCGAACCACCAGTGTGTCCACGCGGTCAGCGCCAGAGTCGCCATCGACAGCGCCGCGGCGATGGCGACCGTGCGCAGCGGACCGACGCGGCTGCCGACGTGATCGGACCATACGCCAGCCCCGATCCGGCCCAGTGCGCCGAGGAGTTGTGTGCCCGCTACCAAGGCGCCCGCGGCAACAGGGGGCCAGCCGACATCATGTTGCAGCCACAGCAGCGCGAACGTCCATACAGTGCCCTGCGGTATGACGAGCAGTACCGAGACCAGGTGGATGCGCCATAGCGTGGCATCGGTGCGATACGGGTTGGTACGTAACGCCGGATCGGCGGTGGATCCGGGGTGGCGCGGCGGGTCGATGATGCCGGTCGAGCAACTCACGGCCGCCAAGCCCGCCATGAGCGCGGGGACCAGAATGGCCGCGGGCACACCGTAGGTATCGGCAACCATCGGAATCGCCAACGCGCCGATACCTACGCCGAGTGGCTGCGCGGTCTGCCGGATTCCCATGGCCAGCCCGCGTCGGTGCGGTGGGAACCAGCCGACGATCACCCGGCCACTGGCACCGTTGGTGCTCGCTGCTCCGATACCACCGAGGAACAACAGCGCGCCTAAAGCGAGATCGTCGGTGGTGGCCGCCGCGGCGCATCCCGCCACCAGCATCAGTAACGGGCCGCTGATCAATACTTTGCGCTCGCCGACGCGGTCGACCAGATAACCCCAGCCGATCAGTGTGCACACCAGCCCGATGGTCGGCATGGCCACCAGCAGCCCCGCGGTAGTGAGCGGCATACCGCGGTCGGTGAGGGTGGGTAGCAGGAACGGCACGCCATGGACGAAGACCGCGCTGGTGGCCTGGGCGAAGACGCCGATACCGAGCATGGACCATCGGCGCACCTCATCGATCTGCGTCGCCGACGTCATCATCATCACCTGTATCTCATATTATGAGATATGCATCCCGTTTTATGAACTCTTTGCCTACCGTACATCGCTCGGACGGCTACGCGGGTCCTCGCCGATGTCGGACTGCTCACAGTGCGGATTGTTATGGGCGACGCGGATTGCGTACCTCTCGGTCGGGTGTGTTCGGGCAGGTGGTAGTGGGTCGATAGACTGCCGGGCATGCGTCTAGGTCGAATTGCCAGTCCCGATGGAGTCGCCTTCGTCAGCATCGAAGGCGACGGAAGTGACAGTGTGGCCAAGGAGATCGCGGAACATCCGTTCGGAACGCCGACGTTCACCGGGCGGAGCTGGCCACTGGCCGATGTCCGGCTACTCGCCCCGATCCTTGCCAGCAAGGTGATCTGTGTGGGCAAGAATTACGCGGCCCATGCCGCTGAGATGGGTGGTTCCGCGCCTGCCGAACCGGTCATCTTCCTCGTACCGAACACCGCGATCGTCGGGCCGAATGCTCCGATCATCTTGCCGCCCAGCTCTACTCAGGTCGATTACGAGGGTGAGTTGGCGGTGGTCATCGGCAGGCCATGTAAAGACGTACCCGCCGCTCGCGCTCTGGATGTGGTGCTCGGCTACACCATCGCCAACGATGTGACCGCCCGCGATCAGCAGCGCCTTGATGGTCAGTGGACCAGAGCCAAGAGCTACGATACGTTCTGTCCGTTGGGGCCGTGGATCGAAACCTCGCTCGACCCTACGGATCTGGAGATCGTCACCGAGCTCGACGGTGAAGTGCGCCAGCGCAGTCGCACTTCGCTTCTGCTACACGATATTCCGAAGCTCATCGAGTGGATTACTACTGTGATGACGCTGTTGCCCGGTGATGTCATTCTCACCGGAACTCCTGAGGGCGTCGGCCCGATGCGTAATGGGCAGCAGGTGTCGGTAACCGTCGAAGGCATCGGAACTCTCACCAATCCTGTTGCCGCCAAACGCTGATCGAAAGAGAGCCATGACTGAAGTACGGGTCCGATTCTGCCCGTCACCGACCGGAACACCGCATGTCGGCCTGATCCGCACGGCGCTGTTCAATTGGGCCTACGCCCGCCATCACGGTGGCGCATTCGTCTTCCGCGTCGAAGACACCGATGCCGCACGCGATTCCGAGGATTCCTATCGGGCGATTATCGACGCATTGCGTTGGCTCGGCCTTACCTGGGACGAGGGCCCCGAGGTCGGCGGGCCGTACGCACCGTATCGGCAGTCGCAGCGAAAAGATCTTCATCTGGATGTGGTCCAGCGTTTGCTGGACGCTGGGGAAGCGTATGAATCGTTCTCCACGCCGGAAGAAGTGGAGGCCCGGCATCGGGCCGCGGGCCGTGATCCCAAGCTCGGTTACGACAATTACGACCGCGACCTGGCGCCGGAGCAGATCGCGGCGTACCGGGCCGAGGGGTGCCCCGCTGTGATCCGGTTACGGATGCCCGATACCGACCTGTCCTGGCATGATCTGGTGCGTGGTGAAACCACCTTCAAAGCGGGCACCGTCCCGGACTTCGCGCTGACCCGAGGTACCGGTGATCCGTTGTATACCCTGGTCAATCCGGTCGATGACGCGCTGATGCGGATCACGCACGTCTTACGGGGAGAGGACCTGCTCTCGTCGACCCCACGGCAGCTCGCGCTGTATGCCGCGCTGCGCAGGATCGGAGTAGCCGACTTCACTCCGGAGTTCGGCCATCTGCCCTTCGTGATGGGGCAGGGCAACAAGAAGTTGTCCAAGCGCGATCCGGAGTCGAATCTGTTCGTCCACCGGGACCGCGGCTTTGTTCCTGAGGGTTTGCTGAACTATCTCGCTTTGCTTGGCTGGAGCATCGCTGAGGACCGTGACGTATTTACTATGGCGGAGATGGTCGAGGCCTTCGATATCTCGAAGGTGAATTCGAATCCGGCCCGTTTCGATCAGAAGAAGGCGGATGCGCTGAATGCCGAGCACATCCGTTTGCTGGACCCGTGTGATTTTGCGCACCGACTGCGAGAGTATCTCACCGCACACGGACGGATCGGCGCGGAAATAGATGAGAAAGTTTTCACTGCGGCGGCCGAACTCGTACAAACCAGGATTGTCGTGCTGGCGGACGCCTGGGAACTGCTGCGTTTCTTGTTCACGCCCGTAGATGAGTTCGCCATCGACCCCGCCGCGGGTGCCAAGAATCTTGGTTCCGAAGCGAACGAAGTATTGCAAGTTGCTATTACCGGGCTGGAGTCGTTGCCGGAATGGACGGCCGCGGCGATCGAAGAGGTTCTGAAGAAGGCACTGATCGATGATCTGGGCCTGAAACCACGCAAGGCCTTTGCTCCGGTCCGGGTCGCGGTGACCGGATCGCATATCAGTCCGCCGTTGTACGAGTCGCTGGAACTGCTCGGCCGGGACACCACTATGGACCGGCTGCGCTCGGCGCTGGGGTGGTCTGCGCCGTCCTAGTGTCGGAAATGCGGTCATGACCAGGCGATTTGCAAAAAGCCGGTAGCTGTTTGGTAATCTTCTTCTCGGCTCGGAACACGGCCTCGCATCATCCAGAAGCGAGGCGGAAACGCCTGGTCATTGGGGTATGGTGTAATTGGCAACACAGCTGATTCTGGTTCAGCCATTCTAGGTTCGAGTCCTGGTACCCCAGCGGAATGTTGTTCGACTTCGGTTCGCGACCGAGATCATGACAGCATCCGGCGATTTGGTCGCCGGGCCTCGGTCGGCTAAGCTAACCGAGCCTCCTGATCGAAAGATCAACCACGGAAGCTCTCGCATCAGCGAGGAGCAGTCCTGGCCCCGTCGTCTAGCGGCCTAGGACGCCGCCCTCTCAAGGCGGTAGCGCGGGTTCGAATCCCGTCGGGGCTACTCGAGACGAAAGTCCATGCTCTCAGAGCATGGACTTTCGTCGTTTTGTAGGATACGTCTACTCCGGACGGCGTCCGGAGTAGACGTATCCGGTTCAGTCCGCTGCCGGGATATCCACTGCCGGGGTGTTCGATCCCTGAGCCGTGGTTCCACCGAGCGGCATGCGCGGGAGTCCCAGTTTGCGGTGATCCCAGCTACGCATACGTTCGGGCACCACACGGACGGCGACTCGCTTGTTCAGCATCGCCTCCACCATCGGTCGCACTTCCTCGCTGTACGGGCCGGTATAGCGTTCCCAGACACTCACGCCGACGGCGAACAGTTTCTCGGAGTCCTCGACGATCTCGGCGCGCCCCTCGATGGACACTCCCCGTAGCTGGTCGTAGGTGTCACCGGCCTCGACCATGCAGGTGACCCGAGGATCGCGGCGCAGGTTCAGTGCCTTCTGCGATTTGGCTTTGGTCTCGAACCAGATCTCACCGTCGATGAGCGCGTACCACATAGCGGTCAGGTGTGGCATGCCCTCCCGGCCGATGGTCGCCAGCGTCGCGATCCGGCTGCGCTGCAAGAACTCGGTGATTTCGATGTCGGACATGACGATCTGTGCCCGTTGGTTGGCTCCCATAGGAGACAACTGTAGAGAGTTGGAATGCAACCTGTTATAGGCGCTTGTGCAGAGCGTCGGCTGCCGCGACCAGATCGGCTGCCCAGCGAGCACCTGGTCTGCGACCCATTCGATCGATCGGGCCGGAAACCGATACGGCCGCTATGACGGTGCCATCGCTTGCGCGCACCGGCGCGGAAACGCTGGCCACACCTGCTGAGCGTTCGGCGGCACTCTGCGCCCAGCCGCGCTTTCGCACCTCGGCAAGTGCGCGTTCACCGAACACCGCTTCGGTCACGAGGGTGCGCTGGAGTTCCGGGTCGGCCCAGGCCAGCAGGACTTTGGCGGCTGAGCCCGCGGTGAGCGGCAGCCGCGCTCCGACCGGGACAGTGTCGCGCAGGCCTGCAGCGGGTTCCAGCGCCGCGACGCAGATCCGGCTGTTGCCGTCGCGCCGGTAGAGCTGCACGCTTTCGCCGGTGATTTCGCGCAGCCGGGGCAGCACGATGGACGCGGCCTCCAACAGCGGATCATCGGCACTGATCGCGAGCTCGGCGAGAGCGGGCCCTGGACGCCACATCCCGTTGCTGTCGCGGGCGAGCAGACGGTGCGTCTCCAAGCCGACGGCCAGCCGGTGCGCGGTGGCCCGAGGCAGGCCGGTGCGGGTGCACAGCTCGTTGAGGCCGGAGGGGCGCTCGGCGACAGCGTGCAGGACCGCCACCGCTTTGTCCAGAACGCCGATGCCGCTAGACTGTCTCATAGAACGATATTAGCGTCTCAGATGCTGAGAACTCTACTACGAAGAATCTCGCTGTGGCCGAACTCGGCCTGCGAACTCCGGTTCTCGGCATCCGGGCCGGATACGACTATCCCGATTCGTATAGCTGTTGTCGTGGCACCATCCGGTGCGCAACAGCTGCTTCGTCCGAAAGGTGATCGACCATGGCCGAACCGCGCACGCTGGCCGAGAAGGTGTGGGACCAGCATGTCGTCGCTTACGGGGCCGGTGAGGGCGCCGCGCGCGAACCCGACCTGATCTACATCGACCTGCACCTCGTGCACGAGGTGACCAGTCCGCAGGCCTTCGATGGGCTGCGTGCCGAGGGGCGGCGGGTACGGCGGCCGGATCTCACGATCGCGACCGAGGATCACAATGTTCCGACGGTCGATATCGATAAGCCGATCGCCGACCCGACTTCGCGTACTCAGGTCGAGACGCTGCGACGCAATTGCGCGGAATTCGGGGTGCGGCTGCACCCCATGGGCGATCTGGATCAGGGGATCGTGCATGTGGTCGGGCCGCAGCTCGGGTTGACTCAGCCGGGGATGACCGTGGTGTGCGGTGACAGCCACACCTCGACGCACGGCGCGTTCGGCGCGTTGGCGATGGGCATCGGCACCTCCGAGGTCGAGCATGTGCTTGCCACTCAGACCCTCTCACTGCGCCCGTTCAAGACGATGGCGATCACGGTGGACGGCACTATGCCGCCAGGGGTGACGAGTAAGGATCTGATCCTGGCCGTCATCGCCAAGATCGGTACCGGTGGCGGCCAGGGCTATGTTCTGGAGTATCGGGGCGAGGCCATCCGCGCTATGTCGATGGAGGCCCGAATGACAATCTGCAACATGTCCATCGAGGCGGGTGCGCGGGCGGGCATGATCGCGCCGGACGAGACGACCTATGAATTCCTCGCGGGACGTCCGCACGCGCCGCAGGGGGCCGACTGGGATGCCGCGGTGGCCGCCTGGGAGGCGCTGAAGACCGATGCGGATGCCGTTTTCGATGCCGAGGTGCATATCGATGCCACCGAGCTGACTCCGTTCGTCACCTGGGGTACCAATCCAGGGCAGGGCGCCCCATTGGGCGGGGTGGTTCCCGATCCGGCCGATATCGCGGGAGAGGTGGCTCGTGAGGCTGCGGAGAAAGCACTGCGGTACATGAATTTGGAGCCGGGTACTCCGCTTCGCAAGGTTCCGATCGATACCGTTTTCGTCGGATCGTGCACCAACGGGCGCATCGAGGATTTGCGTGCGGTGGCCGGGATTTTGCAGGGACGCCGGGTCGCTGAAGGTGTGCGAATGCTGGTTGTACCGGGCTCGATGCGGGTTCGCGCGCAGGCGGAAAAAGAAGGATTGGGTGAGATTTTCACCGCGGCGGGCGCCGAATGGCGGCAGGCGGGATGCTCAATGTGTCTGGGAATGAATCCGGACCAGCTCGCACCAGGCCAGCGTTGTGCCTCCACATCGAACCGCAACTTCGAGGGCAGGCAGGGCAAAGGCAGCCGTACACACCTGGTTTCTCCCCTCGTAGCGGCCGCGACGGCGGTCCGTGGAACTCTGTCCTCGCCTGCGGATCTGGACTGACCGGCCCCGATTCCCCCAACCGACCTCAGGAGATTCATTATGGAAGCTTTCGATGTACACAAGGGCATCGGGGTGCCACTGCGCCGTTCCGATGTGGATACCGATCAGATCATCCCCGCCGTCTACTTGAAGCGGGTCACTCGTACGGGTTTCGAGGACGGGTTGTTCGCCGCATGGCGAACGGATTCCGGATTCATTCTGAACATCGAGCCCTACAACAGGGGTAGTGTCCTGGTGGCCGGTCCGGATTTCGGTACCGGATCCTCGCGTGAGCATGCCGTCTGGGCGCTGATGGACTATGGCTTTCGAGTGGTTATCTCGTCCCGGTTCGCCGACATCTTCCGCGGCAATGCGGGTAAGGGTGGTCTGGTGGCCGCGCAGATGTCACAGAACGATGTCGAAATGCTCTGGAAGTTGCTCGAGGAACAGCCCGGCTTGGAATTGGTTGTAGACCTCCGAGCGCGCACGGTAGCGGCTGGAACCGTTGTGTTGCCGTTCGATATTGATGACTACACCCGGTGGCGTCTACTCGAGGGATTGGACGACATCGGGCTCACCCTGCGCCAGGAAGATGCCATCACCCGGTTCGAAAACGCAAGGCCGGCATGGAAACCCGCTACGCTGCCTGCGCGTATTTAGCGGAGGTAATCTCCCTGGAAGTTAGCTGGGCGCTCTGACTATCGGTAGCTGGACGTGTGCTACACCACATGAATTTTGGCGTGGCACATAGACTCTTGCCCAAAGTGGGTTTACCGTGGTACCTAGTCGGTCCGACGACGGGCCATTAGTCTGCGGAGGATTCAATGAACAAGGCGGAACTGATCGACGTTCTGACCGAAAAGTTGGGTACAGATAGGCGCACGGCCACCGCGGCGGTTGAGCACGTGGTCGACACCATTGTGCGCGCGGTACACAAGGGTCAGAGCGTCACAATCACCGGATTCGGTGTGTTCGAACAGCGTAAGCGCGCCGCGCGGGTGGCGAGGAACCCGCGCACCGGCGAAACTGTCAAGGTAAAGCCCACTTCGGTGCCTGCTTTTCGTCCCGGCGCCCAGTTCAAGGCGGTCATCGCGGGTAAGCAGAAGCTGGCCGCGACCGGCCCCGCCGTCAAGCGTGGGGTGAACGCGCCGGTAGCCGCTAAGAAATCGGCGGTGAAGAAGGCAGCAGCCAAGAAGGCAGCCAAGAAAGCGACCCCGACCAAGGCTCCTGCCAAGACCACGGCCCGCAAGGCCGCCGCCAAGGCTCCTGCCAAGACCACGGCAAGGAAGACGGCCGCGGCGAAGAAGACGGCGGCCAAGAAGGCACCTGCGAAAAAGGCTCCGGCCAAGAAGACAGCCGCGAAGTCCGCGACGGCCGCGAAGTCCGCCGCCAAGAAGACAGCGGTGAAGAAGACCGCGGCCAAGAAGACAGCTAAGAAAGCCCCGGCCCGTCGCGCCCGCTGAATTCGAGCCACCGCCGGATCATCGCCGAATGCGCGGCCCTGGAATTGGGCCCGTTCGCCTCAACGTCGAGACGAGCCCCGACAGTCGCTCGGGGCCGTTTTCGCTTGGCCGGGGCTTGTCCTGGCTATCGCTCGCTGCGGTAGCAGGCCTCGCCGCCTCTTCTCGTGTCCACTCCGGATGCTCCGAGACCGATGCGTAGCGAGGCCTGCCCGGTATCAGGATTTCGCGTTGTATATCGACAATGAGCGGTCCAAATGGTCGGCGGCAACCAACCGCTGCTCGACGAACGACAGCACCCACACACTGCCCTTGCGGTTGCGGGCAGGCTGTAGCGTGACGCCGTCGCGTTCGGCCAGCCATTCCAGCAGATCCGGGATCACTTTTCCCTGGCTGCAGACGACCCGAACATTCTTGTCCGACACCAATTCTCGAAAGCGTTCCCGAGCACTGTCCGTGGCCGCGGCATAGCCGGTTTCGGAGAACAGCGGCTCGATGACCACCTCGGCCCCGAGGTGCTCGGCCAGCGGTGTCACCGTGTGCACGCACCGTAGCGGATCCGCCGAGTAGATCTCGGAAGCCCCGAAGGCGAGGAGATTGGATACCAGCGCCTGAGCCTGTGCTTCGCCTTCACTATCGAGCGGCCGTTGCTCGTCCGGCCCATGGAAACGATCCCTGCGGCCGGCTTTGGCGTGCCGTACCAGCAGCAGCGTGCTCGTGTTCGCGGGCAGACGCGCGAAAGCGCGTATCACTTGCCGGTCCATCGGGTACGACAACTCGTCCATCACCCGTTCCAGTGGATGCCAGCTGAGTTCGTCTACCTCGGAGTTGGCCGCGAATTCGCCGTCCATTACCTCGGCAGCCCAGTAGTCTACGCGTTTCAGCTTGCGATGGCCCGGAATCGGGTAGGTTACATGACCGAGGTAGCGGCCGAGTCGGCACTCCAGCCCGGTCTCCTCGCGGACTTCGCGGACTGCGGCGAGTACTGGGGTCTCACCGGGATCGAGTTTGCCCTTCGGTAGCGACCAGTCCTGGTATTTGGGTCGGTGTACAACGGCGATCTCGATCACCCCCTTGGCGGAGGCTCGCCACAGTACGGCCCCCGCGGCGTGGATGTTCGCGGTGACACGGGGATCCTGGACAGAAGTTCCCGCTGTCGTGGCCTTCATTGCTGATCGGGCCTCCGTAGTCGCATCAGGAACCCTTGGTGGTCTCTGATTTTGCCGCCGTTCCCGGCTGGGTCGGGTGCGGCCAGCCAGGTGCCATCCGGTTGCAGTGCCCAACAGCGCGTGGTCGCCGACAGCGCGGAGTCGAACACTTCGTCGAGTCGCTCGGTCAGCCGTGCGTCTTTCACCTGGGCCATCACCTCGACCCTGCGGTCGAGGTTGCGGTGCATCATGTCGGCGCTGCCGATCCAATACTCGTCCTGTGCCTGGAAGTGCAGGACACGCGAGTGCTCGAGGAACCGTCCGAGGATCGAGCGGACCTCGATGTTCTCGCTCATACCGGGTACGCCGGGGCGCAGCCCGCAGATACCGCGCACCACGATATGCACCGGCACACCCGCTTGCGAGGCCCGGTACAGCGCGTCGATGATCTGTTCGTCGACGATCGCGTTGGCCTTCAGCCGTATTCGGGCATCGTGCCCCTTGGCGGCCAGCTCGATTTCACGTTGGATGCGCTCGATGATGCCCGAGCGCACGCTGTGCGGGGCGACGAGCAGATTGCGGTAGTTCTCCTTCCGCGAATAGCCGGTCAGCGAATTGAACAGGTCGGTGAGGTCGGCACCGATCTCGGGTGCGGCGGTGAGCAATCCCACGTCCTCGTACAGGCGCGCGGTCTTCGGGTTGTAGTTGCCCGTTCCGATGTGGCAGTAGCGGCGAATAGTCGAGCCCTCCCGCCGTACCACCAAGCAGGTCTTGCAGTGGGTCTTGAGGCCGATGAGGCCGTACACCACGTGCACCCCGGCCTGTTCCAGCGCCCGCGCCCACTTGATGTTGGCCTGCTCGTCGAAGCGCGCCTTGAGCTCGACCAGTGCGACCACCTGTTTGCCCGCCTCGGCGGCATCGATGAGCGCGTTGACGATCGGGGAGTCTCCGGAGGTGCGATACAGCGTCTGTTTGATCGCGAGTACCTGCGGGTCAGCGGCGGCTTGTTCGATGAACCGTTGCACACTGGTGGAGAACGAATCGTAGGGATGGTGCACGAGCACATCACCCTCGCGTAGCGCCGCGAACACATTGCGCGGCGTCTCGCCTTCGCCGAATGCGGGCGGTGTCGCGGGGACGTACGGGGTGTCCTTCAAATTCGGCCGGTCCACGCCGTACACCTGCCAGAGACAGGACAGGTCGAGCAGGCCAGGAACCTGGATCACGTCCGCTGGATCGACATCCAGTTCGCGCAGCAGCAGCTCGAGCATGTGCTCGGTCATATCGTCGGAGACCTCCAAGCGCACCGGCGAACCGAACCGGCGTCGGGCCAGTTCCCGTTCCAAGGCTTGCAGCAGGTCTTCGTCGCGGTCCTCGTCGACCTCGAAGTCTGCGTTGCGGGTGATCCGGAACGAGTGGTGCTCGACCACCTCCATTCCGGGGAACAGCAGATCCAGATGCGCGGCGATGAGTGCTTCCATCGGGAGGAAAGCGGCGATGGGGGAGCCGGATTCGGTGCGGCGGATACGGACGAACCGATCGACGTTGTCGGGTACCTTGACGCGGGCGAAATGTTCTCCTCCGGTGGAGAAATCCTTCACCGTCACCGCGAGGTTGAGACTCAGTCCGCTGATGTAGGGGAAAGGATGTGCTGGATCCACCGCGAGTGGAGTGAGCACCGGGAACACTTGATCCTGGAAGTATCCGGACAGCCGCAGGCGTTCGTCATCGTCGAGATCGGTCCAGTCGATGATCGCTATGCCCTCGGCGGTCAGTGCGGGGAGCACGTTGTCGAGGAAAACCCGGGCATGCCGCACGGCGATCTCCTGGGCGCGTGCCGCGATCAACTCCAGTTGCTCACTGGGGGAGCGGCCGTCGGCCGAGCGCACCAGTAGACCGGTCTCGGCGCGCCGTTTCAGGCCCGCCACTCGCACCATATAGAATTCGTCGAGGTTCGACGCGAAGATCGCGAGAAACTTGGCTCGCTCCAGCAGCGGAAGCGAAGCGTCCTCGGCGAGGGCCAGTACGCGGGCGTTGAAGTCGAGCCAGCTCAATTCGCGATTGAGATAGCGATCATGGGGCAACCGCGGTGCCGAGGAGTCGGGCGACGGGGGTGTCGCCGCCGGGGGTGGTGTTGGCAGCAATGGCTGCTGCTTGACGGTATCCATCTCGCTCACATAAACGATCATCCCTTACCGACATGTCCGCGTGCAGCCTGGAGACAGGATAGGCCGGTGGCGTACGCGATCGGAGCGAATGACTAGCACGCAGGCGGAACGTATTCGTGAACATGGCCTGACCAACCGATGTCGCGCAGGACGGTACGGGTGGCGTTGCCGGTGCCGAGCATTACCGCGCGATCCAGGTCGTCGGCAGTATCGACATCCAAACGCAGCCCCGGCCAGTTCCCCGCGAGACCGATGGCACCCGCGGCGATGTGGTTGCGGGCCGAGCCGGGGCCGAAGCGTGGCTCCAGCGCGGCGATCGGGTCGCGAACCACCAGTGCCGCGGTGCCGCTGCCCGCGTGGTCGGCCACGATGGACCGCAGACCGCGGGGGGCGCATGCGAGCATGTCCGATAACTCGTGCGGTCGTAGTGCGGGCAGATCGGCTTGTAGGGCGAGCAGGTCGATCGGGCCGTGGACGCCGCGTAATGCGGTAGCGGTGGCAGCCAGGGCGGTGTTGAGCCTGCTGGAGTGTTGCGCGCGCGGTTCCGGATAGCCGTGCGGTTCCGGATAGACCTCGGCACCCAGCGCGCGAGCTGCCTCGGCGACTGTGGGGTCGGGAGTGACCACGGCGACCGACGCGACCTCGCCGACCGCCGCGGTGGCGGTCACGGTGTCGGAGAGCATGGCCAGCACCAGTCGCGCCCGGTGTTCCGGGCGCAAGTGGTCGGCCAGTCGGCTCTTGGCCCGATCGAGGCTCTTGACCGCGATCACGGCATGCACGGCGTGCGGGCGCATACGAACAATCCTTCCATGGCATATTGGGCTGATGACGAGGGCGGCAGTGTTGGGCGCGGGATCGTGGGGCACCGCGTTCGCGAAGGTGTTGGCGGACGCGGGAACCGAAGTCACCATCTGGGCCAGACGGCCGGAAGTGGCCGCGGTACTGACCGCCGAACATCGCAATCCGGATTACCTGTCGGATATTCCGCTGCCGCCGATCACGGCCACGGCCGATCCCGCTGTGGCGCTGGATGGCGCCGATATCGTGGTGCTCGCGGTACCGTCCCAGTCCTTGCGGGGCAACCTCGCGGAATGGAAGGGCCTGATCGGTCCGGATGCCACGCTGCTCAGCCTGGCGAAGGGGGTCGAGACCGGAACGTTGCTGCGGATGAGTCAGGTGATCGAAGAGGTCAGCGGTGCCGATCTGAGCCGGATAGCGGTGTTGTCCGGGCCCAATCTGGCACGTGAGATCGCGGTAGGTCAGCCCGCGGCGACCGTGATCGCCTGTTCCGACAACGAGCGCGCGGTCGCGGTGCAACACGCCAGCGCGACCGGATACTTCCGGCCGTACACCAATGTCGATGTGGTCGGCTGCGAGATCGGTGGCGCGTGTAAGAACGTGATCGCGCTCGCCTGCGGCATCGCTTCGGGAATGGGTTTGGGCGACAATTCGATCGCCAGCCTGATCACTCGTGGTCTGGCCGAGATCATCCGGCTCGGAGTGGTCCTCGGCGCGGAGCCGGTGACGCTGGCCGGTCTGGCCGGGGTCGGTGATCTGGTCGCCACCTGCACCTCACCGTTATCGCGTAACCGGTCCTTCGGTCATGTCCTCGGCGCGGGTGGGTCGATGGAGGCCGCGCAGTCGGCCACTCATGGCCAGGTGGCCGAGGGTGTGAAGTCCTGCACATCGATTCGCGCGCTGGCCGAGCGCAACGGGGTCGAGATGCCGTTGACGACTGCGGTGCATCAGGTCTGTCATGAAGGGTTGTCCGTGCGTAAAGCTGTCGACAACTTGCTCGGGCGGCGGATCAAACCGGAGTGAGTCTGCTCTGTCCGGTGTGCGCGGGAGGCCCGCCGGGCACAATGGGCAGCGGTGGGTTCGCGCGCCGAAGCGGGTACGTTCAGGACATGACGAACCGGATCAGGGTGGCTGTGCTGTTCGGCGGGCGGAGCAATGAGCACGCTGTGTCCTGTGTGTCGGCCGGTAGTGTGCTGCGCAATCTGGATCCGCGGCGATACGAATGTGTGCCGATCGGCATCACCACCGAAGGCAGCTGGGTGCTCGGCGCTTCGGATGCGGCCGCACTGGGTATTCACGGGCGTGCCCTGCCGTCGGTGGATGCCACCGGTACGGCGCTGACCCTGGTCGCCGACCCGAGCCGGGCGGGAGAGCTGATCGCGCTCGACAATGCGGGCTGCGCGGATACGCTTACCGCCCTCGGCGCGGTCGACGTAGTGTTCCCGCTGCTCCATGGACCTTTCGGCGAGGACGGCACGGTGCAGGGGATGCTGGAGCTCGCCGGTATCCCTTACGTCGGGTCGGGGGTGCTGGCCAGCGCGGCGGGTATGGACAAAGAGTTCACCAAGAAACTGCTCGCCGCGGAGGGACTGCCGGTCGGTACCCAGGTAGTGCTGCGCCCCGGCACCGCGACCCTTGCCGAGGAAGACCGGCAACGCTTGGGGCTTCCGGTGTTCGTCAAGCCCGCCCGCGGTGGATCATCGATCGGCATCACCAAAGTGACCGAGTGGAGCGCACTGGACGGGGCGATTGCCGTGGCACGCGCACACGACCCGAAGGTGATCGTCGAGGCGGGCATCGTCGGGCGTGAAGTGGAATGCGGAGTACTCGAATTCCCGGACGGACGGGTCTCGGCGAGCGTGATCGCGGAGATCCTGATGCCGGAGAACGCTGCCGAGCAGCCCGATTTCTACGATTTCGACACCAAATACCTCGACGACGTCTGTGAATTCGATGTCCCGGCCAAAGTGGACGACGAGGTCTCCGACCAGGTACGAGAACTGGCGGTGCGTGCCTTCGGAGCTCTCGATTGTCAAGGGCTGGCGCGGGTGGATTTCTTCCTCACCGAGCAGGGGCCGGTGATCAACGAGATCAACACCATGCCAGGGTTCACCACGATCTCCATGTTCCCGCGGATGTGGGC
This sequence comes from Nocardia spongicola, assembly GCF_047200775.1. Taxonomy (NCBI): domain Bacteria; kingdom Bacillati; phylum Actinomycetota; class Actinomycetes; order Mycobacteriales; family Nocardiaceae; genus Nocardia; species Nocardia spongicola. The sequence continues at coordinate 238,456 of NZ_JBJZOO010000005.1, read as the reverse complement.
TGCCGCGGGTATCGACCAGGCCGAGCTGGTTTCCACTCTCATCGACACCGCGCTGGCCCGCGGCACCGGTCTGCGCTAGATTTCCGCGCCGGGTTCTCGATACTCGCGGGCGGCCTGCTCAGTTGGGCAGCGGTCCAGGGGTGATCGGCTGGGCAGCCAGGGTGTCGGTGATGGTGTCGGAGATCTCTTGTAGTGGGGTCGGGCCAGAGCCGTCGGGGACGGTCAGGGCGATGTAGGTGCCACGGTCGACGGCGAACCAGGTGCTCGCCCCGAGAGCCTGATCGCGGATCTCGAACCATTGGACGCCGTTCACGATCTGTAAGGGTGAGGCGCGGTTGAACTCCAGCGGGCGGTCTACTCCGCAGCGCAGGACGATAGCCTCGCCGCCCTCAGGGCGCTGCCATGCGCGGGTGGCGGGTGGTGCGGGCTCGACGACCGTGGATACGGTGAACTCGCCCAGATCCGCGGGTAGCGCGGGCAGTAAGTTCGTGCATGCCGGGCTGTCTGCGGCCGGGGCGGGAAAAGCACCGAGAACCAGTGGTTCGCGTTCGGTGGGTGCGTTGCGAGCCAGCACCGCGGCCACGAGCACCCCGACGATCAGAACGACGGGAAGAGCCACCGCGGTAGCGATGAGGGCAGGGGAGTAGGTAGGGGTCGAGGCCGATTCTGGTGCCTCGCCTGGATCTCCTGCCGAGTTCGCGGTGGTATCCGTGGTGCTGTCGGGCATAACTTCTGCCCTGGTGGAGCCGGTGCTCTCGGTCGTATCGTCTTTTGTTGCCGAACCTTCGGCGCCTGACCCGGATTCCGTGGCATCCGGCTGGGCATCCGGCTGCTCGGCTTCGCGTTCCGCCGAATCGTGGTTCGATGGATCCGCCGCCATGGTCAGCTGTCCTTCCTGGTCGCGCATCGATACCGGTCACGCAGCACCGGTCGGCATCGCGAAAGTGCGATGGAATGGACCGGTGGTGCTCTGGTGTCCTAGGAAAGGGTACCGTCGGGCACATTCCAGCACACAGCGCGCCGGAGAGGATCGGTCATCAGCGCAGGCAAAAGCCCGAGGACAGTGCGCGAACTAGGGGAGTTCGCGCTGATCGATCGGATCAACGCGGGCCGGGTGCAGGCGCCTGGGGTATTGCTCGGCCCTGGTGACGACGCGGCGCTGGTCGCGGCACCGGATGGCCGATTCGTGGTTACCACCGACATGCTTGTGCAGGGCAGGCATTTCCGGTTGGACTGGTCCGGTCCAGGGGATATCGGCCGCAAGGCGATCGCGCAGAACGCCGCTGATGTGGTCGCCATGGGAGCCGCGCCGACCGCGTTCGTCGTGGCACTCGGCTGTCCTGCCGATACGCCGCTAGAGCTGATCGACGGCCTCATGGACGGCGCGTGGGCAGAGGCGGTCAGGGCTGGTGCGTCCATCGCGGGTGGTGACCTGGTGCGCAGCCGTGATCTGGTTATCTCCGTCACCGCCTTCGGTGCGCTGAGCGGTGCCGCGCCGATTACGAGAGCCGGTGCGTGCGTGGGCGATATTGTCGCGGTCGCGGGCAGGCTCGGCTGGTCGGCCGCTGGACTCGACGCCCTCATCGCAGGGACGACCGGAGCCGAGGTCGCTGAAGTACTTGCCGCCCATCGTGTTCCGCAGCCACCATATGGCACGGTATTGGACGCGCTGCGGCAGTTCTCGGCGCATCATCACGCATCGGAGATCGGGCTGCGTGCGCTGACCGATGTGTCCGATGGGTTGCTGGCGGATCTGGGGCATATCGCCGCGGCCTCCGGCGTCGCTGTGGATCTGGACTCGGCGGCACTGCGTGATCCGGCGCTGGAGCGGGTCGCGACGGTACTGGCGGCCGATGCGATGCGCTGGGTACTGACCGGCGGTGAGGACCATGCCTTCGTCGGCACTTTGGCGCCAGGCTGCCCGTTGCCTGCCGGTTGGCGTGCGGTCGGGCGGGTTGTGACCGGCCACGGGGTTACCGTCGACGGGGTGGCACAGGCAGGGGACGGTGGCTGGGAGTCGTTCCGAGGGACGGATTCGGCAGCGGGCGGTGCGCCGGGCTGAGTTGTCCGGTTGCTAAGTTGTCCGGTCATGGGTGCGAAACCACTGTCGGAAATCATGGATCCGGGATGGGCGAAGGCGCTGGAGCCGGTGTCGGATCGGATCGCCGCGATGGGCGATTTCCTGCGCGCCGAGAATGCGGCGGGCCGTGGCTATCTGCCCTCCGGTGAGAACGTTCTTCGCGCTTTCCAACGTCCATTCGACGCGGTGCGTGTGCTCATCGTCGGTCAGGACCCGTATCCGACGCCAGGCCATCCGATGGGGCTGAGTTTCTCCGTGGCGCCCGAGGTATCCCCGGTACCACGCAGCCTGGCCAATATCTTCGCCGAATACAGTAAGGATCTGGGCCATCCGACGCCATCGTGCGGTGATCTGAGCCCGTGGTCGGACCAAGGTGTGCTGCTGCTGAACCGAGTACTCACCGTTTCGCCGGGCAAGCCGGCCTCGCATCGGGGCGAGGGCTGGGAGGTAGTAACCGACCAGGCGATTCGCGCGCTGGTCGCCAGGGATGAGCCACTGGTGGCGATACTGTGGGGGCGGGATGCGGCGACACTGAAGCCCCTGCTGGCCGAATCCGAGATCCCCACCGTCGAGTCCGCGCATCCGTCGCCATTGTCCGCCTCCCGCGGGTTCTTCGGTTCCCGCCCCTTCTCCCGAGTGAACGGATTATTGGACGAACTAGGGGCAGAACCGGTTGACTGGCTCCTGCCATGAGCCGGTTGTCTGCGTGCGCTCGACTGCCGGTGACCGATGAAAGACAACGAGTGAGGAATATGCCCATGCACAACACCACTGCCCGCGGCGCATTGCGTGGCACCACCATGACTCTGGCCCTCTGCGCCGCGCTCACCAGTGGCGTCGCCGTCGCCGCGGCGGAGCCGCTGCGGCTGGAGCCCGCTGCCGAAACCACGACGGCTCCGGTCGCCGAGGAATACACCTCGACCGGCTCCTCCACCCTGTCCGCGACAGTGAATGCCAAGATCTCGTGCCTATTCTTCGTGGGTAACCTCGCCTGCTGAATCTGTCATCCGCCGGGCCCGTGTCAGCGACACCGAGTGTTGTGCGATCCTACGAACCGTGAGTGATATGAATAACCTTCTCGAACCGACGAGGCTTCGACTGCGCGGTGCGGGTGATATCGAGCTGGCCGCCGATCAATTCGGACCGAGCGATGGCCCGCTCGTTGTTTTCTTGCACGGTGGTGGGCAGAACCGGCACTCGTGGAAGCAGACCGGAGCCCGGCTCGGCGCAGCGGGAATGCGGGTGATCACGCTGGATGCGCGTGGTCACGGCGACAGTCAGTGGGCGCCCGATCGCGACTATCAGCGCTCGACCATGGTGCGGGATCTGCTCTTGGTGCTGGACCAGCTCGGCGCGCCCGCGGTAATCGTCGGCGCCAGCATGGGTGGCATCACCGGATTGCTCGCCACCGCGGAACCCGAGGGGAAGCTGATCAGCGCCTTGGTGCTCGTCGATATCGTCCCAAGACCCGAACGGAAAGGGGTCAGCCGGGTAATCGACTTTCTGAGCAACCATCGGGATGGTTTCGATACGCTAGAACAGGCGGCCGACGCGGTCGCCGAATATCTGCCACATCGCCCCCGGCCGAAGAACACCGATGGTTTGCTGCGCAATCTGCGTGAGCGCGACGGCCGGTGGTATTGGCATTGGGATCCGGATCTGGTCGATGACCTCCACGATCGGCTGGAGAATCCCGCCGGGATAGTCGAGCAGACCGAAGAAGCGGCCCGCTCGCTGCGCATTCCGGTGCTGTTGGTGCGTGGTATGCGCTCGGATGTGGTGAGCGATGAAGGGGCCGAGGAATTCCAGCGCCTGGTGCCGCACGCCCAGCTCGTGGAGATCAGTGGCGCCGCACATACCGCGGCCAGTGACGACAACGACTCGTTCACCGATGTAGTGGAGAGATTCGTGCTCTCGATCCGAGAGTGATATCGGGCCGGGTGAGTCCGATCCAGGCGAGCTCGTACCACACGGTGCGTCCGGCTCGACGGCAGCGAGAGCGAGCTGCGCGTTACCGTCGGGCGGTCGTCATCTATCCGGCCGGTGTGGTAGAGATCGTGGCCGGTCTTTCGTATGGCTCCGCTCCTTGGTTTCGGCGCGCACCATTGGTGTGCGTGCCATACGTACCTCGATCAGGGAGGTGAACGGTTCGATCCTGCGCATGCTCTCCAGGAGTGCGAATCCGTGCTTACGGTAGAACGCCTCGGCGCGCGAGTTCTGCTCGAACACCCATAGTTCGTACGAGAGCGCCGGATCCAGCGCGGCGTGGATGAGGTCGTCGGCGACGCCACTGCCATACCAGGCGGAGCGTACATAGAGGGCGTTCAGCTCGGCTGGGGTTATCGGGTGTGCGCTAGCGGGCGGGCTCGCGGAGACGAATCCGATCACCGTGTCGTCGACGATCGCGATATGCGTGCGATCCGGATACCGTACCCGGTTGCGCTCCCACCGCTCGGCGCAGCGATCGACATCGAGCGCATCCAGCACATGCGCGGACACCAGATCTCGATAGGCTTCCCGCCAGGAGGCGATGTGGCACTCGGCGAGGCCGGGTATGTGTTCGGCGTCTGCTCCCAGGATGCGCCATGGGTGCGTGGTCATCGTGATCGCTGTAATTGCTGCACAAGCGTAGTCGAATGACCACAGTCATGACGATGCCCCGGCTCACCCGATGGGGGTTCCGGGGCATGCGCCGGTGGTATCGACCGGCTGGCGGTGGGATCAGCCGCGGACGACCTTGCCCGCCTTCAGGCAGGAAGTGCACACGTTCATGCGACGGGTGTTACCCGGCGCGACCTGCGCGCGAACCGTCTGGATGTTCGGGTTCCAGCGACGGTTGGTGCGCCGGTGCGAGTGCGAGACCGACTTCCCGAAGCCGGGGCCCTTGGCGCAGACGTCGCAGACGGCAGCCATAGTCGCGAACTCCTTCATGTCATGGTAGGGACCGCCACCTTCGCGGTGCGGCGAATCCCGGATCAATGTCGTGATGTGCCCTGCCGACTGAAGCCGACCAGCGCGGACCGGTAAGCGGACGCGCAAGGCAACCCTGCAAGGGTAGCTGGGCAGGCGCCGATCCACCAAACCGGTCGCCGACATGGTGCCCGCATCCCTGGGTGCGGTTGAGCGTGCCGATGCGGTACTACCGGCTCCCTGTCGGGCTCGCCCGCTAACCTGGCGGTGGTTGGTGCGTGGGTGGCGGAAGGGAGAGATGGTGGTGCCTGTGACGCGGGAAGCGATGGACGGCGCGGCATTGCTGTGCTGGGGCCGCGCCTGCGTTTCGGGCTTGGCGCACTGTCGCGAGGAGATCAACGCGCTCAATGTCTTTCCCGTCCCGGATGCGGATACCGGGACCAATCTGCTGGCTACCATGCGCGCCGCGGTCGAGACGGCGGAAGCGGTGGACGAAGGCGGGGATGCGTCCGGTGCGGTCGCCGCGGCGCTGGCGCGCGGCGCGACAGCAGGCGCCCGCGGTAATTCCGGGATCATCCTGTCCCAGGTATTACGTGGTATCGCCGAAGCGGTGCGTGGTGGGCCGTTGACGGCTGAGACGCTGCGCATCGCGCTGGCGAGGGCGGCGCAGCTGGTCCGCGAGTCGCTGAGCACGCCGGTCGAAGGGACCATACTCACGGTATTGGACTGTGCGTCCGCCGCCGCCGCGACAAGCCCGGATCGCGTGCTGGCCGAGGTGGCGCGCGCGGCGGCGGACGGTGCGGCGAAAGCGCTCGGCGATACGCCCTTCCAACTCGGTGTGTTACATGACGCCGGTGTCGTCGACGCGGGCGCCCGTGGGCTGCTCGTGGTGCTGGACAGCCTGGTCGCGGTGACCAGTGGTGAGACGCCGTCCCGGCCGAGGTACTCCCGGCCCGCGCCTGCCACCGGCCGATTCGCGCCGATAGGCGCCGCCGAGCCGCAGTACGAAGTGATGTATCTCCTCGCGGGTGCCGACGAGCGGGCTGTGGCGGCGTTGCGTGCTCGCTTGACCGAGATCGGCGATTCGGTCGTGGTCGTAGGAGATGGTGGTGGATCCTGGTCGGCGCATGTGCATTGCGCTGACGCGGGCGCGGCGGTTGAGGCCGGGATGACAGCGGGTGCATTGAGCCGGATCCGGATCGAGCACGTTGTATCGGAGCCGCATCACGGTGCCCCTGCTCACCGCGGCGAGAATCCGGTATCGCGGGCAGCGTCCGCGACCGGGCCGGCGGACACGACCGGTAACCGCGCTGCCGCGATGACTCCAGCGGCTCCGGCAGACCGGGGGGTGCTCGCGGTGGTCGCCGGTACTGGTGCCGCTGCGCTGTTCGAGGATGCGGGCGCGGTGGTGCTTCCGGGCGACCCGCCGGTCACCGCGGAGATATTGCTGGCCGCGATCCGTCGGATGCCCAACCGTGAAGTGTTGGTATTGCCCAATGGCGCGCTGCCTGCGCACGAACTGGTCGCCATCGGCGTCGCGGCCCGTGACGCGCATCGTGATGTGCTGTTGTTGCCCAGTGCGTCCATGGTGCAAGGGCTGGCCGCGCTGGCTGTGCACGACCGAGGGCGGATCGCGGTCGATGACGCCTTCACCATGTCCGAGGCCGCCGCGACTACGCGGTGGGGGTCGCTGCGTACCGCGGCCGAGCGCGCACTCACCATGGTCGGTACCTGCGAAGCGGGCGATGGGCTCGGATTGGTCGGCCACGACGTGGTGGTCATCGACCGCGATGTACGCGCGGCCGGGCAGACCTTGCTCGATCGGTTGCTCGCCTTCGGCGGTGAGCTGGTGACCCTGCTGATGGGCGCGGCGGCGCGAGCAGAGCTCGGCGACGAACTCGCCGCGCATATCGAGCGCGGCTTTCCCGGTGTGGAGGTGATCGTGTATTCCGGTGGGCAGCACGGCGATGTGGTGCAGATCGGAGTGGAGTAGACCATGGCGGTACTGAGCGATCGGCTCGATCACATTCTGGGCGTGAAAGCGGCGGGCGCGCTGGTGGACGCGTTCGATATGCACACTGTCGAAGATCTGCTGCGGCACTATCCGCTGCGCTATGCGACGCAAGGGCAGCCGCTCACCGAGGAAGCGCCGGAGGACGGTACGCATATCACGGTTATCGGACGCATCACCAAGGCCGAACTGCGGCCGATGCGCAATCGCCGCGGTTCACTGCTGAAAGTGGTGCTAGACACCGGTACCGGGCGTGGTGTCGATGTCACATTCTTCAATGGTGACAAAGTGAAATACGTTGTCCGCGAAGGTTTTCGGGCGATGATGTCGGGAACCGTCAACTACTGGCGTCCTGGTCGATGGAACCTCAGCCATCCCGGCTACTTGATCCTGCCTGAGTCGGGCAGTGACGATTCGGTCGGCACACTGACCACGGTGCGTGGCGGTGGAGACCTACGTGGTCTCGCGCAGAGCGCGAAAGACTCGGGTGGAGTGGATACGGCGTTTCTGGAGCGGGAATTCATCCCGGTCTACCCGGCGACCGCGAAAGTGCAGAGCTGGGATGTGCTCGCGTGTGTGCGCCAAGTACTCGACCAGCTCGATCCCATCGAAGACCCGTTGCCGGAGCAGGTGCGTGCGGAACACGTACTGCTGAACGTCTCCGATGCGCTGCGCTTGATCCACCTGCCCGAGCAGAAGGCCGATATCTCCCGGGCCAAGGATCGGTTGCGTTTCGATGAGGCGTTGGCGCTGCAATTGGTGCTGGCGCAGCGGCGGCACGAGATATCCGGCCGCAGCGCGCGGGCCTGCCCGCCGCACCCGGATGGTGTCGCCGCCGCCTTCGAACACCGGCTGCCGTTCGATCTCACCGCGGGCCAACGCCAGGTGATCGGCGAGATCTCCGCCGACCTGGCGCGTGAGCAGCCGATGCATCGGTTGCTGCAGGGTGAGGTGGGCTCGGGTAAGACCATCGTCGCCTTGCACGCCATGTTGCAGGTGATCGATGCCGGCCTGCAGTGCGTGCTGCTCGCGCCGACAGAAGTTCTTGCCGCGCAACATTATCGGTCGTTGCGTGGCATGCTCGGCGAGCTGGGGACGGCGGGTGAGCTCGGCGCCGGTGCCAACGCGACCCGTGTGGTGCTGGTGACCGGGTCGATGTCGGCAGGAGCGAAGAAGGCCGCACTGCTGGATGCGGTGACCGGTGTGGCCGGCATCGTGATCGGCACCCATGCGCTCATTCAGGACAACATCGAATTCTTCGATCTCGGCATGGTGGTGGTCGACGAGCAGCACCGATTCGGTGTGGAGCAGCGAGATTCCTTGCGTGCCAAGGCAAAAGCCGGTTTCAGCCCTCATTTGCTTGTGATGACCGCGACCCCGATCCCACGCACCATCGCGATGACCACCCTCGGCGATCTGGAGACCTCCACATTGACCGAACTGCCGAAGGGGCGCTCACCGATCACATCGAAAGTGGTACCGCGCAGGCAGCATCCGAACTGGGTCGACCGTGCCTGGGAGCGGATCCTGGAGGAAGTCGCCGCCGGACGCCAGGCCTATGTGGTGTGTTCGCGCATCGGCGACGACGAGGCGGGGACGGGCAAATCGGGGGGCGGTCGCGCGAAGTCGGGTAACGGCGCCAAGGACGCTCCCGCCACCCAGGCGGTGCTGGAGGTGTTCGAGATGTTGCGCGGCGGGCCACTGTCCGGAGTTCGGGTCGGATTATTGCACGGCAGATTGCCCGCCGAGGAAAAAGACCAGGTGATGCGGGAATTCACCGAGGGATCGGTGGATGTTCTCGTGTGCACCACAGTGGTCGAGGTCGGCGTCGATGTACCGAACGCCACGGTGATGGTGATCGTCGACGCGGACCGGTTCGGTGTCAGTCAGTTGCATCAGTTACGTGGCCGGATCGGCCGCGGCGAGCATCCGGGTCTGTGTCTGTTGATCACCGATGCCGCGCCGGGGGGGTCGGCGATGGCGCGGTTGAACGCGGTGGCCGCTACCACCGACGGTTTCGAACTGGCGGTGCTCGACCTGCGCACTCGCCGAGAAGGTGATGTGCTCGGTGCTGCTCAGTCCGGTACAGTGCGTTCACTGCGGCTGCTGTCATTGCTCGACGATCTCGAGGTCATCACCGCCGCCAAGGAAATCGCGCATGCTGTGGTGGAATCCGATCCCGGCTTGGTCGGGCACCCCGGTTTGGCCGGGATGATGCATGCCGCTGTGGACTCCGAGCGGCTGGAGTATCTGGCCAAGTCCTGATATTCGGCTGTCGAGCGTCCTGTTCGGTGGGCTGTGGTGTTGGGGGCCCGGCCGGAGCGCAACGGGATCGAGGCCGCTCAGCGGACGATACGTGGGTAGGGCAGGTCGGTCGTGGTGTGTTCGGTGATCGCCAGCGGGCTGCCGATATGCGGGAACGCCCGCTGCGTGCACGCGGGGCGCTCACATACCTTGCACCCCGCGCCGATCGGTACCGTGGCGGCCGGATCATCCAGTTGTATCCCGGACGAGTACACCAGGTGTTCGGCGTATTCGATATCGCAGCCGAGGCCGATCGCGAAGTTCTTCGCCGTGCCGCCGAATCCGTGCGGTGTGGCCGCGGTGGTGCGGGCTATCCACAGGTAGCGCTGGCCATCGGGCATTTCGGCGACTTGGGTGAGGATCCGGCCGGGATGCGTGAATGCCTCGTGCACCACCCACAGCGGGCAGCTGCCACCCACCCGAGAGAAGTGGAATGCGGTAGCGGACTGGCGTTTGGAGATATTGCCCGCCCGGTCGGTGCGGACGAAGAAGAAAGGTATGCCGCGCTGTCCCTGCCGCTGCAGGGTGCTGAGCCGGTGACAGACCGTTTCGAAGCCGACTTCGAAACGTAGGCCGAGTAGATCGATGTCATAGTGCAGTTCCTCGGCCGATCGCAGAAATCGCCCATAAGGCAGCATCAGCGCGGCCGCGAAATACTTGGCCAGCCCGATCCGGGCCAAGGTGCGGGATTCGCCTCTGAGTGAGGGGGTTTCCGCCAGTACCGCGTCCAGTTCGGTCCCGTACAGCAGGAAGGCGAGGGTGGTGGCGATCTGGAAGGCGCGCTGACCGGGACGTAAGCGTCTGGCCAGCGTCAGGGTGCGGTTTTCCGGCTGGTAATGCCGTTTGGGGACAGTCGGGTCCGCGCCGTCACCGCGGACGAGCACCTTCACCCCGGCGCGTTCTTCGGCGATGCGTGCCAGCTGACGATCGAGTGAGCCGATACTGAGCCCGGAGTTCTCGAACAGCTGCTCGGCGGCGATATCCAGCAGCGAGATGTGGTTGTGATGGTCGTAGAAGAAATCGCGCACATCTTCGTAGGGAAGGGATATCCCCGGCGTGTCCGCAGGCGCGGATACCCGTGCCGAGAGCAGGTCGAGCTGGTCGGTAGTGGCGCGTAACCTGCGGTGCATTGCCACGATGATCTTGGCGATCTCCGGCTGTCTGGTCGCCAGCTCCTCCACCTCGGTCAGCGGCGCGGTATGTCCGCCTGCGGCATCGGCCAGCACTTCGTGCAGGTCGGACACCAGGCGAGCGTCCGAATCGGCGGCGAAGAATTGGACGTCGAGGTCGAAGGTGGAGTTGAGTTTCAGCAGTACCGGAATGGTGATGGGTCGCTGGTCGTGCTCGAGCTGATTGAGGTAGCTGGGCGACAGATCCAGCGATTTCGCCAGGGCTGCCTGGGTCAGTCTCCGCTCTTCGCGTAATCGCCGAAGTCGGGCGCCCGCATACATCTTGCGCACGCGCATGATGGTAGTGGCGACTATTTGCAGTCATCGCAAAATCGCACGGTATTTCCCGTGGAAATGTGCTTCTGTCGAGCTACTCGGCGGTAGGTCGGGGCTGCGTAGGGTGCGAAGGTGCTTCCGGATCCGGCAGGATCACCGCTTGCGCGGCGATCACGTTCGCACCGTTGAAGGTGATCGCGGGCGAGCCGTGCAGGCGATAGCCCTGTGCCAGCAGATCGCTGATCCTGGCGCAGAATTGCGCGTCGTCGACGCCGGTGATCAGTCGGTAGCGTAGTGGTTCTTCTCTGGTCACTTCCTGAGCTTAAGACAGCGCGTGCCGGTGGCGGTGCCGGTGCCGGTGGCGGTGCGAGAAGTCGTCCATCACTTCCATACCGAGCAATCGCTTGGTTGAATCGAGGTGGTCTGTGCACCAGCCGCTCTTCGGCGACAAGAAAGTGAGCCAAGCGAATGACAAGCCCTGACGAACTCGTGCGTGCGATGTGCCGAAGCTGGTCTGCTCCTGATCCCGATCGGATCAGCGCGTACTTCGCCGCGGATGCCGTTTATCACAATATTCCGATGGAACCCATCGTCGGCCGCGATGCCATCCGCGACTTCATCGCAGGCTTTCTGACCACTTTCGATTCCATCGATTTCGATATCCACCATCAAGTTTCGTCCGGAAACGTGGTCATGAACGAACGCACCGACACACTGCACTCCGCGGGAGGGGCGACGCCGCTTCCGGTTATGGGCTTCTTCGAGGTCGCCGACGGTCTTATCACCACATGGCGCGACTACTTCGATATGGCCGCCATCAACCGCGCCTTCGGTCTTTGAGGACGGCGCACTGGCCCGCACCCGGTAGCCGAGCTCGCGCATACAACACGCTCGAGTACCCAAGTGAGAAACCGGACGATCCGGCCTGCGCGGGATTCAGGGCGGAATTCGCTGTCGTCGCGGGGAACCGAATCGGATATGCGCGCGTCGAAGTAGATGAGTAAGGAAAAGCATGAGACGTTGACGACATGCGAGGAGGGGGTGTCGATGGAGCGTTGTCCCGGGTGTCATACCGCGTGGCGGCGGGGGATGCGGCCACGCGCGCGGGTTCTGCCGGTCACACGGAGGGAGGAGCCGTGTGACCGATACACCTCGCGGCGGCAGCACCCGCCGCGTCCGGAACCGGAAACAGGCTGAGAACGGCGATGTTCCGGTGCTCTCTCGCGATAGGAAGGGACACCGGAACATCGTTCGGGCCGAGGTGTGTACCGTGCGGCCATTGGTGACTGCCGTAGGGCTGTCGCGGCAGCGAGCATATTGCGCAGTGCCTGCAGTCGTAAGCGATCCCGCGGTAGTTGGCCGCGCCGGTCGGCGGGGGCGCCGCGCGTGGCGCCCGGTGTCACTGGCTCGTACCTGTGAACTGTTCTGCGGTCGTGACGATCAGGTATCGGTCCGGTGACCGTGTTTTCCCCTCTGCGTCGGTTGCGGTGTGCGGAACCTTGTGATCCTGGATTCCGGGGCTGTGCGGTGTACGAGGGCGGGTACCTTAGGGCAATGTTCTCGAAAGTCTTGGTCGCCAACCGTGGCGAGATCGCTATCCGGGCCTTCCGTGCGGCGTATGAACTCGGCATCGGGACCGTCGCCGTGTTCCCCCACGAGGATCGCAATTCGGTCCACCGGCTGAAGGCGGACGAGTCGTATCAGATCGGCGAGCCGGGACATCCCGTCCGGGCGTATCTATCCATCGATGCGATCGTCGAGGCAGCCAAGTCCGCGGGGGCGGACGCGATCTACCCGGGGTACGGATTTCTCTCGGAGAATCCGGAACTGGCGGCGGCCTGCGCACGCGAGGGCATCACCTTTGTCGGTCCGTCCGCCGAGGTGCTCGAACTGGCGGGTAATAAGGCGCGCGCCATCGCGGCAGCCGAGGCCGCGGGTCTGCCGGTGCTGCGTTCCAGCGCTCCGTCGGCGGATGCGGACGAGTTGATCGCCGCCTCGCGGGAGCTGGAGTACCCGATCTTCGTCAAAGCGGTGGCGGGCGGTGGCGGGCGTGGTATGCGCCGGGTGGCCGCGGCTGATCAGCTACGCGAATCGATCGAGGCGGCCTCGCGTGAGGCGGAATCGGCCTTCGGCGACCCCACCGTGTTCCTGGAACAGGCGGTGGTGAACCCACGCCATATCGAGGTGCAGATCCTGGCCGATCAGCAGGGCAATGTGATGCACCTGTTCGAGCGGGACTGTTCGGTGCAGCGCCGCCACCAGAAGGTGATCGAGCTCGCGCCCGCGCCGAATCTCGACCCAGCGTTGCGGGACCGGATCTGCGCCGACGCGGTGGCCTTCGCCAGGCAGATCGGTTACTCCTGTGCGGGCACCGTCGAATTCCTGCTCGATGAGCGCGGCAATCATGTCTTCATCGAGATGAACCCGCGCATCCAGGTCGAGCACACGGTGACCGAAGAGATCACCGATGTGGACCTGGTGCAATCACAGCTGCGCATCGCCGCGGGCGAAACACTGGAGCAGCTCGGCCTGAGCCAGGAGTCGGTCGCCATTCGCGGCGCCGCGTTGCAGTGCCGGATCACCACCGAGGACCCGGCCAATGGCTTCCGTCCGGACACCGGAAGGATCACCGCCTACCGCACCCCGGGTGGTGCAGGCATCCGTTTGGACGGCGGGGCGAACCTCGGCGCGGAGATCGGTGCCTATTTCGATTCGATGCTGGTCAAGCTCACCTGTCGCGGTCGTGATTTCGGTGCGGCGCTCGCACGGGCGAGCCGGGCGCTGGCGGAGTTCCGCATCCGCGGCGTGACCACCAACATCCCGTTCCTGCTCGCGGTGCTCGATGATCCCGACTTCGCGGCGGGCCGGTTGACCACGTCGTTCATCGATGAGCGTCCGCAGCTGCTCACCCTGCGTGGTTCGGCCGACCGGGGCACCAAGATCCTCAACTACTTGGCCGATATCACCGTCAACAAGCCGCACGGGGAGCGGCCGACCGCGGTGTATCCGCACGACAAGTTGCCTCCGATCGATCTGAGCGTGCCACCGCCGCCCGGTTCTCGGCAGCGGCTGTTGCAGCTGGGGCCGGAGGGTTTCGCGCGGGCGTTGCGCGAGCAACGTGCGGTCGGGGTCACCGATACCACCTTCCGGGACGCGCACCAGTCGCTGCTGGCCACCCGGGTGCGGACCAACGGTCTGCTGGAGGTGGCCGGGCACGTGGCGCGGATGACCCCGGAGCTGTTGTCCATCGAGGCCTGGGGCGGCGCCACGTATGACGTGGCGCTGCGCTTCCTGTACGAGGATCCGTGGGAGCGGCTGGCCGCACTGCGTGAAGCGGTGCCGAATATCTGTCTGCAGATGCTGCTGCGCGGGCGTAATACGGTGGGTTACACACCCTATCCGGAACAGGTGACCCGTGCGTTCGTGCGGGAAGCCACCAGCACCGGTATCGATATCTTCCGCATCTTCGACGCACTCAACAACGTCGACCAGATGCGCCCTGCCATCGACGCCGTCCGCGAGACCGGCACGGCTGTCGCGGAAGTCGCGATGAGTTATACCGGTGATCTTGCCGATCCGGACGAATCGCTCTACACCCTCGACTACTACCTGAAATTGGCCGAACAGATCGTCGACGCGGGCGCGCATGTGCTCGCCATCAAGGACATGGCCGGTCTGTTGCGCGCACCCGCCGCTACCAAGCTGGTCACCGCGCTGCGAAACAACTTCGACCTGCCGGTGCATGTGCATACCCACGACACTCCAGGCGGTCAGCTGGCGACCTACCTGGCCGCCTGGCAGGCGGGTGCGGACGCGGTGGACGGCGCCAGTGCCGCGATGGCCGGGACCACCAGCCAGCCCGCGCTGTCGGCGATCGTCGCGGCCGCGGCGCACAGCGAGTACGACACCGGCCTGAGCCTGCGAAACGTCTGCGATCTGGAGCCGTACTGGGAAGCGCTGCGGAAGGTATACGCGCCCTTCGAATCCGGGCTGCCCGCACCGACCGGGCGGGTCTATACCCACGAAATCCCCGGTGGCCAGCTGTCCAACCTGCGGCAGCAGGCGATTGCGCTCGGCCTCGGTGATCGGTTCGAGGAGATCGAGGCGAAGTACGCCGCGGCAGACCGGTTGCTCGGCCGTCTGGTCAAGGTCACTCCCTCGTCGAAGGTCGTCGGCGATCTGGCCCTCGCGCTGGTCGGTACCGGTGTCGACATCGAGGATTTCGCCGCCGACCCCGGCCGCTACGACATACCCGATTCGGTGATCGGTTTCCTGCGTGGCGAGCTCGGTACTCCTGCGGGCGGCTGGCCCGAGCCGTTCCGCAGCAAGGCATTGGCAGGCCGTTCGGTGGCGAAGCCGGAGACGCCGTTGACTCCGGCGGACGAGGCAGGGCTCGCAGGCACCTCCGAGGAACGCCGCGCGACGCTGAACCGGTTACTGTTCCCCGGCCCGACCGCTGAATTCCTCGCTCACCGCGAGCAGTACGGCGATACTTCCAGGTTGTCGACCAACCAGTTCCTCTACGGCCTGCGTCGTGGCGAGGAGCACCGAGTGCAGCTGGAGAAAGGGGTCACTCTGCTCATCGGTCTGGAAGCCATTTCGGAGCCGGACGAGCGCGGGATGCGCACGGTGATGTGCATCATCAATGGGCAGTTGCGCCCGATCGCGGTGCGTGATCGTTCCATCGCGGGCGAGGTTCCGGCCGCGGAGAAGGCCGACAAAGCCAATGCGGGCCATATCGCCGCGCCGTTCGCGGGCGTGGTGACCCTCGCGGTGTCCGAAGGTGATGAGGTCGTGGCGGGCGATACCATCGGCACCATCGAGGCGATGAAGATGGAGGCGGCGATCACCGCACCGCGCGCGGGCGTCGTCGGCAGGGTCGCGATCGGTTCGCTGCAGCAGGTCGAGGGCGGCGATCTGCTGATCGAGCTGACGGTGCCGGAGCACAGGGAGCGCGCCACCCGATGACCCGGATCGTTGCGGGAACAGCGGGTGGCAGGCGTCTGCGGGTGCCGCCCGCTGGTACCAGGCCGACGTCGGATCGGGTGCGGGAGGCGCTGTTCAGCGCCTTGACCGCCCGGTTGGATTTCGCGGGTGCCAGGGTGCTCGATCTGTACGCGGGCTCCGGTGCGCTCGGGCTGGAGGCACTGTCGCGCGGTGCCGCGCACGCTCTGCTCATCGAGTCCGACCGTAAAGCGGCTGCGGTAGTGCGTGGCAATATCGCCGACCTCGGGCTGCCCGGTGCCGAGCTGCGGGTCGCTACGGTGGCGAACGCGCTGCAAGCGGGTGGGGCGGCCGCGGGCTTCGATATGGTTTTCTCCGACCCGCCCTACGCGGTGGACGATGCCGCTGTGCTGGCGGATCTGCGTGCGCTGGCCGAGCGTGGCTGGCTGCGTCCCGGCGCCATGGTCGTTGTCGAGCGCTCCGCGCGTTCGCCCGAAATCAGGTGGCCGGCAAGCTTTGTCCCTTCCACCTCGCGCCGATATGGCGAAACGCGCATTGAGCTGGCCGAATTCGATCCGGACGGATAGGCGTTATCCGGTCGCTGCTGCTGGACTGCCGGGGTCGGTGCTAGCGTCGGCTCATGGCAGGAGCGCTGTGCCCGGGATCCTTCGACCCGGTGACCTATGGACATCTCGACGTCTTCACTCGGGCGGCGGCCCAGTTCGACGAGGTCGTGATCACCGTCTTGATCAACAAGAACAAGCAGGGCATGTTCAGTGTCGAGGAGCGCATCGAGATGTTGCGCGAATCCACTTCCCACCTGGGCAATGTCCGGGTGGAGTCATGGCATGGCCTGCTCGTCGACTTCGCCCGCGAGCAGGGCGTCACCGCTATCGTCAAGGGTTTGCGCGATGCGGGCGACTTCGGCTACGAGCTGCAGATGGCGCAGATGAACAAGAAACTCTCCGGAGTGGACACCTTCTTCATCGCCACCAATCCTTCGCTCAGCTTCCTATCCAGCTCCCTGGTCAAAGAGGTGGCCGCGTTCGGTGGCGACGTCACCGATATGCTGCCGCCCTCCGTGCACAAACGGATGCTCGACCGGCTCGCCGAACGTCGACGCTGAACTCGCGTCTGCCCGCGCTTCGAATGCCTGGAGGTTCAGAAAACCAGGCCGCGTAACGCCAGAAAGCGCATACCCCCGACCGCGGCGGTGATGGCCAGGATCGCGACCGCCTGTGCGGTATCGCCGAGGCCGGGGGCCCATACCCCGAGGGCGGCCAGCGCCGCGGTCGTGATGCCGAGACCGACCAGTGCCAGTCCGCCACCTTCCCACTGTGCGGTGAACCAGCCGATCCGGCCCGCGGCATGGAAGGTGAGCTGACGGTGCAGCTCATTGGCGATCATGGTGCTGACGAGGGAACCGACGATATTGGCCGACAGTGGTCCGATGCTGTGCATGGCGAAGAACAGCAGTACGTAGGCGATGTTGCTCGATCCACCGACGAGGGCGAACCGGATCAGCTGGGCCGAGGCGTGGTCGCTGCGCAGATACCGGGGCAGCTGTGCCAGCTTATCCGCGACCGGTGTGGTGCGTAGTGCCGGATAAGGCCCGTACCACGGCACGAAGAGGCTGGTGGAGCGCGCTCCCCTCGGCCGAGGTAGTTCCAGAACAGTCATCGTTTTTCCGATCGAACACGAGCCGTCGGCCGGGGCAACGGCAGTGGTCATCGTTTCCTCCGTCGGTTCTCGGCAAGTTCCGTTTGTAGCGCATGCGTAACTATCGCTGCGCGCCGGAGCCTGTCGACACCCGACGGGTGATGCCGATTCCGCCCGCTGTTTCTGCCTTCCGGCTGTTTCCGCTTTCCGGCTGCACCGCCAGCGATCCCGGGATTCGCGGACGATATCGCAGAGCTTGGTCGACCTTCCCGACGAATGTAACATGAAGCGGAGAGTTAATCTCCACTTGATTGTTGTGGCATACAAGACACCGGCGCGACACACCGGAAAGTGCTCGGTGCGGGCCATAGTGCGGGGCAGACTGAGCGTTGGTGGGGAGTCTCACCGTGAGTCCGCAGGAGGGTAGTGAGCATGTATCGCGTATTCGAAGCGCTCGACGAACTGGTCGCCATCGTCGAAGAGGCCCGCGGTATCCCACCCACCCGTAGCTGCATCGTTCCGCGTGGCGATGTGCTCGAACTACTCGATGACGTCCGGGACGCCCTGCCTGGTGAATTGGACGATGCCCAGGATGTGCTCGATCATCGGGACAAGATCGTTTCCGATGCCAGGACCTCGGCCGAGATCACGGTGAGTGGCGCCAATGAGCAGGCCGAGCGCGCCATCGGAACGGCCCGCGATGAGGCCGACCGCATGCTGGCCGACGCCAAGGCCCATGCCGACCGCATGGTCGCCGAGGCGAGCGCGCACGCTGATCGTCTGGTCACCTCCGCGCAGGAGGAGGCCGAACGGGTGATAGCCGACGGCAACGCCGAATACGAGGCGGTGACCGGCCGGGCTCGCGCCGAGGCGGACCGGATGATCGAGGCGGGTAAGGCCGCCTATGAGCGCTCCGTCGCGGAAGGGCTTGCCGAGCAGGAACGGATGGTCGCGCAAACCGAGGTGGTGCGTGCCGCGCATGCCGAATCGGCCAAGGTGATCGACGCCGCGCATGCCGAAGCGGATCGGTTACGTGAGGAGTGCGATCACTATGTCGACTCCAGGCTGGCCGAGTTCGAGGAAACGCTCAGCAGTGTGTTGCGCACGGTAGGTCGCGGACGTCATCAGTTGCGGGTCGGGACGGGAGCGCCCGACTACGCCACGGAATTCCGGAGGTAGTGGTCCCGTCGGTGACAGTTTCGGCGGTGACCGCTCGGTCGGTGACGGTTTCATCGGCGACAGCTGGAACCAGCGATCTTTTTGGGAAAATCGCGTGGTCGCGTATTGTGGAGTGGTTGCCCATAGTCCCCGATCGTGAGTGAGTTCGTGATGTCTGCCGGTTCCGCATCGCGTCCGCAGTCGGCCAAGCGCCGAATGCCGGACGCGGCTTTCGTGCTGGACACCCGCAGCCTCGGCCGCAGGCCGGGAACCATGCGCGAGCTGCACCGCACCGTGACCACGCAGGAGCGGATCGGTCTGGAGTTGATCGCCGTTCCCGTTGGCGCGCCGGTGGAGCTCGACGTGCAGCTGCAGGCGGTGTCCGAAGGGGTGCTGGTCACCGGAACGGTGTCCGCGCCGACGCAGGGAGAGTGTTCGCGCTGCCTGGAGCCGTTCACCGGCGAGGTGGAAGTGCGACTCACCGAGCTGTTCGCCTATCCGGACAGCGCCACCGAACAGACCACCGAAGACGACGAGATCTACCGCATGATCGATGACACCATCGATCTGGAGCCCGTGGTGGTCGATGCGTTCGGCTTGGAGCTTCCGCTGCAGCCGCTGTGCACTCCGGATTGCGCCGGGCTGTGCTCGGAATGCGGAGTACGGATGGCGATTGCGGGATCCGGGCACAAGCATGAGATACTGGATCCCCGCTGGGCCGGGCTGGCCGAATTCGCCTCCGGATCCCCCGGCACAGGCAGCCCCGATGAGGGTGCGGCCGACCGAGACCATTGAACCAAGGCCGATCAGCCGAAGCGGCAAGCCAATGAAGACAGAGGAGAAGTAGTCGTGGCCGTTCCCAAGCGCCGGATGTCCCGTTCCAACACCAGGTCGCGGCGCAGCCAGTGGAAGGCCACCGCGCCGACCCTGATCACCTGCCCGAACCGCTCCTGTGGCGAGAAGACCTTGCCGCATATCGCCTGCCCGTCCTGCGGCACCTACAAGGGCCGCCAGGTCACTGCCGCGATCTGATTCCTTCGAGCTGTCGTAGCGACGTGACCTACGAAAACGACTCGCCCGGTGAGCACGCGACCCTACTTGCCGCGCTGGGCGTCGATGTGCGGCCGGATTTGTTGCGCCTGGCGCTGACACATCGGTCGTACGCGTACGAGAACGGTGGTCTGCCGACGAACGAGCGACTCGAGTTCCTCGGCGACTCCGTACTCGGGTTGAGCATCACCGAGCGGCTGTATCACGAACATCCCGATAAGTCCGAGGGCGAGCTGGCCAAACTGCGCGCAAGCGTAGTGAACATGCGTGCGCTCGCCGAGGTCGCTCGTGGTCTCGGCGAAGGTGGACTCGGGGCGCATTTGTTGCTCGGCAAAGGTGAGGAGCTCACCGGCGGCCGGAACAAGGAGAGCATCCTCGCCGACGGGATGGAGTCGCTGCTCGGTGCCGTGCATCTGCAGTACGGCATCGAGGTGGCGCGCACCGTGGTGTTGCGGCTGTTCGCCGAGTTGCTCGAGCGTGGTCCGCGCATAGGCGCAGGCCTGGACTGGAAGACGAGTCTGCAGGAGCTGACCGCGGAGCGTGGCCTCGGTGTGCCGAGCTACGAGATCACCTCGACCGGCCCGGATCACGACAAGGAATTCACCGCGACCACGGTGATCGGCGGCCGGTCCTATGGCCAGGGTGTCGGCCGGTCCAAGAAAGAAGCCGAGCAGAAGGCCGCTGGCGCCGCCTACACGGTGCTGACCGCAGAAACCTGACGTGCCCGAGCTTCCCGAGGTCGAAGTCGTCCGTCGTGGTCTCGCCGAGCATGTGGTCGGGCGCGTGATCGAATCCGTTGCGGTCACCCATCCGCGCTCGGTGCGTCGTCACCTCGGCGGCTCCGCCGACCTCATTGCACGATTGACCGGACGGAAGGTCGATTCGGTCGCGCGGCGCGGCAAGTTTCTCTGGTTGACCTTCGCCGACCAGGAAGACGCTTTGGTCGTGCACCTGGGCATGAGTGGTCAGATGCTGGTCCAGGCCGCGGACGTTCCGCTGGAAAAACACGCGCATATCCGTGCCGCCCTCAGCGATGGTACCGAGCTGCGTTTCGTCGACCAGCGCACCTTCGGCGGCTGGGCACTCGCACCGCTGGTCGAGGTGGACGGAACATCGGTGCCGGAGCCGGTCGCGCATATCGCCCGCGATCCGCTGGATCCGCGTTTCGACGCCGCATCCGTGATCAGGCTCATTCGAGGTAGGCAGAGCGAGATCAAACGTGTCCTGCTCGATCAGTCCATGGTGTCGGGCATCGGCAATATCTATGCCGACGAGGCGCTCTGGCGGGCCCGCGTCCACGGTGGCCGGTCGGCGGCAAGCCTGTCTCGGCTCACGGTGCGCGGTCTGCTCACCGAGGTCGGTGTGGTGATGAGCGAAGCGCTCGACGTAGGGGGGACATCCTTCGACGCGCTCTATGTGAATGTCAACGGACAGTCCGGTTACTTCGGACGCTCCCTCGCTGTCTACGGCAGGGAGAACGAGCCGTGTAGCCGGTGTGGCGCGCCGATCATCCGGGAGCGGTTCATGAACCGCTCGTCTTATTCCTGCCCACGTTGCCAACCGAAGCCTCGCCGTCGCTAGCCGGAGCGAGCTACGGTTTTCTCATAAGGCCCGGAGTGCTACCGGACCGTGTGGAAGGAAGTATGCGCTAGCTCACGTCTTGTCGATCATCGCAACCGGCTCTGGGGTGCTGAACCATGCGAAAACTCACTTATTACGTAGCGTCGACCATCGACGGATTCATTGCTACCGAAGAAGGCTCTGTCGACTTCTTCCCGGTCGGCGGCGATCACGGCCCGGCGATCAATGCGCAGTACCCGGAGACATTGCCGACCAAAGTGCGGGAAGCGATCGGTGTCGAGGAGCGCAATCGCTACTTCGATACCGTGCTGATGGGACGTAAGACACATGATTTCGGGGTACGTACCGGCACTTCGAGCCCATACTCGCATCTGCGGCAGTTCGTCGTCTCGACCACTCTGCCGGAGAGCCCCGATCCGGCTGTGGAACTGATCGCCGAGAATCCCATCGAGAAGGTCCGCGAGCTCAAGCGGGAAAGTGGATTGGGTATCTGGCTGTGTGGCGGTGGGCAACTGGCACAGGTATTGCTCCCGGAGATAGACCAGATCTTCCTCAAGTTGTATCCGGTCGTGCTCGGTCGTGGCCGCCCGCTGTTCGGTGCGGGGCCACAACTGCCGGAACCGGCCAAGTTCCGGGTGATCACCAGTACGGTTTTCGAGGACGGTGTGGCTGTTGTGAAGTACAGCCGAGTGCGGTAGTTCGGCGTTCGATCGCGGTCACCTGGACGTGGCTGTTCTCTAGGATGCCACCATGGGCCGCCGTCGGTGGCAGGCTTATCGGAAGAGCCTGCCACCGACGGCGGTGGTGGTGTGTTGTTGTTTCCCGGCCGGGTTCTACCGTGTGGGGTGCTGGTGGGGCTCGGCTGCTCGGCGATCGCCAGGAGACTCCGGTGACACTACAGGTAGGTGAATTCGGTAATGGGGGGGTTGGGACCGGACTCTCCTCCTGGGGCAGTGATGAAGACATCGACGGTGGTCCCGGCAGTGTTCGCGGGAGATATCGCGGTGATCTGGGTGTCGGAGTCGATAGTGAACACCGCCGACGTTGGGCCGAAGGCCACTGTGGCGGCATCGGTGAAGCCGATGCCGGCGATCGTCACCGAGGTGCCCCCTGCTGCCGGGCCGGAGTTCGGAGAAAGTGAATCGATGGCAGGTGCCGGGGCATAGGTATAGGGGAACGGGACGCTGGTACCTGCGGGGGCGGTGACGGTGACTCCGATTGTCCCGGTGCCTGCGGGTGCGGTGGCGGTGATCTGGGTGTCTGTGTCGATGGTGAACGAGGTGGCCGGGGTGGGGCCGAAGGTGACCGCGGTGGTTCCGGTGAAGCCGGTGCCGGTGATGGTTACGGTGTTGCCGCCGGCTTCTGGGCCCGAGGGTGGGGAAAGGGTGGTGATGGTCGGTGCCGGGAGGTAGGCGTAATCGACGATGTTGCTGGTGCCTGCGGGGGTGGTGACGGTGACTCCGATGGCCCCGGTGCCTGCGGGTGCGGTGGCGGTGATCTGGGTGGCGGAGTCGACGGTGAACGAGGTGGCTGGGGTGGGGCCGAAGGTGACCGCGGTGGTTCCGGTGAAGCCGGTGCCGGTGATGGTTACGGTGTTGCCGCCGGCTTCTGGGCCTGCGGGTGGGGAAAGGGTGGTGATGGTCGGTGCCGGGAGGTAGGCGTAATCGACGATGTTGCTGGTGCCTGCGGGGGTGGTGACGGTGACTCCGATGGCCCCGGTGCCTGCGGGTGCGATGGCGGTGATCTGGGTGGCGGAGTCGACGGTGAATGTCGCTGGGGTGGGGCCGAAGGTGACCGCGGTGGTTCCGGTGAAGCCGGTGCCGGTGATGGTTACGGTGTTGCCGCCGGCTTCCGGGCCCGAGGGTGGGGAGATCGCGGTGATGGTCGGGGCGGTGGTGGTGTAGGTGTAGGTGACTTGGTTGCTTGTGCCTGCGGGGGTGGTGACGGTGACCCCGACGGTCCCGGTGCCTGCGGGTGCGGTGGCGGTGATCTGGGTGGCGGAGTCGACGGTGAACGCCGCGGGGGTGCCGTCGAAGCTGACCGAGGTGGTGCCGGTGAGGTTGGTGCCGGTGATGGTGACGTTGTTGCCGCCGGTGGCCGGGCCGCTGGTCGGGCTGAGCGCGAGGATGGTTGGGGCGGCGAGGTAGGTGTAGCCGATCGGGCCGCTGGTGCCTGCGGTGGTGGTGACGGTGACTCCGATCGTTCCGGTGCCTG
This sequence comes from Nocardia spongicola, assembly GCF_047200775.1. Taxonomy (NCBI): domain Bacteria; kingdom Bacillati; phylum Actinomycetota; class Actinomycetes; order Mycobacteriales; family Nocardiaceae; genus Nocardia; species Nocardia spongicola. The sequence goes on along the minus strand of NZ_JBJZOO010000005.1, from coordinate 215,100 downwards.
CGGGTGCGGTGGCGGTGATCTGGGTGGGTGAGTCGACGGTGAACGAGGGCGCGGGGGTGATACCGAAGGTGACGGCGGTGGTGCCGGTGAGGTTGGTGCCGGTGATGATGACGGGGTTGCCGCCGGTGGCGGGGCCGGAGGTGGGGCTGAGCGCGAGCAGGGTCGGGGCCGAGAGGTAGGTGTAGCCGATCGGACCGCTGGTGCCTGCGGGGGTGGTGACGGTGACTCCGATCGTTCCGGTGCCCGGTGGTGCGGTGGCGGTGATCTGTGTGGGTGAGTCGACGGTGAACGAGGGTGCCGGTGTCCCGCCGAAGGTGACGGCGGTGGTGCCGGTGAGGTTGGTGCCGGTGAGCACCACGGTGTTGCCGCCGGTGGCCGGGCCCGAGGTGGGTGTGATCGTGGTCAGGGTCGGTAGGGCGGGGGTGCCGTAGGTGTAGGGCATGCCGTTGCTGACGCCGCCGGAGTTGATCACGACGACTTGGACGGTGCCGGATCCGGGTGGGGCCAGTGCGGTGATCTGGCTGGGGTTGTTCTGAATGAAGGTGGTGGCGGTGCCACCGAAGTAGACGGTGGTTGGGCCGACGAAGCCGGTGCCGGTGATGGCGACGAGGTTCCCGCCCGAGGGTGGGCCTGAGGTCGGGAAGATGGCGGTGATGGTAGGCATACCACTACCCCTTTGTGTGGTGATGGGTAATGTGCACCGGGGGGTGCCCGACGTGTGTTGGCCCGGCTGTTTCCATTAACACGCTGGCAACCCTTGTTGGGCAAGGGGTTTCGTGGTCTGTTTTCATCCGTTTTCGGATTGTTGCCGTCCGAGCTGCTCGAGTCGAGTCCAGCGGAGAACGAAGCCCTCGACCAGTTTCGGCCGCTGACGAGGACCGCCATGAATAGGCTCTATATCGAGACGTGCGTCCGCGCCGACCTGGACCTGTTGTGGGAGGCGTACTCAGAACCCGGCCGCTCACCGCCGCTGGGACCTGCGCTTCACCGATATCGACTCTCGCAGAGGGGAGCCGGGGCAGTCCCAGCATTTCCGCTATGCAACTCGCTTCCTACCGCTGCGTCCGATCGCGGGGGCCGGGATCAGCGCGGGAGACCGCGATCGTCCCGACGGCAGTCGTACCTCCGCGCCGAGGCTCCATTCGGCTGACCGGCTCTCGACCATCGAGCAGGGAAGCGGATACTGGCGATATATCCTGACCTCCAATGGAATTCGTTTCTACAGTGGATGTTTGTTTGCCCTTGGTCGCGCACGGCCGCGCTGAGGCACGCGAACGGTTCGATGACACCAGCGGCCGTTTCCGCACCAACGTCCAGGTGACCGATCCACTCATCGGCCCGGTCTTCGGCTCCCGCGGCACGTTTACTGCCGGCTATGTCGATGCTCGTGCCTATGGTCTCCGTCCCGTTCTTCTCCCTCTCCATGCGCAGCCCCGCCGATAGCAGCACGACGGTTGTCCGGCCTCTGGACCGGTGGGGATATGGCGACGGGGGTGCCGCGCGGACTGTCATCGTGGGTTGACACGCGCGGGATACGCGGGTCGCCATGTGGGCGCGGGCCGTGTTCTTCGTGGCCAGGGCAGGCAAAGCGGGTCAACGGACTACCCACTTGACGTGGAATGAACGCGGTATGCGGCGATTTTCCTCGAACTGTTTGGTTTGATCGAACCAGTTTGAGGTACCTACCCAAGTGGCCCCCCTGATCATGTCGCAATCGTGACCAGGCCAACCAAGCCCCATGGACGGCGGTGCAGCACGGTCTTCACCCCCGCCGCGGCGGCCACTAGTTCAGTTCGGCACCCGGTGCTCCGAGTGCTGGGTGGATGCGAGTGTTACTGGTTGTCCCTGGAAGGAGGGTCATGAGCGCTGTTTCGGCGCAGAAGGTACCGTTCGATCTGTCGATGGCGTCGTCCGACTATCCACAGTCCGACTATCTGCGGATAGATCATTCCAGCGGTCCGTTTCGCATTGCGATGGTGGTGCCGCCGTATTTCGATGTTCCCCCGAAGGCGTATGGCGGTGTCGAGGCAGTGGTCGCCGATCTGGTCGACTCCCTGGTCGACCGTGGTCATGAGGTGACCCTGCTCGGCGCGGGGGAGTCGGGTACCAAGGCCAAGTTCATGCCGGTGTGGGATCGGGCGGTGCCGGAGCGTCTCGGAGAGCCGTTCCCCGAGGTCGTACACGCGTTGCGGGTGCGCCGCGCGATCGAAGAGCTCGCCGCCACATCGAGTGTGGATCTGGTACACGATCACACCTTCGCGGGCCCGCTCAACGCGTTCGCTTTTCAGCAGCTCGGCTTGCCGACCGTGCTAACCGTGCACGGGCCGATAGAGGACGATATCTACCGCTACTACCGGGATCTGGGCGATGAGGTGGCGCTGGTGGCGATCAGCGACCGGCAGCGCGAACTCGCCTCCGGCTTGAATTGGTCCGGGCGCGTGCACAATGCGCTGAACGTCGACGACTGGCCGTTCCGGGTGGAGAAAGACGATTATGCCTTGTTCCTAGGCAGGTTCAACGAATGCAAGGCCCCGCATCTGGCGTTGGAAGCCGCGCACGCCGCTGGTATCCCGCTGGTGCTCGCCGGTAAATGCAGCGAACGCACCGAGCAGGCGTACTTCGAGGAGAAAGTGCGGCCGCTGCTGACCGATAACGATCATCTGTTCGGCCTCGCCGACACCTCGGCCAAGCGTAAACTGCTTGCCAACGCGCGTTGCCTGCTGTTCCCGATTCGCTGGGAGGAACCGTTCGGCATGGTGATGATCGAATCCATGGTCTGTGGCACCCCGGTGGTCGCATTGCGCGGCGGGGCGGTGTCCGAGGTGATCGTCGACGGCGTGACCGGTCGGATCTGTGACGATCCCGCCGAGCTTCCCGAGGCCATCGAAGCGGTCAAGGAGATGGACCCGATCGCTTGCCGGGCACATGTGCAGGCGAAATTCGGTTCCGATACTTTGGGTTTCGGTTATGAGCAGGTGTACCGCAGGTTGTTGCGGGCCAAGAAACGTTTCGGCGCAGTGCCCGTCGATGCCAAGCCCATCGATGCAGAGCCCGTCGATACCACAATGCCTGTTCCTACATCGATCAGAGTCGCGGCGAGCGGATTGGCGTGACCGGTAGACCTTTGAATTCCGCCCCCCTGAATTCCGGTGAGCCGACCGGATTCGGGGGGTGCGGTTCGGTGACCCTGGTCGAGGGTGGCACATTCTGTTTGTCGAATCGGCTCGGAGATGTCGAACCGGGTAAGCCGCACGGATTGTTCTTCCGGGACGCGCGGGTGCTGTCCCGCTGGGAGCTGCTGGTGAACGGCAGACCCGCTGAGCCGCTTTCGGTGCTGAGTCCAGAGGCGTTCGCCGCCAGGTTCGTGTTGCGCAGACCGCCGCAAGCCGGTCTGGCCGACAGCACGTTGCTGGTGGTGCGCGAACGGATCGTCGCCGATGGTATGCACGAATTACTCACGCTGGAGAACATGGGGCGTGAGCCCACAGCGGTATTGCTGGAGCTGCACGTGGACGCGGACTTCATCGACCTGTTCGCGGTGAAGGAAGGGCGGGCGGGAAATACGAGGGCCGATGTCACGGTCGCCGATAGCGAGTTGGTGCTGCACGACTATGCCGATCGTAGCCGGGGAATCTCGATCTCGACGACGGTGGAAGCGGAAGTGTTGCCCGGCACCATGATCTGGCGGGTGATCGTTCCGGTCGGCGAGTGCTGGCAGACCGAGATCATCGCGCAACCGACCTTGGGCAATCAGCGTTTTCAAGCGGTCGCCCCCGGCGCGCACTACGGAGTCAGCGCACCGGGCCGCAAGATCGAGGCATGGCGGGATACCGCCACCGATATCACCACCTCTGACCCGGTGCTCACCCGGATACTGCGCCGCACCGAAAGTGACCTCGGTGCGTTGCAGATTCACGACGAATCCAGTGAGGCGCGCCCGTTCGTCGCCGCGGGAGCCCCGTGGTTCATGACCTTGTTCGGTCGCGACAGCCTGCTCACCGCGTGGATGGCGTTACCGCTGGCGGTCGATCTGGCCCTGGGTACCTTGCAGCAGCTGGCAGAACTCCAAGGGCAAGAGGTGAATCCGCTCACCGAGGAGGAACCGGGGCGCATCATGCACGAGATGCGCCGTGGTCCGGCGGGCGGGCAGGTGCTCGGCGGCAATATTTACTACGGAAGCGCCGACGCCACACCGCTGTTCGTGATGTTGCTCGCCGAATGTCATCGCTGGGGCGCGGATCCGGAAGCGATCCGGTTACTGTTGCCTGCTGCCGATGCCGCGCTGCACTGGATCACCGACTACGGCGATCGTGACGGCGACGGTTTCATCGAGTACCGCCGTGCGACCGACCGTGGCTTGATCAATCAGGGCTGGAAGGACAGTTTCGACGGAATCAACCACGCCACTGGCCATCTCGCCGAAACCCCCATCGCGCTATGTGAGGTGCAGGGGTATGTGCACGCGGCATTGCTTGCTCGCGCCGAGCTGGCCGATGCTTTCGACGAGCCGCGATCGGCCGGACGGCTCCGGGAGCGCGCGGAGGTATTGCGCGGTAAGTTCGCCGAGCAGTTCTGGTTACCCGATCGCGGCTGGTACGCCGTGGCGCTGGATGGCAGCAAACGCCAGGTCGACGCGCTCACCAGTAATGCGGCGCACTGCCTGTGGTCGGGTATCGCCAGTGACGAGCACGCGGCCGAATTGATTCTGCATATGGCTGGCCCGGAGATGGACTCCGGATTCGGATTGCGCACCCTGGCATCGAATATGGGCGCCTACAATCCGATGAGCTACCACTGCGGTTCGGTCTGGCCGCACGATACCGCGATCGCGGTGGCCGGTCTGCTGCGTTATCGGCACCTGCCCGGTGCGGTCGAACTGGCTACCCAGCTGACCATCGGTTTGCTGGATGCCGCGGCGGTGTTCGATGGCAGGCTGCCGGAATTGTTCTGCGGCTTTCCGCGGGCGCGTTTCGCCACACCGGTGCCCTATCCGACCTCGTGTTCGCCGCAGGCATGGGCGAGCGCCGCGCCGCTGCTGCTGGTGCGAGCGTTTCTCGGGCTCGATCCGGATGCTCCGACCAGGACGCTCACCGCTCGCCCGCAACTGCCGGAGCACTGGGGCAGGGTCTCGCTGCGCGCGTTGCGGCTCGGCGCCACCACTGTCGATCTGGAGGCGGAGGGCACGCAGATCACCGCGGCGCGTTTACCCGACGACTGGCGTCTGGTATCTAGATGACCCGGGTACGGCAGGCGGATGATGCTCGGTTCCTGGCGCTGGATGGTGCGTGTTCACTATCGCCCCCATCATCACCCTCACCGGAATCAGCACGGAGACTACCGCTCCTCGAAACCGGTCGAATCACCCCGTGCGGATTCCCAGCTTTCCACAACCACTGTTACGTGCCCAGGTGTCTCCCCTGAACGCAACAGTTCCAGCAGGTCCTCACATGCGGATCGCGGTCCTTCCGCCACTACGTGCACCCGGCCGTCTCTGGTATTGGTCGCGCTGCCGACCAGCCCGAGTTCCAGTGCCCGTGACCGGGTCCACCAACGGAAACCCACGCCTTGGACCAGACCGTGCACCCACGCGCTCAACCGAACGGGCTCGTTCATCGAAGATTGCTCCCGTGCCTCGAGTTCTCGTCAGGTTCCCGTTCTTCACGTCTCGTCGTACTTCACGCCTCGGCGTCGAACGAGAGCGTAACCTTCGCCCCTGCCTGCAGGGTCCGTCCCACCGTGCACACCTTGCCGATCGCGCGCTGCACGGTGACCAGCAATCGTTCGCGTGCGTCGTCGTCGAGTTCGCTGAGGTCCAGTTCGAACACTTCGTCCAGCTGGGGGTAGACCTCGTTGTCTCGGTCGGCATCGCCGGAGACCCGGATGGTCGCGTCGAAGTTGTCGCCGAGTTTGCGCGACAGCGGGAAATCCGCGCTCAGGCCGGAGCAGGCGGCTAAGGCGATCTTCAACAGCTCGCCAGGAGTGAACGCGCCGTGGACACCCTGTGAACCGATCAAGACCTCGGCGCCACGGGAGCTGCGGCCGGTGTATGCCCTGGTCCCGGTGCGCTCGACCCATAACGTAGTCGGTTCCTGCGCGCTCGGTGTCGCGGTGGCGGTGGTAGCGGTCTGTTCAGCCATGGGCCAGATCCTGCCATCTCCCTCGCCCCGGGTTCGCGCCCCGGTGCGTAGCGCCCGGCGGCGCCGGTACCGGTAGCCGGGGGTTACTCCTGGAATCGATAGCCCATACGCGCTTCAGTGAGCAGATGTTTCGGCCGGGACGGATCGTCTTCCAGCTTGCGCCGCAGTTGTGCCAGATACACCCGCAGATAGTGCGTCTCGGTGGCATAAGAGGGGCCCCACACCTCGCGGAGCAGCTCACGTTGCCCGACCAGTTTGCCGCGATTGCGCACCAGCATCTCCAGCATGCCCCATTCGGTAGGGGTCAGATGCACGGTCTCGCCGCGTTTGGTGACCTTTTTGGCGGCCAGGTCGACCGTGAACGATTCAGTTGTCACCACCGGCGCCGAATCATCGGCCTCGGTGGTGCCGCGGCGGACCGCGGCGCGTAACCGGGCCATCAGCTCGTCCATGCCGAACGGTTTGGCGACATAATCGTCGGCGCCTGCATCCAGTGCCTGGACCTTGTCGGTGGAGTCGCTTCGCGCGGACAGTACGATCACCGGTGCCGAGGTCCAGCCGCGCAGCCCGGCGAGCACTTCGATGCCATCGATATCGGGCAGCCCGAGGTCGAGGATCACAACGTCCGGATGCTGGTCGGCCGCTGCGCGCAGCGCCGCGCCGCCGGTCGACGCGGTGATCACCTCGTACCCGCGGACAGAGAGATTGATCCGCAATGCGCGCACGATCTGCTGTTCATCGTCGACTACGAGCACCTTTGTCGGCGTAGCCTCCAGCGCCTTCGTCACTATCACCGCCTCCTGGGGGTACCGCCTCCGAAATCGCCGCTTCCTGCTTTTGCGGGGGCGGCACGCTCACCTGCGTTCATCGTCTCGGCTGCGGTCTCGGTATCCAGGGCAGGCACCTCAGCCGAGGGCAGGTCGACCACCATGGTCAATCCTCCCCCCGCTGTCGGCTCGGCTCGTACGGTGCCGCCCATCGCCTGCACGAATCCGTGCACCACCGATAAGCCCAGCCCGACACCGGAGGTATTGTCCCGGTCGCCGAGACGTTGGAATGGTTCGAACAGACGCTCCTCCATGCCCTGTGGTACGCCGGGGCCGGAGTCCACCACGGAGATCGTCGTTCGGTCACCGGTGCATGCGGCAGTGACCAGGATCGGGCTGCCGTCCGGTGTATGCCGCAGCGCGTTGTCGAGCAGGTTGGCCAGTACCCGTTCCAACAGGCCGCTATCGGCCTGGACCACGATATCGCCGACATCGACCCGGACCCGGGCTGTGACGGCGCGCCGCTGCCCGCGTGCACCCATCCCGACGCTCACCATCGCACGATGTACCGCTTCCTCCGCGTACACCCGTTGCACCTGTGGTGTGACCACACCGACCGCGAGCCGGGACGAGTCGAGCAGGTTGTCGACCAGCGCAGTGAGCTGGTCCACCGATTCCTCGATTGTCTCCAAGAGTTCGGCGATGTCCTCCTGGGAGAATTCGATGTCGTCGTCATCGCTGCACAAGCTGGAAACCGCCGCTTTGGCTCCGGCCAAGGGGGTGCGCAGATCGTGGCTCACCGCGGAGAGCAGTGCTTGCCGTAGGCGGTTGGCCTCTTGTAACGCCGCGGCGGCGCTGGCCTCTTCGGCCAAGCGGGTCTGCCGTACCAGCGCGACCGATTGGTTGGCCACCGCGTTGAGTACCGGCCGGTCGGCTGCCGCGAGTGGGCCGCCTGCGAGCAACAGCTGATGGTGGGCGTCGCTCGCTTCGACGACGGTACTCGCCTCCGAGGGCAACCGCGGTGGATCGGCACCGACCTCGGCCAGCACCAGTTCACCCGCCACCAGACTGACCGCTCGTTGCGCGAAGACCTCCCTGAGCTGCTCGAGCAGCTTGGGGAGATCGGCGCCGTGCAGAATGGCGCCGGAGAACATGGTCAGCAACTCGGCCTGCCGAGAGGCTTGACGTGCCTGCCTGGTCTGCTTCGCGGCGAGATCGACCAGTTGCACTATCGCGACACCGACCGCGAGCAGCACGATCAAGGTGATCCATTCGGTCAGTTCGGTGACAGCCAGGCTGTAGCGCGGTGGCGTGATAAATCTCATCAGCAGGCCGGACAACAAGGCCGCGAACAGTGCGGGCACGATCCTGCCGAGTAGCGCCACCGCGACGACACCGACCACGAACAGCGCGCTGATCGCGGCGAGACCCATGAGGTTGTCCAGGACCGTGGCACTGATCGCGAATACCGTGGGGGGGAGGAGAACTGCGGCGAGCCAGGCGATGGTGCGCCGGCGGGCGCCGGGAGCCAGGCGCCGGGTAGCTCGTTGCGCGTATTCGTGGGTCACGATATGAACGTCGATCTCACCGGAGAGCCGCAGCACGGTGGCGCTGGTGCCTTCGGTGAAGAGTCCGCTCCAGCGGGAGCGTTGCGGTGCGCCGAGCACAAGTTGTGTGACGTTGGTCTCGTGGGCGAACTCGAGTAGCGCGGTGGGCACATCGTCACTGGTGATGGTGTGCAGTGAGGCGCCGAGTTCTTCCGCGAGTTCGCGCAGCCAGGTGAGGCGTTCGGCGGAGACCCCGGCCAGATCGGCGCTGCGGACGACGTGCACGATTGCCAGCTCGGCGCTTGACCTGCTCGCGATCCGGCCTGCCCGGCGCACGATGGTTTCCGATCCGGGGCCGCCGGTCACCGCTGCCATAACGCGCTCGGGTACCTCCCGCGGTTCGGTGCTCGGGTGATCGGTCCGGTACTTCGCCAGCGCGGCATCGATCTGACCGGCCAGCCACAGCAGGCTCAACTCCCGTAGCGCAGCGGGTTCTTTCCACTGGGAATAGTCGTGCAGCGCCGCGGCTGTCTTCTCTGCGGTGCTCATGCTTCTATGCGAGAAAGTGCGGCGCAGTATTTCCGGGGTGATGTCGACCAGCTCTACCCGATTCGCGGCGCGCACCACTGCATCCGGCACGGTTTCGCAGTGTGGCCTTCCGGTGAGCTGCGTTACGACGTCGCTGAGGCCTTCCAGCTGCTGCAACTCGAGTGTGGAGAGCACGTCGATGCCCGCGTCGAGGAGATCGTCCACATCCTGCCAGCGCTTGTCGTTTTTGCCGCCGGGCAGGTTGGCGTGTGCCAGTTCTTCGACAAGCACCATCGCGGGGGCGCGCCGCAGTACTGCTTCGAGATCGAGTTCGGCGGAGGTTGTGCCGTGATACTCGATCAGCTTCGGGGGAATGCGTTCGATGCCTTCGAGTAGCCGCGCGGTTTCCATATCGTCGTGGGTTCCGGTTACCGCGGCCACCACATCCCGGCCGAGCTGTAGCCATCGATGCGCTTCGTTCAGCATGGCATGAGTTCTGCCTGCTCCCGGCGCGGCACCGAGGTATATCCGCAGCTGACCGCGTTCCACATCTTCCATCATGGCGCGTCGTGCGTCCCCAGTGGAACAGTCTCCGAATGATTCGTGGCGGGGCGCGCTCGCTACCGGTGTTCACCAGAGCACCACTGACCGAAGCACGTCGCCGGTGCGTATCTTGTTCAGGGCCGGTTCCACTTGATCGATCCGGATGCGTTCGGTGACGAAACGGTCCAGCGGGAGCCTGCCCTGGCGATACAGATCGATCAGGGTGGGGAAATCGCGTTCCGGCAAACAGTCGCCGTACCAGGAGGACTTCAGTGCGCCGCCGCGGGAGAACAGGTCGAGCAGGGGCAGCTCTACAAGCATATCCGGCGTCGGTACACCGACCAGGACGACAGTGCCTGCCAGGTCGCGTCCGTAGAATGCCTGCTGCCACGTCTCCGGCCGTCCGACCGCATCGATGACGATATCGGCGCCCCAGCCGCCGGTATGCCGCTGGATTTGTTCGACCACATTCTCCACGGTCGCGTCGACCGTATGCGTGGCGCCGAACTCGGTAGCCCAGCCCAGCTTCCTGGCATCCCGGTCGATCGCGATGATGGTCTTCGCTCCGGCCAGCCTGGCCCCGGCGATCGCCGCGTCCCCGACTCCGCCGCAGCCGATCACCGCGACGGTGTCTCCTGGGGCTACTTCGCCGGTGTGCAGTGCCGCGCCGAGGCCTGCCATTACGCCGCAGCCGAGCAATCCGGCTACCGCCGGATCGGTTTCCGGGTCGACCTTGGTGCACTGCCGTTCGTGCACGAGAGTCTTATCGGCGAACGCGCCGATACCGAGGGCAGGACTCAGCTCGGCACCATCGGCGAGGGTCATCGGCACGCTTGCGTTGTGGCTGTCGAAGCAGGACCAGGGACGGCCGCGCAGGCATGCTCGGCACTCGCCACAGACCGCGCGCCAATTGAGGACTACGAAGTCGCCCACGGCCACATGTGTGACCGCGGCGCCGACCGTGTGCACCACGCCTGCTGCCTCGTGCCCGAGCAGGAAGGGGAAGTCGTCGGTGATCCCACCCTCCCGATAGTGCAGGTCGGTATGGCACACCCCGCAGGCCCGCATCCGGACCACCACATCGTGTGGTCCTGGATCGGGGATGGTCACATCGACGAGCTCGACCGGCGCCGCTTTGCCGCGCGCTATGATCCCGCGCACCGTTTCCGGCATGTGTGCCTCCTCGCGAATTCACCGATAGCGCGGTTGAGGTCGCTCGGTGACCCGTGTGTCGAGCACCCGTCCGCGCTGCTGTGTCGGATGTTTCGCACGCTACCGCTGGACGATCGGCGAGTATGCCTTTTCGGCATCGGAAAGTGCGTGTTCACCTTCTAGCTCGGATGCGCAACGGTTCGGCTTTGTCGATGACTCTGCGCGCAGAGCGCAGCAGCATGTTCGGTGCGGTGTGCGGTCGGGACAGAGTTCCCGGTGTGCGCCGGATATCATAACTGGTCGCCGATGGCGCTGCCTGCGATCAGGCGGACCGGTGGCGCTGTCCTGGACGGGGTAAGGATCGCCGACCGAGCAGAGTACGGAAAGGCCGAATTTGCACCTGAAAAGTCTGACGTTGAAGGGTTTCAAGTCCTTCGCGTCCGCGACGACGCTGCGATTGGAGCCCGGCATCACCTGCGTGGTGGGTCCGAACGGATCAGGTAAGTCGAATGTCGTCGACGCGCTCTCCTGGGTGATGGGTGAGCAGGGTGCGAAAGCGCTGCGGGGCGGCAAGATGCAGGATGTGATCTTCGCGGGTACCGCGGGGCGCGCACCACTCGGTCGCGCCGAAGTCACATTGACCATCGACAACTCCGACGGCGCACTCCCGATCGAGTACGCCGAGGTGTCCATCACCAGGCGCATGTTCCGGGACGGTGCGGGCGAGTACGAGATCAATGGCAGCTCCTGTCGTCTGATGGATGTGCAGGAACTGCTCAGCGATTCCGGCATCGGCCGCGAGATGCACGTCATCGTAGGGCAGGGCAGGCTATCGGCCATCCTGGAGTCGCGCCCGGAGGATCGCCGGGCATTCATCGAGGAGGCCGCCGGTGTACTCAAACATCGCAAGCGCAAGGAAAAGGCGGTTCGTAAGCTAGAGGCGATGCAGGCCAACCTGTCTCGCCTCACCGATCTCACCACTGAGCTACGCCGTCAGCTCAAACCGCTGGGCAGGCAGGCGGAGGTGGCCAGGAGAGCGGCGACCGTACAGGCCGATCTCCGTGATTCCCGGCTGCGGCTGGCAGCCGACGATCTGGTCATTCGCCGCAACGAACTGGAAAGTCAGCAGAGTAAAGAGGCATATGCCCGCGAGCAGCAGATCACGGTGCAGTCGGAGCTGGACGCCGCGAACGCGGCGCTGGCGCAGCAGGAATTCCAGCTGTCGCGGTTGACTCCGAGTGCCGAGGCCGCGGCGCAGATCTGGTTTCAGCTTTCCGCGCTGGCCGAACGGGTCAACGCAACCATTCGCATCGCTGATGACCGCGCGCGTCATCTGGCCGCCGCTGCTCCGGTCGGCACTGGTCGTGACCCGGAGCAGCTGGAGGCCGAGGCCGATCGGATCGCGGCCGAGGAGGCCGAACTGCGAGAGGCGGTCGAGATCGCGGCCGAGATGTTGGAGGCGGCCAGAGATCAGCTGGCCGACCGCGACCACGCGGCCAAGGCCGCGGAGCAGGCGCATCTGGCCGCGGTGCGTGCGGTCGCCGACCGGCGCGAGGGACTGGCCCGGTTGGCAGGCCAGGTCGACACGCTGCGTACCAGGGCACAGTCGATGGATACGGAGATCGCCAGGCTCTCGGTCGCCGTCGATGAGGCCGGACACCGCGGCGCGGCCGCACAGGAAGAATTCGACAGTGGGCAGGCCGAACTCGACGAGCTGGAGGCAGGCGAGGCAGGGCTGGACACCCAGCATGAACATGCGATGCAGGCCCTGGAGCTGGCCGATCAACGGGTTGCCGAACTGCGTGCACAGGACCGGGAGGCGAGTAAGCGAGTGGCGTCGCTGAGCGCGCGGATCGAGGCGCTCGGGATGAACCTGGCTCGCCGCGATGGGGGAGCTTGGCTGATGGAACACCGGGAAAAGGGTTTACTCGGCCCGCTCTCGGCGCTGTTGGGGGTGCGGGCAGGCTACGAGGCGGCGGTCGCCGCCGCGCTCGGTCCGATCGCCGACGCGGTCGCCGCCGATACCGGTGAATCCGCCCACGCCGCGATCCACGCGCTCAAGGAATCCGATGCCGGGCGTGCCGCGGTGGTTTTCGGCACCGTGCCTACCGATCGGCCGCAGCCCGATGCCTTGCCTACCGGCGCCGACTGGCTGATAGATGTGATCGAGTGTCCCGATACCATGCGCGGTGCGATCACCGCGCTCACGGCGGGTATCGCGGTGGTAGACGATTTGTCCGCGGCCGAGGCCGCTCTCCTGTCCGCCCCCGATATCCGCGTGGTCACTCGTGATGGTGACCTCGCGGGCAATGGCTGGCTGCTCGGCGGTTCCGATCGCGCACCGAGCCAGCTGGAGATCCAGGCCGATATCGATGCGGCCGAGGCCGAGCTGGTGCTGACCCAGCGCCGCGCCGAGGAACTCGAAGCGGCGCTGTCCGGTGCGCTTGCCGAGCAGGCCGATCGTAAGGATGCTGTCGACCAGGCATTACTCGCTCTACATGAATCAGACCAGGCATTGGTGGCGATCTACGAGCGGCTCGGCAGGCTCGGCCAGACTGCCCGCACCGCGCACGCCGAACGTGAGCGGTTATCCGCCCAACGCACCGAGGCCGAGGCGAGCAGAGGGGAGGCGCTGACCTCCCTCGCCGAACTGGAGGATCGCCTGCGGCACGCGGAAGATGAGCAATCCGAGGTCGAGGCCGACGGTGCGAGTACGGCAGGCGCCGAATCCGCGGGTTATGCGCGGGAGGAGGCGGCGGCCGCGCTGGCAGAGGCACGGACGATGGAGGTCGAGGCCAGGCTCGCTGTGCGCACCGCCGAAGAGCGTGCGGAATCGGTGCGTGGCAAGGCGGATTCGTTACGTCGTGCCGCGCGCGCTGAGCGGGAGAGCCGGGCCCGTGCCGAGCGTGCCCAGGCCGCGCGCAAGCGGGCCGCCGAGGTGGCTACCGCCGTAGCCGAGTCCGGTGGGCGGATCGCCGCCGAATTGGAGCAGGTGATCGCCGCGGCGGGTACCAGAAGGGATGAGCTGGTCCGCAGCCGCTCCGAATGCGCTGCTCAGGTCGAGCAGATCAAAGAGCGGGTTCGTGCGCTCACTGCGCAATCGGCCCAGCTCACCGACGCGGTACACCGCGATGAGGTGGCCAAGGCTCAGGCGACGCTGCGTATCGAGCAGCTACAGACGACCATCGCCGAGCAATTCGGCATCGCGCTCGATGATCTGATCGCCGAATACGGTCCCGAGGTACCGGTCCCCCCAACGGCACTGCAGCTGAGCGAGTACGACCAGGCCAAGGAGCGCGGCGAACAGGTCAGCATGCCTGCTCCGATGCCCTATGACCGGTCGACTCAGGAGCGGCGCGCCAAACGTGCGGAGAAGGACCTCGCCACCCTCGGTAAGGTCAATCCCCTCGCGTTGGAAGAGTTCGCGGCGCTGGAAGAGCGCTACAATTTCCTGGCCACCCAGCTGGAAGACGTCAAGAGCGCGCGCAAAGACCTCTTGGACGTAGTCGCCGAGGTGGACGCCCGCATCCTGCAGGTGTTCACCGAGGCCTACGCCGATGTCGAACGAGAGTTCGTCCAAGTGTTCGCGAAACTGTTTCCCGGTGGTGAAGGCAGGCTGTTGCTCACCGACCCCTCCGATATGCTCACCACCGGTATCGAGGTGGAAGCTCGCCCGCCGGGCAAGAAGGTCAAGCGGCTTTCACTGCTGTCCGGTGGGGAGAAATCGCTCACGGCCGTCGCGCTTTTGGTGGCGATCTTCCGCGCCAGGCCCTCGCCGTTCTACGTAATGGACGAGGTCGAGGCCGCGCTGGACGATACCAATCTGCGCCGCCTGATCGGGCTGTTCGAACAGTTACGGGAGAAAAGTCAGCTGATCGTCATCACGCACCAGAAACCGACGATGGAGATCGCCGACGCGCTCTATGGGGTCAGCATGCGTGGTGACGGTATCACCCAGGTGATCTCGCAGCGGTTGCGCGGGGAGAATCTGGCTCCGGCCGGCGCAGTGGGCTGAGCCGCCAGGCGCGGATCATGAGTATGCCGCCGGACAGTGGCCACGGGTGCGCTGGACAAGCCCGCTCAGGACAAATCAGAGTAAGTCACTGACATCGTCCGGTACGTCGACGGCATACTTGCGCAGGATATCCATCGAGATCACTTCCAAGGCGTTCTCATGTGTGGCCGCGAGCACCACCGGTGCGGCGACACCGTCCTCATGCGCGTGTAACCAGCGCACGGCCACCACGCACCACCGATCACCCGGTTGCAGGCCGGGGAAGTTGTTCTCGGGGCGCGGCGTGCTCAGATCGTTACCGATAGACGCTTGATGCTCCAAGAACTCGGCCGTGACGACAGTGCATACGGTATGGCTGCCCAGATCCTCCGGCCCGGTACTGCAACAGCCGTCCCGGTAGAAGCCGGTGAGAGGATCGGTGCCGCACTCTTCTAGCGGCCCCCCAAGCACGTTTCGATCAGTCACGCCGCCGATCCTATTGTCACTTTGCGACAAGTTCCGCAGGACAAGAAATCTCGTAGGCTGTGTCGAGGGTTGTGCCGGGGCTCTCGGAGCGCGGTATCCACGGCACCACCGTGCGCGCCGGGGCGACCCGATCGCATGCGGCGTGGCTCGTGCCCGGTTCGTGCCGGTCGATCTGCAAGGATGGTCCGCGTGAGTTCTGAAGTGTGGATTCTGATCGCCGCGGTCGCCGTATTGCTGCTGGCGGTGGTGCTTGTCGCCGGTTTCATCCGGTACAAGCGTGGCCGCGTGTCGCTGGCCCCGCCCACGCGCGATAAAGAGGTGACCGACCGGTCCGGTGGCTATACCGCGTCCAGCGGATTCAGCTTCAGCGGAGGTGGTGCCGCGACCGAACCGAAGCCCGTCGAGCGCACCGACACCGAAGGACAACCGCATATCGGTGACGACGCCGCGATCCCACGCGACGCGCCGAGGCGGGGTATCACCGATGTTCCGCTACCGGAGACGGGCACTGTCGCGCCGCCGACCGTCGCAGGCGATACGAAGCCGACGACAGCCCCCGCCGAGCCCGAATCCGCGGCACAGCCCCCGACAGCCGATCCGATCCCGCCGGTACCGGCCGATCGAGCGGAATCGCCGGTGGAACAGGCTCCGGCGGACACCGCCTCGCCCGACGTAGGCACGGCCGACACTGGTGTGCCGGATGTGGTTGTTCCCGACGCGGTTGCGCCCGACACCAGCGCGGCCGACACCGCTGTGGCCGACACCGATACCGCCACCGAATTCGTCGCTCCGGAGACCCCGGCGAGCGCGGAAACCGCGGTCGCGCTGGAAGAGATCGAGCCAACCGCGGGCCGCCTGGTGCGTTTGCGCGGACGGTTGTCCCGCTCGCAGAACGCGGTAGGCAAGAGCCTGCTCGGGCTGCTCGGTGGTGGCGATCTCGATGAAGATTCGTGGGAAGAGGTCGAAGACACACTCGTGCTCGCCGATCTCGGCACCGCGAGCACCGAGGCAGTGGTCTCTCGTTTGCGTGCCGAGATGGCCGCGCGCAGTGTGCGTACCACCGATCAGGCACGGTCCGTGCTGCGCGAAGTACTCGTCGAGCAGTTGCGACCGGAACTCGACCGTTCGCTCCGTGCGCTGCCCCACCCCGATCACCCGTCGATCCTGCTTGTGGTCGGCGTGAACGGTACCGGGAAGACCACCACCACCGGCAAGCTCGCCAGGGTGCTCGTCGCCGACGGTCGGCGGGTGCTGCTCGGCGCCGCCGATACCTTCCGGGCCGCGGCCGCCGATCAGTTGCAGACCTGGG
The DNA here is from genome assembly GCF_047200775.1 of Nocardia spongicola. NCBI lineage: Bacteria > Bacillati > Actinomycetota > Actinomycetes > Mycobacteriales > Nocardiaceae > Nocardia > Nocardia spongicola. Next base: position 198,637 of record NZ_JBJZOO010000005.1, on the reverse strand, counting down.
GAGAGCGGGTCGGTGCCGATACCGTCCGTGGCCGTGAAGGCGCCGATCCGGCCGCGGTGGCGTTCGACGCGGTGGCCGCGGGTATCGATCGTGGTGTCGATACGGTGCTCATCGACACCGCGGGCAGGCTGCACACCAAGACCGGCTTGATGGACGAGCTGGGCAAGGTCAAACGCGTCGTGGAGAAGAAGGCCGCCGTCGACGAGGTGTTGCTGGTGCTCGATGCCACCGTCGGGCAGAACGGGTTGACCCAGGCGCGGGTATTCGCCGAGGTGGTCGATATCACCGGTGTCGTGCTCACCAAGCTGGACGGGACGGCCAAGGGTGGGATCGTCTTCCAGGTCCAGCACGAGCTCGGGGTGCCGGTGAAGCTGGTCGGCCTCGGGGAGGGCGCCGACGACCTCGCTCCCTTCGAGCCCACCGCGTTCGTGGACGCGCTGCTGGGTTGAGCTTCCGTCCCCGGGATGTGTGGTCGCGGGGGTGTGGCCCGCGGCCGGTGTCGTCGGACACGCCTCGTGAGTCATGCATCTCGGGTCACGCATCCCGAGCCTTTGCTTCCGCGGAGTGGGCGCGATCACACCCTGAAGGTTTGCTGGTGCCGCGTTCCGCGGCGACGAACAGCCACGAATGCCGGAGGGGGTTGAAACGCTGCTCACAGCGTTGAGCGGCCATCGGCTCACTGCGCCGGGAAACTTCCAGCGCACTATATGAAACGTGGAAGCAACACAGCTACGCCATCCGTTCACTCAGGTGAAACACCATAGCTCTCCAGATGAAACACCGACTGAGCACCCTTCTCTGCAGGTCCATTCGCCGGAACCGACTGGGCCCGAGATGAGGAGGACATAAGGTGGAATATCCGTCTATCGGTGTACCGGACACCGGTGATACCGCATGGATGCTGGTGAGCGCAGCATTCGTTTTGTTGATGACCCCGGGTCTGGCTTTCTTCTACGGCGGCATGGTCCGGGCGAAGAACGTGCTCAACATGCTCATGATGAGCATAAGCGCCATGGGTCTTGTCGGTGTGCTGTGGGCGCTGTACGGCTACTCGATCGCGTTCGGCGACAACACCTTCGGCCTGATCGGTGACCCCACGCAGTTCTTCGGCCTCAAGGGTCTGCTCAGTGGTGCGGAGGAGGTTCCGCTCGCGGGCACGATTCCGGCGTCGGTCTTCGTCGCTTTCCAGATGATGTTCGCCATCATCACGGTAGCCCTCATCTCGGGCGCGGTGGCCGATCGCCTGAAGTTCAGCGCGTGGCTGTTGTTCGCAGGTATCTGGGCCACGGTGGTCTACTTCCCGGTGGCGCACTGGGTGTTCGACTTCGACGCCACCGACGACGACGGCAACCTCGTCCACGAAGGCGGTTGGATCGCCAACAAGCTCGAAGCGGTCGACTTCGCCGGTGGTACGGCGGTGCACATCAACGCCGGTGCCGCCGCGCTGGCACTGGTGTTGGTGATCGGTAGGCGCAAGGGCTGGCCCGGCACTCCGTTCCGGCCGCACAACCTGCCGTTCGTCATGCTCGGCGCCGGTCTGCTCTGGTTCGGCTGGTTCGGGTTCAACGCCGGTTCCGCTCTCGGTTCCAACGGTCTGGCCGGTTCCACCTTCGTCATCACCTCCGTCGCGACCAGCACCGCGATGCTGGCATGGCTGCTGGTGGAGAAACTCCGCGACGGTAAGGCCACCTCGCTCGGCGCCGCTTCGGGCATCGTGGCAGGTCTGGTCGCCATCACTCCGTCCTGCTCCTCGGTGAACGTGCTCGGCGCGCTCGCCATCGGCGCGGTCTCCGGCGCGCTGTGTGCCCTGGCGGTCGGCCTCAAGTTCAAGTTCGGTTTCGACGACTCGCTCGATGTGGTCGGTGTGCACCTGGTCGGCGGTATCGTCGGCACGGTGATGGTCGGTTTCGTCGCGGCTCCCGAGATGGGTGCCGGTGTCACCGGTCTGTTCTACGGTGGCGGATTCGATCTGTTGTGGCGTCAGACGGTGGGCGCCGCTGTGGTGCTTGCCTTCTCCTTCATCGCAACGTTGATCATTGCCTATATCGTGAAGTTCACCATTGGGCTGCGCGCGAGCGAAGAAGCCGAGTCGGTGGGCTTGGATGAGTCCGAGCACGCGGAAACCGCCTACGACTTCGCCGCTGTGGGTAGCACGGCACGTTCCGCCGTCAAGGAGGCATGACGAACATGAAATTGATCACCGCAATCGTCAAACCGTTCACGCTCGAAGATGTCAAGGCCGGGCTGGAGCAGGCGGGCGTGCTGGGCATGACCGTCAGCGAGGTGCAGGGGTACGGCAGGCAGAAGGGGCACACCGAGGTGTACCGCGGTGCCGAGTACTCGGTCGACTTCGTGCCCAAGGTCCGCGTCGAGGTCGTGGTGGACGACGCCTCCGTCGACAAGGTCGTCGAGGTGATCGTCGAGGCTTCCCGCACCGGGAAGATCGGTGACGGCAAGGTCTGGGTCACCCCGGTGGATTCGATCATCCGGGTGCGGACCGGCGAACGCGGTACCGACGCGCTATAACGAATACCGAGTCGAGCGGTGGCCCCGCTCCCACCGGCGTGCCGGTCGGGGCGGGGCCGCGCGTGTGAAATGGGTGGTGGCTGTGAGTAGGCAGAACGAGCGAGACAGTAACCAGAGGGGGGCCGCAGCGGCAGCAGACAAGGCAGTAGCGGACAAGGCCCCAGCAGGGGCAGCGGATCTGGTCCGTGCCCGAACCCAGCTGCTCGACGGTGGTTCACCGCGCAGTCCACGCCTTGATGCCGAATCATTGCGCCGCGCTCTGGTCGACCTGTACGAATTCTGGCTCACCAGTAAAGGCGCCGAACTCGGCATCACCGCCGACAGCGGACTGGCTGTGGTGGCCGTCGGTGGGCTCGCCCGCGGTGAGATGTTGCCCTACTCCGATCTGGATCTGGTGTTGGTGCACGCCGATGTCGATCCGGCCAGGGTGGCCGAGGTCGCCGACCAGCTCTGGTATCCGCTCTGGGACGCGCATATCAAACTCGACCACAGCGTACGGACGGTGCCGCAAGCGGTCCGGGTGGCTTCCGAGGATCTCATCGCCGCGCTCGGCATGCTGGAGGCCAGGCATATCGTCGGCGACCAGGAGTTGAGCAATCTGCTCATCAGCGGGGTACGCCGAGATTGGCGTACCGGAATCCGCGACCGCTTCGATGAGCTCGTGGCCTTGGCGAAGGTCCGCTGGGAGCGCAGCGGCGAGATCGCGCATCGTGCCGAGCCCGATCTGAAGAACGGGCGCGGCGGACTGCGTGACATCCAGTTACTCGACGCGCTGGCCATCGCCCAGCTGACCGACGCAATGCCGGGATTGGGGCCGGATGCGCCAGGGGGCGGACTGCGCCAGGCACACCGGCGACTGCTGGACGTGCGCACCGAACTGCATCGGGTGGCAGGCCGTGCCCGCGACCAGTTGCGGGCGCAGGACGCCGATGAGATCGGGGCGGCCTTGCGCCTCGGTGACCGGTTCGATCTGGCTCGTACGCTGAGCGATTCGGCGCGGACAGTGAGTTATTCCGTGGATGTCGGGCTGCGTACCGCGGCCAATGCGCTCCCGCGCCGTGGATTGGCCCGGCTTCGCCGGATGCCGGTGCGCCGACCACTCGATGAGGGGGTGGTCGAGCACGCGGGCGAAGTCGTGCTGGCCAGGGACGCGCGTCCACAGCGCGATCCCGGGCTCGTGCTGCGGGTGGCTGCGGCCTCGGCGCAGACCGGGCTGCCGATGTCGGCCACCACGCTGAACCGGCTTTCCGAAGACGCGCCGGAGCTGCGCGAGCCGTGGCCGAGGGACGCCCTCAATGATCTGTTGATTCTGTTGGGCGCCGGTCGCGGCACCATCGACGCGGTCGAGGCATTGGACCGTACCGGTCTGTGGGGCAGGTTGCTTCCGGAATGGGGCGCCGTGCGTGACCTGCCACCACGTGATGTCGTACATACCTGGACCGTCGACCGTCACCTCATGGAGACGGTCGCCTACGCCGGCGCGATCAGCACCAGGGTGGCCCGACCGGATCTGCTCGCTCTCGGTGCGCTGCTGCACGATATCGGCAAGGGGCGCGCAGGCGACCACAGCATCGTCGGCGCCGAACTCGCCACCCATATCGGTCGGCGCCTCGGGCTGTGGCCATCGGATGTGCGGACGCTCAGTGCGGTCGTCCGTCACCATCTCCTGCTGCCGGAGATCGCGACCCGGCGTGATCTATCCGATCCGGCGACGGTGCGATATGTGGTCGAGGCGCTCGACGGTGATCCGCAGTTGCTGGAACTCCTGCACACCTTGGCCGAGGCGGATTCGCTGGCCACCGGTCCAGGGGTGTGGGGGGACTGGAAGGCTTCGCTGATCCGTGAGCTGGTCCGGCGCTGTCGGGTGGTCATGGCGGGCGGTCAGCTGCCCGTGCCGGAGCCGATCGCACCGGAATTGCTGGAGCGGGCCAGGGCGGGCGGGGTGTATGTCACGCTGGGGCCGGGGGAGAGCAAACACACCTATGCGGTGACCGTTATCGCGCCGGACAATCCTGGACTGCTTTCCGACGCCGCCGGTGTGCTCGCATTGCACTCGTTGCGGGTGTTGTCGGCCACGCTCGGTGTCGAGGGCGCTTCCGCTGTGGACACTTTCGTGGTCGCGCCCATATTCGGTGATCCACCGGATCCCGGCTTGTTACGGCAGGAACTGATCCGCGCCATAGCGGGGGATCTGGACGTGTCCGCAGCGCTGGCCACCAGGGAGTACGCGGCGAGCGGCAGCGGTTCGAGCCGGTACGCGCAAGCTCAGCCGCGGGTGATCTGGTCGGATACCTCGGTGCCAGGTCAAGTGATCCTGGAACTACGCGCCGAGGACCGGATCGGTTTGTTGAGCAGGCTCGCCGCCGCACTGGCCGATTGTGGCGCCGATGTCTGCTGGGCCAAGGTGGTGACCATGGGCTCAGCGGTGGTCGACAGCTTCTGCCTCGAGCTTGGTGCCGAGGACGGTCCGGTGCGTCGGGAAACGATCGAGAAAGCCGTTCTCGCAGTGGTTCCGAGGCCGGCGCCGAAGCCGCCGGAGAATGCTGAATAGCGCCTGGATCGTGGTTACCGCATGACATGGTGCGCGGTGGCCGATACCGCGGTGATCAATATGTTGCAGGATATTCGCTCTGACTGAGCTCTGTACGACGGATCACCCTTTACGATCTAGAGCGTCTGGCTATCGCGAACGCGAGGGGAGCGGGTCGGTGGCAATTGAAGTCGTTTCGGCGTCGACTATGACGAGTGACGAGACCACCCATATGGCGCGCTGCGTCGGAGGTGACCGCTGGGTGGTCTCATGGCTACCTGGGCGCACTGTGACCGGGCGACAGGCGGTGACCGCGATGACGATCGCTTCCGCGGTCGCCGCTACGCCCATCCCGAGTACGGTGGAATGGGCCTTCCTCGATCATCTGGCGCTCGAATTGGGGTTGACCGCCAACGAGGCGGCTTTCCTGGTGGCGGAGGAGAACCACGACTACCGCAAAACCGCAAGACCACGCCGTGGTGTGCTCGACGAGTAGGGTGTTCCGCCGGAAAGGGCGCACCGCCTGCGCGATCGGGTAGGCGATCCCATTACTCTGGGAGGCAATTGTGACGTCCCCCGAGATCAGGAGCGCGATCGGTGTTCGAATCCCTGTCCGACCGGCTTACCGGTGCCCTCAAGGACCTGCGCGGTAAGGGGCGTCTGTCACCGGCTGACATCGATGCCACCTGCCGCGAGATCCGCCTCGCTCTGCTGGAGGCCGACGTCGCATTGCCTGTGGTGCGAGGTTTCATCGGCCGGATCAAGGAGCGTGCCAAGGGGGCGGAGGTCTCCGCGGCGCTGAATCCGGCCCAGCAGGTCGTGAAGATCGTCAACGAGGAGCTCATCGGCATTCTCGGCGGCGAGACCAGACGCGTGCATCTGGCCAAGAATCCGCCGACGGTGATCATGCTCGCCGGTCTGCAGGGTGCGGGCAAGACGACACTCGCGGGCAAACTGGCGAAGTACCTGAAGGGGCAGGGGCATCAGCCGCTGCTTGTGGCCTGTGACCTGCAGCGACCCGGCGCTGTCACCCAGTTGCAGGTGGTCGGTGAACGCGCGGGCGTGCCCGTCTACGCGCCGCACGCGGGCACCTCTATCGGCGGTGGGGAGAACCCGCTCGGTATCTCGGCCGCCGATCCGGTGCGCGTGGCGAGCGGCGGTGTCGAGGAAGCACGTCAGAAGCAGTACGACATCGTCATCGTCGATACCGCTGGCCGTCTCGGTATCGATGAAGAGCTCATGCGGCAGGCGGCGGGCATTCGTGATGCCGTGCAGCCGGATGAGACCTTGTTCGTGCTGGACGCGATGATCGGTCAGGACGCGGTCGCCACGGCCGAGGCGTTCCGTGACGGTGTCGGCTTCACCGGTGTTGTGCTCACCAAACTCGACGGCGATGCCAGGGGTGGTGCGGCACTGAGTGTCCGCGAGGTCACCGGCGTGCCGATCCTGTTCGCCTCCACCGGCGAGAAGCTGGAAGACTTCGACGTCTTCCATCCGGACCGGATGGCAAGCCGCATTCTCGGTATGGGTGATGTGCTCACTCTGATCGAACAAGCCGAGCAGGTTTACGATGCCGAGCAGGCCGAGGAGGCCGCGCGCAAGATCGGCAGCGGCGAACTGACCCTCGAGGACTTCCTCGATCAGATGCTGGCCATCCGGAAGATGGGCCCGATCGGCAATCTGCTCGGCATGCTGCCCGGCGCGGGGCAGATGAAAGACGCCATCGCCCAGGTCGACGACAAACAACTCGACCGGGTGCAGGCGATCATCCGTGGTATGACTCCGGCCGAACGGGATAACCCCAAGATCATCAATGCCTCTCGCCGCTTGCGCATCGCCAATGGCTCGGGTGTACAGGTTTCCGAGGTCAACCAGTTGGTCGACCGCTTCTTCGAAGCCAAGAAGATGATGGCGATGATGGGCAGGCAGATGGGGTTGCCCGGTTCCCGCCGACGTAATACGAAGAAGGGGAAGAAAGGCAAGAAAGGTGGCCGCGGGCCGACGCCACCGAAGGTGCGTGGCGGCTTCCCCGGGATGGGCGGTATGCCGCCAGGGATGCCGGCCGGGATGCCCGATCTCTCCAGCATGCCCGATGGCCTCAACCAGTTGCCTCCTGGGCTGGAGGGCTTCGATCTCTCGGAGCTGGTCAACCGTAACCAGCCCAAGAAGGGCAGCTGATCTGCCGTCGCGCGGATATCGGTACTCCGGCTCCTCGGTGCCATCGCGCACCGGGGAGCTCTGTCGAAAATGTCAGGAAGCCGACATGCTCATGACTGGATGGGCAACTATACGACAACTCGAGCTGTATTGATTCCGCCGACCTCGCCGAGGCTGATGAAATCAGCTCGAGAATGTGTTCATATACCACACAATAGCGACTGCACTCGACTGTTTCTCGAAAAATACTTCAGTTATGTTGTGGCCGAGCAAGAGTACGCAGAATTACCGGCAGATGCGCTTCGTGTGGCGGCACGAAATCTGCTATTCCGGTGCGCGTAGGAAGTATTTCGTGGCGATCACGGCTTGCGGTGTCCGGCTGCCGAATCATCTTTTGCAACTGAAGATTCGGATGATCGTTGTTCCGTGGGGTGTGCGGGTGCCGGCTTCGTGACGTCTGATCGGAATAGCTCGACGGCATCCTGGAGAGCGAGTGTGCCGACTGCATCGAATGCCCTACCACATCGGCATGTGCGGAAAGGTGTAATCGGCTGTATGGAGTTGTGACACAACATTATTCGAATGGTTTGAGCAATTGACTGCCGGATATCGAACACGGTAGAGTTCGGGTGACTCGAACAGAGTGCAGCAGCCCGAGGAAACCAAAATTTCGCTGTCCGAAATCTTTCCGACCTCTCGGCTCGGAGTCCGTCGGAAAGTCAGTCATGGGCCACGTCCGTCGTTGCGCGCGCGCCCTCCCCATGCCGCGTGAACGCGGCGAAACAAGCTAGGGGGATAGACCCGATGCTCGACAGGGTTGATGCCAATGGCCATTTGCGGGAAACCATTACCTCGACCGAGATCTCGCAGACCTTTGATGTGCTGCTCGTGGAGAGTGACGACGAGCATATCGATGTCCTGAGTCGGGGGTTGCAGCGGCACGGGTATTCGGTGACCGCCGTCAAGACTGCGATCGAGGCGTTGCGTACGCATGACGGGGCCTCGATCGTCTTGCTCGACCTGGAATTACCGGATCTCGACGGTATCGAAGTCTGTCGCGCGATCCGATCCTCCAGTGATGTGCCGCTGATCGCGGTGACTACGAGGGAGAGTGAGCTCGATATGGTTCTGGGTTTCCAAGCCGGCCTCGACGACTATGTCGTCAAGCCCTACCGGTTCCGTGAGCTCTTGGTGCGAATGGAGGCGGTGATGCGTCGCACCCTACCGACCAGGGAGGCGTTGCATCGCGTGATCGTGCATGGGCCCCTGCGTATCGACTCCGCCACGCGTGCGGTTCATCTCCGCGATCATCCCGTTTCTGTCACCCCGAAGGAATTCGACCTGCTCTATCTGCTCGCTTCGTCACCGGGGCGGGTGATGCCGCGTAAACAGATCATGCACCGGGTATGGGGCGACTGCTGGTCGCGTCGGACTCTCGACACCCATGTGAGCAGCCTGCGCAACAAGCTCGGCGGCGCCGACTGGATCGTGACCGTGCGCGGCATCGGTTTCCGGATCGGCGAGGTGTAGTGCCCGAACACACGCCTGCTCCTGCGTTCAGGGATCGAGATCTGAGCGCAGGAGCAGGCATTGCTTCACGTTAGGTGCGCGGCGGTGAAGAACACTGTCGCACCGCCCCATCCGCGAGCGACGTGAGATCAGGGGGCGGTGGCCTTCTCGCCGGATCGCGGCGTGGCCGCTTCGAGATTGTCCAGCATCGTGGCGAGTGTGCGCAGGACCGTTTCGTAGTCCTCGGGAGGTACCCCGTCGGATACGATCTCGGCGGTGCGTGCCTGCGTGCGACTCATCTGTTCGAGTAGTTCGCGGCCGGCAGCGGTGATCCGCATGCCGGTGGCGCCGGTAGCTACCGGAACGAGGAGCAGCCAGCCGTTGTCGGTCAGTGATAGGAGCAGCTTCTCGATATCATCGGGGGTGTAGAAGGCGCCGGCCTCCTCGGTGAACTTTTCGCGGGTCAGATCCGGATCATTCTGCGCGGTGCGCAGTGCTTGCCAGTGACCGCGGCTGACGCCGTGGTTCTCGCGCAGCACGCCATCGACATAGCGGTGCAGGGCGTTGTCGAGTGACTTGATCAGATAGCCGAGCGGCTGCTGAGTACTCATGCGGGTGTTTCCTCTTCCACGGGGCTGGATGCATTTGCCGCACTACGCTTTTCCGGATCATTGTCTGCTTCGCTCGCGCCGGTGGAAGCGGTCTCCTCGGCACCACGGATGAGCCACGGGATGGCCACGGCGAGTATCGCCATAGTGACCGCGGCGCCGATCGCGGCGACAGTAAGTCCTGAGGTGAAGGCCTGGTTGGCATGTGCGAGCAGGTCGTCGCGTAATTGTTCGGGCAGGGACGCGGCCGCTTCGCGCGCGCCGGCGAGGGATTCGCGGGCGGCAGCCGGTATATCGCCCACGTTGTCGAGTTCGGATCGGTACACCGCGGCGCCGAGCGAGCCCATGAACGCGATGCCGAGCGCGCCACCGAATTCGGATCCGGTCTCCTGTACGGCGGATGTCGCGCCGGCCTGTTCCGGTGTCGCGGCGGCGATGACGATGTCGGTGGCCAAGGTCATGACGGTGGTCACGCCCGCGGCCAATATCACACCGCCGGCCACCATGATCACGGCACCGTCCGAGGGCGGGGTGAGTGCGATGACAGCGAGTCCGATCGCGGCGGTGGTGAATCCGATGGCGATCGCGACCGCTGTGCTGGTCTTGGCGCGCAGTTGCGGTGCGAGCATCGCTCCCGACATGGCGGCGATGGTCATGGGGACCATCCACAGCGCCGCGGTGAGCGGAGCCTGGCCGATGACGAGTTGCAGGTACTGGGCCAGGTACATATTGGGCCCGAGCATCGCCATGATGCCGAGTGTGATCGCGGTCAGCGCCCCGAGGATACGGCGGTTACGCAGCAGCGAGGTGTCGATGAGCGGATGGGTCGCGGTGCGCAGGCGCAGGATGAACAGTATCGCGCCGACGACGCCGATGGCGGTCGCCAGGGATGCCCGAGCATCCCAACCGGTGATCTCGGCGGCGTGTTTGACCGCGTACACCAGCGGCAGAACCGCCACCATGGACAGCGCCGCGCCGGGGAGATCCAATCGCGCGCCGGAGCGGTCGCGGTGCTCTGGGACCAGAACGGGGGCCGCGATCAGCAGCACGATCAAGACCGGCACATTGATCAGGAATACCGTGCCCCAGGGGAAGTAGTTCAGCAGTGCGCCGCCGATTATCGGGCCGAGGGCGCCACCACCGGCGAAGGCCGCGGTCCACACACCGACCGCCTTGGCGCGTTCGTGGGGATCGTCGAACATATTCCGGATCAACGACAGCGTCGACGGCATCAGCGTCGCTCCGCCCAGGCCCATGAGGGCCCGTGCGGCGATGAGCATTTCCGGGCTGGTGGAGAAAGCGGCGAGCACCGACGCGGCGCCGAAGATCGTCGCGCCGATCAGCAGGATCAACCTGCGTCCGAATCGGTCGCCGAGGGTGCCCATCGTGATCAGCAGGCCCGCGAGGACGAATCCGTAGATGTCGAGAATCCACAGCATCTGGCTGCTGGTGGGAGCCAGATCTGCGCTGATCGCCGGGATCGCGAGATACAGTACCGAGAAGTCCATCGAGGTAAGCAGTACCGGCAGCACCAGCACAGCGAGCGCAGCCCACCGGGCCGGATGCCCGGCGCCGGTGGTCGGCGCGGATCCGTTCATGGGATACTCCTTTGTCTGGATGTGCACTTCGTGCAGTTCGTAGGTGCACTTCGTGCTGTAAACGGAGACTCTCTCCTCTTATTATATGGAGACTGTATCCGGATAGGTCAAGGGAAGGAAGACGCTGTGGCCACATCCACCGGGAAATCCCTGCGCGCCGACGCCGCGCGCAATCGCGCGGCCGTGGTCGCCGCCGCGCGTGCCGCCTTCTCCGGCAAGGGAGTCGAGGCTCCGCTCGACGACATCGCCCGCGCGGCAGGTGTCAGTCCCGGCACGCTGTACCGTCACTTCCCGACTCGTTCCGATCTGGTGGCCGCCACGGTCGCCGACCATGTCGCGGAACTGCGCGCCGACGCCGACCGCTTGGACGAGGCCGACGATCCGGTCGATGCGCTGGTGCAATGGATCCGGTTGCTCTCGGACTACGCGGGCGTCTATGCCGGTCTGCCCGATACCGTGCTGGCCGCGGGACCGGACAGCGAAGGGCCGTTGTCCCATATCTGCCGCAGCCTGGAAGCACTCACCGACGGACTCGTGGCGCGGGCGCGGGGCAGGGTGCGCGCCGAGGTCGACGGCGCGGATGTTTTCGTCCTCGCCAACGCGCTGGCCTGGGCCGATGGTCACGATCCCGAGCGTGACCGCAGTGAGGCCAGACTCGCTGTTCTGATCCGCGGAATCATCGACTGAGGTCGCGCCACAGTACCTGTTCGGCTGTCCGGCGCGGAGTCGGAGCCGATAGGAAGCCTGTGTGCGGATCGACCCGCCCGGAGCGGGGTCACGAACAGTCCTCAGGGTGTCGCGGTGGTCGGCCCCCCGGAATACCTCGACGCCGGGATCGTGGTCGAGTCGATCTCCGGCGCCGGGGCGTCGTCGCGGCGAGGCGCTCGGCTCACAGCCGGCTCAGGACCGAGCGCAGGGCGTCGATGACCCGGTCCTGCTCGCTCTCCGGCAGGGACGGGTACATGGGCAGTGAGAAGATCTCCCCGGCCAGTTTCTCGGTTACCGGTAGATCGCCCTCTCGGTAGCCGAGGTGGGCGAACCCGCTCATGGTGTGCACCGGCCACGGGTAGCTGATATTGAGATCGATGTCGAATGCGCGCAGCGCCTCTAGGATCGCGTCTCGTCGCGGATGGCGCACCACGTAGACGTAGTACACATGGGTGTTGCCCGCGGCGGTGCGCGGCAGCCGGAACCCGCCGGGCCGCTCGAGATCGGAGAGTTGCTCGACATAGCGCCGGGCGACCGCATTGCGCCCGGCGATGTACTCGTCAAGGCGGGTCAGCTTGCGCCGCAGAATCTCGGCCTGCACTTCGTCGAGACGGGAATTGTGACCGGGGCTGCGCACCACGTAGTAGACCTTCTCCATTCCGTAGTAGCGCAATTGCTTCAGATTGTGGTCGATTCGTTCGTCGGCGGTGATGACGGCTCCGCCGTCGCCGTAAGCGCCGAGCACCTTGGTCGGGTAGAAGGAGAACGCCGCCGCCGCGGACATCGTGCCTGCGAGTTCGCCGTGATGGCTGGCGCCGTGCGACTGGGCGCAATCCTCGAACAGCAGCAGGCCGTGCTTGTCCGCGAGCGCGCGCAGTGGTGCCATATCGACGCATTGACCGTAGAGGTGCACCGGCAGAATGACTTTGGTCCGTGGTGTGATGGCGGCCTCGACCGCGTCGGGGTCCATGAGGAAATCGTCCTCGCGCACATCGACGAACACCGGGACCGCTCCGGTGCCCACGATGGCCACGATGGTCGGCGCGGCGGTATTGGAGACGGTGATGACCTCGTCGCCGGGTTCGATGCCGATCGCCTCCAGTCCGAGCTTGATGGCATTGGTCCCGTTGTCGACTCCGGTGCAGTGCGCCACATCGTGATACGCGGCGAACTCGCGTTCGAATCCGCTGACGCTCTCGCCGAGCACCAGCCGTCCCGATTCGAATACGGTCTGCACCGCGGCGAGTATGTCGTCCTTCTCTTTGGCGTATTCGGTGAGGTAGTCCCACACGTAGGTGGTCATAGGGTGGCTCCTGTCGGGTCAGTGGATCGGAAGGGGAGGGGTGGTCTGCGCCGGCGCGGGGGATTCGCGTAGCGGTGCCCACCACTGGTGATTCGACCGGTACCAGGCGACGGTCTCGGCCAGGCCGTCGTCGAAGGCGATGGTGGGCGCCCATCCGAGATCTTCACGGATTCTGTTGTCGTCCACCGAATAACGGCGATCGTGACCGAGGCGGTCGGCGACGTAACGGATCATCGACGGCCCGCACCCACAGAGCTCGAGGATTCGTTCGGTGAGCCGGAGGTTCGACATCGCCTGTCCGCCGATGTTGTAGATCGCTCCGGCTTGTCCGCCCTCCAGTACCAGATCGATGGCGCGGCAATGATCGTCGACATGCAACCATTCGCGGGTGTTGCCGCCGTCACCGTAGAGGGGAACGGGGATGCCTTCGAGCAGGTTGGTGACGAATCGGGGGATCAGCTTCTCCGGGTGCTGATACGGACCGTAATTGTTCGAACAGCGGGTGATCGAGACATCCAGTCCGTGGGTGCGCGAATAGGCGCGGGCGATCAGGTCCGAACCGGCCTTGGAGGCCGCGTACGGCGAATTCGGCAGCAGCGGAGAGCTTTCGGTCCACGAGCCGTGGTCGATCGTTCCGTACACCTCATCGGTGGACACGTGCACGACCTTGCGCACCCGCCCGGCGACGGCGGCTTCGAGCAGGACCTGGGTGCCGAGCACATTCGTGCGCACGAAGGCCGTCCCTGAGCCGACCGATCGGTCGACGTGGGATTCCGCCGCGAAATGGACGATGGCATCGCAGTCGGAGACCAGGGTCTCGACTGTGGGACGATCGCAGATATCGCCGTGTACGAACGTCAGTCGTGCATGGTCGTCGGGCAGATTCGCGCGGTTGCCCGCGTAGGTCAGCGCGTCGAGGACCGTGACCTCGGTGCCCGCGGCCAGCCTGCGGCGGACATAGTGCGAACCGATGAAACCCGCCGCGCCCGTGACGAGAATTCTCATCGACGACTCCTCAGCGGGTCTGTGCCGGAGTTGTACATGAGCTGATTCCTTTCACCGTGTCGGGTCATCGGGCGCTCGCGACGTCCATGATGTAGCGGCCGTAGGGTGAGGTGCCGAGCCGATATCCGAGCTGATGGCAGGTTTCCGCATCGATATAGCCCATGCGCAGGGCGATCTCCTCGATGCATGCGATCCGTACGCCCTGGCGTCGCTCCAGGATCTCCACGTATTGGCCCGCCTCGATCAGGCTCTCGTGGGTTCCGGTGTCGAGCCAGACGAAACCGCGGCCGAGCTGGATCAGTTCCGCGCGGCGCTGGGCGATATAGGCGCGGTTGAGATCGGTGATCTCCAATTCCCCGCGCGCCGAGGGCCGGAGTTCCCCGGCGATGTCGACCACATCGTTGGAATAGACGTAGAGGCCGGTTATCGCGATATTCGACCGTGGCTTTTCCGGTTTTTCCTGGATATCGACGAGTTCGTTCGCACCGTTGATCTCAGCGACGCCGTAGCGCTGCGGGTTGTGCACCGGATATCCGAACAGGACACATCCGTCGACTTCCTTGACCGCGTGTTGCAGCATCAGGCTGAAACCAGGGCCGTGGAAGATATTATCGCCGAGAATGAGCATGACGGAGTCGTCGCCGATATAGTGCTGCGATACCAGGAATGCGTCGGCCAGGCCTCGGGGTTCGGCTTGTTCGGCATAGCTCAACGACAATCCGATCGCGGAGCCGTCACCGAGCAGGCGCTGGAATGCGGGCAGATCGCGTGGCGTGGAAATGATCACGATATCGGTGATGCCGGCCAGCATAAGGACCGACAACGGATAATAGATCATCGGTTTGTCGTAGACGGGCAGTATTTGTTTGGATATTCCGAGGGTGATCGGATAGAGCCGGGTTCCGTGTCCTCCGGCCAGGATGATGCCTTTCACGATGCCGCTCCTACGGTATTGCTGCGAACATTCCTATCGGTGGCGAGGTCGTGCGGGTCTCCGGCATCAGCGGTGATTTCGCCGGGCGAGCTCGAGTGCGGCCACCTGCTCGAAGGGGTGTGGCATCGAGCGGATCTCGTCGCGGAGTTTGCCCGCCGCGGTCTGGAACGAGTTGTCCTCGAGCACGGTCCGGCAGGCCGCGACCGCGCGCTCGATCACCGCTTCGCCCGGGGGGACCGAAACCCCCGCGCCCAATGCCTCGATCTGCTTGGTGGTGCGTTCCCATATCTCGGCATCGGGCAGCATGACCTGCGGCGTACCCGCATCGAGGGCGGTCAGGCTGCTGACGCCACCTGCGTGGTGCACCACCACATCGCAGGATGGCGCGACGATGTCGAGCGGGATGAAGCCCGCGTGCCCCACCGGGATCAGCGGGCCGACCTGTGCGGCTACTCGCTCGGGTGCGGCGACGAGGATCTCCACATCCAGCCCCGCCAGTGCTGTGATCAGGTCGCAGAGCTTCTTGAAGCTGGTGTCGTAGGTATCGACCAGCTGTACCCGGCTGCCCATGGTCACGCACACACGCGGGCGGCCCGACCGTTGCACCATCCACGGCTCGAAGACCGTCTGAATATTGGCTGGGACGAAACGGAGGGGTTGATGGGGTGAGTCGTCGTGGCGGGTTGCCAGCGAGGGCAAGGTCACGTCGAGTGTCATGCAGGGAGTGGGCAGTCCCCGCAGGCCTGCGGCAGCCAGTTCGGGCGCGAGTTCGTGCTCGGCTCCGGCGAAGTACGGCGCTATCTCGTACATATCCCAGGTCTGCCGGACATAGGGGACATCGAGTGCCGCCGCCAAGAGCGGTGCCGCGAATGAGAGGCTGCCGCCGACCACCAGATCGGGCCGGAAGTGCTCGGATAGTTCGGTCAACGCGGACAGCGTGGTGGCGGCGTATCTGCCGAAGAACCGGCCCGCGTTGAATATCATGCCCGCGTCGCCGTCGGCGGGGGCGACGGGGGTGCCGTCGCGTTCGAGCAGGATGAATTCGGACAGCGGTCGGTCGGTGCAGGCGAAGGCCGGAAGCCCGGAGGCGGTGATGGCAGGCACGGTCTGCTGCGAACCGGCCATGACCACTCGGTGGCCCTGGCTCTTCGCGGCGTGGGCCAGCGGCGCCAGCGCGAAGGCTGTCGCGTGACTCGCGTGCGCGGCGAACAATATCTTCATGGTCTTCCCTTCGGGCGTGGGGTGATCAGCGGTGTGTCTGGTGCGGGTCGGACTCATCCGGTGTGCGCGTGGCCGGGCAGCGCCGTCGCGCGAGTAGTGCGGATCTCGTCCCAGAAGGCTTCGACCGATTCCCGCAGCGAGACTTCGGGTCGCCAGCCCAGCTCGAGACGTGCGGGTTCGATATCGACCTTCGTCCAGTTCGAGGCGGCGGGATCCGGTGTGCGTGCCCGCTCGACGAGGCGTGCCCCCGAACCGCTCACGGCGATGAGCATGGTGACCAGCTCGCGCACGCTGATCGCCGCACCGCGCCCGATATCGAAGACGGCACCTGGCCTGCGTACGCGCGCGGCGGCGACGACCGCGGCGGCGACATCTCGGACATCGACGTAGTCGCGGTGGGCCACCAGCGCGTCGAGGGTGATCTCGGGCG
Source organism: Nocardia spongicola (assembly GCF_047200775.1). Classification (NCBI taxonomy): domain Bacteria; kingdom Bacillati; phylum Actinomycetota; class Actinomycetes; order Mycobacteriales; family Nocardiaceae; genus Nocardia; species Nocardia spongicola. Next base: position 182,108 of record NZ_JBJZOO010000005.1, on the reverse strand, counting down.
GAGTGTCCGAGTCCGCCGCCGCGAGCAGGCGCTGCGCCACGATGCCGAGCAGGCTGACCGCAGGCGTGCCTGGACCCGTGACATTCGCGATGCGCAATACGACCGCATCGACTGTCCCCGCGGCCACCGCGTCCAGCACGGCTTCGGTGGCGGCGAGTTTCGCTTCGCCGTAGGCGCTGGCAGGCCGGGCCAGGCTATGATCAGCGCCCGCCTGCTGCCCTTCGACGATGGGTCCGTACTCCAGGACCGAGCCGAGGTGCACGAGCCATGGGCGGTGCGTACAGCCGCCGAGTGCGGCGATGAGCCTGCGTACGGGTTCGGCTGCCGCCGACCACATCTGTTCGTCGGACCGGCCCCAGATGCTGCCGACGGTGTTGACCACGACATCCGGTCGATACGAATCGATGAGTTCGCCGATCGTCTCCGGTGCGGCAGTGCCGAGATCCAGGGTTGTGAACGGGCCTTCCGGCGGCATATCGGGGCGGCGGCGAGCGACTTCGCCGGTCTCGAACCCGTCGGCCCGCATCGCGGTACAGATATGCCTGCCGACGAAGCCGGTCGCGCCGAGTACGAGAGCGCGCGGCGGTGTGGAAATAATCATCGGGCTGCCACCGTTTTCTCCGCGATATCGTCGTCCATGCAGCTGAGCAGGCAGCGTGCCGCGACATTGACGTGATTGCCGAACCGGACGAATCCGGTCAGCTGGGCGACGGTCATCCAGCAGTAGTCGGCGGGTACCTCCTGCGGCACGCTGTCGCCTGCGTCGATGACGAGATAGCGGTTCTCGGCCTGGTAGAACCGGCCGCCCTCCTCCGAGTGCACGACGTCGACCAGGCGGTCGGCGGGCTCGGACTGCTGGACCACGTCGAGGAACAGTGGTTGATTCGCGTGTGGGGCGTCGTGATAGCTGGCGGGGATGCAGGCGACGGTGGGTCCCATCTCGACGACATCGGCCGTGCCCGCCTCGGTGCGCGCGTGCACCAGGATGTGGAACTGGTCGTCGAAATGGCGTCCGAGAAAGGCGATCACTCCCTGGCCGACCGGCTGCAACATGGGTTGTGCCCAGTGGGCGACCTCGCGGTTGCCTGCTTGGACGTCGACGCCGATAACTGTGAAATGCCTGCCGTCGGGCCGGTAGATGCGACCGGGGGAATAGGTCCATTCGGGCAGATTCCGCAGCGGCACCGATCGCCGGGCGAGCCGATGCCGTGCTTTCGCGTCGGTGAACCAGCTCAGCAGTGCGCCGAGGGGGTGCCGGGCGGGGCCGGACGGCTCGGGCATATCGGCCTCGGCCGCACGGTGGCCGTGATCGAGGAACGGTAGACCCGAAAACACCGTTCGCGAATCCATATTGATGAGGTTGGGTATGCGGATCAGCTCGGTGAGTTGTTCGAGACTCAGCCAGCAGAAGTTGTCACGCAGCGGCAACCAGTCCGGGACCTCGACGATCATGTTTCGATTGCGCTTGCCGAGGAACCACGAGCCCTGCTCGGACTGCAACGAGTCGAAGACCACGCTGCCGGGCGCGGGCGATACGAAATGCTCCAGGTAGGGGACCGCGTTGCCGCGATGCACCCTGGTGTAGTTGCTGCGGGTCGCCTGCACAGTCGGCGAGAGCTGGATCAGGTTGATATTTCCCGGCTCCATCTTCGCCTGCATCAGGCAGTAATAGGAATAGCCGACTCGTTTGACGGCGATGCCGAGTATGCCGATTTCCGGCTGATTGATTATCGGCTGGGACCACGAGGCGCCGTTGTCGGTGTCGACAGCGATGCCTTCCACGGAGAAGAATTTCCCGCTGTTGTGGCGCAGCGTTCCGGTTTCCGCATCGGTTCCCCAGCCGTCGAGTGCGTCGAGCGGGGTAACCGTGACTCGGTAATCGTTTTTCCTGTTCTGGTCGGCGAACCATTCGTGGAACGCCGTAAGCGTGTGGAACACTATATCCTCCGGTATCCGCATCGACCATCGGTGCGTGAGCGTGACAGCAGGAGTTCCGCCGTCGTGACGGCGTATTCGGATCTGAAATGGCTTGTGCGAGCACAAGGCACATATCGATGTGCCTTCGTGCTCTTCCGGTGTGGTGGATTCAATGCATGGGCGTCTCGTCGCGCGCTGTCCGCAGCGCGCGACCCCACCACAGGATGTGCTCGACCATGGTGTCGGCCGCCGCGTTCGCTCCAGCTTCGTCGGTCGGTTGCCCCGTGGCATCGAACCGGTCCCAGGCATTGTGGAAGCTGACGGTGTCGCGCAAGGCGACCGCGTGCACCTCGCCGAGCACCTGGCGCAGTTGTTCGACCGCGCGCAGCCCGCCGGCGAGCCCGCCGTAGGAGACCAATCCCACTGGCTTGGCCCGCCATTCCTCTGGACACCAGTCGATCAGATGTTTGAGCGAGGCCGGGAAGCTGTGGTTGTACTCCGGGGTGACCAGGGCGAAGGCATCGGCCCGCAGGAGTCTGGCGGACACCTCGCCGAGCACTTCCGCATCCCGTGCGTCGGGATGTTCGGTGATCCGCGCGGGCAGCGGATAATCGGCGAGATCGAGATAGTCGACCTCCAGTTGGTCGTTGTGGGCAGCGTATTCGGCGAACCACCGCGCGACGGTGGGACCGAAGCGTCCTTCGCGGACACTGGCGCAGATGACGATAAGGCGGATCGGCTTGTCGGACATGGTTTTCCCTTCCGGGTCGATAATCAGCGCCGCGGCCGGTCACGCCAGCTGCGCGGATTACCCGCGCGCCGGGTCCGTGGTGCGCGGGAAGCGGCGGGATCGGTCTTTGTGTTCTGAGATCCGTTGTGGTGCATGTGCAGCACCGTGACGAGTACGGCGAGTTCGGTCGCGGTGAGGTGACCGGAATGGATGCTGAGGAAGGGCTGGGAACTCATGATGTTCTCCGTGATCGGTGGGGATGCTGAGCTACTGGGGTGGATTTCCGTGTTTGCGGGCGATGGTGTCGAGGTGTTTGTGCCGTAGCATCCGCAGCGCGTCGACGACGATGGTGCGGGTGTGGCGCGGCTCGATGACGTCGTCGACCAGGCCGCGTTCGGCGGCGTAGTACGGATGCATGAGCTCGGTTCGGTACTGTTCGGCTTTTTGCTCGCGCACTGTGTCGGGATCCAGTGCGGTGGCGATCTCGCGGCGGAAGATGATGTTGCTCGCACCGTCCGCACCCATGACGGCGATCTCGTTGCTCGGCCACGCCAGGGCGATATCGGCGCCGATCGAGCGCGAGTCCATCACGATGTAGGCGCCGCCATAGGCTTTGCGCAGTACCAGCGAGACCCGTGGCACGGTGGCGTTGCAATAGGCGTAGAGCAGTTTGGCGCCGCGGCGGATGATGCCGTTGTGCTCCTGGTCGACACCGGGCAGGAAGCCGGGCACGTCGACCAGAGTCAGCAGGGGGATGTTGAAAGCATCGCAGAACTGGACGAAGCGGGCCGCCTTTTCGCTGGCGTCGATGTCGAGCACGCCGGCGAGCACGGCGGGCTGGTTGGCGACGATGCCGGTCACCTGCCCGTCGATCCTGGCGAGCGCGCAGACGATATTCGTGGCCCATTCGGCGTGCACCTCGAGGTATTCGCCGTCGTCGACGATCGCCTCGACGACCTTCTTGATGTCGTAACTGTGCGCGGGATCGTCGGGCACGAGTGCGGCGATATCGTCGACGATGGATTCGACGGGTTCGGTGGGTGGTGGCAGTTCGTGGTTGTTCGACGGCAGCAGCGAGAGCAGATAGCGGACGTCGTCGAGGCATTCGCGTTCGTCGTCGTAGCGGAAGTGCGCGACACCGGATCGCGTGGAGTGCACGCCGGCGCCGCCGAGTCCGTCATGGGTGATGACCTCGCCGGTGACCGTCCGCACCACATCGGGCCCGGTGATGAACATCTGGGATGTGCGCTGGACCATGAACACGAAATCGGTCAGCGCCGGGCTGTAGGCCGCACCGCCCGCGCACGGTCCGAGCATCACGCTGATCTGCGGGATCACTCCGGATGCGCGGGTATTGCGCTGGAAGATGCCGCCGTAGCCCGCGAGTGCCGTCACCCCTTCCTGGATGCGCGCGCCCGCACCATCGTTCAGCGATACCAGCGGTGCGCCCGCCTGCACCGCCATGTCCATGATCTTGTGGATCTTGGCGGCGTGCGCCTCGCCGAGCGCACCGCCGAAGATCCGGAAATCATGGGCGTAGACGAACACTGTGCGGCCGAAGACCGTGCCCCAGCCGGTGATCACACCATCGGTGTAGGGGCGGTTGGATTCGAGGCCGAACCCGCTTGCTCGGTGCCGCCGCAACGCTTCGACCTCGACGAAGCTGCACTGATCCAGCAGCAGGTCGATGCGTTCTCGTGCGGTCAGCTTGCCCTTGGCGTGCTGGCGCTCGGTCGCGGCGAGACTCGGTCCGTTGCGCGCCTGCTCCTTGAGCAGTGCCAGATCGGCGGTCCGCGACCGTAGCGTCGGTTGCGGCGGGCTTTCATGGATGACGACAGTCATGCGTTGCTCACTTTTCGACGCGAGAGTGTTCAGCGTGGTTGCGTGTATTGGCCAGCACGCCTGCGATGGCCGCGGGCACACCGGCCAGGGCGACTACGACTGCGAGTACGACGGCATGCCGGTAGCCAACGACCAGGGCGGCGGTGACGGCGGCAGGCACGATCGCCGCAGCCAGTTGGACCGCGGTCTGGTAGAGGCCGGTGGCGGCGGCTCTGCGCGCCGGATCGACGGTGGACACGGCCTGGGCGTTGAGTGCGGCGAAGCCCGCGGCGAACGCGGCGCCCAGCAGCAGCATTCCAGGCAATACATCGGTGAGGTAGCGGTCAGGGACCGCGGGGTACATGAAGGTCAGCGCGGCGGCGACCGAACTGGCTGTACCCATCGCGACCAGCACCGACATCGGGAATCGCCGCAGCAGCGGTCCCGCCGACGGGGCGGCGACCACGAGGGGGATACTCGCGGGCAGCAGTGCGAGTCCTGTCCTCAGCGGACCCCATCCCAGGTCGTACTGCATGCGGATGGTCACGATGAGCAGCAGCGCCAGATTGGTGCCGTTCATGGCCGCCGCGCCTGCCATCGAGACCAGCAGCGTCCGGTTGGTGAGCACCGGCGAGCGGTACAGCGTGGTCGAACTCCTGCGTTCGACGACGACGAGAACGAGCGCCGACAGCGCGGTGATCACCAGGCACGTCAGGGGAATGCGATCGCGCCACCCGCGCTCGGCGGCCGTGGTGATCGCCAGGACACAGGCCGCCACGCCGAGGGTGAACAACGTCGCGTTCACTGCCCCGAGCGGTTTCGCCGCCGTGCCTCCGAGCGCCGCTCGACCCTCGCGGGGGATGAGCCTGGCGCCCGCGATCAAGACCACGGCCCCGATGATCGCCGGGACAAGGAAGGTCCACCGCCACCCCACCGGCGTCAACCCGCCTGCCAGGATCAACCCCACGGAGAACCCGGCGCCACCGGCGAGGGTGTAGACCGACAGGCCGATATCGCGCGCCCGTCCCCGTGGCAGCGCGGTCGAGATGATCGCAAGTCCCAACGGCGCGGTGAGCGCCGCGCACGCGCCTTTGAGCGCGCGCGCCGCCGCGAGCAGAGCCGGATCGTCGGCCGCCGCCCCTAGCAGTGACGCGAGGACGAAGACCAGCAGCGCGGCCAGATATACCCGGCGCATGCCGAGCCGGGCGGCCAGACGTCCGCCCAGCAGCAGCGCGCCGGCGAATCCGGTGGCGAATCCGGTGATCGTCCAGATCGCCGTAGTCCGGCTGAGGCCGAGATCTTCGGCGATCGTCGGCATGGCGACGATCATGATCGAAACTTCGAGCGCGTCGATCAGCATGTTCGCGGCCAGGAAGGCCACGAGCCCGTGCCTGCGCGCCGATGGTGTGCGCGGTCCGGCGCCCGGTGTGTGTTCCGTGGATGTGATGGGCAACGACCCTCCCTCCCGAGGTGTCCGGCGAGATTGCCGCGGGCCGGTCAGCCCAGCAGCGTTCCGCCGCTGGCGTCCAGGCACGAACCGGTGATCCAGCGCGCGTCGTCGGAAACCAGGAAGGCCACCGTGTCGGCGATATCGCTCGGCTCACCGACCCGGTTGAAGGCCGAGAGCGCCGCCATCTGCTCGACGACCTTGGGGATACCGAAGACCGGATTGTCGTTACGGGTGATTCCCGGCGCCACACTGTTGACCGTGATCCCGCGCTGCGCCAAGTGTTTGGCCATATGGAGGGTCAGCTGTTCGATCGCGCCCTTGGTCATGGCGTAGGCGACTTCGGCGGGGTTGGCGACGCGGGTCAGACCCGAGGAGATGTTGATGATTCGGGCGTTGTCACTCAGCAGCGCAGTGGCGCGCTGGAGGATGAAGAACGGTGCCTTCGCGTTCACCGCGAACAGCCGGTCGAATTGTTCGGGTGTGGTCTCTTCTGGCGTCGTCCCGCCCATGACGCCAGCGTTGTTCACCACGATGTTCAGCTCTGTCGAGCCGGTGCGCTGTTTGAGACCCTGCTCGAGTTCGAAGAACAGCTGGTGGATACCGGCCTGCTCGCCGAGTTCGGCGTGGATGGCGAATGCTCGACCGCCATCCTTCTCGATGGCGGCGACCGTATCGGCGGCCTCGTCCTTGCTGGTGCTGTAGTGGACCGCGACAAGTGCTCCGTCCGCGGCGAGGCGAATGGCGATCGCCCGTCCGATATTGCGGCCCGCGCCGGTGACGAGCGCGGTCTTGCCTGCGAGTCGGTTCATTGTGTACTCCGATCGAGAGATGTTCTTACTGAGGTGTTTTCGTGGTGTGTCGGTGTTCGGGACCTGCCCGTTCGCGACGGGTGCCCGTTCCGGCCCGAACCAGTGGGCGAGTAGATGCGGTGCGGGCAACTCCTCGGCTCCGTCCGTCGCCCAGGCGGCGTAGCCGTCGGGCCGGATGAGTTGGCGTAGCGGATATTCCGCGGGCCGCTCGGTGTCGCGGGCGACAACGATCCGGTCGCGGTAGCCACGCAGTGCGCTGTCGAGCCGCTGGTGTGCGTGCTCGTCCTCGGAGCGGTCGAGCAGTACGCCGAGACCCGCGCGGAGTGCCGTGCGTGCGCGCGCACTCGTGATCGAACGCGGGTCCACCCTGGTGGCGGAGGCCACCGCAGGCGGATGCTCCGAATCCAGTGCCGCGTAGTCGAGGTCGACACCGCTGATCGCCGCCGCGAGCGTATGCTGAACCTCCCGCTGGTCCAGCAGTACTGTGAACACTTGGCGCAGCGGCTCGATCCGCGGTCCTTCCAGCAGCAGGGTGGTCTGTGCCTCGATATCGGCGAGCACCTTCGCCCCGGCTGCGTGCCGTTCGCGGTGATAGCTGTCGAGCAGCGGCTCGCCGCCATATCCGTGCAGATATGCGGCGAGTTTCCAGCCGAGGTTGAACGCGTCCTGGATACCGAGGTTCATCGCCTGCCCGCCGACCGGCATCTGTCGATGGGCCGCGTCACCCGCCAGCAGCACCCGCCCGGACCGGTAGCTTTCGGCCTGTCGTGAGACGTTGCCGAAACTGTCGACCCAGATCGGTGTCGCCGCCCCGATATCCTCGCCGGTGACCCGCCGCCACACCGCGCAAATCTCGGCGAACCCCGGTTCGGTGCCGTCGGCCGAGGGGCGGGCGCCGAACTCGTGCACCATCACCCGGGTGACTTCGCCGCGTCGAGCCGCGACGGCCAGCCCGCCGGGCAGCCGTTGGAACCGTCGGCCGGGTATGTCGATGCCGGTGAGGTCCATCCGGTGCATCTGTTTGTCGGCTGCCCGCCCGCGCAACGGGATGCCGGCCAGCCGCCGCACCGTACTGTGTTCACCGTCGCAGCCGACGACGGCATCGGCCTCGACCGTGCACGGTCCTTCGGGTGTGGATACCGTGGCGAGCACACCCGAATCGTGCTGTGACAGTCCGCGCAGCTCGTGGGCGTCGAGTATCCGCGCCCCCAGCCCCCTTGCCCATTCGCGCAGGACCGCGACGGTCTCGGTCTGGGGTGACTTCCACTGTCCTGGATACGGTCCCGGCCCGGTCAGGGGCAGCGGGATACCCCCGAAATGTCCCATCGGCTCGTTCGGCAGCTCGCCGAAGCGGCCCAACAGTCCGCGTAGCTCGAACATCTCCATCGTCCTGGCGTGCAGAGTCGAGGCGCGTGACTCCGTGCCAGGCTCGGCGAGGCGCTCCAGCACGAGCACATCGATCCCCGCGAGACCGAGTTCCCCCGCCAGGGTGAGACCGACCGGGCCTGCCCCGACGACGGCGACTTGAGTGCGCAGCAACCTGGACATCGTCAGTGGATGCGTTCTGCGTGCTCTTTGGCGTGGTTCAGGGTCGCGAGACTGTTGGTGCTCAGTGCGGTGCGCACGTAGTCGCGTGCCTGCGCGATACCGGCGTCGGCGCCGAGCACCGTCGTGATGTTCTCCTCGCGCAGGACCACAGTGTGCTGGGAGGTCGCGATCGTCTCCGATCCGTTCTGGTCGAAGGTCCACCGGCCGGTGTGCACACTCATCAGTGCGGGCAGCGTGGTCTGCTTATAGGCGATGCGCTGGTGCGGCTGGCACACTCGGAAAGATTTGGTGGTGTGTGTCGAGCCGTCCTTGGCGTAGGTGTCCATCTCCAGGGTTTGCAGGCCTGGTGTCGGCTCGTGCAGCCGAACGGTGGATACATGCGGCAGTCTCTGGTCCCACAGCTGGGCCTCATTGATGAAATCGAAAGCGTCCCGTGCTGAACCGTCGATGCGGACGGTGTCCTCGAATTCGAGGAGCAGGCCGTCGGCGCCGGTGGACAGCTCCGCGCTGTGCGCGAGCGCGGCGAGTTCGGCGTCGGAGTTCCGGTCGACCGCCTCGGCGATCCAGGCGAGTCCGGCCGGATCGTCGTCGACGGCGCGGTAATCGTGGAGAAGCCGCACGTGTGAGCTATCCGCCGAGATCGGCTCGACTATCCAGGTGCCGCCCATGGATGCCACCGGCGGGGTGGACACCTGCTGTCGGAAGGTGATGCGGCGAGTGGCCGGGTCCAAGCTGCGGCGCGAAGTCCAGGACTTGGCGTCACCGTTGGCCGTGGCCCAGATGTGGAGCGTTTGTTCGCGTCCGGTGTCTTCGATCAGGTCGACGAAGATTGTCGGAGGGAAAAGCCGGGGCCAGTTCGTGACATCGGCGATGAGCCCGTAGACGACATCGGCGGAGGCCGCGATATCGATACCGTGCTCGACTTCGTGTGTGGACTGCGTGGGCATGATGGGTCCTCTCTGGTATCGGGATCAGAAGTTGCCCAGGCCGCCACAGACGTTGATGGCCTGCGCGGTGATCGAGGCGGCGGAGTCGGTGACCAGGTAGTTCACCAGGCCCGCGACCTCCTCCGGCGTCGAGTAGCGACCGAGCGGGATCTTGGCGGTGAACTTCTCGAAGATGGCCTCTTCCGAGGTGTCGTAGGCGGCGGCATAGCCTTGCCGGACACGCTGTGCCATCGGTGTTTCGACGTAGCCGGGGCAGACCGCGTTGACGGTGATTCCGGTGGCGGCGAGCTCGTTGCCGAGTGCCTTGGTGAATCCGACGACACCGTGTTTGGAGGCCGAATACGGCGCACCGAGCACCACGCCCTGTTTGCCTGCGGTCGAAGCGATATTGATGATCCGGCCCCGGCTCTTGGCTCGCATCCCACCCGCGCCGAGTACCTCACGGGTCAGCCGGAAGACGCTGTTGAGGTTGGTGTTCATGACGTCGTCCCACAACTCGTCGCTGATCTCGCCGGTGACGCCACCTCCGCTGCGGCCGGCGTTGTTGACCAGCACGTCGACCGTGCCGTACCGGTTGCGCGCGGCCTCGACGAAGTAGCGGATATCCGCGCCCGAGCGCACATCGGTCGCCGTGCCGTCTACGTCGAAGCCCTCGTCGAGGAGCTGCTTCACCGTGGCAGCCACGTTTTCGGCCGAGCGCGCGCCGATGAACACCCGGTGTCCGTTGCTCGCCAGCGTGCGCGCGATCGCCAGGCCGATCCCGCTGGTGGCTCCGGAGACGAGCGCCAGCGGGGCCTCGCTGTGTCCGTTGGTTTCGACCGTTGCCTGCGCGACGGCCGGTGTCGGGGCTTTGCCGCCCAGCTGTGCGTTGACCGCATCGATCAACGTGCGCGGGGTTTTGACGTCCATGAGGACGGATTCATCGAAGGAGATGCCGAATTCCCGCTCGATCCGGCTGCCGGTCTCCAACAAAGCGAGGGATTCGTAGCCGAGGAGTTCGAATTCGGTATCGAGGATATCGCCGTTCAGATCCACGTTCTCGTCGGCGCCCGCACCGGCGAGCAGGATTCGCCTCAGGTCCTCGATGGTGAAGGTATTCGGGTGACTCATGTGCTATGTCCTTTCGAACATGGTGGTAGCGAACTTTTTTGGCTTGTGTCGCCTAGACGGCTCGAACGACGACGGCCGAGTTGAAGCCATGGTGGCCGCGCGCGACGACCAGCGCGGTGCGCACGCAGGCCCGGCGCGGGGTGCCGACGACCAGGTCGATGCCGAGGCCGGGATCGGGCTCGGTATTGACGGTCGGGGGGATGAGTTCCGCCTGAATCGACAGCAGCGCGGTCGCCACATCGAGTGCGCCCGCACCGGAGTACAGCCGCCCGGTCATGGTCTTCGGCGCGGTCACCGGAACGGACCGGGTGCCGAATATCGCGCGCAACGCCGTCGCTTCGGCGTAGTCGAGAGCGGGATCGGCCGCGGCGTCGGCGAAGACGACATCGATATCGTCGACGGTGGTATCCGCGTCGGCCAAGGCGATCTCGATGGCCCGGATCAATCCGGTCTCCTGCCCGCCGCGGTCCTTGGCATCGAAAGTCGATCCGTGGCCGGCGATCTCGCCGTAGATATGCGCGCCGCGTTCCCTGGCCTCCGCGGCGTCCTCGATGATGAGAATGGCACCGCCTTCGCCCGGCACGTGCCCGCATGCCTGCTTGTCGAAGGGAACGTATGCCCGCAGCGGATCGTCCTCGGTGCTCAACGTGCTGCTTGCCAGCAGGGCGACCCAGCCCCACGGGCAGATCGTCGCGTCGACCCCGCCGGTGACGACCAGCCCGGTGCCCTTGCGAATCTGCCTGCGGGCCTGGGCGAGTGCGTCCAGCCCACCGGCTTGGTCGCTTACCACGACACCGCTCGGCCCGCGCATACCGTTGCGAATCGAGATCTGACCGGTGTTCACCGCGTAGAACCACGCGAAGGACTGGTAGGCGCTGACGTGATGGCTTCCCTGGCTCCAGAGTTTGCGTAATTCGTTCTGCCCGAATTCGAAACCGCCGGAGGAGCTCGCGGTCACCACGCCCATGTCGTAGTCGTCGAGTTCCTCGATTTTCACTCCGGCATCGACGAGTGCCCAGTCGGTGGCGACCAGCGCCAGCCGGGTCATCCGGTCGGTCTGGGGCAGCAGCCGACTCGGCAGGTGCTCGGCGGCCTCGAATCCGGGCACCTCACCGGCGAGGCGGACCGGATAGCGGGTGGGGTCGAAATGGGAGACAGTGCCGATCCCGCTGTGGCCCGAGCACGTGGCCTCCCAGAAACTGTTGGTGCCGAGTCCGTTCGGTGCCGCGATACCGATACCTGTTACCACTGCCGACACGGTCATGCCGCCCTCCTGTCCGGATTGCGCAGCACCATCGCGGTCTGGAATCCGCCGAAACCGCTGCCGACGGTGAGCACGGTGTCGGTGTGCCACTCCCGCGCGATCAACGGGACGTAGTCGAGGTCGCATTCGGGGTCAGCGGTATGCAGATTGGCGGTCGGCGGCACGACATTGTGTTTCATCGCCAGTACCGACGCCGCGATCTCGATCGAGCCGATGGCCCCGAGCGAATGCCCGACCATGGATTTGATCGAACTCACCGGGGTTCGGTAGGCGTGTTCACCCAGGCTCTTCTTGAAGGCCGCGGTCTCGTGCCGGTCGTTCTGCCTTGTCCCGGAACCGTGCGCGTTGATGTAGTCGATCTCGGTCGGATCGGTTTCGGCCTCGGCCAGCGCGACGCTGATCGCCTCGGCCATCTCCGCGCCGTCCGGGCGCAGGCCCGTCATGTGGAAGGCATTGCAGCGTGAGGCGAAACCGCCCACTTCGGCGTATATCTCGGCGCCGCGGCGGCGCGCCGTGTCCAGTTCCTCCAACACCAACATCGCGGCGCCCTCACCGAGTACGAAGCCGTTGCGGGTGCCGTCGAAGGGGCGTGAGGCGTGTTCGGGATCGTCGTTGCGCGGGGTTGTCGCCTTGATCGCGTCGAAACAGGCCATGGTGATGGGGGAGATGGGCGCGTCGCAGGCACCGGCGAGCATCACATCCGCCGAGCCCTCGCGGATCAGATCCACCGCGTAGCCGACCGAATCCAAGCCGGAGGTGCAGCCGGTCGACACCACCGCGGTCGGGCCCTGCGCCTCGGTCGCCCACGCGACCTCGGCCGCGAAGGAACTGGGGACGAGGTAGTTGTACAGATGCGGCACCGCGTACTCGTGCTCCACGAGTTCGACCCGACCGGAATCGCTGACCACCTGATATTCCTGCTCCAGGCCCATGGTCGCGCCCACAGCGGTGCCCACAGAGACGCCGACGCGGAACGGGTCGGCCGCGGCGAGTTCGATGCCGCTGTCGGCCACGGCTTCGCGAGTAGCGGCGACCACCAGTTGGGCGGCGCGGTCCATCCGGCGGATCTCGCGTGGGCTCAGCCCATGGGCGAGCGGGTCGAAGTCGATCTCGGCGGCGACGCGGGAGCGGAACTGCGAGGAGTCGAAGAACGAGATCGCCCTGGTCGCGGTGCGACCGGAGCTGATGAGCTGCCAGAAACTGTCGGCGCCGACCCCGCCGGGGGCGATGACACCGACTCCGGTGATGACGATGCGACGGCGGCTCATCGGCCCTCTGCTTCCCAGTGGTAGAAACGGGTCGCCATCGCATCGGCCGGTGACCGCCATGTCGCGGGGTCGTAGGCCTGGATGAACGACTTCAGTTCGTCGCTGATCGCCACGAAGCGCGGATCGTTCTTGGCGCGCTCGATCGACTCCTCACCGTGGTCGGCGTCGAAATCCTGGAGGTGGAAGTACAAACCGCGGTAGTGGAACAGCTGGCGTCGTCGTGTCCCCATCAGATGGGGCATATCGCTGCGATCGAAAGCGGCGAAGGCCCCGGCGACATCGGCATCGGAGGCGGGATCCATTCGCGCGACGATGAGAGTGCTGTGCATGGAGGAGCTCCTAGTGTTGTGCGAGAAGTTCGGGCACGAGCGTGTGGCTGTGCTCGATGCGCGTGCGGTCCGCATGCCTGTGCCCGAACCAACGTTCGAGTGACATCGGCAGATCGGCGTACGCACCGGGTGCGGCCCAGGCGATGTAGCCGTCCGGACGGACGAGCACCGCGGCCGTGTCCCGCGGCCACGAATCGGGCCGCCGCGTGATGCGCCCGGTGACGATGTCGATGCGGTCGTCCCAGTCCGCCGCGACAGCACGGAGGCGGGGGTTGTCCTCGAAGTCGAACAGCACACCGCGGGCCGGGTGCAGCGCGCGTGTCGTCGACGAGGGCGCCGATGGTCCGGTCAGGCCGAGGTCGGGCAGGCGGTAGCCGAGCAGCGGATGCGATCCGCCTCCGACCTCGTAGTTGATCTCCAGCCCGCTGACCATTCCGGCCAGATGGCGCGCGACCTGTTCGTAGCCGATCAGTTCGGCGACCAGATCGCGCATGGGCTGCATCTCGGAACCGGTGAGGAACAGCAGCCCCTGCGCCTGAGTGTTCATCAGCAGTCGTCGGCCCACCGGATGACGTTCGTCGTGGTAGGTCGACAGCAGCGTTTCCGGTGCCCGTCCGGTCACGACCGCACCGAGCTTCCAGCCCAGGTTGACCGAGTCCTGGATGCTGGTGTTCATGCCCTGTCCACCCGCAGGCAGGTGGATATGGGCGGAGTCCCCGGCCAGGAACACCCGGCCGCGTTGGTACTCGGTGGCCTGCCGGGTGGCATTGCCGAACGAGCTGATCCATACCGGTTCACCGTGGGATATATCGGAGCCGGTGATCCGCTGCCATGCCCCCGCGACCTCCGCATAGGGCGGTGCGGATTCGCGGCGCTGCGGGGGCGCGCCGCGTTCGCAGACGATCAAACGGGTGATCTCGCCAGGCAGATGGCCGACCATCACCATCCCGTTGGGCAGGGTCTCGCCGATCATGCGCGGCGGCAGATCGAGACCCTTGACGTCGGCGAGGAACATCTCCATCGTGGACGCGGTACCGGGAAAGTCGAATCCGACCGCTTTCCGTACGGTGCTCCGGCCACCGTCGCAGCCGACCAGATACGGCGCCGACAACTGGATGACCCCTTGCGGGGCAGCGATATCGACCTCGACATGGGTGCCCGTGTCGGTGACCGCGAGCAGGTCGTGACTGCGGCGCAGATCGACGCCGAGACCTACCGCCCACTGCTCGAGGACGGATTCGGTCTCCGACTGCGGGATCGTCTTCACTGCGCGGTCGCCGCCGTCGATCACGCCGAAATCCACCGGTAGGCCACCGAAATGCCCCAAGGCGCTGGTCTCGACAGTGCCGAAGTAGGGCAACAGCCCTCGCTGATCGAACACCTCCATGGTGCGGGCGGTGAAGCCGAGCCCACGTGACTCGCCTGTGCGCTGGGCGAGCCGCTCGAGCAGGACGACGCTCGCGCCCGCCAATCGCAGTTCGGCCGCCAGCGTCAACCCGGCCGGGCCCGCTCCGACGACTATCACATCGGCATCCATAAAACCTCCTCGGTCAGCTGTTTCGCGTACGCAATTCGATCCGGCCGGATCGAATTGCGTACCGCGGTTTCCCGGAATGCACCGGAAATCGAGCGTCACCTATGGACGCTGTTTCTCGAACGGTCGGTTTCGCTTGTTCTCGGAGAGAATTCGCGTGTGCTGCGACACGCGAATACCACACGGTTTCTCGTCCGCGTAAATGGAATTTCCCGCCGGCTTCATCGCGACGGCGATGGTCTTATCGATATCGAGACAGGTGGTGTTCGGCAGGTCCCCGGCGAGCGCGTATATCGCGTCGGTGAGGTGGAGTGCGCGGTGCGTCGTTGCCCGCGTAGCCGGCGGCGCGGGTCATACCGCGGTCCGCAGCGCACACGTGCGCTGCGGACCGCGCTCTCGCCGCGATCAGTGATGAGGACTGTATGAGGTTTTCCCTGCGCTCTCCTCGGCTATCCGTGCCGCTCAGGACAGCGGTGCGATCGGTACCAGGCCGAGAGTCCGCGCAGCGGTGCGCAGTTCATCGTCCGTGGCGGTGGGCAGAACGGGAAGTCCTGGCGCGATCCTGCGGCAGAGTTTGCTCAGCACCCGCCCCGGCCCGACCTCGACCAGGTGTTCGGCTCCTGAGCCGGTGATCTCGGTGACGGTATCGGTCCAGCGCACGCGTCCGGTCAATTGCCTACGCAGTACCTCCCGCGCGAATTCGGCGTCGTGCACCCGACTGGCTGTGACACTGGAGACCAGGGTGAGCCGCGGTGGCCGCACATCGACTTCGGCGACGGCCGCGCAGAACTCGTTCTCGATATCGCGCATCAGGCTGCAGTGGAACGGCGCCCCGACGGGCAGCGGTACCGCGCGCACCGCGCCCTGTGCGAGAGCGCGCCGCGTGGCCAGCGCCACCGCTTCGGTGTGGCCGGAGACGACCACTTGGTCGGGGGCGTTGTCGTTGGCGACCTCGACCACCTGGCCGGTCGCGTCTGCGACCTCGGCGCACAGGGTTTCGACGGTGCGCACGTCGAGTCCGACCACCGCGGCCATCGCGCCGGCCTCGCGTGCGGCGACGCCGGCCATGAGCCTGCCACGCAGGTGGACCAGCGCCAGCGCATCGGTCCAGTCGAGGACACCCGCGCACACCAGCGCCGCGAACTCTCCGAGGCTGTGACCAGCCGCGATCGCCGGCTCGACGCCGTGTTCGCGCAACGCCCGCATCGTGATCACACTGACCAGGAAGATCGCCGGTTGGGTGACCGCGGTGTCACGCAGCGTTTCGGCGTCGGCCACACAACACAGTCGTGACAACGGAAATCCGACGATATCATCGGACGTGCTGAAGTATTCTGCTGTGAACTGATAAGAACTCGCCAATTCGGCGCCCATGCCCGCGCGTTGCGAACCCTGTCCAGGAAAAACGAAAGCCGTCGAAATCATAGCTGTCTTTCATGCATATCGGAGCAATCGAAATCATTGCGTCGAACTCGTTCCTCGTTCATATGTTCGGTGGTACGAGATGAATTTTTGTATGTGGCCCTCGTCCGGTCAATAACGATTTCATCAAGAGGATGCAAAGGAACGTCAAAGTGTCTCTCGGTCAATGTCATCGCCGGTCAGAGGGCGTCGCTCGCACCCGCCGTCCCCACGGATGCGGATCTGGGCCTCTCGATCTATCCGGCTCGTGTCGTTCGGTTGTGCGCCGTGGCATCCGATGCGCGCGCATGTGGCTGTACTCGACACGCTCGGTATCGATGGGATCGTGCGTTGATGCTGACGAGCGCGGCGCGGCGGAGGGTCGGCCACCGGCGGTCGAGTGGGAACCCACCCGAAGTGCGTGGCACAGCCTGCGTCGACCGGAACCCTCTGCCTTCTCAGGCGGGGGAGGGTATCGACACCATGTGATGCGACTGCTTACGGCACCCAGTCATCAACGGAGAACTGCCTGGTATCGATCCGTGTGGACGCACACGTCCTGTGCTCCGGATGTCGTAAGCAGTGGTCCTGCTCACCGACGCGAGCCGAGCGGGCGGAGGTGGACGGTTCCGGATTCCAGATCGAGTATGTCCCCATTGGCGGTTTCGACCCGAGTGAGCCGCTTGTTCATACGCTCTTCGACGATATGTCGAGACGATGGGGTCAGCAGGTTGTCCACCTGCTCGAGCACGCCGACCCCGGCGCCCTTGCGCTCGGAGTTGCGCCAGTAGATCCAGCCTCGGCGTTCGGCCTGTAGTGCGAGCCGGTCGATCAGCACGATCGCTGTGACCGTAGCGATTACGAACACCGCAAAACCCATGATCCCCTCCTCGATAGGTCAGGGGTCACCACCCCGCCGCGGCCATAGTACTCAGGCGTATACCCGGGATGGGTATATTCTCCGATCTCGGACCAGCGCTCGCCGTCGCTGCCCAGGCCGCCTTTCACCAGGATGACGGTCCGAGGGCAGGCCAGTAGGTTGGAGGCAGCCGACGAGGTCCAGGAGGTTGCTGTGCATCTGCGAGGTGTGGTTCTTCCCGAGGGCGAGGTGCGCGATCTCTGGGTGCGGGACGGTCTGGTGTCGTTCGAGCCCGTGCCCGGCGCCGAAACCCTGTGCGATAACGGATGGATCGTGCCCGGCCTGGTGGACGCGCACTGCCATGTCGGTATCCGGCACGGCGGCGGGCATGAGGACCGCGCGGGCGCCATCGCGCAGGCCGAGACCGAACGGGCGGCCGGGGCGCTGCTGTTGCGTGATGCGGGCTCGCCGATCGATACCCGCTTCATCGACGACCACGACGAGCTGCCACGGATCATTCGCGCGGGCCGTCACATCGCCCGGCCGAAGCGCTATATCCGTGAGCTGGGCATCGAACTCGACGACGAACGCGATCTACCGGAGATCGTGGCCGAACAGGCCCGTTTCGGGGATGGCTGGGTGAAGATCGTCGGTGACTGGATCGACCGCTCCGTCGGTGATCTGCGTCCGCTGTGGAGCGACGCGATCCTGAAGGAGGCCATCGATGCCGCGCACGCCAACGGGGCCAGGGTCACCGCGCACGTCTTCGGGGAAGACGCGCTCCCCGGCTTGATCGCCGCGGGTATCGATTGCCTAGAGCACGGCACCGGCCTCACCGAGGACACCATCGAGATGATGGTGGAGCACGGCACCGCTCTGGTGCCGACCCTCGTCAATATCGATACATTCCCGGAGATCGCCGACAACGCGACCAAATTCCCGGTCTACGCCGCGCATATGCGCGATCTGCATCGCCGGGTACGCGGCACCGTGGCCGCAGCGCACGAGGCCGGCGTACGGATCTTCGCTGGCACCGATGCCGGTGGCTCCATCCGCCACGGGCGCATCGCCGACGAGATCGCCGCGCTCACCGCCGCGGGCCTGTCCGGGCACGATGCGCTCGGCGCGGCCTCCTGGGCTGCCCGTGACTGGCTCGGCAGGCCGGTCATCGAGCCCGGCGCCTCCGCGGATTTCGTTGTCTACCAGCAGGACCCGCGCATCCATCCGGAGATGCTCGCCACGCCGTACGCGGTGGTGCTGCGTGGGCGGGTGTATGGCGAGCGTGGTCCGGTCACCGGTCATCGCTGATTCGTGATCTCGGTTTTCTGGTGCATTCACAGCAGGGGAGTAGGGTCGATTTCGTGACCATTCGCCTCGGTTATCAGATGCCCAACTTCAGCTACGGCACGTCGGTGCGGGAACTGTTTCCCACGGTTGTCGCGCAGGCCAAGCAGGCCGAAGCCGCCGGTTTCGACACGGTCTTCGTGATGGATCACTTCTACCAGCTGCCCGGTATCGGTGCGCCAGATGATCCGATGCTCGAGGCGTACACCGCGCTCAGTGGTCTCGCGGCGGCGACGGAGCGAGTTCAGTTGTCGGCGTTGGTGACCGGCAATACCTACCGTAATCCGCCCATGCTCGCCAAGACCGTCACCACGCTGGACGTGGTCAGCGGCGGCCGCGCGGTGCTCGGCATCGGCGCTGGCTGGTTCGAGCTGGAGCATCGCTCCTTCGGCTACGAGTTCGGCACTTTCACCGAACGCTTCCAACGCCTCGACGAGGCGCTGCAGATCATCCAGCCGATGCTGCGCGGACAGCGCCCGAGCTTCCACGGCAAGTGGTATCAGGTGGAGGAGGCCATCAACGAACCAAGGATCCGTGACGATCTGCCGATTCTGCTCGGCGGTGGCGGGGAGAAGAAGACGTTCGGTCTGGCCGCCCGTTTCGCCGATCACCTCAACATCATCTGCAATGCTTCGGAGCTGCCGCGCAAGATCGATGCGCTGCGTGCCCGCTGCGCCGAGGTCGGCCGGGATCCGCAGACCCTGGAGACCAGCTACCTGTGCTTCCTGATGATGGACGAGGACGGGGATCTGGTTCGTAAACAGCAGCAGGACGTGCTCGGCAGTATGGGTATCGATCTGTCGTCGATGTCGGAGGCCGAGCGTAAGCAGAGCCCAGCCGATCGGCAGTTCGTCGGCACGCCGGACGAGGTCGCCGAACAACTGCAGACCAGGGTGCTCGATCAGGGGGTCGACGGGCTGATCATCAATATGATCGTCAACGGACACGCGCAGGGCACGATCGAACTCGCCGGACGCACCTTGGCGCCATTGGTGAGCTGATGAGCGGACCTGGTGCGCTCGCATCGGCGTGAGCGCGGTAGCCGCACTCGCGCGCATACCGTGGTTTCCGGAGCGAGCACGCCATCTGGCACAATGAACCATCGTCCTTCCGGACACCGTGTCAGCCCGTCTCCGGTTACGTACCGCGCGGCGGTCACACACGCCAAACGCGAAACCGGGCTCGCAGACCGTGCGGGTCGCTGAATCGCGTCGTGACCAACCAACGAAAGGCAGATCAGCAGTGGCTGTTCGCATCAAGCTCACCCGCCTGGGCAAGATCCGCACCCCGCAGTACCGTGTCGTCATCGCGGACTCCCGTACGCGCCGGGACGGCCGGGCCATCGAGTCCATCGGCAAGTACCACCCGAAGGAAGAGCCCTCGCTCATCGAGATCGATTCCGAGCGCGTGCAGTACTGGCTCGGCGTCGGCGCGCAGCCGACCGAACCGGTGCTTCAGCTGCTGAAGATCACCGGTGACTGGCAGAAGTTCAAGGGCATCGAGGGCGCCGAGGGCACCCTGAAGGTCAAGCCTGCCAAGCCGTCCAAGCTGGACCTGTTCAACGCGGCACTGGCCGCCGCCGATAACGAGCCGGTCGCCGAGGCGGTTACGCCGAAGAAGAAGGCCGCCAAGAAGGACGCCGAAGAGGGCGCCGAGGCTGCCGAGGCCGCCGAGTAATGAGCGCCGTCGTCGCCGATGCCGTCGAACATCTGGTTCGCGGCATCGTCGCCAATCCCGAGGACGTCCGCGTCGAGCTGATCACCGGCCGCCGCGGACGCACGGTCGAGGTGCATGTTCATCCCGATGATCTGGGCAAGGTGATCGGTCGCGGTGGTCGCACCGCGACCGCGCTGCGCACCCTCGTCGCCGGTATCGGCGGCCGGGGCATCCGGGTCGACGTGGTCGACACCGACCAGTAGATGGAACTCGTCATCGGACGGGTCGCCAAATCGCACGGTGTGCGTGGCGAGCTCGTCGTCGAAGTGCGTACCGATGAGCCGGAGGAGCGGTTCGTGTCAGGCGGCACACTGCGCGGTCGGCTCCCGCGATCCGGTACGGTCCGCGATTTCACCGTGGAGTCGGTCCGGGAACACTCGGGCCGGCTTCTGGTCTCTCTCACCGGTGTCGCCGATCGCACCGCGGCCGACGCACTGCGCGGCCTGCTGTTCGTTATCGACAGCGCGGACCTGCCGCCCTCGGAGGATCCGGACGAGTTCTACGACCACGAGCTGGAAGGGCTTCAGGTCCAGCTCACCGATGGCACCGTGGTCGGCTCGGTACGCGAGGTGTTGCACTCCGCGGCCGGTGAGCTGCTCGCGGTGCGGGCCGCCGAGGACGGACGGGAGATCCTGGTTCCTTTCGTCACCGCCATCGTGCCCACTGTGTCGCTGGCCGACCGTGTCATCGTCCTCGACCCGCCTGAGGGCTTGCTCGACCCGGAATGAGGCAGTGGGCGATCGGTACGCCCGCATGGGGGCGTCCGGGACGTCGCGGCGAGAGGAGACAGATATGAAACTCGACGTCGTCACGATCTTCCCGGAATATCTGGAGCCATTGCGCACGGCGCTGCTCGGCAAGGCGATCGATCGGGGGTTGATCTCGCTTACCGTGCACGATTTGCGCCGTTGGACGCATGATGTGCACAAGTCGGTCGACGATGCTCCGTATGGTGGCGGACCCGGGATGGTCATGAAGCCTGCCGTATGGGGTGCCGCGCTCGACGAGGTCTGCCCGGATGACGCGTTGCTCGTCGTCCCTACCCCGGCGGGGGTGCCGTTCACGCAGGCCACCGCACAGCGCTGGGCCGAGGAAGAACATCTCGTTTTCGCGTGCGGCCGCTATGAAGGCATCGACCAGCGCGTCTTCGATGACGCCGCCCGCAGGGTGCGGGTGGCCGAGGTCAGTATCGGTGACTATGTGCTGATCGGCGGTGAGGCGGCGGTGCTGGTGATGACCGAGGCTGTGGTCCGGTTGCGGCCCGGTGTGCTCGGCAATCAACAGTCCCACCAAGAGGATTCGTTCTCCGACGGTCTGCTCGAAGGTCCCAGTTACACCCGCCCGGTCTCCTGGCGCGGTCTGGAGGTCCCGCAGGTCTTGTTGTCCGGCGACCACGCGAAGGTGGCTGCCTGGCGTCATGAGCAAGCGCTGGCGCGCACCCGCGCCCGTCGTCCGGATCTGCTCGCGGATCAGGGTGCGGAGTCAGGGCCGACCGTTGGGCAGTGACCGAGGTCAGGGCAATAACCCGTGGCGCCGAGCTGTCACCACCGCCTCGTGCCGGGTATGGGCGTCGAGTTTGGTCATCGCATTGCGCAGGTAGCTCTTCACGGTCTCCGGACCGAGTGAGAGGCGTTGTGCTGCTTCTTGATTGGTGCAGCCGAGGGCGATATGGGACAGCACGTCGAGTTCGCGGCGGGACAGTCGCGGGCTGTCCGGGGGTGGCTCGCCTGCCAGGACATGGGTGAGTCGTGCGCATACCGCGTGCAGGCGCCCGCGCAACCGGTCGTCCTCGGCGCAGGAGGCCATACCACGGAGTTCGGCGTGAATATCACGTAGTTCCTCGGCGACCGTTGGGGCGTTGGCTGCCGACTGCGTGGTCAGCTCCAACATCCGTACCCGCTGATCGACCGCGTCCCGGATGGTGATCTCGGTAGCCAGGCGACGACTGGCCTGGACAACGAGTTCCATGGTCCGGTCACCGAGCGGACTGCCGCTGCGAGCAGCGGCATAGAGCACTGCGCGGGGGCATCGGTCCACGATTACCGGGACGGCGAGCATGGAACGAATACCTTCCTCGGAGACCGGCGCGTCGTAGTCATGGGTGATCGAGGTGGCGGTGCGGTAGTCCGCGACCGAGGCCGGACGCCCGGAATCGAGGACGAGCCCGCCGAGTCCGGAAGCGCGTGCGATGACAAGACCGCGCAGCCGGTTGGTCAGGGTGCCGACGAACTCCGACAGCAGCAGCGCTTCGCTGTGGACTTCGCCGCCGAGCGCGACCGACACACCCGTCGTGTTGGCGACCCAACGGATCTCAGCGCGTAACGCGTCGCTGTCTCGTGGGCGTAGCAGGGCGGTGTGGGTCACAGGGACTCACCCCTTTTCGGGGGTAGTGGGCACTGGCATGTGACCCACATCCTATTGCGCACCCGGGTTGCGTTGAATCACCGAAAGAGGAGAACTGATAGATGGGCATCGAGCTGGAGCAGCGGGTGCGTGATCTGCTGGATTGTTATGGCAGCAGCGACGCATCGGCGGCGGAGTTGCTCTGCGATCGGCATCCGGCTGAGGGGGTGGCCTTCACCATCGTGGAGCCGGACCTGTCCTCGACCGACCTCACCTATGGTGAACTGCGGGAACGTTCGGCGCGATGCGCCGCCGCGCTCGCCGAACTCGGTGTCGAACCAGGCGACCGGGTCGCCACGTTGATGGCGAAGTCGGCGGATCTGGTGGTCGCGCTGCTCGGTATCTGGCGACGCGGCGCGGTGCATGTCCCGCTGTTCACCGCATTCGCGGCACCGGCTATCGCGTTTCGGCTGCAAGCGGCCGATGTCTCGGTCGTCATCGCCGACCCCGACCAGGCACCGAAACTGGAGCCGGGTCCGGATATGCCCGCGAACCCGTCCTGGCAGCTCATTGTCGCCGGCGCTGCTGCCCCAGCGGGCGCACTGCGGATGGAGCATCTGCTCGACACCCATTCGGCCCATCACCCGTACGCGCACCCGGTGGCGGTCGGTGGAGCCGGACTGCTCGTCCAGTTGTTCACCAGCGGAACCACCGGTACGCCCAAGGGCGTCCCGATTCCATTGCGCGCGCTCGCTTCCTTCCACGCCTATCAGGAGTTCGGGCTGGACGTCCGACCGGACGACGTGTTCTGGAACGCCGCGGATCCGGGCTGGGCGTATGGGCTTTACTACGCCATCCTCGGCCCGCTGGCCACCGGTATCCGTAGCATCCTGCTCCACGCGGGCTTCTCTGCCTCGTTGACCTGGCAGGTGCTGGAGACTTTCGGTGTCACCAATTTCGCCGCTGCCCCAACGGTCTATCGCGCGCTGCGCGCCGAAAACTCCCCGCCGCCAGTGTCCTGCAGACTGCGCCGAGCTTCCTCGGCGGGCGAGCCACTGACACCCGAGGTCGTCGCTTGGTCGGCGGAGCACCTGGGTGTCGCAGTACGCGATCATTACGGTCAGACCGAGCACGGCATGGTTATTTGCAATGCTTGGCACCGAGATCTCGACACCGAGACACCCGCGGGTTCGATGGGCCGCGCGCTGCCGGGCTGGTCGTGTGCGGTGCTCGCCGAGGACGCCGACATCCTCGCACCCACCGGACACGTGGGCCGGGTCGCTATCGACACCGAGCACAGCCCGCTACTGTGGTTCCCCGGCTATCTCGATGCCCCGGAACGTACCGCGCAGCGCTATACCGTCGACGGCCGCTGGTATCTGACCGGCGACGCGGGCGCACAGGATGCCGATGGTTTCTTCCATTTCTCCGCACGCGACGACGATGTCATCATCATGGCCGGTTACCGTATCGGCCCGTTCGAAGTGGAGAGCGTGCTCGTATTGCACGAGCAGGTGGCCGAGGCGGCGGTAGTGGGGATGCCGGATCAACTGCGTGGTCAGGTCCTGGAGGCATTCGTGGTGCTGCGCGACGGCGTGGCAGGCGGCCCCGGGCTGGAGTCCGAGCTCCAGAGCTTGGTGAAGAGGAAGTTCGCCGCGCACGCCTACCCGCGCAAGGTCCACTTCGTGTCTAGTCTGCCGAAGACACCCAGTGGCAAAGTGCAGCGGTTCGTGCTGCGGCAGGGCGGGGTTCGGTGATGTCTGCTATGACGAACTCGTTACTCAGCTACGCTTCCGGCGACTCCGATGCGCCGCTGCTCGGCGATACCATCGGCGCCGGTCTCGACCGCGCGATCGCCATGTTCCCTGAGCGGGAAGCGTTGGTGGACTGTCCGTCAGGGCGCCGCTGGACCTACCGGCAACTCGGTGCCGTCGTCGATGCCCTGGCCTGTGGTCTTGTCGCGCAGGGCATCGGTAAGGGGGACCGGGTCGGCATCTGGGCGCCGAACTGCGCGGAATGGTTGTTCGTGCAATACGCCACGGCGAAGATCGGCGCGATTCTGGTCACCATCAACCCGGCGTACCGCACCAGCGAACTGGAGTACGCACTGCGGCGAGCAGGCGTGCGGATGCTCGTTGCGGCCGAGCAGTTCAAGACGTCGAACTATGTCGAGATGATCGAACAGGTCCGGCCGGGCTGCCCGGAGCTGGCGCAGGTATTCGTGCTGGGCACACCCGAGTGGGAGGCATTGCTGCGCACCGAGATCGACGCCGCCCGGCTTACCGAGATCGGCGCGCAACTGTCGGCCTACGACCCGATCAACATCCAATACACCTCCGGCACCACGGGTTTCCCCAAGGGCGCCACGCTCAGTCATCACAACATCTTGAACAACGGCTATTTCGTCGGCGAGCTGTGTGACTACACCGAACAGGACCGGATCTGCGTCCCGGTGCCGTTCTATCACTGTTTCGGCATGGTGATGGGCAATCTCGCGAGCACGAGCCATGGTGCGGCCATCGTGCTCCCGGCGCCGTCGTTCGAGCCGAAGGCGACATTGGCCGCCGTAGCGGCCGAACGGTGCACCTCGCTGTACGGCGTGCCGACGATGTTCATCGATATGCTCACCGAACTGGATTCGACTACCCCGGATCTGTCCACCCTGCGCACCGGCATCATGGCGGGTTCACCGTGTCCGGTGGAGGTGATGAAACAGGTGATCGACCGGATGGGCATGCACGAGGTGTGTATCTGCTACGGCATGACAGAAACGTCACCGGTCTCGACCCAGACCCGCCGTGACGACAGCATCGAACGCCGCACTGCCACGGTCGGCCGGGTAGGGCCACATCTGGAGATCAAGATCATAGATCCGGCGACGGGCCGCACGGTACCGCGTGGCGAACCGGGTGAGCTGTGCACCCGCGGCTACTCGGTGATGATCGGGTACTGGAATGAGCCGGACAAGACCGCCGAAGCAGTCGACACCGAGGGCTGGATGCATACCGGCGATATCGGTGTGATGGACGACGACGGATACCTGAGCATCACCGGCCGGATCAAGGACATGGTCATCCGTGGCGGCGAGAATATCTATCCGCGCGAGATCGAGGAATTCCTCTACACCCACCCCGGCATCCTGGATGCCCAGGTGGTCGGCGTTCCCGACCCGAAGTACGGCGAGGAGCTGATGGTATGGATCCGGATGCGCGAGGGCGCAACACCATTGGACGCCACGGCGGTGCGTGAGTTCTGTCGCGGCAAGCTGGCGCACTTCAAGATCCCGCGTTATGTGCATGTGGTCGAGGATTTTCCGATGACGGTCACCGGCAAGGTCCGCAAGGCCGAGATACGGGAGATCTCCCAGCGGCTGCTCGGGCTGGAGGACGGCTGAGACAGTGTGGTTCACCCGGGCGTGAATCGGGTGTCAGGTGGCGACGGTAGTGTCTCCGGACGTGACGACAGCGCCAGAGACCATCAGTGCAGAGTCCGATACCGTGCCTCCCGTGGCGTCGCCGCGTTCCGGCGCCGCGGGGGTGGCAGGCGTGAACCGTCGCCTCGCCGAGGAGCTGGCGGTACGTGAGACCCAGGTACGCGCCGCCGTCGAGCTCCTCGATGGCGGCTCGACCGTGCCGTTCATCGCGCGATACCGCAAAGAGATCACCGGTGGTCTGGACGACGCACAGCTACGTACGCTCGACGAGCGCCTGCACTACCTGCGTGAACTGGACGAGCGCAGGGCCGCGATCGTCGAATCGATCCGGGCGCAAGGCAAGCTCGACGACGCCCTGCATCAGCAGCTCATGCTGGCCGAGACCAAGGCCAGGCTCGAGGACATCTACCTGCCGTACAAGCCGAAGCGGCGCACCAAGGCGCAGATCGCGCGCGAGGCCGGACACGAGCCGGTGGCCGACGCCCTGATCGGTGATCCGGCCACCGATCCGGCGCAGTACACCGCCGAACAGCTCGACGGCGCGCGCGCCATCCTGGTCGAGCGCTTCGCCGAGGACGCCGACCTGGTCGGCGAGCTGCGCGAGTTGATGTGGCAGCGCGGGCAGGTCACCTCGACAGTGCGTGCGGGCAAAGAAGAGGCGGGCGCGAAGTTCGCCGACTATTTCGAGTTCAGTGAGCCATTCGACCAGCTGCCTTCCCACCGCATTCTCGCGTTGTTGCGCGGGGAGAAGGAAGAGGTGCTCACCGTGCACCTCGAGCCGGACACCGAGGAGCCGCAGCCGGGGGAGCGCACCGTCTACGAGGGGCGTATCGCCATCCGTTTCGGCATCGCCGACCATGGCCGCCCCGCCGACTCCTGGTTGCTGGAGACGGTGCGCTGGGCTTGGCGCACGAAACTGCAAGTCAGTCTGGGCATCGATACCAGAATGCGGTTGCGGCAGGCCGCCGAGAAGGACGCGGTCGATGTGTTCGCCGCTAACCTGCGCGATCTGTTGCTCGCCGCGCCAGCGGGCACCCGTCCCACCATGGGCCTCGATCCCGGTTACCGCACCGGTGTGAAGGTCGCGGTGGTCGATGCCACCGGAAAGGTGGTCGCCACCGAGGTCATCTACCCGCATAAGCCACAGGGGCAGCGGGATAAGGCGCTCGCGGTGCTCGGTGCGCTGGTCGCCAGGTTCGGCGTCGAGCTCATCGCGATCGGCAACGGCACCGCCTCGCGGGAGACCGATGCCCTCGCCGCCGAGCTGATCTCGCGTATCGCCGCGTCGTCGGACAGCACGGTGGCCCCGCCGACCAAGATCGTGGTATCCGAGGCGGGTGCCTCGGTGTATTCCGCCTCGGCGTACGCCTCCCAGGAACTGCCCGATATGGACGTGTCTCTGCGCGGTGCGGTCTCGATCGCGCGACGCCTACAGGACCCGCTGGCCGAGCTGGTGAAAATCGACCCGAAGTCCATCGGCGTCGGCCAGTATCAGCACGATGTGTCCGAAACCCTGCTGGCCCGGTCGCTGGGCGCGGTCGTGGAGGACGCGGTGAACGCGGTGGGTGTCGATGTGAACACGGCGTCGGTGCCGCTGCTGTCGCGAGTATCCGGTATCGGTGCTTCGGTGGCGGAAAGCATTGTGGCGCATCGGGATCAGAACGGCCCGTTCCACAGCCGGACGGCGCTGCTCGAGGTGCCACGCCTCGGGCCGAAGGCCTTCGAGCAGTGTGCGGGCTTCCTGCGTATCCGTGGCGGTGCGGACCCGCTGGACACTTCCGCGGTGCATCCGGAGGCGTACCCGGTGGTGCGGCGCATTCTCGAATCGACAGATCGCCCCGTCGCGGAGATCATCGGTAACACCGCGGTGCTGCGCTCACTGCGACCTGGTGACTTCACCGATGAGCGCTTCGGTGTCCCCACGGTCACCGACATCATCGCGGAACTGGAGAAGCCGGGTCGTGACCCGCGCCCGGAATTCAAGACCGCGGAGTTCGCCGCCGGGGTGGAGAAGGTCGCCGACCTGAAGCCGGGCATGGTGCTCGAAGGTGTGGTCACCAATGTGGCCGCGTTCGGCGCGTTCGTCGATGTGGGTGTGCACCAGGACGGGCTGGTGCATGTCTCGGCCATGTCGCACACCTTTGTGAAGGACCCGCGCGAGGTGGTCAAGTCCGGCGATGTCGTGAAAGTGAAGGTGCTGGAGGTCGATGTCGCACGTCAGCGCATCGGTCTTTCGCTGCGCTTGGACGATGAGCCGGGCACGGCTACGAAAGGCGGCGACGCGCAGCAGCGTGGCCGGGGCGCTCGATCCGGAGACGGCGGGCAGCGGCAGCGGCAGAATGGTCGGGGTAAGCAACAGGGCCGCGATCAGGGGCAGGGGCGCGGCGCCGGCCAGCGGCGTAACGCACCAGCTCCGAGCGGAGCGATGGCGGACGCATTGCGCAGAGCGGGGTTCGGCCGCTAGTCCGGTAGTGACGAGAGCAGGCAGCGGGCATGCAGTGGCTCGATGGTGCGGTGATCGCTGGAGAGCGGCTGCCTTTGCTGTGTTTCCTCTGTGGGTTCATCGTCGGCTTCCTGCTCATCCGGATCAGCGTCCGGTTGATCCGCGCGCGGGTGCGCTGGTGGCCGGGCAATCTCCGCGCCGGTGAGACGCATATCCACCATATGGTGTTCGGGGTCGTCCTGGTCCTGGTGTCCGGGATCGGGATGGTCAGCATGGTGCATACCGCGGGCCCGGTGACAGCTGCCGTGCTCGCCGCCGCGTTCGGGGTCGGCGCCGCACTGGTCCTCGACGAATTCGCGCTGATCTTCTACCTGCGTGACGTGTACTGGGAGGAACAGGGACGAACCTCGGTGGACGCGGTGTTCGTCGCGCTCGCGGTGACCGCTCTGCTGGTGCTGGGATTCCATCCGCTGTGGTTACTGGACATCAACGGCTTCCGGGACGAGCCGCATACCGAGGTCCCTTTCCTCGTCGTCGGCTTCGCGGCGGTGAACCTGGCGCTGGCTTCGGTCGTCATCGCCAAGGGGAAGATCTGGACCGGCCTGTTCGGCATGTTCTTCTTGCCGCTGCTCGTGGTGGGCGCATTGCGGCTCAGCCGTCCCGGCGCACCATGGGCGCGCTGGCGTTACGCCGACCGCAGGCGCTTGATGTATCGGGCCGTCGTCCGAGAACGGCGATATCGCAGGCCGGTGATTCGCGCCAAGATCTTCATACAGGATCTGGTCGCGGGGAAACCGGATGTCGAGCATGTCCGCAGGGCGGCGGAGGCGGAACTCACCCGTACAGTGGTGCCCGCGCCGCCCGCGCCGCACCGGCAGCACTGGTGGACCGGCCACGACACGCCGTCTACGTCCACTCCGCCGTCTGCGTCCAGCTCGTCGCCTACGTCCGATTCGCCGCCCGGGTCCGGTCCGTCGCCTGCGGCCGACTCGTCGTCTGCCGTCGACCCGTCGCCACCTGCGCAGGACACGGTGTCCGGTGAATCGAGCCATTGAGATCGGCGGATGTGTTCGAACAACAGGTCGGAGCGATTCGGCGGTCAGCGTAGGAGCGCGGCCGACGCACGTATCGGCCGCGGCGGCACCTGCTGATCCGGTGCGGCCGGGCGCCTCCCCGCAGCCGACGGTCGCGCTGCCTTCTGGATGATTCGGAGCGGGTGATCTCGCGCGCGGTGTCGGAGGAGGGTCGATTTCTCCGTGCGTCGCTGATCTGGCACAATGCACAGGTTGCCCTGGGTGGTTGTCGACCCGGCGCATCCCCTATTCGGAGCATGAACCGGCCGAGCGCGCACAGTGCCGCCAGGGTCCTCTGCTCGCGCGAAACCAGAAGGATGGAAATGAACACCCTTGACTTCGTCGACGAGAAGTCGCTGCGCAGCGATGTCCCCGAGTTCCGGCCCGGCGATACGCTGAACGTGCATGTGAAGGTCATCGAGGGCTCGAAGGAGCGCATCCAGGTCTTCAAGGGCGTCGTGATCCGCCGCCAGGGCGGTGGCATCAGGGAGACCTTCACCGTTCGTAAGGTGTCGTTCGGTGTCGGCGTGGAGCGTACTTTCCCGGTGCACAGCCCCAATATCGACCACATCGATGTCGTGACCCGCGGCGATGTCCGCCGGGCCAAGCTGTACTACCTGCGTGAGCTGCGCGGTAAGGCCGCCAAGATCAAAGAAAAGCGCTGAGCCCGCTTTTCGGTCCAACAGATCTTCTCTAGCCCGGTATCGGACGTCGGTTTCCGATACCGGGCTAGTCTGTTCCGCGTGGCAGAAGAAAGCGGGTCGACGCCGGTGTCCGGATCGGATGACGAGAACAAGCGGCGAAAGCCGAAGAAGCAGCGGCCGTTCTGGCAGGAACTACCGATCCTGATAGTGATCGCCGCGGTGATCGCGGCGTTCATGGTGCACTTCGTCGGCAGACCGTACGTGATTCCGTCGGAATCGATGGAAACCACCCTGCACGGTTGCCCCGGATGCACCGGTGACCGCATCTACGTGGAGAAGTTGAGTTACTACTGGGGCGATCCGCAGCCGGGTGATGTGGTGGTGTTCGTCGGTCCGCCCTCGTGGAACCTCGGGTATCAGTCGATCCGTTCGGACAATTCGACCGTTCGGGGGGTACAGAACTTCTTCTCCTTCTTCGGCTTCGTGCCGCCGGACGAGAACGATCTGGTGAAACGGGTGATCGCCGTCGGAGGTCAGACCGTGGAGTGCTGCGATTCGAAGGGCCGGGTCATCGTCGACGGCAAACCACTGGACGAGCCGTACGCTCTCTATCGGAACGACTATGTGCCGGGACGGCCTTATGGCGTAGTCGGGGGACGTGAGTTTCCACCCGTGCGGGTGCCAGAGGGACATGTATGGGTGATGGGTGACAACCGCGATTTCTCCGCCGATTCCCGCGCCCACATCAAAGATGACCTGGACGGCACCGTCCCGGTGGAGAACATCCGAGGCAAGACCGTGTTCAAGATCTGGCCACCCAACCGGATCGGGCCGGTGCGTTCACAAGATCCCCAGACGAACTGACCCGGTCGGGACCGCACCATAATCGGACGATGAGACAAGGTCGAGTGTCATTGGCCAACGGTTGGCCGCCGCGCATGGTGATGCGCCGGGCGGGCGGGCTGCGCACGCTCGAATCGGCCTTGATCCGCGGCGGCCTCGGGCCGGTCGCCGGGGTGGACGAGGCGGGGCGCGGTCCCTGCGCGGGCCCGCTGGTGGTGGCCGCGTGCCTGCTCCCCCCTAAGGCCTATGACACGCTGGCAGGCCTCGATGACTCCAAAAAGCTCACCGAGGCCGTCCGCGAAGAGCTGTACCCGGTGATCACCCGCCTGGCGCTGGCCTATGCGATCGTCGTGATCCCGGCCGGGGAGATCGACTCGATCGGCATTCACGTCGCCAATATCGAGGGCATGCGCCGGGCGGTCGCGGGCCTCGGCCGGACACCGGGTTATGTGCTCACCGACGGATTCCTGGTGCCGGGTATCCCGGTGCCGTCGCTGCCGATCATCGGTGGCGACGGGGCAGCGGCGTGTATCGCGGCGGCCAGCATTCTGGCGAAGGTGACCAGAGATCGCATCATGGTCGAGCTGGACGAGCGGTTCCCCGGTTACGGGTTCGCGGCGCACAAGGGCTACAACACGGCCGAGCATACGGCCGCATTGCATCGCCTCGGGCCGAGTAGTGAACATCGCCGCTCATGGCGCACTGTGCGCGAGGTCGCCGCGGCACGACCGGTCACCAAGGCAGACTGTGCGACGGATGCTATCGCGGAGGCAGCCGCGGACATCGCGGTGCCAGAGGAATTCCAGGACGGGCGTACGGCTAGCCGAGTAGCTACCGATGCCGCGCATGCGCGATGATGTCAGCACATGACGCGACGCGGCGAGAAGGAGGACGTGCCACCCGATGAGTGCCGAGGACCTCGAGAAGTACGAGACCGAGATGGAACTCTCGCTGTATCGCGAGTACAAGGACATTGTCGGTCAGTTTTCGTACGTGGTGGAGACCGAGCGTCGCTTCTACCTGGCCAACTCCGTGGAGCTGCGGCCGCAGAACGCGGACGGCGAGGTGTACTTCGAAGTGCGGATGAGCGACGCGTGGGTGTGGGATATGTATCGCCCGGCCCGCTTCGTCAAGCATGTCCGGGTGATCACCTTCAAGGACGTCAATATCGAGGAGCTGGAGAAGCCGGACTTGCGGCTGCCGGAGTGAGCGACCGGATAGTTCTCCACAGGAAAGCGCTGATCAACAGTTTTTCTTCGTGCCGAGGTCGGCACGGCTGACCCGGTCCGGCCCCGGCGCAGTCTGGGTGGGTGACGGACAAACAGGCGCTCGGCGCACGCGGGGAAGAGCTGGCGGCGGATTTTCTGCGGGCCGCGGGGATGGAGATCATCGCAAGGAACTGGCGGTGCCGATACGGTGAGCTGGATCTGATCGTCCTCGATCGGGACGTGACCGCATTCGTTGAGGTCAAGACCCGATCCGGCCTCGGTTACGGTGCACCGGCCGAATCGGTCACGGCGGTCAAACAGCGGCGCATCCGGCGGCTGGCCCTGCTGTGGCTGGCCGAACAGGACGGTTCCTGGCGGCGCATCCGGTTCGATGTCGTCTCGGTGCTGGTGGCGCCGGGCCGCGCACCGGTTATCGAGCACCTAGAGGCGGTGTTCTGAATGGCTCTCGGACGGGCTCATTCGGTAGCCGTCACCGGAGTGGACGGGCTGCTCGTGGAGATCGAGGCCGATATCGGTCAGGGCCTGCCCGCCATCCATCTGGTCGGCCTGCCCGATACCGCACTACAGGAATCCCGCGACCGGGTGCGCGCGGCAGTGACGAACTCCGGGGAGAAATGGCCGGACGGCAGGGTGATCCTCGCACTGTCCCCCGCCACCTTGCCGAAGCTGGGAACCGTTTACGACCTGGCCCTCGCGATCGCGGTACTCGATGCGTCCGGCAGTGTCCCAGCCGAGCGGCTGGCGAAAACCGTACTGCTCGGCGAACTAGCCCTGGACGGGCGGCTACGCCGGGTACGGGGGATCTTGCCCGCCGTGCTCGCGGCGCGCACCGCGGGCTGGTCGAGCGTTGTGGTGCCAGCGGCGACCCTGGCCGAGGCCGCGCTGGTCGAGGGTATCGAGGTATTCGGGGCGAGCAGCCTGCGCGAGGTGGTGGCCTGGCTGCGTGGCGAAGGTTCCCTCGCCGAACCGGACGGCAGCATGCCTGGTACCGCGCCCCGGCAAGGTGATCTCAGTGAGGTGGTCGGACAAGCCGAAGCCCGCTGGGCCTTGGAGGTGGCTGCGGCGGGTGGGCATCACCTGCTGCTGACCGGTCCGCCCGGTATCGGCAAAACCATGCTGGCGCAACGTCTTCCCGGTCTGCTGCCACCGCTCACCGAGACCGAGGCGCTGGAGGTGACCGCGATCCACTCGATGGCGGGCATACTCTCCGGCGAGCATCCGCTGATCATCGTGCCGCCGTTCGTCGCCCCGCACCACTCCACCTCGGTGAGCGCGATGATCGGCGGTGGCTCCGGCACCGCCAGGCCAGGTGCGGTCAGCCGAGCTCATCGCGGTGTGCTGTTCCTCGACGAATGCGCCGAGCTCGGCGCCAAGGTGCTGGAGGCGATGCGTACTCCCCTGGAAGAGGGCGAAGTACGCATCGCCCGGCGCGACGGGGTGGCGCGTTACCCGGCCCGTTTCCAGCTCGTCCTGGCGGCGAACCCGTGCCCGTGTGCGCCCGCACGGGAGGTCGACTGCATCTGCGCACCGCTGGCCCGCCGCCGCTACCTAGGAAAATTGTCCGGTCCGCTGATGGACCGCATCGATCTCTGGGTGCGGATGCACGGCCAGCTCGGCGCCACGTTCAGCACCGAAACCGGGGAGAGCAGTGCCGCGGTCCGCGACCGGGTCGCGCAGGCAAGGGGCGCGGCGATAGCGCGCTGGCGCGAGTACGGTTGGCTCGCGAATGCCGAAGTGCCCGGGCATATTCTGCGGCAGCGATTCCGTTTGCCACGGGAAGCGCTTGCACCCGTCGAGGGTGCCCTGCGGCTGGGCCGGATGTCCGCGCGCGGGGCCGATCGCGCCCTCCGGGTGGCCTGGACCATCTGCGATCTGCGCGGTGGAGAAATGCCCTCCGCGCAGGATGTGCTGGCCGCGTTGAACTTCCGGCAGCGGGACACGGAATGAGCGCGCCGCTCCAGGAACAGGATGGTGCGACCGGCGGTCACCACCGCCAGGTATCCGCCGATGCGGATACCGATGCCCGGCGGCTGGCGTGGGTGTATCTGTCGCGAGTGGTGCTCGGCCCCTGCGCACCGCTCTCGGCACTGATCGATTCGGTGGGGGTGGTCGAGGCGGCCCGCGCCGTGCGGGAGTGCGCACTGCCCGAATCCTTGCGCGCACCGACAGCCCAGCGCCGCGATATCGACCTCGCCGCACGGGATCTGGCGGCGGTCGCGCGGATCGGTGGGCGAGTGATCACACCGGATGATCCGGAGTGGCCCGCATGGCGCATGCTCGGCTTCACACAACTGGAGCCGGGCCGCGAGCGCGATGCGGCAGTGCCGCTCGTGCTGTGGGCCCGCGGCCCCGGCTCCCTGCTGGAGCTCAGCGAACGCGCCGTGGCCGTGGTCGGAGCCCGGTGCAGCACCGGATACGGCAATCGGGTCACCGCCGAATTCGTAGGTGACCTCACCGCACAGGGCTGGACCATCGTCTCCGGTGCGGCCTTCGGGATCGACGGTATAGCGCACCGGTCCGCGCTCGCCGCGCATGGCTCGACCATCGCGGTGCTGGCATGCGGTATCGACCGCCCCTATCCGGCCCAGCACGAACGACTACTGGCCGAGATCGCCGAATCCGGTGTGGTGGTCAGCGAATACCCACCCGGCGTCACCGCGCGCAAACATC
This sequence comes from Nocardia spongicola, assembly GCF_047200775.1. Lineage (NCBI taxonomy): Bacteria > Bacillati > Actinomycetota > Actinomycetes > Mycobacteriales > Nocardiaceae > Nocardia > Nocardia spongicola. Next base: position 147,383 of record NZ_JBJZOO010000005.1, on the reverse strand, counting down.
ATTTCCTGGCCCGTAACCGCCTGATCGCCGCACTCGCCGACGGAGTGCTCGTCGTCGAGGCCGGGCTGCGCAGCGGCGCCCGAAACACCGTCAAATGGGCGCGCCGCCTCGGTCGCCCGGCCTTGGCCGTACCGGGTCCGGTGACCTCGGCGGCTTCGGTGGGATGCCACCACATGATCAGCGAAGGGGAAGCCCTCCTCGTCACGCGCGCCGAAGACATTATCGGCGAAATAGGTCCACCGCGCCTGCCTCTCACCGATGCCGCGAACACGGACGATCCGGTACGCAGCCTGACCGGAGACCAGGCCGAAGTCTTCGCCGCCTTACCGAAGACAGGGTCAAGAGTGCCCGCAGAGCTGTCCGCGCACTGCGGGCTTCCCCTCGCCGCGGTGCGCGCGGCACTGCCCGCACTCGAATTGGCCGGCCTGGTGACCGCCGATGGCAGCGGTTGGCATCGAACGGCACGTCGTGCTCGGTCGCGTCCGGTGCGGTGATCGCCTCCGAACGATGCCGCGAACGCAAGTAACCAGGAGATACCTCGCTCGGCGTGAATAGCATCGTGCCATGCGACCGCAATGGCTCATCGATCTTCACGAGGACTTCCCCGGCTCAGCTACCGTCGCGGCCGCGCTCGACGATGCCCTGATTGTCGAACCGCATGATGCGAGGATGGAACGCTGGCCCGTCGTTCAAGACGGGCGTCCGATCGTCGGGTACGGGACGATGCCAACGATGAGGAGCCTGCGTCGCGTGCCGCAGCTCGGAGAAGCGGTCTTCGATGACTACACGATGCTGCGCTGCTCGTTCTACTACCGGCATGTGTATGACCTCCTGCGCCGCACCGCCGTCCTCATGCCATTCTCGGCGGTTCCCGGTCTACCGCTGCGGCGCATGTTCGGCAGTGACCAGGTCTTCATCCGCAGCGATACGAACTACAAGCTGTTTCCCGCCGACGTTCATGCCATCGTGGATCTGGGTCACTGGCTCCGGACTTACGACCAGTACCGAGACGAACTCGTCGTCGTGTCCGAGGTCGTGACCTTCGAGCGCGAGTACCGCTGCTTCTGCCGCGACGGCCGCTTCGTCTGCGGAAGCACCTATTCGATCGAGCCGTACTTGCCCGTCCCCGATCATGTACGTGGTTTCGCGGAGACTGCGGCGGCGCGACTGCTCGTCCACGGCTGCACCATGGTCACCGTCGATGTCGGCGTCGGTCCCGATGGCGTACTCCGCCTCGTCGAGCTCGGTGGCGTGAACAGCTGGGGCATCTATGGCTCGAACGTCGCCGACTTCATCGCTGCGATGGAAGCAGAGGCCCTCGCTCGCGCGGACATGTGACGAGGACGTATCCGCACATTCGTAGCTTGCCAACGAATCACGAACCGCTGGGCATTGCCTGACTCGCGGTCTACGTCACAAGTCAAACGGAGCAGCATCATCCTCGAGGCGATACTGGGTTGGAACGCGAGATAACGCCGCTGACCGCGCTGACCGAACTGGCCGGCGCGGTCAGCGGAAGATCAACTGATCGTACCGATCCGAGGCTGGCGGAACGTCCACAACTGCCGAATGCAGTACGGTCACGGTGGTGATGGCGACTCCTTCGAGAACGACGAGCGCGGCTCGACCGACGTAGCGAGATATTGTGCCGAGCAGTTCCGCCAGCGATCACGTATGAGTTCAGTTGAAGTCTTGTCCATCCAGGACCCAAGCGATACCCCGCGTCGGGTCCTCGATCGCCAGGTGTAGATACCAGATCTCGTCACCGGGATCATGCCAGGTTGCGCAGCGGATCCGATCGACAAGGCTTTCGATCTCCGTCGTCTCGGTCGAGCCCGCGAGCACGCCGAGGAACCGCCATACCTCGAGCCGTCCCAGCCTCCTATCAATCCTCGTGTCCGGTGCGGTGGCTTGCCAACCACGGCAGTGACCTGGACGGTGGGGTGATGGAGGAATTGCCCGAAGATATGGAAGCCCTGCTCGTGGAATACGGCAGGCATTTGCGATTCGGGCGGAATCGCTCGGCGCATACGGTGCGGGCTTATCTGGGTGATGCTCGCTCCCTGCTGTCGCATCTGTATGCGCGCTCGGCGGATTCGGCGATTCGGGAGCTGGACTTACTGTTGCTGCGTTCCTGGTTGGCGCAGCAGGTCGCGGCGGGTGCGGCGCGAACGACATTGGCGCGCCGGGCCGCGTCGGCACGCACCTTCACAGCCTGGCTCACCAGGACCGGCCGGTTGTCCAGTGATCCTGGGCTGCGGCTGGTGGCCCCTACGGCGCATCGGGTGCTGCCAGCTGTACTCGGGCAGCGGCAGGCGATCGGTGTTATGGATGCGGCGGAATCCGGTGCCGCCCAGTGTGAACCGATGGCATTACGCGATCGGGTGATCGTGGAGTTGCTCTATGCCACCGGTATCCGGGTCGGTGAGCTGTGCGGGCTGGATATCGATGATGTCGATCGTGAGCGACGGGTGGTTCGGGTGCTGGGTAAAGGTAATAAGGAGCGCTCGGTGCCGTTCGGCTCGCCTGCCGACGAGGCGGTCGGCAACTGGCTGCGCTATGGGCGTCCTGCCTTCGCGACCGCCGCGTCCGGTCGTGCGCTGCTGCTCGGTCGTCGCGGTAGACGCCTCGATCAGCGTCAAGCCAGAACCGTTGTGCACGAGGTTGTTTCGGCTCTTCCCGGTACGCCTGACCTGGGGCCACACGGATTGCGGCATACTGCGGCGACGCATCTGCTGGAAGGCGGTGCGGACTTGCGGGTTGTCCAGGAACTCCTCGGTCACGCCAGTATGGCGACTACCCAGCTCTACACCCATGTTTCCATCGACCGTTTGAAGAAAGCGCATGACCAGGCCCATCCACGCGCTTGACACAGGCGACCGTGATCGGACTCCAACCGTTCGTCCGGCACCGCATAACCACCGGATCACGGGCGAGTGGAGAGCGTGGACGGCCCCTATGGGTCCGGTTAAGCTAGCGTAGCCAATTGTTTGCCAACGCTACGAGGTTTGCCGAAGCAACGAGCGATGGAGTGATGCCGGTGGTTGTCGTCGACCGGTGCAGTACTGCGGGGCAATGCTGTGGATCGGGCCCTTTTCGTGCTCCGTGGTCGAAAGTGGTGGATAGTCGCCGTACCGGGCGTCCGGTATTGCCCGGTACGTCCACACCGGAAGGTATGGCGGCGCAAGGTCGCGACGTGTCATGGGCCGAAGCAGCGGCGTGTGTTGTGACCATCGTGTGGTGGCCGAGATGTGCCGATACTCGGCATCCCGTGACCAGAGGCAGGACAGCGTGACCCTGCCGAGCCCCGATGCGGAATCCGAGGAGGGCGAAGAAGAACTCGACTACCGGTTCACGCTCGCGAACGAGCGCACCTTTTTGGCATGGATGCGGACATCGCTGGGTTTGCTCGCCGGTGGGGTGGCAGTGCACACGCTGGTGGACCCGTCGCGGATAGCGGGGTTCCGGCGGGCGATCGCGCTGAGCTGTCTGGTGCTGGCGACGATGGTCGCGGTCGGCGCGTACACACACTGGCGGCGCGTCGAGGCGGCCATGCGGCGCGGCGACGCATTGCCGGACACGGTACTGGTGCCGATCCTGTCGGCGGGTATCGCGATCGTGACACTGTTGGCTGGTGTGGCAGTGATGCTGCGATGAACGCACCACATCTGGCCGCCGAACGCACTGCGCTGGCATGGCGGCGCACAGCTGTATCGGCGATAGCGGTGTCCGTATTGTTCCTGCACGCGGCCACCGGCATCACCTGGCATCCGGCCGCGATCGCGCTCATCGGCGCCGCGCTCGCGATGGCGGCGCTTGCCGGAGCCTGTTCGCTGCGTAGCCAGGGGTTACGTCGAGGGCATTTCGCGCACGGGGGCCGCAGTGTCGCCGTGGCAGCGGTGGCGGTGGGCGTCGTCGCGCTCGCGGCGTTCGCGACCTTCACCGTAGGTCTGTTCGATCCACCGCCCTGATGTGGGCGGCCACCGCAGGTTGTCGACATCCAGGAGGACGACAATGAGCACAGCGAGCGAGCCGAGCCGTTTCATCACGGCGGCACAGCAGCGTGCGGCAGATCTGCTGCCGTTCGCCGATACCGCGGATATCGCCGACGCCGAACGTGGTTTCATCGCAGCCTTGGCGCCGGGGGTGGTCACCGCCGAAGACGGAACTGTCGTATGGGACAACGATTCCTACGACTTCCTGCGTGAACCTTGCCCGGCGTCGGTCCATCCAAGCCTCTGGCGGCAGTCCGGGCTGGCAGTGCGACAGGGACTGTTCGAGGTCACCGCGGGCATCTACCAGATCCGTGGCCTGGATCTGTCCAATATGACTTTGGTCGAAGGAGACACCGGTGTTCTCGTAATCGATCCGCTGATCTCCGCGGAGACCGCGGCCGCGGGATTGGCGCTCTACCGCGCGCACCGTGGTGACCGCCCGGTCACCGGGATGATCTATACCCATTCCCATGCCGACCATTTCGCAGGCGCGGCGGGAGTGACCACCGTGGAGGAGGTCGCCTCGGGACGATGCCCGGTGCTGGCGCCCGCCGGTTTCCTGGAGCACGCGGTGGCGGAGAACATCTACGCGGGTACCGCGATGGCGCGTCGTGCGGGGTATATGTACGGGGCGGTGCTGCCACGCGGTCCGCTCGGTTCGGTGGGCGCTGGGCTCGGGCAGACCACTTCGGTCGGTACGGTTTCACTGATTGCCCCCACCGTCGACATCACCAGGACCGGCCAAGAGGAGACGGTCGACGGGATACGGCTGGTTTTCCAGCTCACGCCCGGTACCGAAGCGCCCGCGGAGATGAACTTCTATTTCCCGCAGCGCCGCGCGCTGTGCATGGCGGAGAACGCGACCCATACCCTGCACAATCTGCTCACACTGCGTGGTGCGCTGGTGCGGGACGCGCAGGTCTGGGCGAAATACCTGACCGAGGCGATCAATATGTTCGCCCACGAATCCGATGTGGTCTTCGCCTCGCACCACTGGCCGACCTGGGATACCGCGCGCCTGGTGGAATACCTTTCGATCCAACGTGATCTGTACGGGTACCTGCACGACCAGACTGTCCGGTTGTTGAATCAAGGGTATGTCGGTGCGGAGATCGCCGAGATGATCACGCTTCCGCCCGCTATCGCCGATGCCTGGCACGCCCGCGGTTACTACGGCTCGGTCAGTCACAACGTCAAAGCCGTCTATCAGCGCTATATGGGATGGTTCGACGGGAATCCCGCACATCTGTGGGAATATCCGCCGGTCGAATCGGCGCAGCGGCACGTGGAGTACATGGGTGGTGCGGACGAAGTGCTGCGCAGGGCACAGCGCTCCTTCGATGCGGGTGACTACCGCTGGGTGGCCCAGGTGCTCAACTATGTGATCTTCGCCGATCCCGGTAACGAGGCGGCGAAAGCGTTGCAGGCCAGTACCTTCGAGCAACTCGGTTACGGGGCGGAGAATGCGATCTGGCGTAACTTCTACCTCAGCGGAGCCTATGAACTGCGTTACGGAGTGTTCGGTACACCGGTCAAGAGCAGCGCACCGCCGATGCTCGTGGCGCTGACCGTCGAGCAGCTCTTCGACGCTATGGCCTTGCGGGTCGACGGCCCCAAAGCGTGGGACCATCGGGTGGTGGTGGACTGGATTTTCACCGATGAGGATCGCAGGCATCGGCTCGAACTGCGCAACGGCAGGCTGACCCACTTCGATATCGGACCAGGTATGAGCCTTCCCGAACCGGACGCCGCGTTCACGCTGACCAAGGACACCATGATCCGGGTGCTGCTCGCCGGTGAAGATTTCGGTGTCGCGGCGGCCTCGGGCGATATCCTCACCGAGGGAGATGTCGCCAAACTCGCGGAACTGGTCGCTCTCTTCGATGCTCCGGACCCCGATTTCGCTATCGTCACGCCCTAGCCGGCCGGTCGACGCCGCCACGGGTGTTCGACGCCGCGCTACCTGCCCTCTAGCTTCCGCCGCGCCCCTGTGGGTTCGCGGTGGAAGCACGGGGTGGCTTGCGATGCGGCGGCGTGGGCGGCGTGGGCGGCGTCGCGGACGGTCGGTGGGGTTTATCGGCTTGAGCCGCAGGGGGGTGAGGCGTAAGAGCCCGAGGGGGTCCAGATATCCGGGGTCGCGACGGTTACCGTCCTCCGCGCGTACCCCCCAGTGCAGGCATGGGGTGGCGCATCCAGGATGACCGGACACCAGGGTGCCGATCCGGTCGCCGCGCTCGACCCGGCTCCCGACAGTAACGCTGGCACGCACCGGCTCGTAGGTGGTGCGTAATCCATGGGGATGGCTGAGGGACACAACGGGCTTATCCGCCACCATGCCGGCGAAGACCACTATCCCCGCTCCCGCCGCGAGTACCGCCTGCCCCTCGGTGCCCGCCAGATCGACACCGCGGTGCCCGGGTAGCCAGTTGTGCGTCGGCTTGTCGAACTGGCGCACCACGGTGGGCCGCGGGTGCAGTGGCCAGCCGAATCGTCCCGCCGGTGCCGCCGCCGCTATCGGCGCTGTCGCGACAACTGCGGTGAGGCAGAGACCGAGCAGCACCGAAAGGTTCCGGCGGGTCCGGATACGGCGAGCCGAACCCGACCGAGCCCGACCGTGATTTTCGTCGCGGTACGCACTGGCTCCGGCAGGTGCCTGAGGCAGTGCGTACCGCCTGGGCAGCTCAGCGCCGGAGGGCGGCCCGGCCTGGAGCCGCCGGGGCGGGATGCCCGGCATCGAGGTGGTGTGCGGCGCGGCAGCCAGGGGCGGGAGGGCGGACGGAGAGAACCGGGGCACGCCTCCACTGTCGCGTGCGCCACGCCGCGTGGCGCCCGTGATGCGCCGTATGTGGACAAATTACTCGCCTGTGGAAATTCGCCGTTCCGGCCCGGTATCGGCCCGAACGAGGAGGCTGGATCGAGGAGGCTGGATCGAGCCGATTTAGGACAGGGCGCCCGCAAGCCTTAGACTGGATGAGCGGTCTGTGCTCGCACCGACCGACTTCGCGCGCCACCCGTGCTTGTTCGTAACGGCGCTGCTCGTAGGAAACTCGATGGCCTCGATGGCTCTTGGTCCGCGGCAGCCTGTGCGAAACAGTGAATCGTCGGCTGGTCCCCACATACCGTGGGGTCCGGCGGTTCGGTGGTGCCAGGGCAGCGGATCGCCGATTCGCTGCGTCAACCGGCAACGAAAGAGAGTACGAGAGCCATGGCTGTCGTAACCATGAAGCAGCTGCTCGACAGCGGCGCACACTTCGGACACCAGACCCGGCGCTGGAACCCGAAGATGAAGCGGTTCATCATCACCGACCGCAACGGCATCTACATCATCGACCTGCAGCAGACGCTGACCTACATCGACAAGGCCTACGAGTTCGTCAAGGAAACCGTGGCCCACGGTGGCAGCGTGCTGTTCGTCGGCACCAAGAAGCAGGCCCAGGAGTCGATCGCGGCCGAGGCGACCCGTGTCGGGATGCCCTACGTCAACCAGCGCTGGCTCGGCGGCATGCTCACCAACTTCTCCACCGTGCACAAGCGGCTGCAGCGCCTCAAGGAACTCGAGGCCATGGAGCAGACCGGTGGCTTCGAGGGGCGCACCAAGAAGGAAATTCTCATGCTTACGCGTGAGATGAACAAGCTGGAGCGCACCCTCGGCGGTATCCGCGATATGCAGAAGGTGCCCTCGGCCATCTGGGTCGTCGACACCAACAAGGAGCACATCGCCGTCGGTGAGGCGCGCAAGCTGAACATCCCGGTCATCGCGATCCTGGACACCAACTGCGACCCCGACCTGGTCGACTACCCGATCCCGGGTAACGACGACGCGATCCGCTCCGCCGCACTGCTGACCAAGGTCGTCGCCTCCGCGGTGGCCGAGGGTGTGCAGGCGCGTGCCGGTCTGTCCGGTGGCGACGAGAAGCCGGAAGCGGGCGCGGGTGAGCCGCTGGCCGAATGGGAGCAGGAACTGCTCGCGCAGGCCGCCCCGAGCGCCGAGGCCGCCACCGCTGAGGCCGCTACCGCTGAGGCAGCCCCGGCTGAGACCTCGGCGACCTCGGCCGAAGCCTGAGCCGCCGAAGCCAGAGACTCGTAGGCGAGCACGAGCGAATGTCCTCGTGCTCGCCTCCGCCAAGAACGCACACTTCTCCGAAGGAGGCTCGCCGACAATGGCGAACTACACCGCTGCCGATGTGAAGCGGCTCCGGGAGCTGACCGGCTCCGGCATGATGGATTGCAAGAACGCGCTGGCCGAGACCGACGGTGATTTCGACAAGGCTGTCGAACTGCTGCGCATCAAGGGTGCGAAGGACGTCGGCAAGCGTGCCGAGCGGACCACCGCGGAAGGCCTGGTCGTCGCCAAGGACGGCGTCATGGTCGAGATCAACTCCGAGACCGATTTCGTCGCGAAGAACGCGGAGTTCCAGCAGCTGGCCGAGCAGGTCGTCACGGCGGCGGCAGCGGCCAAGCCTGCCGACTTGGAGACGCTGAAGGCGCTGGATCTGGGCGGCAAGTCCGTCGACGAAGCCGTACAGGCCCTCGCCGCGAAGATCGGCGAGAAGCTCGAGCTGCGCCGCGTGGTCGCGCTGGACGGCCCGGTCGCCACCTACCTGCACAAGCGTGCCTCCGATCTGCCGCCCGCCGTCGGCGTGCTGGTCGAGTACACCGGTACGGGTGACGCCGCGGCCGAGGCGGCGCGTGCCGCCGCCATGCAGGTCGCCGCGCTCAAGGCCAAGTACGTGTCCCGCGATGAGGTTCCAGCCGATATCGTGGAAAACGAACGCCGGATCGCCGAGCAGACCGCTCGCGAGGAGGGCAAGCCGGATGCCGCGCTGCCGAAGATCACCGAGGGGCGCGTCAACGGCTTCTTCAAGGACGTCGTGCTGCTGGAGCAGCCGTCGGTCACCGATTCGAAGAAGACCGTCAAGGCGCTGCTCGATGAGGCCGGTGTTACCGTGACTCGCTTCGCTCGCTTCGAGGTCGGCGCGAACTAAGTCCGCCGTCCCAGTGCGCAGGCCCCTCGCCGACCGGACGACAAGCCGGTGGGCGGGGGGTCTTCTGCTGCGGCCCGAACCGGATGAGGCAGGATAGGTGCCGCTACCTTACTCGGTACACAGGCTGTCCCGAGCACGCTGGATCAGCTGAATTACCGCGAACAACCACAATCCATCGCCGAAGGAGACTGGAGACCCATGACGGACCCGGGGACCGATCGCCCAGGCTATCGCCGGGTATTACTCAAATTGGGTGGGGAGATGTTCGGTGGTGGCAGAGTCGGGCTGGATCCGGATGTGGTGCAAACGGTCGCCGAGCAGATCGCCGAGGTGGTCGCCACCGGTGTCCAGGTGGCGGTGGTGATCGGCGGCGGAAACTTCTTCCGTGGCGCCGAATTGGAGGAACGTGGCCTGGAACGTGCCCGCTCCGACTACATGGGCATGCTCGGTACGGTCATGAACAGCCTTGCGCTGCAAGATTTCCTGCAGAAGCAGGGCATCGACACCAGGGTGCAGACCGCGATCACCATGGGCCAGGTCGCCGAGCCGTATCTGCCGCTGCGCGCCAAACGGCATCTGGAGAAGGGACGCGTGGTCATTTTCGGTGCGGGTATGGGGATGCCCTACTTCTCCACCGATACCACTGCCGCGCAGCGCGCCTTGGAGATCGGCGCGGACGTGGTCTTGCTGGCCAAGGCCGTGGATGGCGTGTTCACCGCCGATCCGCGCATCGACGAGACCGCGACCATGTATTCCGAGATAACCCACAAGGAAGTCATCGAGCGCGATCTCAAGGTCGCCGACGCGACTGCCTTCAGCTTGTGTATGGACAACCAGATGCCGATTCTGGTGTTCAATTTGTTGACCAAGGGAAATATAGCCCGGGCGGTCGCAGGTGAGAAGATCGGCACATTGGTTCGGTCCTGAGGCCTGCGGATCGCGGGTCATGACATGACGACGCTGTGGAGGGAACGGTCGTGATTGAAGAAGCGCTCTTCGATGCCGAGGAGAAGATGGAGAAAGCCGTCTCGGTGGCGAAGGACGATCTCGGAACCATTCGTACCGGTAGGGCGAATCCGGGCATGTTCTCCCGGGTCGTGGTCGACTACTACGGCTCGCCGACCCCGGTCACCCAGATGTCCAGCATTACGGTGCCGGAGCCGCGCATGGTCGTGATCAAGCCCTATGAGGCGGGGCAGCTCGGGGCGATCGAGACCGCGATCCGTAACTCGGATCTCGGCGTCAATCCGACCAATAACGGTGACATCATCCGGATCTCGGTGCCGCAGCTGACCGAGGAACGCCGCCGTGAGCTCGCCAAGCAGGCCAAGAGCAAGGGGGAGGACGCCAAGGTCGCCATCCGCAATGTCCGCCGCAAAGCGATGGATGAACTCAGCCGTATCCAGAAAGACGGCGAGGCGGGAGAAGACGAAGTCGGGCGGGCCGAGAAAGAACTCGACAAGACCACAGCGAAGTATGTCGGCCAGGTCGATGAGCTGGTCAAGCACAAGGAAGCCGAACTGCTCGAGGTCTGAGGCCGCCCGCGCTGCGCGTGCGGGCCCGGAGGCGGTAGCTTGCGTAACTATGGCGGGCATCGTGAATGCCGCCGAGTGCGTACAGCCGAAGGCCTGCCCGGGCGGGGATGAACGGAACAACAAGGTGAGCGACGGGACGATCGTGGCCGAGAATGCCGCCGCGACTGGTGCGGCCGAGGAGCCGCCGATGAACGGTGGAGCCGATGCGATGCGAGAGCATGCGGATGATGCAGGCGCATCCGGGTACATACCGGTCGCCGCGGCGATAGAAAGGGCTGATGCCGTGGCCGCCCATCCCGCCCCGGCCGGGGGTGGTTCGCGTGCCGGCCGCAATCTGCCCGCCGCGCTGACTGTCGGTTTCGGCCTCGGTGTATCGCTGCTAGCGATCCTGTTGTTCGTGCCGAAGGTGTTCATCGGTGTGGTCGGGGCCGCGGTCGGTGTGGCGACCTGGGAGGTGACCAAGCGGCTGCGCGAAGCGGACGTACTCGTTCCTCGGGTTCCGTTACTCCTCGGTGGACAGGCCGTGTTCTGGCTCGCCTGGCCCTATGGCGCGAGCGGTGTCATGGGCGCTTTCGCCGCCGTCACGTTGATCTGCATGGTGTGGCGGTTGTTCGATCGCGGTCTACAGACCGCGCCACGCAACTTCCTGCGCGATACGGCTGTCACAGTCTTCACGCTGGCCTGGATCCCGTTACTCGCCTCGTTCGCCACGCTGTTGTTGCTGGAGCCGGACGGCAACTTGCGGGTACTGACCTTCATGATCTTGGTGGTCTGTTCGGATGTCGGCGGTTATGTGGCGGGTGTGCTGTTCGGTAAGCATCCGATGGTGCCATCGATCAGCCCGAAGAAGTCGTGGGAGGGCTTGTGCGGCTCGCTGGTGTTCGCCGTGATCGGTGGGCTGCTCACGGTGACTTTGCTGCTACAGGCCGATTCGATGATCGGCGTCGTCCTCGGCGTCGGCCTCGTCCTGGTGGCCACGTGCGGTGATCTCATCGAATCGCAGATCAAACGGGAACTCGGTATCAAGGACATGGGTACGCTGCTGCCGGGACACGGCGGCATCATGGACCGCCTCGATTCCATGCTGCCCTCGGCGTTCGTCTCCTGGTTGGTGCTGACCACGCTGATCTGAGCTCTGCGCTGGTCTGAGCTCGGCCCTTGGGTCGGATCGCTGCTCAGTCGTGGGCGAGTACGGCGGTGCTGCGCCCAGATGGGAGAATGGCTCAATTATGACCGTCTCCCTGCCCCTGGTTTTCGATGCCCCGCGCCGTGGCATGCCACCGCGCCATCTCGCCGATCTCGATGCCGAGGGCAGGCGCGCGGCCGTCGAGGAGCTCGGCCTGCCGAAGTTCCGCGCCGATCAGATCGCTCGGCAGTACTATGCGCGTTTGCAGGCCGATCCGGCGCAGATGACCGATCTCCCCGCCGCGGTGCGGGAGCGGATCGGCGATGCGCTGTTCCCACCGTTGCTGAACGTGATCAAGCACGTAGCGTGTGACGACGGTGAGACGCGCAAGACATTGTGGCGGGCGGGCGATGGCACACTGCTGGAAAGCGTCCTCATGCGCTATCCAGACCGGGCCACATTGTGCATTTCCAGTCAGGCGGGCTGTGGGATGGCATGCCCGTTCTGCGCCACGGGTCAGGGTGGGTTGAACCGTAACCTGTCCACCGCGGAGATCGTCGACCAAGTGCGGGCCGCTGCCGCCGCCCTGCGGGACGGGGACGTGGCGGGTGGGCCGGGCCGATTGTCCAATATCGTGTTCATGGGCATGGGGGAGCCATTGGCCAACTACAAGCGGGTTGTCGCCGCGGTCCGGCGGATCACCTCGCCCGCACCGGACGGCTTCGGTATCTCCCAGCGCAATGTGGTGGTCTCCACCGTCGGCCTTGCCCCGGCCATCCGCAAGCTGGCCGATGAGGGACTCACGGTCACGCTCGCGGTCTCCCTGCACACTCCCGACGACGAATTGCGCGACACCCTGGTCCCGGTCAACAATCGCTGGCCGGTCGCGGAGGTACTCGATGCCGCACGGTATTACGCTGACAAGTCCGGTCGCCGTGTCTCGATCGAGTATGCCCTGATCCGTGATGTCAATGACCAGGGTTGGCGGGCGGACATGCTCGGTAGGAAGTTGCATAAGGCGTTGGGGCCGTTGGTGCATGTGAATCTGATTCCGTTGAACCCGACTCCGGGTAGTGCGTGGGATGCGAGCCCGAAACCTGTGCAGGACGAGTTCGTGCGCCGTGTCCAGGCGCAGGGCGTGCCCTGTACGGTACGCGACACGCGTGGACAGGAGATCGCCGCGGCGTGTGGGCAGCTCGCAGCAGAGGGCTGACGCAGAGGCATCGGAGGCCGACGAGTCCAGCCTTCCGGTCCGAATCTGCATCAGCCAGATGCAACGCGGCGGGAAGACTGGATCACCGCAGACGCGGTGATCATGCTTGCGAACATCCTGCGCCGGGTGGATCAGGACTTCTGACCGGTGAACGCAGCCGGGTCGTCAAGGGCTGGTGCCCATCCCATAGACTTCTGCCACTGGTGACGAGAGGGGGCGACCTTGGGCGACCTGCATGTGGCGCAGATCAAGCGTCGGCTCAAGGACACGACCTACCCGCACATCGACGTCTCCGATCTCAGCAAGCACGGCGCCGACTTCGTGGAGCAAGCTCGGCTGACCAGGGCGCTCGCGGCATTCGTGCTCACAAAGATAGCCGGTCTCAGCGCTGAGGACGCAGCGGTGTGCGTAACCGACGGACCGGAAGACAACGGTGTCGACGCGATCGCGTGCGTCGACTCGGAACCCCCGCTCCTGTACTTGATCCAGTCGAAGTGGACGGACGCCGGGAACGGTGGAGGCGCGACGCTCGACGAGATGATGAAGTTCCAGAAGGGGCTGGCTGACCTCGTCACGATGAACTGGAATCGCTTCAACGGCAAGGTGGCCGCACGGGTCGCCGAACTCGACAATGCCCTGCTCAACACCGATCTGCGCATCGAGGTCATCTTCGTGACGATGGGTTCGCCCCAGGTCGCCCCCGCCGTGGCCAACCACATGGGCGACTACATCGCCACCCTCAACGATCCGACCGAGGTCGCGCTGTTCACGTACCTGAACCAGGGCGCGGTCTACAAGCTTCTCGTCGACGACACGCTCTCGACGCAGATCGATCTGACCGTAGAGCTGTCGGACTGGGGACGCATGGAAGGTCCGCCGGACGCCGTGTACGGTCACGTCGGCGGCGCAGAGGTGGCGGGTTGGCTCCATGATCACGGACCCCACTTGTTCGACCGCAACGTACGACTGGTGCTGTCGAGTTCGGAGGTCAACGCGTCCGTGCTCGACACCATCGAAGAGTCTCCTGAGCGGTTCTGGTACTTCAACAACGGCGTGACAGCGCTGTGCGAGTCGATCGACAAGGCCCCTGCCGGCGGCACCGAGCGGCGTCAAGGGACGTTCGGGCTCAAGGGCGTCAGCATCGTCAACGGTGCGCAGACGGTGGGGACTCTCGCGCGTGCACTACGAGCGGGTAAGCAGCAGGAACTGGACGCGGTGCGGGTCATGGTGCGGTTCATCTCGCTGGAGTCCGCCCCCGAGGACTTCGGTAAGCGCGTGACGCGCGCGACGAACACCCAGAACGTCATCGGCGGCCGCGACTTTGTAGGGCTCGATCCCGAACAGACGCGTCTTCGCGACGACTTTTCAGTCGACAGTCTGACCTACGCCATCCGCAGCGGTGAGGAACGCCCCGACCCTGAGAAGGGGTGCGAGTTCACAGAGGCTGCAGTGGCCCTCGCGTGCGCGCGTTCATCGGCACTCGCCACCCAGGCGAAGCGCGAGGTGAGCCGGCTGTGGGACGACACGTCGAAGGCTCCGTACAAGGCGCTGTTCAACGCCAGCACCACCTACGTGCGCGTCTGGCGTTCAGTCCAGATTCTTCGTGCCGTGGAGGCTGAGCTCGACCGGTTGAGGGGTGGGCTCGGCAACCGGGAACGGGGATACGCGGTGCACGGGAACCGTCTCGTCGCCCACGTCGTGTTCGCGAAGCTGGACTCGGCGAGGTTCGAAGATCCCGCAGCGGATTGGGGTCTCATCCTCGCGCAAGTGCCGGAACTGACGGCGAATGCTCTGCATACGATGACGGAGAAGGGCGAGGCCGAATACGGCGGATACACTGCAAGCCTGTTCAAGAACGCGACCAAGACGGATCATCTCGCCAAGATGACTATCGAGGCTCTCGCCTAAAAGGGGTGACCCGTAAGTTGTTGCGCAGCAACGGGTATGGTGTCGACGGCGGTGATCTCGGTGTCTGATCCGGTGATGGTCAAGTTGTTCTCCGGATTGCGACCGCGCACGTTCGCCCGTCTGATCACGCGGTTGCGGAGCGAGGGAGCCGGCCGTTGCGAGGTCGGCCATGCGGGTTGGGTTTCGAGAGCCGGGTGCTGCTGGCGGCCACCTACTGGCGAACCAACTTTACGATGCGCCAGCTCGCTGCAGCGTTCGGTGTATCGAAGTCGGCCGCGGCCGGGTCATCGAGGACCTGGGACCGGTGCTGGTCGGCGCGGACCCCGGCGGTCGACCGCCCGGAGATGGGTGCGGGTCCGCTCCTACTAAGGGTGGGGCTGGTGTCCCTCGATCTGGACATCGCGGATAGTGAACTTGCCCCGGACGTTCACGTCGCGGGCATCAACCACGGTCGCGGCCTTGCCTCTGATCTGGCTGATTTCGAACTCGTCGGCCGACACACGCTCCAGCCGCAACCCCACCAGCTCCGCAGCCTGCGGAGCATGTTCGTGCACGACCCTCAACACGTGCTCAGCGGCCGTGCACAACTCGGAATCGTCGCCGACGCCAGCCTCGACCAGTTCGGCCTCAAGGACGCCTTGCCGCTGCGGGGATTCCGGGTTCGTTTCCACCACCGCGACATCGACTCCCGGATACTTGCGCGTCAACACCGCTTTGAGCAGCTTGTAGGCGTCGGCTACGGCGAGCTTGGCGCCGTCGGTCAAGCCGCTCAAGGCGCCAGTTGAGACCGCCGCCACCACTACATTGGGATCCACTCCGCCGAACCTCCCACTCGACTAGCAAAGGCTGCACCGTCGCGGAACCGAACCATGCGCCGGAAACCCAAACAGTACAAACCATTTCGGGTCATCGTGCGCGAGAACCCCACCTTAACTGGCCCCAGCGGGTAAGGTCGGAGCTGTATGATTCTCGCGGTCGCCGAGCGGTACTGATCGACACTTGACCGGCAGAAGCCGAAGTGGACCGAATCGCAGCCAGTGCGGTCGACCTGCGCCGAGTCTTGGGGCTAGCATTGTCGGCGTCTTGTCAGTTTCACCTGCTGGCATATATGCGTGCTAATTTGATTGCAGGTCAAATAGGATTGCGCCATGAAACTGACCTGATCCCTCTGTTCCGGTCCGGGGTTTGTGAGAGTCTGAATGCCCAGGATCTGGGCGGGAAGGCTCGATGACGATCATGGCGACGCGTAAACGGCACACCCCTGAGCAGGTGGTGCGGAAGCTGACCGAGGCCGATCGGCTGCTGGCCGAGGGTAAGGACGTGGCCGAGGTGTGCCGGGTCCTGCAGGTCACCGAGGCCACCTATTACCGGTGGCGCAACCAGTTCGGTGGCCTGAAGGCCGATGACGCGAAGAAGCTCAAGGAACTCGAACGCGAGAACACCGTGTTGAAACGGTTGTTGGCCGAGGCCGAGCTGGAGAAGGCGGCGTTGAAGGAGATCGCGAAGGGAAACTTCTAGACCCGGAACGCCGGCGCGTGGCGGTCGCTCACCTGCGACGACTGTTCGGGATGAGTGAACGCGCCGCGTGCCGGGTGACCGGGCAGCATCGCAGTACCCAACGCCGTCCACCGGCCGACCAGCGGGGCACCGACCCGGATTCCGGGCTGCGGGAATGGTTGCGGCAGTGGGCGAAAACCCATCCACGGCAAGGATTCCGCCGCGCCTACCACGAGGCCCGCGCCGAGGGATGGGCGGTGAACCACAAGAAGATTCAGCGCCTGTGGCGGGCCGAGGGGCTGCGGGTGCCGGTGCGCCGGCGCCGCAAACGCCTCGGCACCTCCACTGTCTGCGAGGTGACCGCGGACGCGCCGAATCGGGTGTGGGCGATCGATTTCCAGTTCGACGCCACCACCGACGGGCGACCCGTGAAGATCGTGTCGATTGTGGACGAGCACACCCGTGAATGCCTGGGTGGGCTGGTGGAGCGCTCGATCACCGCTGATCGGCTGATCGGCGAGCTCGACCGCATCGCGGCCGAACGAGGCTATCCGGTGGTGCTGCGCTGTGACAACGGACCGGAGCTGGCGTGCTCGGTGATGGCGGACTGGGCCGGTGAGCGGGTCGGGTTGGCGTTCATTCCGCCTGGTCAGCCCTGGCGCAACGGCTATATCGAGTCGTTCAACGGGCGTCTGCGCGACGAATGCCTCAACATCAACAGCTTCTGGTCACTGACCCAGACCCGGGTCGTGATCACCGATTGGAAAACCGACTACAACCAGCGGCGGCGGCATTCGGCCCTGGGATATCGCACCCCGGCCGGATACGCTGCGATCTGCACACATCAATGACCGGCTCTCACAGCCCGTGGACCGATCACCGGGGTCCCGTCAAAACTACAAGCTCAGATCGATTGGGCGTCCTTCGATGTGAACGTCAATATCTCCGCACCCGTGGTCGGCCACTACTACGACCCGGGGCTGATGCAGTGGACTGGGACTGGCACGTACACCGTCAGTTCCGACGATGACATCCCAGCCGACGACGCATCGCTTGGCCTCTCTGTAGTCCACACTGACGAACGTGGCGAACCAGAGAAGCGATGGACGGTGCTGAGGATGCACGGTCTGCTGGTCGATCCGTACATCGTCGAGAGCCGCATTGATGACCTCCTTGATGGCTTGTCCCAGGACTACTCACATTTCGCACCTCTGTTCGGCGGCGACAATCGCTTCCATCCTGACCTCGATGAGATCATCGAAGGCATGAACTCCTCAGCCGTCCTGATCGACCGGGTCTACATGGCGGAGACCTGGCGGGGTCGTGGCGGAGTGGGTCGCCTACTTATCAGTCGCATTCTTCGGCTCTTTACTGAATCTGCTGGTGTGGTGGCCACACATCCTTTCCCGATCGAGCTGTTGAAGGAGCGGGACGACCAGACTGGCCTGACCGAGCATCCGCGCTTTGAGGAAGAGCTGGCGAAGGTACGACGGACCTGGGAATCTCTGGGGTTTGAGCGGTATACCCCGCAGTGCTGGGTAATGGATCCCGCTATGCGGACACACATGGATTCGGTAGCGGGACTTGAGAAGACGCTGTTCGCTGAGACATAACCAGGTCTGCCAACGCAGACGAGTCGTCGCACTGCATCGCTACTCGATGAAGGGCCCCGCCAGCTCGGCGCCGTTCTAAGCCTCGATCCACCGATGCGGTTTTGTGTAGGGTCTACGCGCCTGCGGCGGGCGGACCGCGGGTGTTCGGGCAGGGGGTAGTCGCTGGTCTGTCCAGCTTTTCCACTGTTGTTCCTGGTTGTAGGGGCGGGGTGTGGTGGTCAGGCTGTCGAGGACGCGGTGGTGGCGTGCCAGAGGCGTTGCCATGCGTTGGCCCAGGGCCAGCGGGCGGGTACGGGAGTTGACCCGTTCGTCGCTGCGTTCGCCGTAGCCCGCGCCGCACACGGCGTCGGCCTCGGCGCCCATCAGGGTCTGGATGAACATCGACATCATGTTCCTCCGCAGATCGGGGCTCGCGGCGGCGAGTTGGTCCGACAGCGGCATGGACGGGTCGATAGGCTGGATAGCGGTCATCGCGTGAAAGTCTCCTTCGAAGGCTTGGTCGTCTTGACCGATCACGCGGTGACCATCTCCTACCCGGTTACGACACGCTCAGACTTCGCTGGCGTCCGGTCGTACACCATCTTGGTGGACTCAACCGACTCAAACACACAAACGGTCACGCTCGCGGTCTCCCTGCGCACTCCCGACGACGAATTGCGCGACACCCTGGTCCCGGTCAACAATCGCTGGCCGGTCGCGGAGGTACTCGATGCCGCCCGCTACCGGGTGCGGGCCAGTGCGCCGCCCTTCAGGGCGGTGGTGAAGGCCCGCGTGGGAGGGCCACCAAGGCCCGAGCGTGCCCTGAACGGGGCCGTTGAGTTGCCCGATGTCCTGGCACGCTATTGGACACAACCGTGAAACGGTACGCGCATCAGGGGCGCCGCACCTAGAATTCGGGATCATGCAGTTGCGGTACACCTTCCGCGTCTACCCCACCCCCGGCCAGCAGAACGCGCTGGCGCGGGCGTTCGGATGCGCGCGGGTGGTGTACAACGACGCCCTGCGCACCCGGCGAACCGCCCACACCAGCGGGCTGCCATATCCCTCGGACGCGGTGTTGTCGCACCAGTTGACGATGGCGAAGAAAACCCGCGGAACGCGCCTGGCTGACCGAGGTATCGGCAGTGGTACTGCAACAGGCGTTGGCCGATCTGCACACCGCCTACCGCAACTTCTTCGCCTCGATGACCGGCACACGCACAGGCCCGAAGATCGCGCCCCCGCGGTTTCGGTCCCGCAAAGACACGCGCCAGGCGATCCGCTTCACCCGCAACGCCCGCTTCGCGATCACCCCGGGCGGCAAGTTGCGTTTGCCGAAGATCGGGGATATCGCGGTGCGGTGGTCGCGGGAGTTGCCATCGGAGCCATCGAGCGTGACGGTGATCCAGGACGCGGCGGGCCGGTATTTCGCGTCGTTCGTCGTCGCCGTCGACGAGCAACCGTTGCCGCCGGTCGAGGCGGAGGTGGGGATCGATCTGGGGTTGGCGGTGTTCGCGGTGTTATCGGACGGTCGCACGATCGAGAACCCTCGGTTTCTGCGGCGGACCGAACGCCGCCTGCGTAAAGCGCAACAAGCGTTGTCGCGCAAACAGCAGGGTTCGGCCAATCGGGCCAAGGCCCGCCTACGGGTGGCGAAAGCGCACGCGCGGGTGGCCGATACCCGCCGAGACTGGGCGCACAAACAGTCCACGAGAATCATTCGCGAGAATCAAGCGGTGTTCGTGGAGGACTTGTGTGTCAAGGGGTTGGCGCGTACCCGGTTGGCGAAGTCGGTGCACGATGCCGGGTGGGGGATGTTCACCCGGATGCTGGAGGACAAAGCCGCCCGGTACGGGCGGAGTTTCCACAAGGTGGACCGGTGGTTGCCCTCCACCCGCAGGTGTTCGGTGTGTGGTGTGGTCGGGGACCGCAAACCCTTGCATGTGCGTATCTGGACATGTGGGTGTGGTACGACGCATGACCGTGATCTGAATGCGGCGGTCAATATCCTCGCGGCCGGGCGGGCCGAGAGGTTAAACGCCTGCGGAGGGGCTGTGAGTCTTTCCGCCTAGCGGAGAGCAGGCCCTGGTGAAACAGGAACCCACCGAGAGCGTCCGGTGTGGACGCTGGGAGGAATCCTTGGTCCTTCAGAGGCCAAGGAGGACGTCAATACGCCGATCGGACCGGACGCCGCGTTTCGGTCGAATACGCGCTCATCCGTTCGGTCAACGACCATCCGTGGCGCGCGGATCTGCTCGGGGAGAAGCTGCACCGGGCACTCGGTTCCCGCGTGCACGTCAATGTCATTCCGCTCAATCCCACTCCTGGTTCCCGATGGGATGCCAGCCCCAAGCCGGTCGAGCAGGAGTTCGTCCGCCGTGTGAATGCCAAGGGTGTGCCATGCACGGTCCGCGATACCCGTGGTCAGGAAATCGCGGCAGCGTGCGGTCAGTTGGCCGCGGAGAACTGAATTCCGGTGGCGGTGGCCTTTAGGGGCGCGCGGGCTCGTCCGCGCTCCGGCGGTGTCGAACCATCGGATATTCGGGCGAGCTCGGCTACCCGGAGCCGAGCTCGTCAGCCGCGATTCTTCGCCGGACGGTTGGTGGCGGCGCGCTGTTCGGCTTTCCTCGCTTCGACCCGTGCGTTTTCCGCACGCACCGCCGCATAACTCTCGCGTTCCCGGAGAAGCCATTCCGGCGGATCGGCGAGCAACGCGTTGATTTCCTCCGCGGTGAGCGCATCGGAGACCTGGGCGCGTGCCAATCCGGTATTGGAGACTCCGAGCTTGCGGGCTACGACCTCGCGGGGAAACGGGCCGGTGCGGCGCAGATCGATGAGCCATTCGGGTGGATTGTCGCGCAATTCGTCGAGCTGGGTCCGGGAGATCGGTGTGTTACGGAACTCCTCGGGTGCGGCTGGAAGGTAGATGCCGAGTTTGTTCGCCGCGGTCAGCGGTTTCATCATCTGCGGTTTCTTATCCGAGCTCACCGGTACAGCCTATCGGGCGGTGCGAGTGGTCCTTACCATGCGGTGGCATACGCTTCCCTTGTGAGCGGGTTGGAGTCGATTGATGTGGTGCGTCTGCGTTGGTTTGTCGCGGTCGCGCAAGAGTTGCACTTCGCGCGTGCTGCGAAGTCGCTGCGCATCTCGCGGCAGAAGTTGAGCCACACCGTCATCGACTTGGAAAAAGAACTCGGGGTAAAACTTTTCGTCCCCGGCGCGCAGCCGACCCAGCTGACCGGCGAAGGGCAGGAGTTGCTGGTGCGCGCATCGGCGATCATCGCCGCGGCCGAGTCGGCGGCCGAGCAGCCCCCGGTTCCGGCCGTGCTACGGGTGGGGTTCGTCCCCGGCGTCACGGTCGGTAAGTGGAGCCGGATCTGGGATGAGCGGTTTCCGGGCAATACGCTGGAGCTCATCGCGCTGACACAGGCCGATCAGGAGGTGGCCTTGCGTTCGGGCCGGGTCGATATGTGCTTCGTACGGCTGCCGATCGACCGCGCCGGTATGAGTGCTATCCCGCTCTATCGGGAGGTTCCGGTCGTCGTAGTACGCACCGATCATCCGCTCTCGGTGTTCGATGAGGTGGGCATGGCCGATATAGCCGGTGAGCATCTCCAGGACACCTCGGATATCGACGCGGTCGGCTCCGCGCTGGAACTGGTCGCCGCGGCGGGCGGGGCGGCCATCGTGCCACATTCGCTCGCCCGCCTGCACCATCGTCGTGACCTCGGCTACCGCCCGATAGCCGATGCCCCCGATACGGAGATCGCTATAGCCTGGCCGACCGAACGCACCACAGACTTGGTCGAGGACTTCGTCGGTGTGGTGCGTGGTCGCTCTGTGCGCAGCTCACGCACCGCTACCAAGGGGAAAAGCATCTCTGTCGGGGGAAAAGCGGAACCCCGTAAGAAAAATCCGGCCGCCCGCGCGGGCAGCCGCTCGGCTCCCGCCGCGAAGAAGCCCGCGCGGCGGCGCAAGCGTTAGCGTGGCTTACGCCGCAGTACCGAGTCGCGGACCATGATGCCTGCGAGCAGTGCGGCGAAGCCGACCAGGAAGAGGTCCTCGACTCTGCCCTGGTGGTTGCCGATCAGCATGGCCAGCAGGATGAAGGTGACGATCCAGCCCGCTACACGGAAGGTGCGGCGAGACTCGCCGCTCCACCCCCAGGCCGCGGAGGGAACTTCGGCGGGGTCCACCCGAGTGACGATGCCGCGTTCGGTGTCGGCGTGTTCGAGTTCCGTGGCGGCCACGATCGCTCCTTTAGCTGTTCCAGTACCGAGTTCGCGGTACACACTCGATGAGCTGTTGGCACATATCGTGACATACGACGGTGCGTCGTTGTAATTCGGCCCGCGCCGGCCGAGTGTGTTTCCGGCAGTAGGACACAATGAAGTTGTGTCCGACATCGTGAGAGTTCTGCTGCTCGGCAGCACCGGATCCATTGGTACCCAAGCGCTCGAGGTGATCGCCGCCAATCCCGATCGCTTCGAGGTCGTCGGGCTCGCCGCGCGCGGGGGCAATACGGCATTGCTCGCCGCGCAGATGGCCACTACCGGCACGCGTAATGTCGCCGTCGCCGATCCGGCCGCGGCCGGGCAGTTGGACCTGGCCCTCGGTGGTCCGGGGGCGGTAACCGAACTGGTGCGCCGTACCGAGGCGGATGTCGTGCTCAACGCCCTGGTCGGATCGCTCGGGCTGGAGCCGACTCTGGCCGCCCTCGAGTCGGGCGCCCGCCTGGCCCTCGCCAATAAGGAGTCCTTGGTCGCAGGCGGGGCTCTGGTAACCCGCGCCGCGGCTCCCGGTCAGATCGTCCCGGTCGATTCGGAGCATTCCGCATTGGCGCAATGCCTGCGCGGCGGGCGCGCCGAGGAGGTCGATCGCCTGGTGCTGACCGCCTCCGGTGGACCGTTCCGGGGCTGGACCGCCGAGATGCTGGCATCGGTCGATCCCACCGCGGCGAAAGCGCACCCCACTTGGTCGATGGGCCTGATGAATACGTTGAACTCGGCGTCACTGGTGAACAAGGGGCTCGAGCTGATCGAGACGCACCTGCTGTTCGGCATCCCCTACGACCGCATCGATGTCACCGTGCATCCGCAGTCGATCGTGCACTCGATGGTCACCTTCACCGATGGTTCCACCTTGGCTCAGGCGAGCCCGCCGGATATGAAGCTGCCCATCGCGCTGGCGCTCGGCTGGCCGGACCGGGTACCCGGCGCCGCCGCGGCCTGCGATTTCACCACCGCGTCCACCTGGACATTCGAGCCGATCGACACCGAGGTCTTCCCGGCCGTCGAACTGGCAAGGACGGCAGGGCAGGCCGGTGGCAGTGTCACCGCGGTGTACAACGCTGCCAATGAAGTGGCGGTGCAGGCATTTCTGGATGGTGTCATCCGCTTTCCGGATATCGTCCGTACGGTAGCCGCTGTGGTCGAGGCGGCCGGGCAATGGCATGCCGAGCCGGATTCGCTCGAGGCGGTCCTCGCCGCCGATACCTGGGCACGGGAGTTCGCCGCCGCTCGCATTCGATCCTGAGGCGTGCTCGATCCTGAGGGGATAGCGCTGATGATCGGACTCGCACAGCGAGCGGGTCCTGGCACACTGAACACGCACGGCGTGTCTATGCCCCACTAGGGTGATCGAAGTGCTCGCGGCCAGGAGCGGACGCGTGCGTGCGGGATAGAACGAGCTGCGCAACCGCAGGAGGGCTGTAGAGCAAATGGTGTTCGCCGTGGGATTCGTGCTGTTCGCACTCGGTATCACGATATCGATCGCGCTGCACGAATGCGGGCATATGTGGGCCGCCCAGGCGACCGGCATGAAGGTCCGCCGCTATTTCATCGGTTTCGGACCGAAGATCTTCTCCTTCCGGCGCGGTGAGACCGAGTACGGCCTCAAAGCGCTCCCGCTCGGTGGTTTCTGCGATATCGCGGGCATGACGGCACTGGATGAACTGAGCCCGGAAGAGCTCGACCGCGCGATGTACCGCCAGGCCACCTGGAAACGGCTGTTGGTCATGTCCGGCGGCATCATGATGAACTTCCTCCTCGGGCTGGTCCTGATCGTGATACTGGCGGTCGGCTGGGGTCTGCCCAGCCTGGACCAGCCCGCGCCGACCGCATTGGGCGAGATGAGCTGTATCCGCAGCGAGCTCCCCGGCGGGATTCCGCAGGATTGCACGGGGCCCGGCCCCGCACAGCGTGATGGTCTGCAACGCGGTGATGTGGTCACCAAGGTCAACGACGTCCCAGTGGAGGAATGGCGGCAGCTCGTCGCCGAAACGCAGAAACAGGTAGGCACGATCAGGTACACCGTCGAACGCGACGGACAAACCCTGGTTATTCCGGTGACACCGGACCGGGTGATGCGCTATCCGGACGACGGCGGACCAGGGCGTGAGATCAGCGCCATCGGGGTCGCCGCGGAGTCCTACGGTCTGGTGCAGTACAACGTGCTTTCGGCGATTCCGGCTTCGGTCGCGTTCACCGGTGATCTCGCGGTCGAGACCTTCCGGTCCCTTGCTCGGATGCCTGCGAAGGTGATGGACTTGTGGGAGGCCGTCACCGGGGGTGTTCGTGACCCGGAGACACCCGTCAGCGTCTACGGTGCCAGCCGCATCGGTGGCGAGACCGCTGCCGCGGGTCTGTGGCAGATATTCATCCTGCTGCTGGCGAGTCTGAACTTCTTCCTCGGCGCCTTCAATGTTCTCCCGTTGCTTCCCCTCGACGGTGGTCATATCGCGGTGGTGCTCTACGAGAAGATCCGTGACATGGTGCGTGGCCTGCGTCGACTGCCGCCGGGAGATCCGGTCGATTATCTGAAGTTGCTGCCGGTCACCTATGTGTTCGTGGTGCTCG
Organism: Nocardia spongicola; assembly: GCF_047200775.1. Lineage (NCBI taxonomy): Bacteria > Bacillati > Actinomycetota > Actinomycetes > Mycobacteriales > Nocardiaceae > Nocardia > Nocardia spongicola. The sequence continues at coordinate 122,675 of NZ_JBJZOO010000005.1, read as the reverse complement.
GTGGCGCCTATATGTTGCTGACACTGACGGCGGATATCGTCAACCCGATAGAGCTGTTTCCGTAACCTACTGGAATCTTTTTCGTGATCGGCTCGTACGGTTTCGTGTGCATATAGAAATCCGAGTTCGCTGTCCCCGTGGTTTTCTGCTGCAGCAGATGACTCATAAGACGATCGATCCTGCTATTACTCTCGCTTTTTCTTGTGTTCTGGATGATCGAATCGATCAGGGGCATGTATGAGGGAATTACGAATGTGCCGTGTATGTGGTGCGGTCGAGTACGGGCGCCGCTGCGCCCTGGCTTCGCTACCGTGGCATCGATCTCATCGTTGGTGAATTCAGTGAGCCGCTACAGGCAGGGTGGCTCGACATCGGCGAACTCATCTGTTGCAGAACGATTCTGCCGGACCCTGGCCGATTGATGTCAGGCGATCCGGATCTTTCCGTTCGGATGATCTTTATGAACCATAGAATGGTGGTCGTAAAGCTGTCGGCAGGCTGAACGTACCGGCGTATGGGCGACAGCTGTGTGTTGGTTGCCGAATGAATGTAAGGAAAGGGTATCTCGGATGTGCGGTATAAATGTTGTCGTATCGTGGTGTGCGGATATCGGCTCGGCCGAGATATCCGATCTGCTCGGTGATATGAATAGTTGTCTTGCTCATCGTGGTCCTGATGATGCGGCGGTCTGGGTAGAGGGCAATGTCGGTGTAGGGCATACACGGTTGAAAGTCATCGACTTGGAGGGCGGGCAGCAGCCTGTTGTCGGTGAACGGTATGTTCTCGTATTCAACGGCGAGATATACAACTACCTCGAGTTGCGTGAGGAACTGCGGGAGCTGGGCTACGAGTTTCGGGAGCACGGTGATACCGAGGTATTGAGTATCGCATTGGAGTGCTGGGGTGAAGGTGCGGTCGATCGTTTGAACGGCGATTTCGCATTCGTGCTGCTCGATCGCGTGGACAATACCATCCTGATGTGCCGGGATCGGCTGGGTGTCAAACCACTGTACTTCAAGGACGGACCCCGCTGTACCATCATTTCTTCGGAGCCGAAAGGGATACTCGCCGCCGAAAAGCGCCTCGATCCTGCTTCGGTGCCTGTGCTGAACCGAATGGCTTTAATGCAATCCATGCTCTATGGAACCCCTGTTCCACCGACAACTTTCTTCGAGGGCATCGAGGCGCTCCGCGGTGGTGAATTCGTTTCGCTGTGCCTCCGGACCAGGCGTGTACGCCGTACCCGATACTGGGACTTCGCCGACGGCGACAATGCCGATAGCCGGCCAGCCGCACTCGGGAGAATAAGTGGCCTTCTGGAAGACTCTGTCGCGTTGCGGATGCGATCGGATGTCGATTATTCGTTGATGTTGAGTGGTGGTCTGGATTCTTCACTGGTGGCGTATCTGGCCGGTGCGAGAGAAGGCGGTACCCGTGCGTATACCATCGGTGATCACAAGGAGCGGGAACATTCCGAGAAGAGTCTTATGACCGGATCGGATCTCGTTTACGCGCGCACAGTAGCCGCGGAGGCCGGGCATGCGTTGAAGGAGTTCGATCTGGACGGTGGCGCTGTCTCGTATGTGCGGCGCTGCGCGCTGGCGCGGGACAGCGTGGTGACAATCGCCAGTGAGGTTTCGATGATGAAGCTCTTCGAGAAGGTCACGGAATCCGATACTGTGGTTCTTTCGGGGGAGGGTGCCGATGAAGTGTTCCTCGGCTACTACTGGCAAACCGACAGGGGAAAAATATCTCCGTATTTTGCTTCGCAGCGTGCGCTACTGGGTTTCATACTGCTGAACCCTGGATTCATGAATCTTCGGCGTGCTAGTGCCGAAGCGCGCAGGCATTTCGATGAGGAAATCTCTCGTCTGCCGCGGGGGATCAGAGAAGACAACAGCAGAATGATGCATTATCTGCAACTCAGGTTGATATTGCCTTATCTCCTGGACCGCGCCGATCGCCTCAGTGCGGCGCATTCCCTCGAGCTCCGTGTCCCATTCTGCGATCATCGACTCGCCGAATATGTATTCGGTCTCCCTGCCGAGCACAAATATACCGAAGAAGAGAAGAAGATTCTTCGTGATAGTTTTGCCGGTCGATTCAATGACGATGTAATCTATCGTAAGAAGAGCATGTTTCCCTACTCGGAAGATGCTGCCTATCTCGAGGAAATGCGTAGTGAGGTGGCGAGGATCCTTGCCGATAATCGCAAGCGAGGTGGGATAGTTTCGCAAGTCTATCGGACATCTTTTATTCAGTTGTTGGGTACTCGGTTTCTGGGCACTCCAGTTCTATTCCGCTTGCTGATTCGGGTAGTGGGTACGTACTATACGCAGGCGTTCATGTGTCAGATCATCTCGATCGATACGCTCGAACAAAGATATGGTCTCACTGTGCAGGGCGGATCGAAGAAAAAGAGTGGATCGTTCCTGCGTAGGCTTATCGGCCGAATTCGATAGAAATGTATTCCTGATATGATGACGGTTTCCTCGAAACGGCCCTCGCTCGGCGATCGAGGAAGAGGCGATCGAGGAAGAGCTGCCAGAATTACGCCGCAGTGGCGATTCGACCGCACACCTGCTGTTCACTTCGGCCGGTGATTCTGCCGCAGGAACGATACGGCCGTAGGCTCGGGCTGTCGGCGGACCAGGCTGTGGTCAACCAGTGGTCTGCCGGTTGACCACAGTGCGCGACGTATTCTGTCGCAGTCGAGCGGGACATGCTGTCGTCGCTGTCACAGAGTGGGTGTGCTGCGCCACGGCTAGACTCGGCACCACATGGGCCGGACACAACGAAAGTAGGCAGCCGAAGGTGACCAGCACAATCGGATTGGGGATGCCGACCGCTCCTGCGGCCGTGCTCGCTCCGCGGCGCAAGACCCGCCAGCTCATGGTGGGTGGTGTCGGAGTGGGTAGTGATCATCCGATCTCGGTGCAGTCCATGACCACGACCAAGACGCACGATGTGAACGCCACCCTGCAGCAGATCGCGGAGCTGACCGCCTCGGGGTGCGATATCGTGCGGGTGGCCTGTCCGCGGCAGGAGGACGCGGACGCGTTGGCCACGATCGCGCGGAAATCCCAGATTCCGGTGATCGCCGATATTCATTTCCAGCCGCGTTATATCTTCGCCGCGATCGATGCCGGGTGTGCCGCGGTGCGGGTCAACCCGGGCAACATCAAGGAGTTCGACGGCAGGGTCGGCGAGGTCGCCAAGGCCGCGGGTGCCGCGGGGATCCCGATTCGCATCGGTGTGAACGCCGGTTCACTGGACAAGCGCATGCTGGAGAAGTACGGCAAGGCCACACCGGAGGCGCTGGTGGAATCGGCGTTGTGGGAGGCGAGTCTGTTCGAGGAGCACGGGTTCGGCGATATCAAGATCTCGGTCAAACACAACGATCCGGTGATCATGGTGGAGGCATACCGCCAGTTGGCAGCGCAGTGCGACTACCCACTGCATCTCGGTGTCACCGAGGCGGGGCCGGCGTTCCAGGGCACGATCAAATCGGCGGTGGCGTTCGGTGCGCTGCTGTCGGAGGGGATCGGCGACACGATCCGGGTGTCGCTGTCGGCGCCCCCCGCCGAAGAGGTCAAGGTCGGCGGGCAGATCCTGCAGTCGTTGAACCTGCGCCCGCGCAAGCTGGAGATCGTGTCGTGCCCGTCCTGCGGCCGTGCCCAGGTGGACGTGTACACGTTGGCCGATGAGGTGACCGCGGGCCTGGAGGGCATGGAGGTGCCGCTGCGGGTAGCTGTCATGGGGTGTGTGGTGAACGGTCCCGGCGAGGCGCGTGAGGCCGATCTCGGCGTGGCTTCCGGTAATGGCAAGGGGCAGATTTTCGTCAAGGGCGAGGTCATCAAGACGGTTCCGGAAGCGATGATCGTGGAAACCCTCATCGAAGAGGCTATGCGTCTCGCCGAAGAGATGGGTGAGACCGCGGGCGAGCCGGTGGTCACCGTCGGCTGAACAGCCCTCGGCGATCCACATCGTCTACCTGTTATTTCGGTATGTTGATACCGCGCGGCGCCAGTTCATGGCAGGCTGGCATCGTGCGGAGTCTGTTGGTGCCGACGCGACGGGCCGGATACGCCCCCGTACGGCAGCTCACCAATCAGGACCTGGCGCAGGTTCTGCGAGTGCTGGATGCCGATCCGGTGGTTTCGTGCATGATCGCCGCCCGGTTACAGGAGTTCGGTATCGATGCCAGGTGTGGTCAGGGGGAACTCTGGACCAGGGATGACCCTGGGACATCATTGTGCTTCTCCGGTGCGAATCTGGTGCCGTTACGGGGTGACCGCAGTGCACTGCGCGCGTTCGCCGACCGGGCGTTGCGCTGGCCTCGCGTCTGTTCCTCGCTGGTGGGGCGTAAGGAACTGACCCTGCCGTTATGGGAGATGTTGGCCGAGCACTGGGGTCCGGAACGAGAGCTGCGTGCGGATCAACCGCTGCTCGCCCTCGCTCGGCCGTCGCTGATCAGGCCCGACCCGCAGGTCCGCCGGGTGCGGCCGGATGAATTCGATCGTTACCTGGTGGCTGCGATCGCCATGTTCATCGCTGAGGTCGGTGTCGATCCGCGTACCTGCGATGGTGGGCGCGGATACCGGCGCCGCATCCAGAGCCTGATCGAATCCGGCCGCGCCTGGGCCCGCTTCGAAGACGGAGAGGTTGTTTTCAAGGCGGAGGTCGGCGCGTTGTCCCAGCGTACCGGCCAGATCCAGGGGGTATGGGTGCATCCGGACCATCGTGGGAAAGGTCGTGGTACCGCGGGCACCGCGGCGATCGCGAACGCGGTGGTCGCCTCGGGGCGTACCGCGAGCCTGTACGTGAACGACTACAACTGGATCGCCCGCCGCATCTACAGCCGGATCGGGTTCCGTCAGATCGCGACCTTCGCCACCGTCCTGGTCGACTGATCGACCGCGACGAATTTCTGGTGCCGCGGGAATCCGCCTGTTCATCGGCCACTACTATCGGGTCGGGTGTCGACTCGGATGCTGCTGCTGCTTCCTGTCGTGGTGTTCGCGATGTCCACCTCCGGGTGCGTGAGCGGGCCGCCAGGGCCGGTCTTCGTCGCGGACGCGTTCGTCAAGGCTTTCGCCGAGCATCGCTTGGACTCCGCTGCCGAACTCACCAATCTGCCCGAGCAGGCAGGTGCCGCATTGCATTCGGCGTGGGACCAGCTGCAAGCCGAACAGCTCATCGCGCATACCGGCACCGTGCGGGTGAACGGTGACACCGCGACCGTCGCGTACACCTATCAGTGGCAGTTGCCGAGGCACCGAGTGTGGAGCTATTCAGGGCATCTGCAGATGGGTCGCAGTGGCGGGCGCTGGATGGTTCGTTGGACCTCTTCGAATATCCATCCGGAACTCGGCGACACCCACACTATGGCGTTGCGGTCCAATCCGCCGCCACGCGCGCGGGTAAACGAACACTCCGGCAGCGATGTGCTGGTGCCAGGCACAGTGCACCGGGTGGCCTTCACCGCCGCGGAGGCGCCGAATGCCGTGGCGGTCGCGGGCACGCTGGCCGCGACGCTGAATCGTTTCGACATATCTTTGACCGCCCGATCGATCCTCGACGCGGCGCGCCGGACCGACAGCGCACACCCTGTCGCGCTGCTCAGTGATCACGAAGCCGGACAGGTGGCTACTGATCTCACCGGACTGCCCGGCGTCACGGTGACCCCCCAGTGGGACCTGGTCGCCACCGACCGCGATTTCGCTCCGGAACTGCTCGCTCAGGTGCGTGCGACGGTGATCGAGAAGGTAGACGGTACGGCGGGCTGGAGTGTGGTCACTGTGAACGCCAACGGCGTCGATACCAGGGTGCTCACCGAAGTACTCGCGCAACCAGCGCCGTCGTTCACCCTCGGCCTCGACCGCACAGTGCAGAACGCCGCCCAGCATGCGGTGGATTCCAGAATCGAGCAAGCTGTCATGGTGCTGTTGCGTCCGTCCACCGGCGCGATTACGGCGGTGGCACAGAACAACGCCGCCGACCGCGACGGGCTGATCGCCACGATGGGCCGGTATCCGCCTGGTTCGGTATTCAAGACTGTGACCGCCGCTGCCGCGATATCGGTCGGGCTCGCCACCCCGGACACCGTTCTGCCGTGTCCGAGCCGGATCCGTATCGGGGAGCGGACCATCCCCAACCACCACCGGTTCACGGCAGGCAGTGTGCCGATGTCCATCGCCTACCAGCGATCCTGTAATACGTCATTCGCTGAACTCGCCAGTCGTCTGCCCGGTGCCGCGCTGCCCGATACCGCGGCGAAACTCGGTGTCGGGCTTGATTACTCGGTGGCCGGTTTGCCTATGGCATCCGGTTCGATACCACCAGCCGATGACCTGGTCCAGCGCATCGAGGATGGTATCGGTCAAGGCCGGGTAGTGGTTACTCCGTTCGAAATGGCGCTTATGGCGGCGACCATCGCGCAGGGCTCGGCGCCGGTGCCCTATCTGATCGAGGGATGGCCCACCGAGGCCGATGGCGACCGCTCCGGTATCGCCTCCGATGTGCTCGAGGGAGTGCGGCTGATGATGCGGAGTGTGGTCACCGGTGGCACGGCCGGACGGATCGCCGATCAGGGCGAGGTGTACGGCAAGACCGGTGAAGCGGAAACCGAGGGCGGATCGCACTCCTGGTTCGTCGGTTTCCGCGGTGACCTCGCATTCGCCACCTTGCTGGTCGAGGGCGGCAGTTCCGATAATGCCGTCGAGGTGACCCGGACGATGTTCGCGGCATTGCCCGCTGGGTACTGATGTGCTCGCGCTGCGCGCGCCGTGTCTCCCTGAGTGCAGGCCCCTCGCGGTCGCAGACCGGGCGGGGCGGGTCATATCCGTTCGGCCGAGGCGATCAGCAGATGTTCCAAACCGGCTGTTCGGTCGGAGTGGGTGCCGATACCGAGCACCGCGACGAATTCACGATCACCAGTACGCTGCTGCAGCGGATGCCAATAGTTGGCGAGATACCATCCGGCTCCGGCGGTACCGCGTGAACCCAAGCCCGCGCAATATATCCAGTACCGGTCGGGGTGTAGTTCCGGGTTCGGCCGCACGCGCGCGATGATGCCGACATTGCGGTCGTCGCTCGCGGTATACCGGCTGCCGTCGGTCAACTGCAGTTGCATAGCGCAGGAGCGGTTCTCCGCAGTGCTGTAGCGGATGGTGAACAGCGGAAGCTCGACGGTATCGAGATACATATGGGTGCAGTCGTTATCGGTGAGTCCGAAGCTGATGTACGGGCGATCGCGATGTGCTACGACATTGCGGTCGCTTTGGATGTCGATCGGAATGCTGGTGTGGCGTTGCAGCAGTGATAGGACATACAGCAGTCCACGAAGATCGTCTTCTGCCACCACGGAGGGGACATCGATATGGTGGCGGTCGGCGAACAGGCTGTGGGGTTTGCCGAACGTATGCCTATGGGTGCTCTCCGCTGCTTGCCGTGCATCTGTGGCCGCATCGGTCAAGCCGAATGCCGGATACACCATAGTGATACCGCTAGTAGCCATTTCGGTTCCGAGGAACGTTTCCAGCCGAACCTCGGGATCGGGAAGACGTGCCCGCTGCCACCGAGTCCCAGGTGTTGCCGAGTCGGCCGTCTGAAACAGTTCTTCTATCGTCCAACCAGGGAACATCTGTTCCAGCACCCGACAGTGATAGTTACGCGGGAGCCCGACCATGCGCCCCGACAGCCACTGGTAGTACTGCGCTTTCGCCGGACCGTACCCCGGGGGAATGGGTGGGTCGAGCTGTGCGGCATAGCTGTCGTAAGCGGCAAGGAAATCCGGGTGACTTTTGAGATGCCGCTCTGCCAGCAGGATCTTCAGTACGGTCGCCAACGTACACCCCTTACCAAGGCAGCTGCTGTTCGCGATGGCGGAAATCGGTTGATAGGCGCATACGCGTGATCAGTCCGGCCTGCCGGCGACAGTGTGCCGCGGGCACAGCAGCTGCCTCCTTGTTGCTGTGGTGCTGGTTTCTCCGTGCCGGGGGGTGCTCGATCAAGTTGGCGGCCCGGCTCTTTCCATTAACACCCAGGTACCGGCGCTTGGGCAATGTGTCGTACGATCCGTTTTCGTCTGTTTTTCGGATTGTTGCCGAGCAGTTGACAGCCCTCGGCATTGACTTCCCCTCCCGCTTGAAGGCGGGAGTTTCCCAGGTTCACACCCGAGGTTTCCTGTTTCACCGACAGTCGCCTCCCTACATCAATTGTGGGGCGGTCTCGCACCATCTCCGCAGGCTTCGACGGCCAGCCCGGCCGCAAGAATATTCCTCGCCGCATTCACATCCCGATCGTGGCAAGCCCCACATGGGCATTCCCACTCATTGGCGATCTTCTCCCCGGTCGAGAACGTGTACAGGCTGCTGAGCCCAGCGTCCACGCCCACAGAACTCATCCGCCGCGGATCCACCGTGCGGGGATGGCACTCCTGGGTCAATTCCGGCGTAAGGTGGCGGCGAGGTGATGTCGCAGTGGTTCGCCGACCGCCGCCATGCGCAGTGTGTAGTCGATGGTGTCACCGGACAGGTGGATCGAGCGGCTCAGGGCGGTGACGATTTTCGCGGTGCTGCTGCGACCGATATCGGTGGAGTCGAGCTCCATGTGCAGCGCGCCGTCCTCGACGGCGAAGGAACCCTCGCAGATTTCGGTGATCCCGGTGGGATGGGCGAGGATCAATTCGATGCGGCCGGGGTGCGGACAGCGCAGATAGCCGGTTTCGCTGTGCAGCGGTCTGCCGTCGTCGGTGGCGCGGGTTTTCTGCTGGTACATGAGGAATGGCCGGCCGAGATGGCCGAATCGGATTTCCTCGACATAGCTGAATGGCTGAATGGTCGGGTACTCACCGTGTCCGTTGCCGCGCCAGCTGCCGAGCAGGGGCGTGAGCGGAGCGATATCGGGATGCGGGGCGACGGGAGGCTGGGATTCGACCACGGCGGACAGCCTAACCCGTGGTCGGCCTATCGCTCCGGTGCTCCCGCCACGTAGGCACAGTAATGTCGGTTTCACCCGATCGAAACGGGTGTGTGGCCGGAAAGGAAGCAGGAACGTTGAACGGATGGTGGAAGGCGCGCCGTGGCGTTGTGCCTCGACTGCGCACCCGAAACGGTGTGCTGCGCGCATCGGGGCTCGGCTTGGCGCTGATTGTCGCTACAGCGTGTGCGGACGCGACACCGGATGAGGTGTCCGCGCTCGATGGCAACAGATACGTCCGAACCGATCTCGTGGCCACCGATGCGGACTACGAAGCGCAGCTCACCATCCCGGATATGGTGAATGCCTGGGGAATGGCGAACCGTCCGCGCGGTGCGGGCGGGCACTTCTGGGTGGGTGCCGGAGGCGCGTCGTTCCAGTTCGTCGGCGACGTCACCGGCTCGCCGGATGAGGAAATGCGCGAGCTCTTCCGGGATCCGTTGCAGATCGTCACCATTCCCGGCGCCGACGCCGATACCTCGGACGAGAGTGCGGGCAAGACCACCGGCGTCGTCTACAACCCGGCGCCGATCAACTCCGATCTGTTCTTCGTCCGCGACCAGCCGGTCGCGGCGGAAGGCGGACCGCTGAACGGCTCGGCGCGCTTCATTTTCGCCACCGACTCCGGCACGCTCTCCGCGTGGACCGAGCAGGGCTTCGAAGGACGGACCGTACGCCACGACGGCCCTGCTGTTCTGGTCTTCGACGGCAGGCCGCAGGGTATGCAGTTCTTCGGCATCGCGCTGACTCCCTCCGGCGATAAGCTGCTGGCCGCCGATTTCGGTGCCGACCCGCAGATCCGGACATTCGACAAGAACTGGCAGTTGATCCCGACCACGGGTTTCGCCAACCCCTTCGCCACCGGCGACGCGATCGATCCGGCCGCACCGGAGCAGGGGAGGAAGGCCGAGCCGGGCGATCCCGCGCCGTTCAATGTCGCGACCATCGGTGACCGGGTCTTCGTCACCTACGCCGTAACTCAGCCGGATGAGCAGGATCCGACCGCGTTCGACGCGGGCGAGGAGGATTCGCTGGACCAGAACGAGGAAAAGAACACCGGCGGTAAACCGAACAAGGGCAAAATCGCCGAGTTCGACGCCAACGGCAAGCTGGTGCGCATCCTCGATGACGGCAAGCGCCTGAACGCGCCATGGGCGGTTACCGTGGCGCCGGAGGGCTTCGGCCCGCTCAGCGGAAAACTGCTGGTGGGCAACTTCGGTGGCGCCGGACATGTGCTCGCCTATGACGACACCACCGGAAAGTTCGCCGACTATCTGCGGGATACCGACGGCGAGCCGGTCGCCATCGAAGGGCTGTGGGCGCTGATGTTCGGCAACGGCGAGAGCCTGGGAGACGCCGACTCGCTGTATTTCACCGCGGGACCGGATGACGAGAAGGCCGGTCTGTTCGGCAGATTCCGTCTGAAGTAATCGCGGGGCATGCGACAGCGGCCCGCTACCGGATGGTGCGGGCCGCTTGTCCTATCGGCCTCCGGTCGGCGCGGAAGCACTGGGCGCGGTGCGCCGTTCGCGGACGGCCGATGCGGTTTCCGTTAGCGCGGTACGGATGGTCGTACCCGTAGTCGTCGTAGAACCGCAATACGCTCGCTGTGAGCCCGCTGGCCCGCGCAAGCACACCGATCGTGATCAACTCTGCCGGTTCCGAATTCGCCACCCGGCCATCGTTGAGTCTCGACCTGCTCGAAGGTCGAACGCCATCGGTGGGGCAGTGCGCCGTGTGTGTCCGCTGCGGTGGTAAGGGGCCCGGCGTGCGGGCAGCCGCTGTCCGGTTGAGGTCGCCGCGGGCACGCAGATTCTCTGCCATGTCGTGGTGGGCAGCTCGCGGGGAGACCGCTCAGCCCAACCGACCCGCGGCATCGTAGATCATGGCGGCGGAATCCCGTGGACTCAGCGCCATGGCACGCAGCTGGTCGAAAATGACGCCGAAACGCCGGATCTCCGCGCGTCCCTCGATCAGTTCGTCGCCGGCGATGCCTTCGACATAGACCAATTCGGGGTCGGCGGGGTCGGGGAAGTCCAGCAGGGTGAAGGGCCCGGACATACCGGGGTGCGCGCCGGCGTCGAACGGCATGATCTGCACGATCACGTTCTTACGCTCGGTTTCCTTCAAGAGCCGTTCGAGCTGGCCGCGCATGACCGAGGGGCCGCCGACGGTGCGCCGGATCGCGGCCTCGTCCATGACTACCCAGAGTTCGAGCGGTTTTTCCTTGGATAGGTTGGCGGCGCGATCCATCCTGGCTTTCGCCCTGCTCTCCATGACCGACGCCTCCAATGCGGGCATGGAGGTGCTGATGACCGCTGTCGTGTACTCGTAGGTCTGTAAAAGCCCTGGGATGGTCGAGGTTTGGTAGTGGCGGGCCGAGCGCGCCTCTGCCTCGAAGTTGATATAGGCGGCGTATACCTCTGTCACACTGCCTTCGTAGGCCCGTGCCATACCGGGTTTCAACGCATCCGCCAGTAGCGCCAGCGCATCCTCACGTTGGGTGTTGCCGATGCCGTATAGGTCGAGCATCGCCATGAGGGTGCGGCGCTGCGGACGGGCCTGCGCGGTCTCGATCCGATACAGCGTGGTGACATTGATCCCGGTCTTCGCGCTGACCTCTTCCTTGCTGAGCTGGGCGGTTTCGCGCATCTCATGCAGCATCGCCGCGAGTCGCCGCAACCGGACGGTCAGGACGGTGCGCTTGCCTGCCATCAGAACAACCCTTTCGGTCCGCGCACTTACTGGAACGCGCTGTGGCGTTCGCGCCCGAATACGGCCCTCGTGCAGTGGGTCCGCGACGACCGTGTGGGCACAGCAACAGAGACTACCTCCAGTGATCCACGTTATGGTCAATGCTTTCCAGGAGAAATGCGCTTTCCGGAAGAAAATTTCTCAGCGCGGCACCTGGGCGGCGAACCGTGCCGGGTATCGGCTGAACAGGTATACACGTGTAATGCGTCTTCCGGCGCCTGGTGTCGACTGGCCGATCACGGCAGGAACCCTGTGCGGAGGTGTCGGATCCGGGCTCGGGGCGGCGGCTGTGCCACGTTCCGGCATCGTCCATTGCTATTGGGTAGCTATAGTGAATTTTTTGCGCATGAAAACGGAATCAGCAGCCTGGAGTGGATCTATTCAGTGTTGCTAAAAGTTTGCTACGGTTTGGCATAGAGTCGTGTTCCTGGCTGCCGTGCCTGGGTGGCGATAGATAATGATCGTGTGACCGGGACCGATTACCTCGCGTCGATGAGCGCCACCGCGGTCGATGGCGTCCTGGCGGGCACGCCGCAGCGAGTGGGTCGCTTCCGTTTCTGGTCGACAGATCAGCGATGGGAATGGTCGGACGAAGCCGCCGCGATCTACGGCTACGCCAGGGGCGCGCAGCCGAGCACCGAGTTGCTGCTGGAGCACAGACATCCGGACGACCGTACGTTGGTAACCCAGGTCGCCGCCGCCATGTGTACCGGCGAGCCGTTCTGCGCTCGCCATCGCATCATCGATACGGCCGGGCGGGTACATCACATCATCGTTGTCGCCGACCGCATGCTCGGTGAGCAGGGCGTGCTGCTCGGTGTGACCGGCTACTTCGTCGATGTGTCCGACACTCTCGAAGAGAATCGGCAGGAGATCCTCGATGGCACCCTGCCCGAGCTGATCGAGTCACGTGCGGTGATCGAACAGGCCAAAGGGGTGCTCATGGTCGTCTACGGCATCAAGGCCGAACAGGCGTTCCGGGTACTGCAATGGCGTTCTCAAGAAACCAACATCAAGTTGCGCGCGTTGGCGCAGAAATTGGTCACCGAGATTCTCGCTATGGACGGAGCTCCGGCCGCCCAGCGTGCCCGCTTCGACCACCTGCTGTTGACTATGCACGGTGGTGTCGTGGCCGCGGAGTGAAGGTAGTCCCGCCCTGCGGCGAACGATCGAGGACAGTCGGCGACCGATCGCTGGGCACTTGCCCCTGAGATCCTTCCGAGCGGAAGTACTCGACGTTCCGAGGCATGTGTGGATACGATGCCTCCGGGGGGATATCTCCGGCTTGAACGGTGAGGGGGTTGCGTGGAACAGATCGAGCTCGTCGCCCTTGCCGACGCGTGGTGGCGCACGTTGCGGACGCTCATCGTCGATTCGGTGTCCGTCTCCGATCCTGAAGTCGTGCTCCTCGGTCTGCTCGAGGATCTGGTGCTCGGCCTGGAAGCCGAAGTATTCGACGCGAGCGTCGGTGCGCGGGTTGGTGCCGGGCTGGTCTCCATGGGTGTGGTCGGTCCGACTGTGCTCAGCGCATCCGCGCAAGTGCTGTACTGGTTGGCTGAACGCAGTGCGGACCCGCGCACGGGCAGGCGGCTCGCGGCACTACTCGCCGCGGTCGGCCAAGGATACGAAACGCGGCTTTACGCCGACGGTGAGCGGCAGCCGGAAGCTGTATGCCAGGTGAACCGAGCAGCGGGCCAGGTGAACCGAGCGACGTACGAGGTCAGCCCAGCCGGGAGTGAACATTTCCGCGTCGTCTTCGACAATGCCGCGATCGCGATCGGTATCGGTGATACCGATGGAACGCTGCTGGATGCCAATCGCGGACTGGCCGAGATGATCGGGGTCCCGGTCGAAACACTCCGGGGAATATCGGTCTACGACTTCGCTCACCCCAATGACAGAGACGCCATCCGCACGTTGGTGTACGAGAAGCTGGTCCCTGCCGGAGCGGGCACGGTGAAGCTGGAACAGCGTATTCTTCGTGCGGACCACAGCTATGGATGGGCAGCCTTCGCGATCACCTTCGTCAAAGGCGCCGCCGGGCACAGCGACTATCTGCTCGCGATCGGTGAAGATGTCACCGAGCAGCACCGGATGCGGGAAGAACTGCACCGGCAGGCCCGACATGATCCGCTCACCGGGCTACCGAACCGCAGGCATCTCATCGAACGGATCGACACGATGATCGCCTGCGCCGACCACGGCGACCGCGCGGGGCTGTGTTTCGTCGACATCGATCGCTTCAAACATGTCAACGATTGCTACGGACACGGGACAGGCGACCAGATCCTCACCGCGGTCGCCGCTCGTCTGCGAGACAGCGTGCGCGACTCCAGTTGCCTGATCGCCCGGATCGGCGGTGACGAGTTCGTCGCGCTGATTCCGCCACCTGCGAGCGACCATCAGGTGGCCACTGTGGCCGATAGCTTGCTCGAGTCGCTGATCGAGCCGATCATCATCGGTGACCGGCGACTACGTATGTCCGTCAGCATCGGCGCGGTGCTCACCCCGGTCGCGGGGGCTGATGCCGAGTCGCTGCTCGACGCCGCCGACACCGGCCTCTATCGCGCGAAGGCCGACGGTAAAGGGCGGTGGGTGTTGCACATTCCGGGTGTCGGCACCACCTGCGGACCGCAGCCTGTGCCGTGATCCGCGGCGCATGAGCGTACGCGGTTGTCGTGTCGGCCGTACAGTTCGACCCCGTGCGGTATCTCGCTCAACTGTCGAGTATCCGACGCAGAAAAACGGATGGGACGATCGGCCAGTTCTCTTTCCAGCGCCCCTTCTGATTGTCGTCGTCGAGCGAGCTCAACAGCGTGGTGATCCGCGGGCCTTCGTCGAGTAGCGGGCGGATGAGGCCGACATCGGCGTAGGTGGCCAATACCGGTACGAGGGTGTCCTTCGCGGCGTCGGTCTGCTCTGCTGCCGCGAGGCAGGATGCGAGCAGCACCTGCGCCTGCGCTGCGCTGCGCGGGCGGCGAGCGGCATCGATGGAATCACGCAGTTGCTCGGCGCGGGTGATGGCGGTGGCGATCTGCGTCGCGGTGTCGGAGCGTAAGAGCAACCGGATCGTGGAATCCGCGCGCAACTCCGCGGTCATTATCGCGACACCGCTTTCCCCGACCGGGGACTCGGTGAGATAGGTGGGGGTGAGACCGAGCCGAATCTGTTCATTGGCTATCCGGGCGGCCAGCCGCGGCAGTTTCAGGGCGCGCGCGGTCTCGGCGCCTTCTTCCAGGCGCCGGGTGGCGGCTTCGAGATCACCGCGCAGGGCCTCCAGCCGAGCAGCAGTGGCGTAACTTGCCATCAGGAACGAGACGGGGCCGCCCTCGGTGCCGAGCTGCCCGGCCTCGTTCAGCAGTTGTTCGGCTACGGGGAGATAGTCGCGTTCGTAGAGCAACTCACCGAGCAGAGCGCCCGCCAAACGGGCGGCATAGGTTTTCGGGCCCGACGCGGGGGTGGCGATCTGCACCGCGTTGCGGAAGCTGTGCTCCGCGGCGGGGATATCGAGCTCTTCCCTGGCTGCGATGCCGGCCATGCTGTGGCTGTACATCAGAATGAACGAGCTGCGGGTCTCCCGGTGATAGGGGATAGCCCAATCGTGCCATTCGCGTGCTTTGTCATAATCGAACCGGCATATCGCGGCGAACGAGGCGAGATTGGCGGCCGTGCACAGCGACCATGGTCCTAGGGTGTCTGCTCGCTCCAGGCATTCGGCGACCACGGTGTCCACGTCTTCCAAGCGATCGGCGAACACCCGCTCCACCCCTTCGATGAGGTCGGCCTCCACCGCGAGATCGGCGCCTGCCGTCGTGGACTTGTCGAGTGATGCCCGGGCCATCCGCAGCGCGGCGTGTAGTTCGGTGGGTTGCCGCAGCAGGGCGTTCGCCCAGGCGACCGCGATCTGCAGTCGCGGGCGTGCGCGAGCAATCGTCGGTGGCAGTTTGGCGACCAACCCGAGAAAAGTCGCGAGCTGGGCATCTTGCACCAGTTCCCTGGCCCGTGCTTCGACCAGATCAACAGCCATTTCGCTGTCCTCGCAGGCCAGTGCGTGATCGATGGCCTCGCTGAGCATTCCGTGATCGGCGAACCAGATGGCGGCGGCGCGGTGGAGTTCGGGAACCTGTTCGGGGTGATCGCGTTCGAGGCGTTGCCGGAGGAACTCGGCGAACAGATGGTGATAGTGGAACCATTCGCCGCTGTCATCGGTCCGGCGCAGGAAAAGATTGCGGCGTTCGAGATTCTCCAGCAGCGTCTGCCCGTAGGGCATGCCGGTCAGCGCGGTGGTCAGGCTGCCGGAGATCCGTTCGGGAAGTGAGGTTTTGAGCATGATGTCGAGGAGCTCCGGCTCGACGGTATCGAGCACATTCTCGGCCAAGTACTCGGCGATGGTGTGATGACGCCCGGACAGGTGGGCGATCAGCTTTGCCGGATCGCGGTGTTCGCGCAGGGACAGCGATGCCAGCTGCAATGCGGCGGCCCAGCCTTCGGTACTGTCCCGCAGCTCGATGCTCTCCTCTTCGTCCAGGACGAGACCGCTTTGTGCCGCGAGAAACGAACGTGCCTCTTCCGCATCGAAACGCAATGCGGCGGCATCGATTTCGACGATCTCATGGCGAACCCGCATGGTGCCGAGGGGCAAACTCTCCAGGGAGCGGCTGGTCACGATGATCTGCAGGTAGTGGCAGCCCTGTTCTACCAGGAAATTCAAGGCGGTGACGGCTGCGGGGCCGGAGATCCGGTCCCAGTCGTCGATGACGAGGGCGAACCGTTCGCGGCGTTCGTGGATGGTGTTGATCAGCGTGGTGAGCACATAACGCGCGGCAGCGGCATCGCCTTCTTCGAGCATGGGCGCGAGGTCGGGTACCAGCGTGGGATCGGCCCGGTTGAACGCCTCGATCAGGTGGGTGAGTAACCAGACGATATTGCTGTCGTCGGGATCGGCGTTCATCCAGGCCACAGTGACGCCATCGGTTTCGGTGAGATGCTTGGCCCATTGTGCGGCCAGCGTGCTCTTGCCGAATCCGGCAGGAGCATGGATGACCGCGAGCCGCGGCCGTGGCTCGGCATGTAGGACGTCGAGCAGCCGATCACGCTGCACCAGGGGCCGGGTGGACATCGCTGGGCGGAATTTCGTTTCGGGTGCCTGCGGTGTTCTGAGGCGGGTCGAGGGAGATTGCGCGGTGGGGGCCGGAGGGTGTGCGTCGAGGCCGGGAAGCGCTCGGTGATCGACGGCGGGCAGAGTCATACTCTCGATCGGCATACCGTTGTGGCGCTGGATATCGCGTAACAACTCTCCGAACGCGGCGGCCGAGGGCGGACGGTCCGCCGGATTGCGCGACATACTGGCCTCGATGGCGGCGCATACCTCGTCGGGGATACCGTCGGATCGCAGATCGGGGAGTGGGTCGGCGGAGATCCTGAGAAACTGGGCGACGATCTGCTCGCCGGAGCGGCGTTCATATGCCGCGTGCCCGGTGATCATGGCGAACAGGGTCGCGCCGAGGCCGTACACATCGGAAGCCACCGACGGAATGCCGGAGCGCAGCACTTCGGGTGCGGTGAAGGCGGGGGAACCGGTAACCACACCGGTAGTGGTTTCGAAACCGCCTTCGATACGAGCGATCCCGAAGTCGGACAGTTGTGGCTCGCCATAGTCGGTGATCAGGACATTGCCCGGTTTGATATCGCGATGCAGGATACCGGCTCGGTGGGCGGTCTCCAGGGCGCCCGCCAGTTTGATGATGATGCTGATCGCCTCGGGTACCGGCAGGAAGCCCTCTCGGCGGATACGGTTGTCCAGGGAACCGCGCGAGTGATAAGGCATCACCAAGTACGGGCGCCCGCTCCAGGTGGTGCCCACCTGGAGGATCGGCACGATGTTCGGGTGTCCGGACAATGCGCCCATCGCCTGCTGTTCCCGCAGGAACCGCTCGACATTCTCCGGTTCCAGATCCGGTCGTGCGGTGAGGACCTTGACCGCGACGCTGCGATTCAGCGCGCGCTGCCGACAGCGGTAGACCACCCCGAACCCGCCCTTGCCGATCACCTCAGGGTTGTCGAGTCCCTCGCCCTCCAGCTCCTGCTCGATCCCTGGAGGCCGATTCTGCTGCGTTGTGAACGGGTCCAAACCAGTCATGGCCCTGCTCTGCGTCTGGTGGCTACGGTCCTGCGGTAGACACCAGTTTATGCCCGGTGCGTTTCGTGCCGGATTCGCACGGTCGCTACCGCCGGAGGAGTTATGCGCGGTTCGGCCGAACACTACCGTTCCTGCGGTAGCGGGCAGGCGCGGTAGCGGGTCGCGGACGATCGTATTGCCGCATGATCGCCGATGCGCGGTGGCTGGGCCGTTCCCACGACCGTGAGCGACCCGTGGAGAAATGGTGAAAGGCGCTGCGGCAATGGTTTCGGTGTCGGTTACCCCGGTGCGGTCGCCGGTATTGTCGTCGTGTCTCCAGACGTGGTCCCAGGATTATCGATGACCGTCGCTTCGGGTTCTGGTCCCTGAATGTCCGATATTTGCCGCCAATGGCCGCTATGCCCGGTTCGGGGTTATTCCGTTGGTGTGCGGTAGCGAACCCGGGGGGTCGCTCCGTGGGAGCCTGCTGGTAGCTCGCCTCGGTGACCAGGCGGATGTCCGCGGCGGTTCGGGAGGGCGCATAGGCTGCGGAATCATAGCCATTCATTGATTCTTATGATTTATGTCACTTATGTCTTGCTGTGTCGCTTCTCGGTGGTGAGTGGCTCTGCGGTGATCGGCATCCAGGTCTCGCGGATGTGCTGCGCGATATGCGCTCGGCGGCGTCGGGGGGCGGCATCGCCCTGTCCTTTCGTGCGGGGGTATGCGCCGGGATTGTCCGGAGTGCCTGCGGATGAGGACGTCGGTGCTGTTTCTGATGAACCGGCCGCGCCAGGGGATGGGAGTGCGCTGTGGTGGTCGCGTGCGTTCGAAGGTGGTCATCTTGTGTGCGGTCAGGGCTCCGGCGGTATGGGCCGATCGGGATAGGTGATCCCGGTTCGATGGCTGCACTCCGATCGTGTCGGGGCGTGGTGTGGGAATCGGGTGATGTGCCGGTACTTTCGGAGTGCGCTGTGGGAAGGCAACTCGGCATCTCGTTGAACATCCTTATCCCACAATGCAATTCGCTGATGTATAGGTAATCGCGGTAGTGGTGATCCGGAGTCGAGCCTACTGTGCAGTGCTCGGCGATGATGTCCCGCTACTGTCGGGGTCGGTAGTGGAGCCGTAATCGATTGCGGCAGGTATGCTCTGGGGCCCTCATGTCATCAGGGGAGCTTGACAGCAGAAATGCGGACGCAATCTTGCGTTCTGCCATCGGGCCGCACATTATCCAGTTAGCCTAGGTGTGACAACCGATCCGATGACCGGGATAACCGAATCGAGAGCCAATTATGTTGGTACAAAGAGCGTTGGTGTCGGGTAAACCAGAGGCGGGGCGGTGAGCGCGCCGACAGTCGGCATGCTGCCGACAGCACCGCAATTATTGTGCGCCTTCCAGGGCCGTCGTTTCCAAGATCGGGAACTACTACGGTCCGCGCATACTCTCGCCGTACTGCATCAGCATCGCGCGCAAGTGCGAGATATCGCGATGATTGCCGAAATAGACTGTCGACGCGGTGAACTCATCGATGAAATCAATGAGTGGGTCGCACAGGAACTGCCGCAGCATCGACAAGGGGCTTCACTACATACCGAAAGCCTCGGCGCAGTGGTCGACCGGATGGCGAGCAGTTGGGTGCATGCGAATCAGGTCATCCACGACGAAGGCGCGCGCAGCGACAATACCCATAAATATTGGTATCAGCTGGCCGAACTCGTGGACGGATATACCGATCTGGTTATCGATGTGGCCGGTGGCCGTCGTCGGTTGCCCGAGCAATGACCGTATTGCGGTAATGACCCTCTCTCGGCGTTAGTGCTGCCGCTACGCGGTCGCAGTTATCCGTGTGGCGATCCCCGAGTACCGAGTCGCCCCTCGTGGCGTCTTCGAACAGTTGTGGTGCGGGCACCATGTCGGCGAATACCCTGTGGAATCCTGCTCGGCGCGCGGCAGTGTTGTGCGGATGGCGGGGTGCGGATAAGCGGGGTGGCGCCTGGCCTGCGCGGCAGTGTGCTGTGGTCGGCTTACCGGATACCGTGATCGGGCCATAGCCGGGTAGTGGGATTCCGGCCGGTCTCCGCGCCGGTCCGGTCGTCCCATTACGCTGTTTGCTATGTCTGTCCGTACTCGTAAGCCGCTCGTTCCCGGCACACTGTCACCCATTCGTGAAGTTCCGCGCGCTATCGAGCGTCCGGAGTACGCATGGAAGAAGACCGCCAACGAGGGGAATGAGCCCTGGGTACAGAGCGCGGAGACGATCGAGAAGATGCGGATCGCGGGCAAGATCGCCGCGCAGGCATTGGCAGAGGCCGGTAAAGCGGTCGCGCCCGGTGTCACCACCGACGAACTGGACCGCATCGCGCACGAGTACATGTGCGACCACGGCGCGTATCCGTCGACTCTCGGTTACAAGGGATTTCCGAAATCCTGCTGTACCTCTCTGAACGAGGTGATCTGTCACGGCATCCCGGATTCCACGGTGATCCAGGACGGTGACATCGTCAATATCGATGTCACCGCCTATATCCACGGTGTGCACGGTGACACCAACAAGACCTTCCTCGCCGGAGCGGTCGACGAGCAGGTACGGCTGCTCGTGGAGCGGACCGAAGAAGCCACCAACCGGGCCATCAAGGCGGTCCGGCCGGGCCGGGCGCTCAATGTGATCGGCCGGGTGATCGAATCCTTCGCCAACCGTTTCGGTTATGGCGTGGTGCGCGACTTCACCGGGCACGGTGTCGGCCCCACATTCCACAGTGGCCTGGTCATCTTGCACTACGACCAGCCCGCGGTGCAGTCCATCCTGGAACCGGGGATGACATTCACCATCGAACCGATGATCAACCTCGGCGGTATCGACTACGAGATCTGGGACGATGGCTGGACTGTGGTCACCAAAGACCGCGCATGGACCGCGCAGTTCGAGCACACACTGGTGGTCACCGAATCGGGGGCCGAGATCCTGACGCTGCCGTGACCGGTGCCTCGGTCGCCCGGATACCTTCGCCCGGAGCCTGGGCCCGCCTGCGATGAAGGGCGCGCTGTTGGTCGCGGGAACCACCTCGGATGCGGGAAAGAGCGTTGTGGTGGCCGGAATCTGCCGGATGCTGGCCAGGCGTGGTGTGCGCGTCGCGCCGTTCAAGGCGCAGAACATGTCCAATAACTCTGTAGTCACCCTCGACGGCGGGGAGATCGGCAGGGCGCAGGCCCTGCAGGCGCGGGCCTGCGGCCTCGAACCGAGTGTGCGGTTCAACCCGGTACTGCTCAAGCCGGGCAGTGATCGGCGCTCACAGTTGGTGGTGCGGGGGCGAGCGGTCGGGACTGTCGGCGCCGCGGACTATATCCGGCATCGGCGGGAGTTGCGCGCCGTCGTCGCCGCCGAGCTCGCCGCACTGCGCGCCGAGTTCGATGTGGTGATCTGCGAGGGTGCCGGTTCGCCCGCCGAGATCAACCTGCGCGCCACGGATCTGGCGAATATGGGTCTCGCTCGCGCCGCGCGGTTACCGGTGCTGCTGGTCGGTGATATCGATCGCGGCGGCGTGCTCGCCCATCTGTTCGGTACCCTCGCGATCCTCGAGCCCGAAGATCAGCGCTTGATCTCGGGTTTCGTGATCAACAAGTTCCGTGGCGCGCGCGAGTTATTGCGCCCGGGGCTGGACCGGCTCACTGAACTCACCGGCCGCCCCACTGTGGGAGTGCTCCCCTACGCCGAGGATCTCTGGATCGACGCGGAGGACTCGCTCGGTACCCTCGCCGACGCCCCGGTCGGTCGTCCCAGCCCCCCGGTGGGCACGGAATGGCTGACCGTCGCCGCGGTGCGATTGCCGCGTATCTCCAACTCCACCGATGTGGAGGCGCTGGCCTGCGAGCCGGGTGTCGCGGTGCGGTGGGTGAGCGATCCGTCGCGGCTGGCCGGGGCGGATCTGGTGGTTGTGCCGGGCAGTAAGGCGACGGTATCGGATCTGCGCTGGTTGCGGCGTACCGGGATCGCCGACGCATTGCGAGCGCGTGCCGCCGCGGGCGGGCCGATCCTGGGGATCTGCGGGGGATACCAGATGCTCGGTACCCGGATTATCGACCATGTCGAGTCCGACGTCGGGGAGGTCGAAGGACTCGGATTATTCGATCTGACAATCGAATTCGCCGAATCCAAGGTCCTGCGCCGCAGCGCGGGGTGTGCCGAGGGGATTACCGTGCACGGCTATGAGATCCACCATGGTCGTGTCGTGCATCGAGGTGACCCGGCATGGCTCACTGTCGAGGGCGAGCCGGAGGGCAGCGCCCGTGGTGCGGTATGGGGCACCCACCTGCACGGGTTGCTGGAGTCGGACCAGTTGCGCCGCAGCTGGCTGCGTACGGTTGCTGTAGCCGCTGGGCGAACGGGTTTCGTTGTCGCCGAAGATATTTCGGTCGACGCGGTGCGTTCTGCGCAACTCGATCTGCTGGCTGATCTGGTGGAAGACCACCTCGATATCGCGGAGCTGGAGCGTTTGCTCAGTACCGGCGCGCCCACCGACCTGCCGACTTTGGCCACCGATGCCGTACCCGCTGGTGGTCCGGCAACTCGACAGGACATGGGCGTGATCTGATTGTTATTTCTGATAACGAGGAGATGGGTCGGCGCCTTCGATAGCAAACGGCACCTCCTATAGCAGTTGGATGAACGGGCCGGAATCCGGACGCTCGCGGGGGTGGGCACGTGTCCCGCCACTCGGTTCCGGCGATCCGTGTAGCGTGATTCGGCATGAGATCTCGGCAGATCGCGGTGGGTGACCAGGCGTGGACCGTGCGGATCGATGGACCGGAGTCCCGACACAGTGTGCTGCTGCTGCCCGGGGCGGATGATGTGCCGGACGTCTACGACCAGGTATGCGCTCGTCTGCACACCTCGGATCTGCGCACTTTCGCGCTGGAGTCGATCGAGGGCCTCGACCCGGACCGCCTGACCGCGATTCTGGACGAACTGGGATTGCCGTGGGTGCACATCGCCGGATGCGGTTCGGGTGCGGTACTGGCCTGGCAGGCCTGTGCGCGCGGATTCGGCCGGTTCCAGAGTCTGGTCGTCGCCGATCACGGGCATCCAGCCGTGCCAGGTGCCGACGGTACGGTGCTGGACGCGACAACCGGCCCGGTGGAGGTGCCGACCACATTGCTGGTTACCAAGAACCTGCCGAGGTCGGTGGCCGACACCTCCGGGCGGTTCGTCTACGGCGAATTCCGGGTGGTCGAGGTCGACGTCGCCGATGTGGCCGCCGAAGCGGGCCACGAACTGGCCACCGAGATCGTGCTACGCACCAGCTTCTGGTGACCTCCGGTAGTCCGCCAGCCAGTCCAGCCAGCTGTTCACCTCGGCGAACGCCTTGGCGCGCGGTTCGGGGCCGGACAGGAATATGTCGTGCACGGCGCCGTCGATCGGCACGATATTGGTGCGGTCGCCCAGACAGCCCGACCAGCGCTGGATCTGTTTGACGTCGAGCACCGCGTCGGCGACGGCTACGGAAGGGCCGTATTTCCTGGCGAACTTGCTGATCCGGGAGCGCAGGATCAGGGTAGGCACCCCGACCTCCAGACCTTCTTGTAACTGCAAATGTCCCGTGCGGATGGCGCTCAGCCAGTCGAACCGGACCGGGAAGCCGTGTAACGGTTTCCAGTCCAGGTTGTAGTCCCATTCGCCTGCCGAGGAGCGATGGAGGCTGTCGCCGTATGTGCTGATCTTGGTGCCGGGCAGCAGGGTCTTCCCGCGAACTCGCCCGATCGTCTTGATGAGTACTGTTCCTAAGCCCCGGTAGAACGAGGGCCCCTGCAGATCGAACCACGGACTGTTGAGCACCAGCCCGGTGATCCCCGCGGCGGTCGCTCCCCGGGTGCGATTGACTCGATCCAGCCACAGCGACATGACCAGACCGCCGGTGGAGTGTCCGTTGAGTACCACCGGAGCGCCGGTCTCGGCCCGGATGATCCGCAGCGATTCGTTCAGTTCCTG
This sequence comes from Nocardia spongicola, assembly GCF_047200775.1. Taxonomy (NCBI): domain Bacteria; kingdom Bacillati; phylum Actinomycetota; class Actinomycetes; order Mycobacteriales; family Nocardiaceae; genus Nocardia; species Nocardia spongicola. The sequence continues at coordinate 98,834 of NZ_JBJZOO010000005.1, read as the reverse complement.
GTCGTAGAGCGCGAGATCTGTCACATAGTGCGGGGTGTGCCCCTTGCGTCGGGATCGGCCGCACTTGCGCAGGTCGAGCGCGTAGAACTGGAACCCGCGCGCAGCGAAGTGCTCGGCGAGGTGCTCTTGGAAGAAGTAATCGGTGAATCCGTGGACATAGAGCACCGCGCCCGCGGTGTGTGCGACGGCACCGTTGGGTACATAGCGAACCAGTGTGGCGACCACGTCGCCTTCGCCGTCGGGATCAGGGCCCAGCGGGATCGTGCGTTGCTGGTAATGCGGGCCGAGGATGTCAGGCTGCCAGCCTCCATCATCCGGGGAGTCCTGGATCGGCTCGACAAGTGGCTGTTCGTTCGTCACGCGACCAATCTATGGGATGCGCTGGTGAGCCCGCAGACCGCGACCATATCGCTGCGCGGAGTGGCGAGGATCTCTGTCGCATTCCACACATTCGGCGGGCTGGTTGTGTTGCGGCAGGGTAAAGAGGGGCACAATTGGGCCTGGGTGAACAGCGGGTAACCTGACTCCCGCCATGCTGTTCGGGAGCGGCGGCTGTCGAACCCGGAGCGCAACTACACACCGTGCCCAGGCAGGTCCATCCGCCCGGTGGGCCCGCGCAAAAGGACAAGGAAGTCGATCTACTCGTGCCGAACGCTGCCATGACTGAAAAGACCGATGTAGTACTCATCGGTGCGGGGATCATGAGTGCCACTCTCGGCGCGCTGCTGCGGCAGCTGCAGCCGGACTGGTCGGTCTCCCTGTTCGAGCGGCTCGATGCTGCCGCCGCGGAGAGCAGTGACCCGTGGAACAACGCGGGCACCGGGCACTCCGCGCTGTGCGAGTTGAACTACAGCCCGCAGAGCCCCGACGGCTCGGTGGACATCACCAAAGCCGTCGATATCAATGAGCGTTTCCAGGTTTCCCGCCAGTTCTGGTCTTATGCCGTGGAGAACGGCATCCTCGGTGATCCGTCCGCCTTCATCAACCCGATACCGCACGTCAGTTTCGTGCACGGTGCCGACAATGTGCCCTACCTGCGTAAGCGGTATGAGGCCCTGGCCGCGCACCCGCTGTTCGAAGGCATGGAATACATCGACACCCCTGATGAATTCGCCCGGCGGCTGCCGCTGATGGCGCGCGGCAGGGATTTCTCCGACCCGATCGCGTTGAACTGGTCCGACGGCGGCACCGATATCGACTTCGGTGCGCTCACCAGGGAATTGCTGGCTTATCTCGGCGCCTCCGGCGCGGACCTGGCCTTCGGCCACGAGGTGCGCGACCTGTCCAAGCAGGCCGATGGGTCATGGCTTGTCACGGTGCGTAATGTCCGTACCAGGGAAACCCGCAAGCTGATCAGCAAATTCGTATTCGTCGGCGCGGGTGGCGGCGCGTTGCCGTTGCTGCAGAAGGCGAATATCGCGGAGGCCAAGGGATTCGGCGGCTTCCCGGTAAGTGGTCAGTTCTTCCGCTGTGTCAATCCGGCGCTGATCGACCAGCACGAGGCCAAGGTGTACGGCAAGGCCGCGGTCGGCGCGCCGCCGATGTCGGTGCCGCACTTGGATACCAGGGTGATCCAGGGCAAGCCGGGACTGCTGTTCGGCCCGTACGCGGGCTGGACGCCGAAATTCCTCAAGGACGGTAAGAACACCGACCTGTTCAAATCAGTGCGGCCGAACAATATCTTCTCGCTGCTCGGTGTCGGCGTCACCGAGCTGGGGTTGACCAAATACCTGGTCAGCGAGCTGCTGAAATCGGAAGCCGGCAAGGTGATCACATTGTCGGAGTTCATCCCGCGCGCCGAGGCCAGGGACTGGGAACTGATCACCGCGGGCCAGCGCGTGCAGGTGATCCGCCGTAAGGGCGCGGGCGGGGTGCTCGAGTTCGGTACCGCCGTGATCTCCGCGCAGGACGGCACCATCGCCGGTCTGCTCGGTGCTTCTCCAGGAGCCTCGACATGCGTGACGGCCATGCTCGACGTCCTGCAGCGCTGCTTCCCGTCCGAGTACGACCAGTGGACGCCCAAGCTGAAGGAGATGGTGCCCTCGCTGGGGGTGCGGCTCTCGGACAACTCGGCGCTGTTCCACGAAGTGTGGGACTGGACGACCAAGGCGCTGAACCTCGGCGGTGGCAACACGCTGAGGTAGGCGGGGTCGCGGCGAACCGCTGGGTGTGATAGCAAGACGCGATGATGTCAACGGTTGCACTCAAACGGTCATGGGCACAGGATCTCGACACCGCCACGCTCTATCAGCTGTTGAAACTTCGCGTCGAAGTCTTTGTCGTCGAGCAGAAATGTGCCTACCCCGAGCTGGATGGTAAGGATCTGCTTGCGGAGACCCGGCATTTCTGGCTCGACGACGAGGGCGAGGTCATCGCCACGCTGCGGTTGTGCGAGGAGCACCACGATGGTGTGAAGAGTTTCCGCATCGGCAGGCTGTGTACCGCGGAGCCCGTGCGCGGGCACGGCTACACCACCCGGCTGGTACAGGCGGCGCTGGCTGAGGCCGGTTCCACACCGGTGCGTTTGAACGCGCAGAGCTACCTGGTCGATCTGTACCGCAAGCACGGTTTCAAGGTCGATGGCGAGCAGTTCGAGGAGGACGGCATCACACACGTGCCGATGCGTAAAGGCGGGGCCTGAACGCAGACTCCGTGCCCACCTATCCGCTCCCGGTGTCGCCGCGCCGTGGCGCGGATCGGAGGGTGCTGTCGGCCCCTCGGACGTGCCGCGCTTAGAGTTGGGGCGTGTCTGTGTCCCATGCCGAAACCGTGTCGATGTCCGACCAGCACAGCCGATCGCGTATCGGCTCGGAGGGAGAGGCAGGCTTCCCCTTCTCTGCCGTTGTGGGGCAGCAACAGTTGCAACTGGCGCTGATTCTCTGCGCGGTACATCCCGGTATCGGCGGGGTACTGGTGCGTGGTGAGAAGGGCACCGCGAAATCGACCGTGGTGCGCGCATTGGCTCAGCTGCTACCGCCGGTGGTGGACGAAACGGGGGCGCGGCCCGCCCGGCTGGTCGAGCTGCCGGTGGGCGCGACCGAGGATCGGGTTATCGGCTCCCTGGATTTGGAGCGGGTGCTGCGCGATGGTGAGCAGGCTTTCCGCCCCGGTCTGCTCGCCGCCGCACACCATGGTGTGCTCTATGTCGACGAGGTGAACCTGCTGCACGACCATCTGGTCGACGTATTGCTGGACGCCGCGGCGATGGGCCGGGTGCACATCGAACGGGACGGCGTCTCGCACTCCCATCCCGCACGTTTCGTTCTGGTCGGCACCATGAACCCGGAGGAGGGCGAACTGCGCCCGCAGTTGCTGGACCGGTTCGGGCTGACCGTGGACGTGGCGGCCTCGCGGGAAGTGGACGTGCGTATGGCGGTGGTACGCCGCAGGCTGGACTACGAGGCAGACCCGGCCGGATTCGCCGTGCGGTACGCCGAGGCCGACCGCGAGGTGGCCGAGCGAATCCTCGCCGCCCGCGCGCGGGTCGGCCAGGTGCTGCTCGATGATGTGGAGCTACGGCGGATCGCCGCGCTGTGCGCCGCGTTCGATGTCGACGGGATGCGGGCGGATCTGGTCGTCGCCCGCACCGCGACCGCGCATGCCGCGTGGCGTGGCGGCACCGCGGTGACCGAGAACGATGTGCGGGTGGCGGCGGAATTGGCGCTGCCGCACCGGCGCAGGCGCGATCCGTTCGACGAGCCGGGCATCAGCGAAGAACAACTGGACGATGCGATGCGTGACGCCGCGGAGCAGGCGCGCAATGCCGAGCAACCCCCTGCTCCGGCCGAGGAGTCCGCGCAATCCGGTTCGGAACCCGACGGCTGCGGTGACGATCCGACGGACCCGCCGCCGGACGGCCCGGAAGAGGACCCGACCCCGCCGGACGGCCCCGGCGGCGGTGGCTCCGGCGAAAGGCGCAGCGGGAAACCGGTTTCCGGCGCGGCCACGCCGCCGCGCTGGGAGGTGCCCGGTGTCGGCGCCGGTGCTGCGGGCAGGCGTTCGCGCGCCGAGTCGCGACAGGGGCGGGTCGTACGTTCCACCACCGACACTTCTTCCGGGTTGCACGTGATCGGTACCCTCTTCGCCGCGGCAGCCAGGCCCCGCGGCCGAGCCGAGGGGCCGCTGCGGCTGGTCGCGGAGGATCTGCGCGGCGCGTATCGCGAGGGCCAGGAAGGCAATCTGGTGCTGTTCGTGGTCGATACGTCCGGCTCGATGGCCGCGCGGGACCGGCTGTCCGCCGTTACCGGCGCGGTGATCTCCTTGCTGCGTGATGCCTATCAGCGCCGGGACAAGGTCGCCGTCGTCACCGTACGTGGTGCGGAGGCCGAGCTCGTGTTGCCACCGACCTCATCGGTGGACATCGCGGTGCGCCGATTGTCCGGAATGCGTACCGGCGGAAAGACTCCGCTCGCGGCAGGCTTGTTGAAGGCGCGTGAAGTAGTGCGGCGCGAGCGGGTGCGTGACCCACGCCGTAGGCCACTGCTGGTGCTGCTGACCGACGGCAGGGCCACCGGCGGCACCGATCCGGTCTCGCGCGCTCGTGCCGCCGCGACTTTGCTCGCCGAGGACGCGGTCACCTCGATGGTGGTCGATTGTGAACGCGGCATGATCCGGCTGGGCTTGGCCGCCGAATTAGCCCGCGACCTGCGCGGCGGATATCTGAGCTTGGCCGAGCTGACCGGAGAGACGGTCGCTGATGTCGTCCGGGCGAGCTCAGGGGGCGTACGCGGTAGGTCGGTGCGAGCGGCTTGAGCAGCGGGACCGCGGCCGCGGCAGCTCGCCCGTACGGTGCACTACGGGTAGGTCGGGGGTCACCGAACCGCTTGCGCGGCACCTCCTGTCCGCAGGAGCGGCGTCCGGCGTAGTCGTAGCGCGCAGCGCAGGCCTGACCAGCTGGGCGCGCAGCCCGGTGGCCGGACCGGAATGAGTCGAGAGAGAACAAGGAGATTCGATGCCCAAGGGTGTGCCGGAGATTGTGCCCGATGACGGGCTGACCACGCGACAGCGGCGCAATCAGCCGGTCCTGGCGGTACATACCGGACCGGGCAAAGGCAAGTCGACGGCCGCGTTCGGGATGGCGCTGCGGGCCTGGAATCAGGGCTTCGATATCGCGGTGTTCCAATTCGTGAAGAGCGCCAAATGGAAGGTGGGTGAGGAAGCCGCGTTCCGTACCCTCGGCACACTGCACGAGCAGACCGGTGCGGGCGGACCGGTCGAATGGCACAAGATGGGTGAGGGCTGGTCCTGGGCCAGGAAGCAGGGAACCGAACAGGATCACGCCGCGGCCGCGCGTGCGGGGTGGCAGGAGATCGCCCGCCGCCTGCGCACCGAACAACACGGCTTCTATGTGCTCGACGAATTCACCTATCCGCTCGAGTGGGGTTGGGTGGAGGTGGCTGAGGTGGTCGAAACCCTCCGTAACCGCCCAGGCAAACAGCATGTCGTCATCACAGGCCGCCACGCGCCGCAGGCGCTGATCGATGCCGCCGATCTGGTCACCGAGATGACCAAGGTCAAGCACCCCATGGATGCGGGACGTAAGGGGCAGCGGGGTATCGAATGGTGATGCCTCCGCGCTCGCGGCACACCGGCTACGACCTGCTCGAGGTACCGGCCTCGGCGCGAGGCCGGGTATGACCGCAGGCATCGTGGTCGCAGCCCCCGCCTCTGGGAGCGGCAAGACCACAGTGGCCACTGGATTGGTCGGCGCGCTGCGGCGCGCGGGACATCGCGTGGCGCCCTGCAAAGTAGGGCCGGACTACATCGATCCCGGCTATCACGGCCTGGCGGCAGGCAGACCAGGGCGCAACCTGGATCCCGTGCTGGTCGGCGCGGAGCGTGTGGTGCCGCTGTATCGGCACGGTGCGCGCGGCTGCGATCTGGCGGTGGTCGAGGGCGTGATGGGATTGTTCGACGGCCGGATCGACGAGCATCATCCGGATCCCGTGGCGGAAGGGTCGACCGCGCAGGTCGCGAAGCTCCTCGGGATGCCGGTGGTGCTGGTCGTGGATGCCCGTGGACACAGCCAGAGCCTGGCGGCGCTGCTGCACGGCTTCGCCACCTTCGACAGCGGTGTCCGGCTCGGCGGCGTGATCCTGAACAGGGTCGGCAGCCGACGACATGAGCAGGTGTTGCGCGCGGCCTGCGATCGAGTCGGATTACCGGTGCTCGGTGCACTGCCCCGGCTGGCCGAACTGGAGGTCCCCTCCCGGCATCTCGGTCTGATTCCCGCCGTGGAACACGGTGCTGCTGCGGTGGCTGCGGTAACGGCGATGACAGACCTGGTTGCCGCGCATGTGGACCTGCCAGGGATCGTGGCACTGGCTCGCGCGTCGGTCACCGGCCCGGCTTGGGATCCGGCCGCTGCGGTAGGTGGTCATGATCGGGCCGATGGCGCCGGGCCACCCGCAGCGACCCGCTGCGACCCGGCAGCCCCCGACGGCACCACCAGTCGTTCCGGCCCGCTGATCGCCCTGGCCGGTGGCGCGGCGTTCACCTTCGGATATGCCGAACACCGGGAACTGCTGGGGGCGGCGGGCGCGCAGGTAGCGGTATTCGACCCGTTGCACGACGATCTCCCGGTGGGTACGGCGGGGCTGGTGCTGCCCGGTGGTTTCCCCGAGGAACACGCCGCGCAGCTGGCCGACAATACCGGGCTGTTGCGCGCCGTAGCGCAGGCCGCTGGTCAGGGGATGCCGGTACACGCCGAATGCGCGGGGCTGCTGTATCTCACCCGATCGCTTGACGGGCATCCGATGGCGGGGGTGATCGACGCCGCCGCCGAGTTCGGTGCGCGGCTGACCCTCGGTTACCGAGACGCGGTGGCGCTTTCCGGCTCTCTCCTGTGGCAGGCGGGCGAACGGGTTCGCGGGCACGAGTTCCATCGCACCCGGTTGGTGTCGGAGCCTTCGGCCCCGCCGGCATGGGGATGGCGTGGCAGCACCGGTGCACGGGTTCGCGAGGGCGTGCTGACCGGTCGGGTGCACGCCTCGTATCTGCATACTCATCCGGCTGGGAACCCGGAGGCGGTGCGCCGCTTTGTCGCGGCGGCCGCGGCTTATGCCCGAGCGCATGTCCCGGCCTGAGCTGGCCGTCGGCATCGGTGTTCGCCCCGGTACGGATCAGGACCGTATCCACGCGGCAATGCGCGAAGTGTTCGGTGCCGATATCGAGGGTGTCATCAGCTGTTTGGCGACCGTCGACCGGCGTGCCGCAGAACCGGGCCTCTTGGCGGTCGCCGCGGTCTTGCGGATACCGATCCGCTCCTATCCGGCCCGCGCACTCGCTGATGTGCGGGTGCCGAATCCGTCCGCGCGTACCGCGAACGCGCTCGGCACCGCGAGTGTCGCGGAAGCGGCTGCGGTATCGGCCGGTCGCGGGCCACTGGTGATCCCCAAGACCACGATCCACACAGTGGTGCTCGCCGCGGCCCTCGCCCGCTGAGCATCGATCCGGCCGTGAGTACCGCATCGCCCGTGTTTCCGCCGCACGGTGTATTTCGCCGCACGGTGTTTTCGGAGCGCAGTGTGCTTTCGGCGCACAGCGTAGGCGCGGCCCGCGGATGGTTATGTATCCGGCCGGGACCGCCGGTGTCTGTTTACGGTGCCACCGATCCCCAATCGGCGAAGCCGGTGGGGTCGTGGCGGCCGAGATTGGCGTGCTCGAACAGACCCCAGCCCTCGGCATCGTCGCAGCGGGCGTGGGCGATGTGGTCGATCACGCCATAGGGGGTGCGGGCGACGATGGCCGGGTCGGTGAGGTCGTAGCGGCTCGAGTGCGACCAGTCGCGGCCCTTCCACTGGCCGTGTTGCCAGTCGGGATCGCCACCGTAACCACAGCCGACGTGCAGCGGGACATTGGTGCCCGGGGTGATTTCGATATCGAGCGGCTTGCCGTCCGGCGTGGTCAGTTCCAGCCGCGCCCCGATAGGAATCCTGGTGCCGGAACGATAGTCGATGCGGATGCGCGGCCAGCCGAGTTGTTCGGTGCGCCCGTCCGGCCAGACCCGGGTCGCGTCGTTGAGCGTGCGCCTGCCGTCCGGCTCTTCCTGCACGATCACCACCACGGCGAAGTCATCGAAGCGCAGTGGCGCGTACAGCCACCAGAAGCCGCCAGAGGGTTCGGTGGTCGCCCGCCCTGGCGGTTCGGTCTCACCGACCGGCCGGATACCCCAGGAACGATCTCTGGTCCCGGTCCATACCGCCGGGTCGACCGTGATGTCGTCACCGTCCACGTGCAGCGTTCCCGCCCAGGTGCCGACCTGCGCGAACCGGGACGCGTCGATGATCGGCCGGTTGCCCGCCAGGATCAGATGCGGTTGTTCCTGTACGGCGGGGAAGGCGCCGGTCCAGGTGAGGTCGAAGCTCAGGTCCTCGTGTTCGCAGAGCACCCGGATCCGGTGCAGTGGCTCGGCCACTTCGATGCGGTAACCACCCACGCGCTGTTCCAGGTCACGGTCGCCGAGCGCGTCGGAGAAGCGCACCGCCCGCAGCACATCACCGCGCCGGACGGCGGCATAGGCATCGGTCACCCCGAGGTTGGGGTACACACCGGCACCGGTGATCAACAGGGTGCCCCCGGCGCGGTCGTGGGCGTTGAAATAGCTGCGGTCGTAGAAGTTCCGATCACTGCTGGCCACCCTGGCCAGGGAAAGCGGTGTCTGGTGGATCGGGTATTCGTCCAAAGGCACAGGCATGGTCAGCCCCATTCGTAGGTCCCGTCGAGCAGCGCTTCCAGGCAGGCGCGGTGCATGATGTAGTCGTCCCGATCGGTTGTGTCGGTGTCCTCGCCGAAGTGGATCATCCGCCGTTTCACCCTGGCCATCACGATCGCGTGCCGCAGTGCGGCGTAGACGAGATAGAAATCGAGATCACGCACCTGGTATCCGGTCAGCGCCTGATACTCCGCGACCACGTCGTCGCGGCGCAGGAAGTCGGGAAGACCGGGTTGGCCGAAACGAGTGGCCAGATCTTGGAAGAACCGATGGATGAAGATCACCCAGCCCAGATCCAGCTCGCGTGGGCCGAGTGCGGCCATCTCCCAGTCCAGCACCGCCACCGGGTCGAATTCGCGGAAGATGATATTGCCGGGGCGGGCGTCTCCCCAGCTGAGCACATCCGGGCCGGGCCCGGCGGGCCAATGCTCGTCGAGCCAGGCGAAACCTCGCTCGATGAGCGGGATCTCGAAGCCGTCGTCCGCGAGTGCCCATCGGTACCAGGCGTGCTGGGCCGCGATATGCCTGCGCAGCGACTGGCCCGGACCGTCAAGCGGTGGGAATCGCGTCGCGGGATCGGGGATATCGTGGATCTTCGCGAGCACCGCCACGGTGTTGTGCGTGACCAAGCGCCGCTCGGCCGGGCTCGCATCGAACAGCCAGCCGACGAAAACGTACGGCGGGTTGTCTGTCGGCACACGGCCGTCGACTCTTCGCATCACGAAGAACGGTGTACCGAGCTGCTTTTCGTCGGGCTCCAGCCAGCACAGTTCGGGGATGGGCACATCGGTGGCCGCGGCGACGCCTGCCATCACCTGATACTGGGTGGCCAGATCATAGGTCTCGAAAACCGGGAACGATCCTGGTTCGGGCGCCATCCGCGCGACGAACGATCCACGCTGAGCGCGTCCGCCGCCGTGCCATTCGGCATCGAACAGGATCGAGGTGCTGGACATGCCGCCGGATTGCGGACACGTCAATCCGGAGATCCGGGGTAAACGGTCTGCGGAGACCTTGGAATCCAGCCAGCGCGCCAAGTCTCCGGCCATGGCATCGAGGTCTCGTTCGCTGACGGTCAGCTGCTGCCGCTGTGCCGGGTCCGGATCGTCGGTCATCCTCATCCTCCTGACGCGTGCGGCCCGGCCGCACCGCCCGCGATGCGCCGGTCCAGTGAATGTAACGCGTTCCAGTCGGCTCGCGGGCGGAAATCGGTACCGAATCGGGCGCACGGGTGCTGGGGTATACCCGGACGACTACATCCGCGGATACGCCGTCCGGAGTACAGGCAAGCAGGCATTCGGAGGGCAGATGAGCAGCCGTAGGGGGTACAGACGAGCAGGTGCATGAGCCGCGAGATGTACTGGCAAATCCGGGTTTTTCCCGAGTTCATCCCATGAATGGTTCCGATATGTTCGGTGTGTGGGAGATCCGCCGGAAACATTGATGAGTGAGGGGACAAGGTGACTACGGTCGGAACGGATTACGCGGAGTCATCGACAGGTACTGTGCCCTCGGGCGCGCGGCGGCCATGGAGCCGATCCGCGCGGATCGGATTCCGCTTCGCTTTCGCTTACCTGGTGTTGTTCTGTGTGCTGTTCGCGCAGATCCTCTTCGTATTCACCGGGCCGGTGGGCAGGGTGCTGCCGGACTCCGCGATCCTGTGGCAGATGCGTGCGACGAGCTGGTTCGCAGGCTGGGTCGGCGAATATCTATTCGGTGTCGACGCTGTACTGCACGAGGATTCGGGCAGTGGTGATCAAACCGTCATCTGGGTGCTGATCTTCTGCGTATTCGTGATGGCCGGGGTGATCACTCTGGTCTGGTCGATGCTCGACCGGCGCCGCCGCGAGTACGTCACCCTCGGCGCGTGGTTCGTGCTGTTCATTCGGCTGTGCTTGGGCGGCCAGATGCTCTTCTACGGGATGGCCAAGGCTATTCCGGCACAAATGCCCGAGCCTTCGCTGACCGCGCTGTTGCAACCGTACGGGACGATGAGCCCGGCCTCGGTGCTGTGGAACCAGGTGGGGGCCGCCCCGCCCTACCAGATCCTGCTCGGCGTGGCCGAAGTGCTCGGCGGTCTGCTGCTGTTCCTGCCGCGTACCGCGACGGCCGGTGCGCTGCTCAGCCTGGTGAGCATGGCGCAGGTCTTCGTGTTGAACATGACCTATGACGTGCCGGTGAAGATTCTCTCGTTCCACTTGCTGGTGCTGAGCCTGGTTGTACTGGCGCCGCAGGCCGGGCGACTGGCGAATATTCTTGTACTGGAACGGCCTGCCGAGCCTGCTGCCCAGCCCACGCTGTTCGCTTCCCGGCGCGCGAATCGGATCGCCGCGATACTGCAGGTCGTTCTGGGGCTGTGGGTGTTGATCGGTTGCACGCAGTACAGCTGGGAAGCCTGGAGTAAGGCGGGCAGCGGAATACCCGAGCCGCCGCTCTACGGCATTTGGACCGTCGATGAGTTCACCAGGGCAGGACATCGGGTACCACCGCTGCTCACCGACGAGAACCGCTGGCGCCGGATCATTGTCGATCGGCAGGGCGCGACGGTGCAGAAAATGGATGATTCGTTTATGCCTGTGCTTGCCACGGTCGACGAGGCCGCGCACACCCTCGTGCTGTCGGAGCCACCGCGCTCCACGGACGCCTCGCCTCAGCCCATGGCGACCTTCACCGTCGCTCGACCCTCCTCACACAGGATGCTGTTGACGGGGGAATTGAACGGGACGCCGGTAACGCTGTCGCTCGACTGGATGGACCCGGACTCCTTCCTCTTACGCAGCCGCGGTTTCCACTGGGTGCAGGACTACCCGTACTTCCGCTGAGCGATCCTGTGCCGATTTCGGTACGGCGAGATCGTGCCGCGACGGGGCCGATGGCCGAGCGTTCGCCCGCGCTCGGCCATCGGCTTGGCGGCCATGCTCCGATCGGGACCAGCAGGCGCGATCACGGACATCTCCGGGCGATTGCCCGTGCCGGAATCGAGGGCCGTAGGCTCGAAACTTGTGCTGAACACCTCGAACACTCCGCAAGAACGACCGACCGGCGATCCGAACTATCTGGTCGGGATCGATCTGCACGGGCGGCGTGTCGTCGTGGTCGGCGGGGGCAGCGTAGCGCAGCGCAGGCTGGGTCTGCTCATCGCCTCCGGTGCGGATGTGCATGTGGTCAGCCGTGCGGTCACCCCCGCCGTCGAAGGGATGGCGGCCTCAGGGCAGATCACCATCGCGCTGCGTGACTACGCCGACGGCGATCTAGAAGATGCCTGGTATGCGATCGCGTGCACCGACGAACCCAAGACCAATGCGGCGGTGGTGGCCGAGGCAACCCGGCGGCGCGTCTTCTGCGTGCGCGCCGATACCGCGCGGCTCGGCACCGCGGTGACTCCGGCCACCGCGCGCTACGACGGGCTGAGTCTCGGCGTACTGGCAAGCGGACAGCATCGGCGTTCGGCGGCAGTACGCACCGCCATGCTAGAGGCGCTGCAATCCGGTGTGGTCAGCGACGACTCCACCCCGATCACCCCTGGTGTCGCACTGATCGGTGGCGGCCCCGGCGATCCCGATCTGATCACCGTGCGCGGCAGGCGGTTGCTGGCCAGGGCGAATCTGGTGGTCGCCGACCGGCTCGCCCCGCCGGAACTGCTCGCCGAGCTCGGTCCGGAAGTGGAAGTGATCGATGCCGCGAAGATCCCGTATGGGCGGGCGATGGCCCAGGAAGCGATCAATACCGCGCTGATCGACGGCGCGAAGGCAGGCAAGTTCGTGGTACGGCTCAAAGGCGGCGACCCCTATGTGTTCGGACGCGGCTACGAGGAGCTGGAAGCCTGCGTCGAGGCCGGTGTCCCTGTCACGGTGGTGCCCGGCGTCACCAGCCCCATCTCGGTACCCGCCGCCGCGGGGATCCCGGTAACGCACCGCGGCGTCACCCACGAGTTCGTGGTGGTGAGCGGGCACCTCAAGCCGGATCATCCCGATTCCCTGGTGGATTGGCCCGCCCTGGCCCGGCTGCGTGGCACCTTGGTGCTGATGATGGCTGTGGAGCGGATCGAGCAATTCGCCACCGCGCTACTGGACGGTGGGCGACCGGCCGATACCCCCGCCACGGTCATCCAGGAGGGCACACTGCGTACCCAGCGCGTGCTGCGCGCCGACCTCGCGACCGTCGCCGAGCGTGTGCGTGCGGAGGGCATCCGTCCACCCGCGATCGTGGTGATCGGCCCGACCGCGGGATTCTCCGCCGCGCCGGAGCTCGATTCCGCGGCCGGGTAGCGCATATGCATCCGGGAGAGGATTCCGAGATCCATATCGCCTCGGCGGGCATCTCCATCGGCAGTGCCACCCGTTACGACCGCACCGGCCCTGTCGGCACCTGCGTGGTGACCACCCTGTCCAATGCCCGTCGCCAGGTCGACTTCGCGAGCACCACGAGCACCGAACTCGCCGGCAAGCCGCGCTGACCAGCCGTACTCTGCCCCTCATTCGAGGGCTGATGAACATCTGGCCCTTACCTCCGTGGTCGGGGGCCTCCCCGGTATGAGGGGAATCGCGAATTCGTGGATTCCCCCTGATCAGTGCACCTATTTCGAATATCGGGGAAATTCGACGTTTCGGCTACAGTGGCTCACTGTGCTTCGGAACCCCGCTGCGACGATGCAGTACCCGGTGACGCAGCGGGCCTTCGGGCTCGCGATCCTAGTCCTGAGCGGGCTGCAACTCATGGTTGTGCTCGACGGCACAGTGGTGATCTTCGCGCTGCCGCGGTTACAAGAAGAGATGGGACTGTCCAGCGCGGGTGGCGCTTGGACGGTGACCTCCTACGGGCTGACCTTCGCCGGGCTGATGCTGCTCGGCGGCAGGCTCGGCGATGCCTTCGGCCGTAAACGCATGCTGATCGTCGGGGTGGCGGTGTTCACCCTGGCCTCGCTGCTGTGCGGGCTGGCGCAGAACGCGCCCATGCTGCTCGCGGCGCGCGCTTTCCAAGGCGCAGGCGCTGCGATCGCGGCTCCCACCGCCTTCGCCCTGGTGGCCACCACGTTCGCGCCGGGTAAGGCGCGTAATCAGGCGATCGCGATCGTCGGCTCGATGGTCGGTATCGGCTCGGTCGGCGGCCTGGTGGTCGGCGGTGCGCTGACCCAGCTGTCGTGGCGGTGGATCTTCCTGATCAATGTCCCGATCGGTGCGCTGATCATCCTCGGCGCGGTCTACAAGCTCGCCGACACCGCGCACCACCGCGCGGCGCTGGATATACCCGGCGCGGTGCTCGGCACCCTGGCCTGTGCGTCCGTTGTGTTCGGTGCGACCGAAGGGCCCGAGCTGGGCTGGGGACATCCGGCCATCATCGGATCGCTGATCGCGGGCATCCTGCTGTTGCTCGTCTTCGTGGTGCTGGAACGCCGGGTGGACGACCCGCTGCTGCCGTGGTCGCTGTTCGACAGCCGGGACCGCGTCGCCACCTTCCTGCTGATCTTCCTCGCCGGCGGAGTGCTCGGTGCGATGACCTTCTTCGTCGCCCAGTTCATGCAGAACGTGATCGGGTACGGCCCGCTGCGGGCTGGTATCGCGGCCATTCCGTTCACCATCGGCATCGGCATCGGCGGCGCGCTGGCCTCCAAAGCGGCGTTGGCCATCGCGCCACGCTGGCTGCTCGCCGCCGCGTCCGTGGTACTCGGTATCGGTTTGCTGTTCGGGTCCACCCTGGACAGCGAGGTGGCCTACGTCTCTGAACTGTTACCGCTGTTGATCGTGATCGGTCTCGGGGTCGGTGTCGCCATGGTGCTCGCACCGCTGTGCGTACTGGTCGGAGTGCCGCCTACCGATATCGGTCCGCTGGCCGCGGTGGGGCAGATGTTCATGAACCTGGCGACACCGGTCGCCATCGGATTGCTCACCCCGATCGCGGCCTCTCGTACGCTCGCGCTCGGCGGGCGCACCGGTCGGGCCGCCGAGATGACCCCCGACGAGATCGCCGCGCTCAGCAGCGGCTACACCCTGGTGATTCTGGTCTGCGCGCTGCTCGCGTTCGGGGCCGCGCTGGTCGCGCTGACCCTGCGGTTCACCCCGCAACAGCTGGCGCAGGCGCAGCACGCCCAGGAAGAGGCCCAGCAAGTCTGAATCAGCCTCGGCCGGGCCCCGCACAGCCTCCGGGTACCGCGGCCGGAGACTGGGTGGTGAACGTAACCTTGCCCGGCACTGCGGCCTTCGCGATACTGTGCGGATGGTGGTGGAGGAATACCTGCTGACCCAATGGATCGAGCTGGCGGGGGAGCGGGCGGCCGATCTGGGTACGGATCTGGTAGCGCGCTACGGCGAGCCGCATCGGCGCTATCACACCGTGCATCATCTGGCAGGCATGCTGCGCGTCATCGACGAGCTCGCCGCCGACGCAGCGGACCTCGACGCTGTCCGCTACGCGGCTTTCTTCCACGACGCGATCTACGCGGTCGACCGAACGGACAACGAAGAGCGCAGTGCCGAACTGGCCGAAACGACGCTGGCCGAGCTGGGTGCGGCACCGGAGCTGAGCCGCGAAGTCGGCAGACTGGTCCGGCTCACCGCGGCGCACAACCCCGCACCGGGCGACTACAACGGCGCTGTGCTCTGTGATGCCGATTTGGCGGTCCTCGCCGCGGATTCCTCCGATTACGCCGCGTATACCCGGGCCGTGCGCGCGGAATACCAGCACGTTCCGGACGAACTGTTCCGTATCGGACGCGCGGCGGTGCTGCGGAAACTCGCCGAGCAGCCGTCCTTGTACCACACCACGGCCGCTCGCCGCCGGTACGAGTCCGCCGCCAGGGCCAATCTCGCGGCCGAGCTGACCGAGCTCACGACGCCTGCGGGATAGCCGGGCGCACTCAGGTGAGGAGCACGAGCTTGGTGGCCGAGGCGATCTCGGTGCGCAGCCCGGCCTTGGTCGCCACCCGTGCCACCCCACGGATATCGGTCGGCTCGGCTCTTGTGAGCACCAGGGCCCTGGCGAGCAGGCCTTTGTGATGTTTGTTGAAATGACTCACCACGGTGCGCGAGCCGTCCGGATGCTCGGTGAGCACGGTCGCGGTCACCGCACCGGGTACCCGTCCCAATTGCTGATAGCTGCCCGAGCGCAGGTCGACGACGAGTTCCCCGGCGGCTTCGGTGTGCAGCGCTGTGGCCAGTTCGTCGCGCCACAGCGCTGGAAGGGTCGGTAGTCCCGGTAGTTTGCTGCCGCCGGACAGCCGATAGGCGGGAATCGGGTCGCCTGCGCGGACCGCGCCGAACAGAGCTGAGCCGATACCGAGCCGGGCGTACGCCTTGGCCCGCTGGATCTTCGTGAACGAGCGCGCGTCGAGCGCCTCGTAGAGGACACCGGTGTAGCGCTCCAGGGCGGGCCGGGTCGGTGAGGTCCGCAGTGCGGCATTACGCGCGATCTCGATATCGGCCCCCTTGCCGAGCCCAAGGACGGTACGCGCGCGTTCCGGATCGGCCGCCAAGCGCACCACCGCATCGATCAGCCGGGTGCGCACCGTGGTGAGCTGCGGCATCGCCAGTGATTCCACGGCAAGTGGTGCTCCGGCACCGCCGTCGGACTTGGTTTCGGAAGGAGGAAGCAACACCAGCACGAACGAATACGGTAATGCGCTGTGACCGGCGTTCGGCCAGCGACTACCCTGTGCTTCCGTGATCACCCGCCTCTCCCGACTGTTCCTGCGTACCCTCCGCGACGATCCCGCCGACGCGGAGGTCCCCAGCCACAAACTCCTGGTTCGCGCCGGCTATGTGCGCCGAGTCGCCCCTGGCGTCTACTCGTGGTTGCCGCTGGGCCTGCGCGTGCTGCGCAAGGTCGAGGACATCGTGCGCGAAGAAATGGACGCGATCGGCGCACAGGAGATCTCGCTACCCGCATTGTTGCCGCGCGATCCGTACGAGACCACCAATCGGTGGACCGAATACGGCGACGGCCTGTTCCGGCTACGGGACCGCAAGGGCGCGGACTATCTGCTCGGCCCGACCCACGAGGAACTCTTCGCGCTCACCGTCAAAGGCGAGTACAGCTCCTATAAGGACCTCCCGGTCACGCTGTATCAGATCCAGACCAAATACCGCGATGAGGAGCGCCCCCGCGCGGGCATCCTGCGCGGCCGCGAATTCGTGATGAAGGACTCCTACTCCTTCGATCTGGACGAGGACGGCCTCAAAGCCAGTTACGACGCGCATCGGCAGGCCTATCAGCGCATCTTCGACCGGCTGCGGGTCGAATACGTCATCGTCGCGGCCACCTCGGGCGCGATGGGTGGCAGTGCGTCGGAGGAATTTCTCGCCGACAGTCCCGTCGGTGAGGACACCTACGTGCGTTGTCCGGAATCCGGCTACGCCGCCAATGTCGAGGCTGTGGTCACGCCGGCTCCCGACCCGCTGCCGATCGAGGGACAGCCCGAGGCCGTCGTATTCGATACCCCGGGCACCCCGACCATCGCGACACTGGTGGACTGGGCCAACGAGGCAGGCGTGGCCGAGCGCTACGGGCGTCCGGTCACCGCGGCCGACACCTTGAAGAACGTCATGGTCAAGCTGCGCCATCCGGACGGCAAGACCGAGATCCTCGGTATCGGCGTCCCCGGTGACCGTGAGGTCGACGACAAGCGCCTCGGCGCATCCGTCGAACCGGCCGAGGTGGAACTGCTCACCGACGCCGATTTCGCCGAGAACCCGTTCCTCGTGAAGGGTTACATCGGACCGAAGGCACTGCAAGCCAATGGTATTCGCTATCTGGTCGACCCTCGGGTTGTCAGCGGGACCAGCTGGATCACCGGCGCCGACGCACCGGGCAAGCATGTCGTCGGCTTGGTCACGGGCCGCGACTTCACGCCAGACGGCACCATCGAGGCCGCCGAGGTGCGCGATGGCGACCCCTCGCCCGACGGGCACGGCCGGTTGGTGTCGGCGCGCGGAATCGAGATCGGCCACATCTTCCAGCTCGGCAACAAGTACACCGACGCGTTCGAAGTGGACGTACTCGGTGAGAACGGCAAACCGGTGCGGCTGACCATGGGGTCCTACGGTGTCGGCGTCTCGCGCATGGTCGCGGTGATCGCCGAACAGCAGCACGACGACAAGGGGCTGCGCTGGCCTGCCTCGGTCGCGCCGTATGACGTGCACGTGGTCATCGCGAACAAGGACGACGCGGCCCGTGCCGGCGCCGAGGAAGTAGTGGCCGGATTGCACGCCAAGGGCCTGGACGTGCTCTTCGACGACCGTACGGCCTCGCCGGGAGTGAAGTTCAAGGACGCCGAACTGCTCGGTATGCCGCTGGTGCTGGTGATCGGGCGCGGCTGGGCCGAGGGCACCGTGGAACTGCGCGACCGGTTCACCGGCGAGACCGAAGAGCTCCCCGCGGCTTCGGCGGTGGACGCGGTGGTGGCCAAGGTTCGCCGCTGACCTTGTTCGCCGCAGGCCCCTGACGGCTCGGCTCAGGGGCCTGCGGAGACCAGATATACCAACCCCACGTGATCGGGGTATGTGCCTGCCCGCAAGGATATTTCGCTGTCGCGAAGGGTAGGAGCTGCTAGTGGGCGATTTCGCGCGTGTCATGCCGAGGCTGTATTCGCGACTGTCAAGCGAATACGGGACCATCGGCCGTTTCTTCTTCGACTCCGACTCGGGAACGATCACCGCAATTTCTCGTAGTGGTTATGGGTTGTCGATGATTCTCACCGATGTGGGCGAAGGAATTCGTATCGATCTCGGGCTCGGTCTGTCCCTTGTGATACCACACAATGAACCGTTCGACTTATCCGATGTGTCGGCTCCCGTGAGCTCGTTGATCGAGAACGGCATAACCCTGCATGTACCGCTGGAACCAGCGGGTGATCCGGTAGTTCGATACACGCTCGAGTTTCCCGGAGGTGTAATGAGTTCGCGGATCCCGGGCCGTGCGTACACGGAGTTCACTGTCGGTGGCTGGTCTTCCTTCTTCGGCTCCCGATGAAGATCGGGTTCCGGCCTTGCTCGCAGCGTGCAGGCCCTGCAGGAACCGAACCGTCGATACTTACGGAATCGTAACCTGAATTTGCTGGTCAATGTTCCGTACACCTGGTCCACGCTGCGGTTACTCGCTGGTAAGTTAACCGGCATGACAAACACCGACGCGCGGTTGTTCAACCCGGCCACCTACGATCCGCAGCAGTTCGACGCCGAGACCAGGCGACTGTTGCGCGCCACCATCGAGTGGTTCGAAAGCCGGGGTAAACAGCGTCTGCTCGACGACGATGCGAACGCGGTGTGGACGGCCGACTTCCTCAACTTCGTGAAGAAGGAGAAGCTGTTCGCTACCTTCCTGACGCCTGCGGCCTATGCCGACGGTGACCAGAACCGGCGCTGGGACGCGGCGCGCAATGCGGCGCTGTCGGAGATCTTCGGTTTCTACGGTCTGGCGTACTGGTACGCCGAGCAGGTGACCATCCTCGGTCTCGGCCCGATCTGGCAGAGCGACAACGAGGAGGCCAAGAAGCGCGCGGCCGCCGATCTGTCCGCGGGTGAGGTGATGGCCTTCGCGCTGTCCGAGCAGACGCGCGGCGCCGATATCTACAACACCGATCTGGTGCTCACACCCACCGAGCCGGGCAGCGAGGATGCCGAGGCCGGAATTCTGTTCCGCGCCAACGGCGAGAAGTACTACATCGGCAATGGCAATGTGGCCAGTATGGTGTCGGTGTTCTCCCGGCGCGCCGATCTCGACGGCGCCGACGCTTACGTCTGGTTCGTCGCCGATTCCCGCCACGAGAACTATCGTCTGCTCGGCAATGTGGTGCACGAGCAGATGTACGTCAGCAGCTTCCGCCTGGAGAACTACCCGGTCCGGGCCGAGGATATCCTGCACACCGGCCCCGAGGCGTTCTCCGCCGCGCTGAACACGGTCAACGTGGGCAAGTTCAACCTCTGCCACGGCGGCATCGGTATGGTCGAGCACTCCTTCTACGAGGCGATCACCCACGCGAACAACCGCGTCCTCTACGGCAACCCGGTCACCGATTTCCCACATGTGCGTACGAATTTCGTCGACGCCTACGCGCGTATTCTCGCGATGAAGCTGTTCAGCGATCGCGCTGTCGACTACTTCCGCAGCGCGAGCCTGGACGATCGTCGCTATCTGCTGTTCAACCCGATGACGAAGTCCAAGGTGACCTCCGAGGGTGAGACCGTGATGACGCTACTGCTGGATGTGCTGGCCGCCAAGGGGTTCGAGAAGAACACCTACTTCGCCGAGGTACGGCGGCTGATCAACACCTTGCCCCGGCTGGAGGGCACGGTACACGTGAACGTCGGGCAGATCCTGAAGTTCATGCCGAACTATCTGTTCAATCCTAAGGACTACCCGGAGATCGAGACCAGGCAGGATGCGGCCGACGACGCGTTCTTCTGGCAGCAGGGCCCGGCGCGGGGCGCGGGCAAGGTGCAGTTCGCCGACTGGACCCCCAGCTACGACAAGCATGCCGATATCCCCAATGTGGGCCGGTTCTACGAGCAGGCACAGGCGCTGCGCACTCTGCTGACCACGGCGGCGCCCGCTGCCGAGCAACAGCAGGACCTGGACTTCATGCTGACCATCGGCCACCTGTTCTCCCTGGTGGTCTACGGTCAGCTGATTCTGGAGCAGGCGGCGATCACCGGGCTGGACCGGGATCTGATCGACCAGATCTTCGACTTCCAGATCCGCGATTTCAACGGCTACGCCACCGCACTGTACGGCAAGCCGTCGGCCACCGAGGACCAGCGGAACTGGGCGACCTCCGCGCTGCGTTCGCCGGTTGCCGACCGTCCGCGTTTCGACCGGGTGTGGGCCGAGGTAGCGGCCTACGACGGCGCATACGAGATGCGGCCGTAGCGTCCGGCTGTTTCGCGGGGATCTCCCGATTCAGGGCGGCCGATGCTCGGGGCACTCGGCCGCCCTACGGGGAGGTGCGCTATGCGGTAGGCGCCACCGCCCGGTCGACGGGGGGAGTAGTAGTGTTGCCCGCCTCGGCCTTTCGGCGCGGGATGGTGAGTGTGGCGAGCACGCAGAGTATCGCTATGGTGAAGCAGGCCACGGCGTACCAGAGGCTTCCGATCGGGTCGCCGTTGCTCGTCACACCGTCCGAGGCGGCGAAGAAGTCAGGCAACGCGCTCACCCAGAACACCGCCATAGCACCCAGATACACCAGGCTGTAGATCTGGACGAGCCGGTTCGTGTATTGCGGAGTGTCGTCCTGGCCCTGTCGTAGCCGCAGCCACTGTTTGGTCAGGACCAGCGCGGCGACGACGGTGACGACAACCAGTTCGGCCGCGTAGAGGAAGCCACGTACTGTGTCGCTGCCCATGCCGAACAGCGTTGCGGGAAGCGGCAATACCGCTGTTCCCAGCGAAGCGAGCAGACCGATGACCACGGTCCGCCACACCAGTTGTGGTCCGGAGAAGTTTCGGCCGGCGTCGACGTGGCGCCCGACGAACAGTTGGACGCAGAACGCGAGCGATATCGGCCACAATGCGCCGAAGACGACCACACTCGGTAGCGGCACCGAATCGAACATCGGTTGATTGATCGCGTTCTCGGTAGACCACGCCCACCAGCGCAGTTGCGGGCCGAGATGGTCGAAGATCTCGTAGAAGGCATGGTGGACGAAGCCGACGCAGATCGCACCGAGAACGACTCCGTACCGACGACGGAATACGCCCAGCATCCGGACGAGCTCGTAAGCCATGGTGGCCATGAGCGGATAGATGGCGACGATGTACAGCGGTAGCCGGCCCCACAGGAATTCCACGGTGAACAGGTTGTGCGCGAACATCGTGTCGACGTGTGCGTCGATGCCGAAGGCCGCCGGGAAGTACAGCGGTGGCTCGATAATGTACAGATAGGCGCTCGCACCGAACCAGATCACCAGGTTGGTGGGATCACCGTGTCTGCGCAAACGCATGATCGCGTAGATCAGCATGAGCACCGATCCAAGGATGATCGTGAACTCCAGGACCGGTAGCGTCCAGTTCTCCAAGGCGAGCGGGTTTCGCACCTCGACGAGTCCACCGGCCTCGTCGCAGGAAAAGCCCAGTGCGGTCGCGAGCCGCTCGAAGGTGGCCGCGCAGTGATCAGCCATCGGTTCAACTCCTACTTACGAGCGGTCGTATCCGCGGTGTACCAGTGTGTGACGTCGTATCCGGCCTCGTAGCGGTCGAACCACAGGTCGGCGAGTGCGGGTAGTTTTTCGTGTGCCGGATTGTGCTTGGGTAGCTGACTGCGGATGATGCCGGCCAAGGCGGTCAGTTGCTCGCGGCGGGGCAGGTCGTCGAACGCACGCGACATCGGGCCGTTGTATTGCGCCTTCAGCAGTGGCAACCACGTGCGCAACTTCTGCTGAGCCCGGTACGACGCGAACATCGCCAGTGCGTCGATCTTCCGTTCCTCCAGTGGGACATGCTTATTGAATCCCTCGCAGGCCACCCTGATGGTCCGCATCACATGGCGGAAGATCGACGGCGCCATCCGCATCCGGTACGTATCGCTTCCGACGACGGAGTCGAAGATGATGAGCGCGGAGCTGCGATGCTCGACTTCTTCGACGAAGTGCCAGATGAACAGCGACGCGACCCGGTCGTCTCCTGACCGGAAGAGGGCCGCTTCGTTATCGAGCATCAGTTTGAACACCGGGGTGAAGGTCGCCTCCAGATCGGCGGTGTAGGCGAGCCGATAGTCGATGGAGGTATTCACGGTGAGTCGGTCGAACGCGCTGATCACGTCATTGAGCGTCTCCTGTAGCCCCGGGTACGCCTTGATCAGCGCGTTGACATGCTGGCGATGGGCGGTGGAGTGTTGCCCCTCCTGATGGACGAACGCGGTGGCTTCCTCGGCGACTTCTGGGTCGGTGATCAGCGGCATGGCCTCTCTGATCATGTTCACGACCATCTTCTCGAAGGCGATGGCGAGGAAGGACACCGCATTGGCCATCGACGAGAACGCCGGATTCTCTTCATTCCATAGGAAGGGCACGTCGTAGTCCGCGAACGCGAACCGCATCTTCCGCATCTGTAGATCGGTCACTTGGTTGCACCTCTTTGTTCGTACGTCGTATGGCCCGGTGGTTTCGTTCGGATCCGCCGCCGCTGCACTGAGGATGATCATACGCACAACTGGTTAAGTGTATGATCACAATTGCGGCTGTTATGACTACACCGCTGCTCGGGCGGTGTAGTCGGCCTATCTCCCTGTGAACGAGGCCATGGGATCCGGCCCCTGGGTGGAGACCGCTCTTGTACGAGTTGAGGCAGATCGGCAGTCGGGCGGTTATGATGCCGAAGTCGTCTCCGTGGTCTGTGCGCCGACAGGTGTGTGCGATCGCATGCCGGGGAGCGGGACGACTCGCCAGAGCGATCCACATCTCCCGCTCGGGAGAACCGGCTACGAGGGTGAAAAGGGCTCGATATCGTACGCCGGCCACGGCACGCAATTCGCATCCCGATCATTCGGAGAAAAATTTCGTCGGCGTAATTCGATTTCTTTTTCGGAACCTTCGGTGACTGCTTCGGCAACACCACCCGAGAAGCATTTCGGGGAGGAATGCGAACCGGGCTGTCGAGTGTCGGGAAGTGGTCCGTGAGTCGAGAAGTCGAGTGCGATCGCAAGCCGTTCGAATGTCGGCGCGCAATTATCGACCGTCAGCCCGGATCTCACTACGAAGCGGTGGTATCCGCGGTGTACCAGTGTGTGACGTCGTATCCGGCCTCGTAGCGGTCGAACCACAGGTCGGCGAGTGCGGGTAGTTTCCGCTGCGCCGGGTTGTACCAGGGCAGCTGACTGCGGATGACACCGGCCGATGCGATGAGTTGTTCGCGGCGAGGCAGGTTCTCGAACGCGTGTGGCATCGGGCCGTTGTCTTGTGCCTTCAGCAGTGGCAGCCACCTGCGCAACTTCTGCTTACGCCGGTATGAGGAGGATATCGCCAGTGCGTCGATCTTTCGTTCCTCCAGCGGGACATGTTTGTTGAATCCCTCGTAGATCACCCTGAAGCCCCGCGCCACGTGGCGGAAGATCGACGGCGCCATCCGCGTCCGGTATATGTCGCTTCCGACGACGGAGTCGAAGATGATGAGCGCGGAGCTGCGGTGTTCGATTTCTTCGACGAAGTGCCAGATGAACAGCGAGGCGACCCGGTCGTCTCCCGGCCGGAAGAGGGACGCGTCGTTGTCGAGCACCAGCTTGAACGTGGGGGCGAAGGACACCTCCAGATTCGCGATGTAGGCGAGCCTGTAGTCGACGGAGGTGTTCACGGTGAGCCGGTCGAACTCGTTGATGATGTCGTCGAGGGTCTCCTGCAGTCCGGGGTGCTGCTTGATCAGGGCGTTGACATGCTGGCGGTGGGACGTGGAATGTTGTCCCTCCTGATGCACGAACGCGTCGGCCTCCGCTGCCACCTCCTGGTCGGTGATCTGTGGTTTGATCTCCCGAACCAAGTTCACAATCATTTTCTCGAAGGCGACCGAGAAGAAAGATGCCGCATTGGTCATCGAGGAGTACGCTGGATTCTCTTTGTTCCATAGAAAGGGCACATCGTAGTCCGCGAACGCGAACCGCATCTTACGCATTTGTAGATCGGTCACTTGGTTGCACCTCTTTGTTCGTAAGTTGTTCCTGAGTGGTATTGCTCGATACTTTTATTCGAATCCGCCGTCGCTGCGTCGAGGATTATCCTACGCATAACTTGTCGTGCCAATAATTACAATTGGGGGAATTATGGGTTGAGCGCCGCTCGGGCGACGTTCTGCCCTGTGGTAAAGTTGAGCCTTTGATCTGGGTAGTCGGCGAGCTATCCGTTCGGAGTTTTCGCAGGCGCAGATATCGTTCGAGCCGAGGAAGCAGGCAGTGGCAGGAAGGCGTGGGTGGCGCGGGAGTCCGCCGAACAGTGACGAAGAAGCATCCCGGCGCATCGTCGCCGCCGCGGTCGATCTGATCTCTCGCACGGGCGCGGCGATCAGCATCGCCGATGTCGCGGAGTCGTTGGGTGTCATCCGGCAGACGGTGTACCGGTACTTCCCCAGTGCGGACGAACTGATGCGCGCGGCGGCCATCGCGTCCGTCGACGGATTCCTCGATCGGTTGACACGGCACGTGCGCGGTATCGAAGACCCGGTCGACGCGCTGACCGAGGGAGTGATCTATACCCTCGCCGAGGTACCTCGAATACCCCACCTCGGCATTCTGCTGTCCAGTACGTATTCGAACGCCCACCCCGATGGCATCGTCTCCGAAGAGGCGCAAACCTTCGGAGCGACGATGATCAAACGCTACGACGTCGACTGGGAGCGCTACGGCTACGACGATGCCTCGCTGCACGAACTGGTCGAATACCTACTGCGCACAATGCAGTCGTTCTTCCTCTCCCCGGGGAATCCGCCACGCGGCGAAGAGGACTTGCGACGCTATCTACGCCGCTGGATGGGCCCGGTGATCATCGCTCAGATGTCGCCCTCGGTGAGTGTGTAGTTCCGAAAAGCGCTGGGCCGCGCAGTGACGGTGCCTGGATGTGATCCCGGACTCCGGCCACGGTGGTGAGCGCGTTGCGCACCCGGTTGTCGATGTGCCGGTCAGGCCGCGCCGGGGAATGCGCGGGTGGGTGGGTTCGCACCGAGGAACGACTGCCAGGTGGCCAGCCGGACGGCAGCTTCGGTGAGCGCGTCGACACCGGTACCACGCACTGTCGCGGAGGCGCCTCGCTCGACCACCGAACGCCAGGCGACCGCGGTGTCCGACTCGACAGTCACGGCGAGCCGGGCGGCCGAGACCGGATCGGTGACCGGGAACGGCGCCGTGTAAGCGGCGTCAGGCGGTGGTACCTGTGCGCCGTCCGCGGTGAGGGTGTCGGCGATGGTGTCGCGCCGGGCACGATGCGCGGCGGTGTACTGGGCTATCAGTTCGGTGCGTTCGGTCGAGGCGTACGCGGCGATCACGCCGTAGGCGTACACCGCGGCGTATTCGGCGTTCAGCGCGTCTCGCAGCGCCTGATGTTCGTTCTCGCTCATGCTGTGTCCCTTTCTGCCTGAGCGGGGCCCTGCGTGGTGATGCTGCGCTGCCGTCTTCGGGCCTGACCGCTCATGCGAGTAGCACCCCCGCCTGGGTCGCGCACGCCGCGCTGATCGAAGCGAGTAATCCGGCTCGGTACCCGGACAGGGTGCGAGCGAGATCGGCGGCCGATTTCTGGGACTCGGTCAACTGGGTACGCAGCGCGACGATATTCGGTGCGACGACCGTGCCGGTGGCCGCGGCGGCCGCATCCGATTCCTGGGTGCGACGCACCGGTGTGGTGCCGTCGGCGTAGACGCCGATCACACGATCGATCTCGGTGCGAAGGGCCTCGGCGTGCGCGGTGCGTTCGGCCGCGATGGCGCTCAGTGCGGCATGCCGCTGTGGTTCCATCGCGATGGCCGCGGTCGCCGCGGCGGCATCGGCACGGGCCAGCGCTTCCTGTGCGGCGAGTGGATCCGGTTCCTGGACGGTGTCTTCGGTGGCGCAGCCGGCCAATGCGCCGAGAGCGAGGATGCCGACCGTCCCACGGCCCGCGAGACGCAGCGCGTTGCGACGATCGAGGGCGGCGGGGTGGGACTCGGGCCGGACCAGTGGTATGCCGGAAGTGTGCCCGGCATGCGGCAGGGCGGAAAGGCTGATGGGCACGGGACTATCGTGCCAGATTCGCGGCATACCACCGGATGAGGCGTCGGTCGTGGCGCGCGTACTCCTTGCCCCGTGGTCCATTACACTCTCGTGGCGCGTTACGCTAGACCTTCGGTAGAGAAATTTCCCGCCGCGTCACAACTGAACCAGGAGTCGCCCATATGCCCATGCCGACCGAGGAAAGGGTGAGCCAGCTCGTAGCTGGTCTCGTCGAACGCCGAGGATTCGACCTCGAGGGTGTCGAGATCTCGACGGCGGGTAGGCACCCGGATGCGCAGGCTCGGGTGCAAGTGACGGTGGACAGCGACACCTCCGATCTGGACTCCCTCGCTGTGCTCAGTACGGAGCTCTCGGCTCTGCTGGACGATGCGGGAGATTTCGGTGAGACGCCCTATCTGCTGGAAGTCTCGACTCCTGGCATAGACCGCCCGCTCACCGCCGACCGGCACTGGCGCCGGGCCCAAGGGCGAAAGGTGCGCGTCGTGCTGCGCGAAGGCGCGCAGCCGCCTGCGGGATCGCAGGCCTTCGATGCAAGGGTCGGTGCGCTCGCGGGCGCCTCGGTGGCGCTGGTACTCGGCGGTAATCGCAATCCACATCGAGTGATGGTCCCGCTCGCCGATATCGCCGACGCCGTAGTTCAGGTCGAGTTCTCCCCACCCGGCGCCAAGGAACTGGAACTCGCCGGTGGGGTTGTCCCTGGGCGGCCGACCCCTGGCCGAGAAGACGCGGTGGCGGTCGAGGACATCTCCGATACCGCGGAACACAGTCCGCCGCGCAGCACACCGAATGCGCAACCCGAACCGGTAACAGCGTCTGATTCATCGATCGAAGGGATCGTGGAATGAACATCGAAATCGAAGCCCTGCGTGCGATCGTCGCAGACAAAGGGATCTCGATCGAGACCGTGATCTCCGCGATCGAGTCGGCTCTGCTCACCGCCTATCGGCATACCGAAGGGCATCAGCCCAACGCGCGTATCGATATCAACCAGAAGACCGGTGTGGTCCGGGTGATGGCGCGTGAGCTGGATGCCGATGGCAACGTGATCTCCGAATGGGACGATACCCCAGAGGGGTTCGGTCGGATCGCGGCGACCACCGCCCGCCAGGTGGTGTTGCAGCGGCTGCGGGATGCGGAGAACGAGAAATCCTTCGGCGAGTTCTCCACTCACGAGGGCGATATCGTCGGCGGTGTGGTGCAGCGCGACGCGCGAGCCAATGCCCGCGGTACCGTCGTGGTGCGTGTCGGTAGCGAGCTGCACGGTGCGGAGGGATTGATCCCGCCCGCCGAACAGGTACCGGGCGAGACCTATGAGCACGGCGACCGGATCAAGTGCTACGTGGTCGGCGTCTCTCGTGGTCCGCGCGGGCCGCAGATCACGCTGTCGCGTACCCACCCGAATCTGGTGCGGCGGTTGTTCGCGCTCGAGGTGCCCGAGATCGCCGACGGTTCGGTGGAGATCACCGCCGTAGCACGGGAAGCCGGGCATCGCTCCAAGATCGCGGTGCACAGCACGGTGCCTGGGGTCAACGCCAAGGGCGCTTGTATCGGTCCGATGGGGCAGCGGGTGCGCAATGTGATGAGTGAGCTGGCCGGCGAGAAGATCGATATCATCGATTACGCCGATGATCCCGCGACCTTTGTGGGGAACGCGCTTTCCCCGTCGAAGGTGGTTTCCGTCACAATTGTCGACCCCGAAGCGCGTGCGGCCCGCGTGGTGGTCCCGGATTTCCAGCTTTCGCTCGCCATCGGCAAGGAGGGGCAGAATGCCCGCCTCGCTGCGCGATTGACCGGTTGGCGCATCGATATCCGCAGCGATGCCGCGTCTGACGTGGGCGGATCCGTTCGGACGGAGGTGCATCGGAGTTGACCCGAACCCGGCTGCGCAGCACTGGGGCTGACATCACCCGTAGTGACATATTCATAACTTCCGCAGGGGAGGGGTTCGGCGATCCGAGTGCTTCAGCGGTAGAGTGTTCCAAGGTTCAGTCCGAGCTTTCGGCTCTTATGCTCGACCGCACTACCGAGCAGGATGCGGCGCCCCGGCGCCGAGCGGCTCCCGTACGGACGTGTATCGGATGCCGGAAGCGTGAACTGGCCGTCGATCTGTTGCGGATCGTGGCTCGGAATCGTGCGACCGGAGATGGCTCTCGGGTCATCGAGATCGTTCCCGATTCGCGCCGCAGACTTCCCGGACGGGGTGCTTGGTTGCACCCCTTTTCGGCTTGTCTGAGCGCGGCAGAGCGACGCCGAGCGATCGGCAGAGCACTACGAGTGTCCGGACATCTGGATATCTCGGCCCTGGAGTATTACCTCGAGAACAGGCACGAGCACTCATGAGCACACCGTGAAGTACCAACGATGAACGTCCATCGGAGATAACCCGAGGTCGTGCGGGCCGCCCCAAGACGGTGGCGCTGCTCGACCTCTCAGTGAGGAGAGCAGTGGCAGGCAAGGCCCGCGTGCACGAGTTGGCAAAAGAACTCGGAGTCACGAGCAAGGAACTACTCGCAACGCTCAAGGAGCAGGGCGAGTTCGTGAAGTCGGCGTCATCGACGGTGGAGGCTCCCGTCGCGCGTCGGCTGCGTGAATCATTCGCGGCGAAATCCGCTCCGTCGAACGGCGCCAAGACGGGTGCGCGCCCCGGTCCGTCATCGGCCCGTCCGGCCGCGAAGCCGACAGGCAACGGTCCGCGTCCCGGCCCGCGTCCAGGGCCGTCCCCGGCGCAGACTCCGGCGGCGCCCGCCGCCAAGGAGACAGCTCGTCCGGCCGCGCCCACCGGCGAATCCCCCGCTGTGAAGCCGGGGCCTGCCCGACCGGGCCCGGCCCCCGCGCCCAAACCCGCAGCACGGGATGCGGTCACCCCGCCCGCTGCCGCGGCCTCGGGGACCACCACGGGTTCCGCGCCCGCGCCTGCAGGCCCCCGTCCGACGCCAGGTGCTCCGCGTCCGGGACAGCAGCGTCCAGGGCAGCAGCGTTCCGGTGCCCCCACGCCGGGTGCTCCGCGTCCGGGTGGCGCCACTCCAGGGCCGCGTCCGGGGCCGAAGCAGCCACGCGTCGGTAACAATCCCTATTCGTCGGCTCCCGAACGGCCAGCGCCACGTCCGACTCCCGGTCCGCGTCCAGGCCCCGCGCAGGGCGGCCCGCGTCCGGGTCCGGCGCAGGGCGGTGGCCCGCGTCCCGGACCGGGCCAGGGTGCGCGTCCGGCGCCGGGTCAAGGTGGTGCGCGTCCAGCGCCGGGACAGGGCGGTGCGCGTCCCGCACCCGGTCAGGGTGGGCCGCGTCCCGGTGGCCCGCGCCCGAGTCCGGGTTCGATGCCGCCGCGGCCGAACCCCGGCGCTATGCCGTCGCGTGCGGCGCGTCCAGGCGGTGCCGGTGGTCCCGGTGCCGGTCGTCCGGGTCGCCCCGGCGGCGGTGCCGGTCGTCCCGGTGGCGGTGGTGGCGGCTACCGTGGCGGTGGCGGCGGTGCGCCGGGAGCCGGTGCGCCGGGAACGGGTGGGCCCGGTGGCTTCCGCGGTCGTCCCGGTGGGGGCGGCGGTCGTCCGGGTGGTCCCGGTGGCCGTGGTGGCGCGGCGGGCGCGTTCGGTCGTCCCGGCGGCGCTCCGCGTCGTGGCCGTAAGTCGAAGCGGCAGAAGCGCCAAGAGTACGACTCGATGCAGGCTCCCGCCGTCGGCGGTGTGCGGTTGCCCCGTGGCAACGGTGAGATCATCCGGCTCGCCCGTGGCGCGTCGCTGTCGGACTTCGCGGAGAAGATCGACGCGAACCCGGCCGCTCTGGTGCAAGCGCTGTTCAACCTCGGCGAGATGGTCACCGCGACCCAGTCGGTGAACGACGAGACGCTCGAGCTGCTCGGCGGCGAGATGAACTACGTGGTGCACGTGGTCAGTCCCGAGGACGAGGACCGCGAGCTGCTGGAGTCGTTCGACCTCACCTATGGCGAGGACGAGGGTGGCGAGGAAGACCTCGAACAGCGTCCGCCGGTGGTGACCGTCATGGGTCACGTCGACCACGGTAAGACCCGATTGCTGGACACCATCCGTAAGGCGAACGTCCGCGAGGGCGAGGCGGGTGGTATCACCCAGCACATCGGTGCCTACCAGGTGCTCACCCACCTCGGCGAAGAGGATCGGCTCATCACCTTCATCGACACCCCTGGTCACGAGGCGTTCACCGCCATGCGTGCCCGTGGTGCGAAGGCCACCGACATCGCGATCCTCGTGATCGCGGCCGATGACGGTGTCATGCCGCAGACGGTGGAGGCGATCAATCACGCGCAGGCGGCCGAAGTGCCGATCGTTGTCGCGGTCAACAAGATCGACAAGGAAGGCGCCAACCCGCAGAAGATCCGGCAGCAGCTCACCGAGTACGGCCTGGTCTCCGAGGAGTACGGCGGCGAAACCATGTTCGTCGACATCTCCGCCAAGCAGGGCACCAATATCGAGGCATTGCTCGAGGCCGTCCTGCTCACCGCGGACGCTGCCCTCGATCTGCGCGCGAACCCGGATATGGATGCCCAGGGTGTGGCCATCGAGGCGCATCTCGACCGCGGCCGTGGTCCGGTGGCCACGGTGCTGGTGCAGCGCGGCACGCTGCGCGTCGGCGATTCGATCGTGGCGGGCGATGCCTACGGCCGCGTGCGCCGCATGGTGGACGAGCACGGCGAGGATGTCGAGGCGGCGCTGCCGTCGCGTCCGGTCCAGGTCGTCGGCTTCACCTCGGTGCCGGGCGCCGGTGACAACCTGCTCGTGGTCGACGAGGATCGGATCGCTCGGCAGATCGCCGACCGCCGCAACGCGCGTAAGCGCAATGCGCTGGCCGCACGCAGCCGCAAGCGGATCAGCCTGGAAGATCTGGATGCCGCGCTGAAGGAAACCAGCGAGCTGAACCTGATCCTCAAGGGCGACAACTCCGGTACCGTCGAGGCGCTGGAAGAGGCGCTGCTCGGTATCCAGGTGGACGACGAGGTGCGGCTGCGGGTCATCGACCGTGGTGTCGGTGGTGTCACCGAGACGAATGTCAACCTGGCCTCCGCGTCGAACGCGATCATCATCGGGTTCAACGTCAGGGCCGAGGGCAAGGCGACCGAGCTGGCCAACCGCGAGGGCGTCGACATTCGCTACTACTCGGTGATCTACCAGGCCATCGACGAGATCGAGAAGGCCCTCAAGGGCATGCTCAAGCCGATCTACGAAGAGGTCGAGCTGGGCCGGGCCGAGATCAGGGCGATGTTCCGGTCGTCGAAGGTCGGTAATATCGCCGGCTGCATGGTCACCTCGGGCTCGATCAAGCGCAACGCCAAGGCGCGCTTGCTTCGCGACAACGTGGTGGTCGCCGAGACGATGACGATCTCGTCGCTGCGTCGCGAGAAGGACGATGTGACCGAGGTCCGCGAGGGCTTCGAATGCGGTATGACGGTCACCTACTCCGATATCAAGGAAGGTGACATCATCGAGGCCTACGAGCTGCGCGAGAAGCCGCGCGACTGAGAGAACGAGACGTGAGGCCCGGACGCTACGGCGTCCGGGCCGGTCGTCCGAGATAACCGAAGGGATATGGGTGTACCTGGGTGCACTGGAGTTCGATCTGCTGCTCGGTGATGTGCATTCACTGAAACAGAAGCGTTCGGTGATCCGGCCGATTCTGGCCGAGCTGCAGCGCTTCGGCGTGAGTGCTGCCGAGGGCGGAGAACATGAGCTGTACCGGCGTTCGCTGCTCGGCGTGGCCATGGTCAGCGCGGGAATGGACCACCTGACCGAGGTGCTGGACAAATGTGAACGTCACGTCGCGGCTCGCCCGGAGTTACAGTTGCTGGCGGTACGCCGCCGGATTTTCGGCCCAGAAGACTGACGCGGCGGACAGTGATCGGCATGGTTGCTCGATCCCGGCCGCGGCAGCGCCACATGTGTTGTGGCTGTCGAACAGAGTGAGTAGTGAGGAGGAACCGGCCATGGTGGATCAAGCCAGGGCACGCCGACTCGCCAAGCGGATTTCTTCGATTGTGGCGACCGCGATCGAATACGAAGTGAAAGATCCGCGGCTGCGTTTCGTGACCATCACCGATGCCAAGGTCACCGGTGATCTCCGGGAGGCGACGGTGTATTACACCGTGATGGGTGAGACTCTCGATACCGAACCGGACTATGACGGTGCTGCCGCGGGGCTGGAGAAGGCCAAAGGGGTATTGCGCTCGAAGGTAGGAGCGGGAACCGGGGTGAAGTTCACCCCGTCCCTGGCATTCGTGCTGGATACCGTGCCCGATGCGGCCCGGCAGATGGAGGAGCTGCTCGCCAGGGCACGGGCCGCGGATGATGCGGTCGCCAGAGTGGCCGCCACCGCCAGACACGCGGGAGACACGGACCCCTATAAGGCCGAACGCGATACCGACGAGTGATATCCGGTAGTCGATGACGGCGATGCGGGAAACGGCTGGTCTTGCCGCGGCGGTGGCGGCTCTGGATGCCGCGCGCTCGGTGACCGTCCTCTGCCATGTGCAGCCCGACGCGGACACCATAGGAAGCGGTCTCGCGCTGGCGCTGGTCCTGCATCAGCGTGGGACCACGGTGCGGGTATCGTTCGCCGAACCGGCCGAGTTGCCGGTGTCGATGCGGTCGCTGCCGGGGGTGCGGCATCTGGTGCCAGCGGATCACGTACCTGCCGAGGTGGACCTGCTCATCGCAGTGGACTGCAGTACCGTGGGTCGGCTCGGTGCGCTTGCCGACCGCTTGTCCGGCGCCGCGACGACAATGGTGATCGACCACCATCAATCGAACACACTTTTCGGTTCGATCAATGTGGTCGATCCCGGCGCCGAGTCCACGACGAGCCTGATCATGCGGTTGTTCGAGGTATGGGGCGTATCGATCAGTCCGGATATCGCGCATTGCCTCTACGCAGGCCTGGTCACCGATACCGGTTCGTTCCGGTGGGTGCGCCCGGGAACCCATGAACTGGCCGAGCGATTGCTGGCCACCGGAATCGACGGCGCCGAGATCAGCCGCACCTTGCTCGACACCCACCCGTTCGGTTGGTTGCCGATGCTGTCCCGGGTGCTCGACACCGCGCGGTTGGTGCCGGAGGCGCGTGGTGGTGTCGGGCTGGTATACGCGTTCGTGCGCCGCGACGATACCGGGGACGTGCGCCCGGAGGAGATCGAGAGCGTGATCGATGTCGTGCGCACGACCGCCGAGGCAGGAGTCGCGGCGGTATTCAAACAATCCCGCACCGTACCGGACCGGTGGACGGTGTCACTCCGCTCACGTGCTGCCGGGCCGCGGGAACACAGTGGTGTGGACGTGGCGGAGGTGGCCACGGGTCTCGGGGGCGGCGGGCACCGCTTCGCCGCCGGATACACCGCGGACGGTACGCCCGACGACGTGGTCGGTGCGTTACTGACCGCGCTCGGGTGAGCGAGATTCGCGGCGCCGACCGGTACGAAGCCGGCGGCTGTCACCGTGACGACTCGGCACCGGCCCGCATCACCGCTATGGGTCGCCACCGGTTCCCGGCCTGTCTGCCGCCGCATGCCGCGCATTCGGCCTGTGTTGTGCCCGGTGCGGGAAGCTCAGCGACGAGACCGGAGCGAGCCGGGTACAGGAGGTATGCGTGACCGCGGGGAGTTCCGGTGAGGTGGCAACCGATGCCCCGGCAACCGAGGCGCGGATATCCGGCGTCGACCGGGCTGCCGCGGCCGGACCGCGGCGCATCGCCGGGATCGCGGTGCCGACGCTCGGTGTACTGATCGCCGAACCGCTCTATCTGCTGTTCGATCTCGCCGTTGTCGGCAGGCTCGACGCGCTCGCGCTGGCAGGCCTCGCGGTCGGCGGGCTGATTCTGGCGCAGACGAGTTCGCAGCTGACCTTCCTGTCCTATGGCACCACCGCGCGGTCGGCCCGGCGCTACGGCGCGGGGGATCGCGCGGGCGCGGTGGTCGAAGGGGTGCAGGCTACGTGGATAGCGCTCGTGGTCGGCGCCGTGATTTTGTTGCTGACTCAGGTGTTCGCCGTACCGGTGACCACCGCCATCGCCGGCGGCGGTGATATCGCGGCCGAAGCCCTCGCCTGGGTCCGCATCGCACTGTTCGGGATACCGCTGATCCTGATCGCCATGGCAGGCAACGGGTGGTTGCGCGGTATCCAGCACACACGCCGTCCGCTGGTCTACGTGCTCGCCGGACTCACGGTTTCGGCTGTCCTCTGCCCGGTACTGGTGTACGGACTGCTCGGTGCGCCGCGTATGGAGCTGCCCGGTTCGGCGGTGGCGAATCTCGCCGGGCAGTTCGTCACCGCGGCATTGTTCGCGAACGCGTTGCTTCGGGAACAGGTCTCCTTGCTCCCGCGGTGGTCGCTCATCCGGACGCAGCTCGTGCTCGGGCGTGACCTCATTGTCCGTAGTGCCGCGTTCCAGGCCTGCTTCGTCTCGGCAGCGGCGGTCGCCGCCCGTTTCGGTGCCGCTTCGGTGGCCGCGCACCAGTTGGTTCTGCAACTGTGGGGCTTTCTCGCGCTCACCCTGGACGCATTGGCCATCGCCGCGCAGACGCTCACCGGTGCCGCGCTCGGTGCGGGCGATACCGCGGGTGCCCGCGGTATCGCCCGGCGCGTGACCTGGTGGTCGGAGCTCTTCAGCCTCGCCCTCGCGGCCTGCTTCGCGGCGGGGGCGACGGTGATCCCGTCATTGTTCACCGACGACCAGGAGGTGCTCGAACGCACCCAGGTGGTGTGGTGGTTCTTCGTCGCCTTGATCCCGGTGGCAGGCATCGTCTTCGCCCTCGACGGTGTCCTGCTCGGTGCGGGTGATGCCGCCTACTTGCGCACCACCACGCTCACCGCGGCTCTGCTGGGTTTCCTGCCCGCTATCTGGTTGTCGTTGGCGTTCGGCTGGGGTGTGGCCGGAATCTGGTCCGGCCTGGCCGCGTTCATGGTGTTGCGGCTGGTCGCCGTCACGTGGCGAGCGTTCTCGGGCCGATGGGCCCGCCCCGGCGCCGAGATTCTCAGCTGACGAGACACCGGGATCCGCGCACACCCGGCTGCCGGTGTGCGCGAATCGGATGAAGATGTGCCAAGGTAGGTGTGGTGATACCCAAGTTGATGGCGGTCAGCGATATTCACGTCGGACACCAGGGGAATCGGCCGGTTGTCGAGAAGATCACGGCGGATTCACCGGAAGACTGGCTTATCGTGGCCGGAGACGTGGGGGAGAAGACCGGGGACATCCGCTGGGCCCTGCAACTGTTGCGCAGCCGGTTCGCCAAGGTGATCTGGGTACCGGGCAACCATGAGCTGTGGACCACGGCGAAGGATCCGGTGCAGATGTCCGGGGTGGCGCGTTACGACTATCTGGTCGCGATGTGCCGCGATCTGGACGTGCTCACACCGGAAGACCCGTTCCCGGTGTGGGAGGGCGAAGGCGCGCAGGAATACGGCGGACCGGTGACATTGGTGCCGATGTTCCTGCTGTACGACTACACCTTCCTGCCCGCGGGCACCACCACCAAGGCTGAGGGTCTAGCGGTCGCGCGGGAGCGCAATGTGGTGGCGACCGACGAATTCCTGCTCTCGCCGGAACCGTACGCGACAAGGGACGCGTGGTGCCATGCTCGCGTACAGGCCACCAAACGCAAACTCGACGCACTCGCACCAGGCACCCCTGTCGTCCTGATCAACCACTTCCCGCTGGTCCGTCAGCCGACCGAGGTGCTGTTCTACCCGGAGTTCGCGCTGTGGTGCGGTACCGAACTGACCGCGGACTGGCACACCCGCTACAACGTGGTCTGCTCGGTCTACGGGCATCTGCACATTCCGCGCACCACGCACTACGACGGCGTCCGGTTCGAGGAGGTCTCGATCGGTTACCCGCGCGAATGGCAGCGGCGCGGTCTGCCCGACCGGCTACTGCGGCAGATCCTGCCGACTCCGCAGTATCCGCCGGGCACGCTGAACAAATGGGGTGGGCATTTCCGGGTGACCCCGGAGATGGAAGCCGCCGCCGCCGCCCTGCGCAGCAAGGCGCAGCAGCGGCGCGGCCCGGCCTAGATCCTCGACCCGCGTGGTCTCCGCCTGCATGAGCCGAGCGATTGCGGGCCGGAGCCATCCTGCGTGCGGCGGGGTGGCTATAGGCGGTTTCATGGCGTCGTATTCCCGGCCGATGGCACTGGACTAGGCTCGCAGGTGATGATCGAGAACATTCTGCCCGCGGGTGTGGCCTCGGCCGAGCTGCTGGCTTACCCGGAGGATCTACGGCCGCATCCGGCGGAGGAGCATCTCATCGCCAAATCGGTGGAGAAGCGGCGTCGTGATTTCATCGGTGCCAGGCACTGTGCCAGGTTGGCGCTGGAGCAGCTCGGTGAGCCGCCGGTCGCGATCGGCAAGGGGGAGCGGGGAGCTCCGGTGTGGCCACGCGGGATCGTCGGCAGTCTGACCCACTGCGATGGTTATCGCGCCGCCGCGCTCGGCCACAAGCTGCGGTTCCGTTCCATCGGCATCGATGCCGAGCCACATGCCGCCCTGCCCGATGGTGTGCTCGATTCGGTAAGCCTGCGACAGGAACGGCAGTGGCTGCGTGCCAACGATTCCGAACTGCACCTGGACCGGCTGCTGTTCTGCGCCAAAGAAGCCACGTACAAGGCGTGGTTTCCTTTGACCACGCGCTGGCTTGGTTTCGAGGAGGCGCACATCACGTTCGACATCGAGGACAGCACCGCCACGTCCGGGCACGGCAGTTTCCACAGCGGCTTGCTGGTACCGGGCCAGACCGTCGACGGCGGGGTCCCGCTGCATTCGTTCGATGGCCGTTGGCGGATCGCCGACGGTTACATCCTGACCGCGATCGCGCATATCTGATGGGCGGTCTCGGCGGTCTGCTCATCATCGACAAGGCCGGTGGCTGGACCAGCCACGATGTCGTCGCGAAATGCCGTAAACTGCTGCGCACCAAGAAAATCGGGCACGCGGGAACCCTGGACCCGATGGCCACCGGTGTGCTGGTGCTCGGTGTGGAACGCGCGACCAAACTGCTCGGCCTGCTCACGCTGACGACCAAGGCCTACACCGCGACCATCCGCCTCGGCCAGGCGACCAACACCGACGACGCCGAGGGCGAAGTGCTCACCACGACCCCGGCCCACCACCTCACCGACCCCGATATCGCCAGGCGCGTCGCCCAACTGACCGGAGATATCGACCAGGTCCCCGCCACGGTGAGCGCGATCAAAGTGAACGGCGAACGCGCCTACGCCCGCCACCGCGCGGGCGAAGACGTACAGCTGGCCGCCCGCCCGGTCACGGTATCGCGCTTCGATGTGCTCGCGCGCCGCGAGGCCGGAGATTTCGTCGATCTGGACGTACTGGTCGAGTGCTCCTCCGGCACCTATGTCCGGGCGCTGGCCAGGGACCTCGGCGCCGCGCTCGGCGTCGGTGGCCATCTGACCGCGCTGCGCCGCACCAGAGTCGGTCCGTTCACCCTCGATCATGCCCGCACCCTGGATGAGCTGGCCGCCGCCGTGGAATCGGAGGAGCCGCCGCTGAGCCTCGATATCGATGCCGCGGTGCGCACCGCGTTCCCGCGCCGGGACATCGACGAGAAACAGGCCGACGACCTGCGTAACGGCCGCTGGCTCGAACCCGTCGGCATCTCCGGTGTCTACGCCGCTGTCGACCCGGCGAGCCGTGCCATCGCCCTGCTACGGGAGTCCGGCAACCGCGCGTCCTCGGTGATGGTCGTCCGTCCGGCCAATCTCTGATCCAGGTGCGCGGCAGTCGTTGTCGCGGTGGGAGGCCCACGAACTGCGGGGCAGGCTGCGCTCGTAGGTGGTAGGAGCGTTGGCCTGCCCGGACGGCGTGCTTGTGGTGGATGAGACCGGGTTTGTGAGGAAGGGTGTGAAGTCGGCAGGTGTTCAGTGCCAGTCTTCCGGTACCGCCGGACGCGTGGAGAACTGCCGGCTCGGGGTGTTCCTCGCCTACGCCGCCGGCTCGGGACGAGCATTGATCGATCGGGAACTGTATCTGCCGGAATCGTGGGTGGGTGATGCGGACCGCCGCAACGAGGCAGGGATACCCGAACAATGTCGTGGACAAAGAGTTCTGACCAAACCCAGGCTGGCCGAAGCGATGCTCGCGCGTACTGTCGATACGGGCGTGACCGTCGGCTGGGTCGCCGCTGACGCGGCCTACGGGCGCGACGGAAAGTTCCGCTCGTTCCGCGAGGCCGTCGGCTGTCCTACGTACTGGAAGTGCCCGTCCGTCGGACCGTGAACGACCTGGACGGTCGTCGCCGGGTGGACACCCTTGCCGGTCGCGCGCCCACAGATGCCGGCACCGCATGTCGGCCGGGCTCGGTGAGCGAGGCGAACGCGTCTACGACTGGGCCTGGGCCACGCTTCCGCCCTTCGGCGACATCCCTTCAGGGTTCGCCCGCACCCTCTCCCACGCACTCGCCGTGTGTCACTGGCGACACCGCCACCAGGACTGCACCCGACAACTCCGATATCGAAGACAATTCTTGCAGCACAACGAAATACAAATGTCGTGCTAGTGGCGATCACGGTGCCGGTGATCGGCGCCGACTACACAACGAATGACAGTGTGGCCTCACCAGGCTATGCGGCAACAATCCGATCGGATTTTCGATGGTGCCGCACAACCAAGCAGTCGGAGCCGATACTCACGTCGTAATCCCGAATACGGCGGTCGGACTGGTCGCGACCACGGTAGGGGTCGCGGTACCGGTGATCGGCGCCGACACCACCTGACTGGTGCCCGCGTTGGCGATGAACAAAGTACCACCGGAAACGGTGATACCCGTAGGGGACGATAGCCCGGTCACCAGCGGGGTCGGTGTGCCACCGGTGATCGGCACTGTCACCACCTGATTGTTGCCGATATCGCAGATGTAGAGGAGTTCACCGACCCGGACGAGAGCGATGGGACCGTTCATGCCGGTCGCCAGCAGGGTGGGTGTGCCACCGGTCTGCGGCACCACCGACACCTGGCCGTTCGGGGAGGCAAAGGCATTGGTGAAGAACAGTCGGTCGGTACCGCCGTAGGTGTAGGGCAGCGGATTACTCGTCCCGTCCAGTGCCGCGGCGACGGTGACCTCGACCGTGCCGGTGCCCGGCGGGGCGATGGCGTTGATCTGGGTATCGGAAACAATGGTGAATGTCGTTGCCGTCACCCCGAACCGCACGGTCAACGGGCCGGCCCCGGCGAACCCGCTTCCGACGATCTCCACCGTATTGCCCCCGGCAGGCGGGCCGAAGCTCGGAGTGAGCGAGGTCAGTACCGGCGCCGCCACAGCGGGCGCCAACGGCGCGATCACCGATGACGTCGACGCCCCATCGGTGATCCCGAACAAGAAAACAGGGGTGTTGGCGATCACGGTGGGGGTCGCGGTACCGGTGATCGGCGCCGACACCACCTGACTGGTGCCCCCGTCGGTGATGAACAGGGTGCTACCGGAGACGGTGATATCCCTCGGAAACAACAGCCCGGTCACCAGAGGAGTCGCCGCGCCCCCGGCGACCGGCACCGTCACCACTCGGCCTGCCACTCTCTCGCAGATGTAGAGCAGGTCACCGACCCGGATGAGACCTTCCGGGGAGTTCAGGCCGGTCGCCAGCAGGGTTGGGGTGCCACCGGTTTGCGGCACTGAATACACACTTGTGGTGCTATCGGTGAAGAACAGTAGACCGGAGCCGCCGTAGGTGTAGGGCAGTGGATTACTCGTCCCGTCCAGCGCTGCGGCGACGGTGACCTCGACGGTGCCGGTGCCCGGCGGGGCGATGGCGTTGATCTGGGTATCGGAAACAATGGTGAATGTGGTTGCCGTCGACCCGAATCGCACGGTCAGCGGTCCGGCGCCGGTGAACCCGCTCCCGCTGAGCACTACCGTGTTCAAACCAGCAGGAGGGCCGAAGCTGGGGTCGAGTGAGGTGAGCGCAGGTGCCATCGTTGGCCTCCGGACCAGGAAAGAGATTGTTCCGCAACGGATGTCGACACAGTGGCGGCATCGCTCTCTCCAGTAACCCACCACAGGCGGTGGCACCGCAACATATCCCCGATAGCGATTCCACAACGAATACCGTCTGTTTTTCTATGGTTTCACGGCTTGAACGCGACGCCGAGGGTTTCACCGATACCCCACCATTCGCACCATCCGACAGTGCGAAACACCACCATACATCGCCGATCACCACCGATTACAGCGTGCTGAAATGTCCACGTCCTGACATAGCCATGTCCCCACTACGACCACACCGCACCTCCCTCGGCGCATCGGTTGGGCAATCCCACTGGACCATGCGACAAAGATCCGATCGGATTTTCGACGATGCCGCACAGCCCAGCAGTCGGAGCCGACACTCACGTCGTGATCCAGAATGCGCCAGTCGGACTGGTGGCGACCACGGTAGGAGTCGCGGTACCGGTGATCGGCGCCGACACCACTTGACCAGTGTTGAAGTTGGTGATGAACAAGGTGCCACCGGAAACAGCGATATCCGTAGGGAACGACAGCCCGGTCACTAAAGGAGTCGGTGTGCCACCGGTGATCGGCACCGTCACCACCTGATTGGCCGCGGCATTGCAGATGTAGAGGAGGTCACCGATCCGGACGAGACCAAAGGGAATGCTCAGGCCGGACGCCACCAGGGTGGGAGCACCACCGGTCTGTGGCACCGTCGATACCCGGCCGTTGGGGAAAGTAAGGGCATTGTTGAAAAATAGTGGAGCGGAGCCGCCATAGGTGTAGGGCAGCGCGTTGCTCGTCCCGTCCAACAGCGCGGTGACGGTGACACCGACCGTGCCGGTGCCCGGCGGGGCGATGGCGTTGATCTGGGTATCGGAAATAATGGTGAACGTCGTCGCCGTCGCTCCGAACCGCACGGTCAACGGGCCGGCACCGGCGAATCCGCTTCCGACGATTTCCACCGTATTGCCCCCGGCAGGCGGGCCGAAACTCGGAGTGAGCGAAGTCAGTACCGGCGCCGCCACAGCAGGCGCGAACGGCACGAACACCGATGACGTCGACACTCCAACGGTGATCCCGGATACGTTGGCAGAGGTGTTGGTGACTACGGTGGGGATCGCGGTACCGGTAATCGGCGCCGAAAGCACCTGATCGGGGCCCACGTCGGTGATGAACAGGGTGCTACCGGAGACGGTGATATCCCTAGGGAGCGACAGTCCGGTCACCAGAGGGGTCGGTGCGCCACCAGTCACCGGTACCGTCACCACCCGGCTGGGCCCACTCTCACAGATGTAGAGGAGGTCACCGACCCGAACGAGACCTCCCGGAGAGTTCAGACCGGATGCCAACAGGGTGGGGGTGCCACCGGTCTGCGGCACCGAATACACATTGCCGGGAGAGGAGCTGTCGGTGAAGAACAGCAGGCCGGAACCACCGTAGGTGTAGGGCAGCGGATTACTCGTCCCGTCCAGCGCCGCGGTGACGGTGACATCGACCGTACCCGTGCCCGGCGGGGCGATGGCGTTGATCCGGGTATCGGAAACAACGGTGAATGTGGTTGCCGTCGAACCGAATCGAACGGTCAGCGGGCCGGCACCGGCGAACCCGCTCCCGAAGAGCACTACCGTGTTGAAACCGCTCGGCGGACCGAAACTGGGATCGAGTGAAGTGAGCACAGGTGCCATCGAGGGCCTCCGAACCAGGAAAATAATTGTTCCGCAACGGATGTCGAAAGGGAAGCGACATCGCTCTCTCCAGTAACCCACCACAGGAGGCGATTCCGCAACGCATCCCCGATGGCGATTGCACAACGAATCCCGACTGTTCTCCGAGATCTCGCGGCCCGGACTCGACACTGATAACTGCACACCGCTGAACCGGCGAATCGGTCCGGTATCGCTCCGCCGGCCATGGACGAAGCAGTCATGGTGGCGAAGGCTGCTGGCATGTCCTCGCTCACGCCGAATGAGTACCTGCCCGAAACCACCTAACTGAACACGGCCTCCTACGGCCTGCCGTCCGCCCGAGCACTGGCCGCGGTGGCCGAAGCCGACGCGGACTGGGCAGCCGGCCGTGGCGGACCCGCGACGCTGGATCATCTGGTGCCGGGTTTACGCGCGAGGTTCGCTCGTCTGCTCGAATGCAGTCCCCCTGAGGGAATCCCGTGCAGTAACTGGAAAAGTCGACCAGACCAGAACCGGTACCGCTGTCAGCCGGCCGCGCCAACGACTTCCACCCCATGGATCCGGGCGGTCTTTTGCATCCCGTCGTCCATGGTCATCAGTGGATAGGCGAGGCGCTGAGCCAGTGCGATGTACCAGGCATCCGCGTAGGTGGCGTTATCGATCAATCCCATGGCAGCGACCGAATCGACCGGCTCGCGGATCCGCTCCACGGGGTGATTGCTGAACGCCGCGATCAATGCGCGCGCCTGATCGAATTCCAGTTCGCCGCGGCGCGCCAGCCGGATCAGTGCTGAACCGACCTCGAAGTCCACATGCGGCGGAGAAACACATCCGGCTGTGCGGATCCGGTCCGCATAGCCAGGCGGCAGAGCCCCCCGCAGCAGATCGACCCAGACCGAGGCATCGACGACGATCACTCTTCGCCCCGGTCGTAACCGTCCCGAATCTCACGCACCGCTTCGGCTCCGGATACCGTCGCCCGGCCGGTAATACCCAGCCGCCGATGCGTCTGCCGTAACTCTTCGTCCCATGCGGCGATAGCCCGCCGCTGCAGTTCCTGCCGAACATCTGCTGCCATCAGGTCCCGCAGATATGCCGACACCGACTTATGCTCAGCACTGGCTTTCTCCGCGATCACCGCTGCCACTTCATCCGGGACATCTCGCACCTGAACCGTGGCCATAGCCCACCCTCCTCCCCATGATTACATGCAATACTTCATGCAAAGGATAGCATGCATCTATTGTGAGGAAGTGGACCGTTCGGTGGGAGGAGTTGATCCGCTACCGGAGTCTGCCACTACGAGTGCGGTGCTTCCTGGTCGGCGAGAAGCCGGCTTCCGCATCCTCGACAGTGGTAGCGGTGGGGCTGGAACTGTAGGTGGGTGCGGTGGCATGCTCCGGTCCACGACTCGCTGCGGCACTTTGAATATCAGCGCGTTGAATGAAGGGGATAGATTGCCTCAGGGTAGTAGTTGCGCCGCATAGGCTTGGTGATGAGGAGATATTCTTGATAATCTGCCCGCTCTTGGACTTGGAATGATGGTTATTTCAGGGATGAACGTGCTGCGTATCTCCAGCTCGCTTGTCGAAAAACAATCTGGAGGTTCGTGTGTCTCTATCATCGGTTGTCGAGTCGACCGAATGCCTTTCCGAGGGCGCGAATGTCGA
Organism: Nocardia spongicola; assembly: GCF_047200775.1. NCBI lineage: Bacteria > Bacillati > Actinomycetota > Actinomycetes > Mycobacteriales > Nocardiaceae > Nocardia > Nocardia spongicola. The sequence goes on along the minus strand of NZ_JBJZOO010000005.1, from coordinate 55,140 downwards.
GTACCTGTTTTTCTGGGGTCATCAGCCGGAGCGGGACGGTAGTGTCGGACGTGGGTGCCTCAGTCAATGGCGGGATGCCCCGTTCGAGCTTTCGGGTAACGAATTTCGTACTGCTGAGCACTATATGATGTGGCTCAGGCACTGAAGATCTTTCGATATTTCGGCCGGACTGCGGGTGCATCCTTTTCCGGCACATCGTGATTGTGCTACGCCGCAACCCGATCCACCCGAAACGACTCACCGAATTGCCGAAAGATCTTTAGGTCGTAGACCTGGACATAGTCCAGTTCGTACAGGGGTGCTTCCCCGGAGTCTTCTCGATAAGTCATTCCGGACATGGGCGAGGTGGTGATTCGTGCCGCAAGCCGGAACGCTCTGATATCGTCTGGGAGACAACAACATTCACTATAGGGGATGGGCTGATATGGCGAACACTCAGGGGCGGAAGAAGTCTGCCGAGGCACTCCAGACGGTGGCCGTTTTGGCCGGAATCCCGCTGGGCGTGGTCCCGCTGGTGAAATACTTCACCAGCGACAATCACAGTGGCGGCATCTACAGCAAACTCTTCGGGGAAGAGCTGGGCACCCTGGGCTTGGTGTTGCCTACGCTGGTGATCATCCTGGTCGTGCTGCTTGTGGGATTTCTCGAGGTCGTCAAGAAGCGAAACTAGTCGGGGTACCACCGTTGTACTCCAGAGCGACTTCGTGGCCGGTGACGAGGATGTCGGATAGTGAAGTCATGAGTTGCGGTGTCGGCGTCGACGGTTTCGACCGGCTGTTTGCGAGTGATCTCTGGCAGGTGCCGACACCGGATTCGTACCGTGATTTCGAGTCGTGGTCGATTGTCGGTCCCGATGGATTTCGAGTTGTTCGTATGCCTGGAGGAGATGTCGCCGAATGGTCCCACGGATAACCAGTATTCGTGGAGCCGGGTGGGTCTTCGTCGGATCTCCGGCTCTCGATATGGATTTGGATTCAGCCGTGGCTGCTCAGCTCCCGATCTGGTGGCGCAGGCGGTGGACCGCGTCGTCCATATGCTCGATGAGCAGGGCCCGTGCTCGGGCCGGTGGTGCGGTGGCGATGGCCTCCCTGAGGTCGATGTGTTCGCGGGCCTGCTCGAGGAGGTCGGGATAGGTGGTTTGCAAGGCGCCGAGGCACATTCGGGTTTCGATCAGCAGGGTGCGGGCAGCGCGTACCAGCCGTGGGCTGGCCGCACTCTCCACCAAGGCCTGGTGGAAGGCTTGGTCGGCGTCGGATACGCCTACCGCGTCGCCCTTTTCGGCATAGGCGAGCATGTCCTCGATGCTGGGTTCAAGGGCCTTGTAGGCGAGGGTGCGGCGGCCGTCGAGGATCAGTTCGAGCGCACCGCCTTCCAGTGCCGTCCTGGCTCGGTAGATATCGATGATGTCGTCGAGGGTCAGTTCGATGACGAAGATGCCGCGGTGGCGGATGCTGTGCAACAGGCCTTCGGACACCAGGCGCTGCATCGCCTCGCGCAACGGACCGCGCGATACCGCGAACTGTGCGGCCAGATCGGCTTCGCCGAGCTGGGTGCCCGGCGCGAGACTGCCACGCATGATCGCCTCGCGGAGCCGATCGGCGATCCGCTCCGCGGTCGATTGCCGATTCACCGGCTCGAAGTCAACGACGGACATCGGTCTTCCGGTGTGCGAACAGCGCGCCGAACGCGGGGGAGACCGGTTCGACGCCGGCCAAGCGCAGGCCCGCCCAGATCGTGACCTGATTGGCGGTCAGCACCGGTTTGCCCAGCCTGGCTTCCAGATCGGGCAGTACCGCCAGGGTGCGCATAGCGGTATCGGGGATGAGGAGGGCTTGTGCGTCGGGGTGGTCGTTGTCCACGGCCAGTTGCAGGACCTGGTCCGGGGTGAGGGTGCCGACTTCCGCGGCGGTATCGATACCCGCGCTGGCCATCGAGACGACGTCGATATCGGCATCGGCGAGGAATTCCACGAACAGCTGGGCGACATCATCGGGATAGCTGGCCGCGACCGCGACGGTGCGCAGGCCGAGTGCGTGTACCGCATCGGTGAAGGCGAAACTGGTGCTGGTCGCGGGCACTCCCGCCGCGGTGGCCAGTGCGTCCGCTTGGTCACGGGCGCCTGTGGGGCCGTAGACGAAACTGCCCGAGGTGCAGGCCCAGACGATCGCTTCGGGCTGATGCGGGGCGAGTAATGCCGCGCCGCCGCGTAACTTCTCCGGGCTGCCCAGTTCGAGCAGTTCGGGGACGGCGTGCAGATCCGTACCGTAGATATGCGCTACCGGTAGGTGCGCGCCGAGTGCCTCCGCCGCTAGTGGATAGTCGTCTTCGGCTGCGTGGTCGGGGTAGATGAAGCCGACAGTGGGTGCGCGCATAGGGGGTTCTTTCTCCTTCGGATCGTCGGGAACCGGACCGTCAGAAAACGTTGAGCAGCCATTTACCCGGCCCCATCATCGGCAGTTTCATCCGGCCGAGGCAGGCCCACATGGTGAGCTGGTTGGCGGTGAGTACGGGTTTGCCGAGCGCTTTTTCCAAGGGCTCGATGACGTCGTAGGTAGGCAGGTTGGTGCAGCTGACGAAGATGGCTTGGGCGTCGGGGTCGTCGGCACTGACGATGCGTTCGGCGATGGTGCGGTAGCTGACTTTCCAGATACCGCCACCGAGTCCGAGATGATCCGAGCGCACCACGGTGCATCCGGCTTCGGCGAGGAAGTCGTGCAGTTTGTGCGTGAGGATCTCGTCATAGGGGGTGAGTACGGAGATCCGGGTGAGGTCGAGATGCTGGATCGCCTCGATCAGCGCGCCCGAGGTGGTGACCGCGTGCTGAGCTCCGGCCTGGCAAATGGTTTCGCGCAGTGCCTTCTCGTGGGCGAGACCCTTGATGAAACTGCCCGAGGTGCACAGATAGGCGACCACTTCGGGTTCTACGTGCAGCACATTGCGGGTGGCCGCGGTCAGATGCGCGGCGTCGGACACCAGCTCGGCCATCTCCAGTGACACCGGGACAGGTTCATAGGGGGTGCGAGCCAGGTGCAGGCTCACCTCTAGCGGGGCCCAGCGCCACAGCTCACGTTCGAGCGCGAGGTCGAACGGGGCGATGATGCCGATGTCTCGTTGCGCGACGGGCCCGTCGAGGTCAGGAAAGCTCAGATCCACTGCGGCCCCTCTCGTGCCCAGCCGGGACGACCTCCGAACCCGATCGGATTGTTGACAATCATACGATGTGATCTTACTGTGTCAATGTGAATCAGGGCCCGATTGTCACCGTCCTGCATAGTGACAGTGTGCCCGACGGTGAGGACATGGCCCGTGTGGCAGATAGTGCGACCGTTCGCTACACCGAGGCGGACGGGCTTGTGAGCGCCCTGCGTGGGGCGGAGGTGTTGTTCGTCTACGACTTCGGCACCACCGCTTTGCCTGGTGCGTGGCATGCGGCCGATCGGCTGCGCTGGCTGCACATGGGCTCTACTGGTGTCGACCCGGCGATGTTTCCCGAGTTGCAGGGAAGTGACGTGGTGGTGACCAATACCCGAGGTATCTTCGATTCGGCGATGGCCGAATACGTACTCGGACAGATTCTCGGTTTCGCCAAGGATTCGTACGGCTCGCTGATGTTGCAGCAGCGGCACGAATGGCATCATCGCGAGTCCGAACGGATCGCGGGGGCGACGGCGGTGATCGTCGGCACCGGCTCGATCGGCCGCCGCATCGCCCATCTGCTGCGCGCGGTGGGGATGTCGGTGCGGGCGGTGGGCAGGCGCGCCCGTGACGCAGATCCGGATTTCGGTACCGTCACCACCGATCTGTACTCCGAACTGGCCGAGGCCGATTATGTCGTCGCCATCGCTCCGTTGACCGAACAGACCAGAAATATGTTCGATGCCAAGGCTTTCGCCATGATGCCGCCTTCGGCCAGGTTTATCAATGTCGGGCGAGGGGAACTCGTTGTGACCGACGATCTCGTCGACGCCTTGCGCGCCGGAACGATCGCCGGAGCGGCACTCGATGTGGTGGACCCGGAGCCGCTTCCGCCAGGCCACCCACTATGGGATCTACCGAATGCTCGGATCACTCCGCACAATTCCGCCGACTTCATCGGATGGCGTAGCGAGATCGTCACAGCGTTCACCGAGAACTTCGACAAGTGGATCGCCGGACATCCGCTGGACAACGTGGTCGATAAAAGACTGGGCTATGTGCCCAGTTGAAGGAGCCCATTCATGAGCTACCCCGATATGAACCATCCCACCGATCCGACCGTGATGACGGCGGTCGAGCTGGTCTCCGCCTATGCCGCGGGTGTGCTGTCGCCGGTCGAGGCGACCGAGGCGATCCTACGGGCGATCGCCGAACGTGACGGCGCGCTCAACGCTTTCTGTCTGGTCGATCCCGACCGGGCGATGGTGCAGGCGAAGGAATCCGAGGCGCGCTGGCAGTCCGGACATGCCAGGGGCCTGCTCGACGGTGTGCCGATCTCGATCAAGGACATCTTCCTGACCGAGGGCTGGCCCACCCGGCGCGGCTCCGCCTCGATCGACCCGGCCGGTCCGTGGTCGGTGGACAGTCCTGCGGTGGCGCGGCTGCGTGAGGACGGCATGGTCTTCCTCGGCAAGACCACCACTCCGGAGATCGCCTGGAAGGCCGTCACCGATAGTCCGCTGACCGGGATCACCCGCAACCCGGCTGATCCGGCCACCACCGCGGGTGGGTCCTCCGGTGGCAGCGCCGCGGCTGTCGCGGCGGGCCTCGGCCCGGTCTCGGTGGGCACCGATGGCGGTGGCAGCGTGCGTATCCCGGCGGCTTTCTGCGGGATCGTCGGTTTCAAGCCGACCTACGGCAGGATTCCGCTGTATCCGGCCAGTCCGTTCGGTCCGCTGGCGCATATCGGTCCGATGACGCGCACCGTCGAGGAGGCGGCGCTGCTGATGGATATCCTGTCGCTGCCCGATCCGCGCGATCCGACCGCACTGGCTCCCATGCTCACCACATTCCGTGCCGAGATGCACCGCGATGTGCGTGGGCTGCGGGTGGCGTATTCACCGACGCTCGGCTACGCCGAGGTCGATCCCGAGGTCGCCGCGATGGTTGACGCGGCAGTACAGCGGCTCGCCGCGGCCGAGCTGCGCGTCAGCGCCACCGACCCAGGTTTCGACGATCCCCGGGAGGCGTTCGAGCTGCTCTGGGCGGCGGGGGCGGCCACGATGCTGTCCGGTTTCCCCACGGGCACCCGCGAGCGGGTCGAACCCGCGCTGCGCCTGCTGTGGGAACGCGGGGAAACCATCAGCGCTGTCGATTATCTGGCCGCGCGTAACGAGGCGGCGCGTATCGGTATCACGATGGGCGCTTTCCACACCGATTACGACGTCCTGATCACCCCGACGGTACCGATTCCCGCATTCGAGGCGGGCCATGATGTCCCTCCTGGCAGCGGTATGCGCAGCTGGCCGGAGTGGACGCCGTTCACCTATCCGTTCAACCTCACCCAGCAGCCCGCGATCAGCATCCCGGTCGGCACCACCCGCGCCGGTCTTCCGGTGGGTATGCAGCTCATCGGTCCACGCCATTCCGACGATCTACTGCTGGCGGTGGCGCGCTACGCCGAGTTCGTGCTGGCGTCCTGAACAACCGGTGGCCCCGCGCGGTATGCGCGGGGCCACCGGTGTGTCGGATTCAGGCGCGGGCGAAGGCCAGTGTTTCGCCCTGGACCCCCTGCAACCACAAGGTGTTGCAGGCCGCGGCCATCTCGGCGAGGCCATCCTCGATGGTGGCGAAGACATTGCCTGGCACCCAGCCGAGATCGCCGTTGATCAGCAGATTGTTGCGACCGTAGAAGAGTGCGAGGTCGGTAGCGCCCTGTTCGTGCTCGGCCGCAGAGCCGGGCTCGTAGCCGTAGGCCGGATTGCCGATCTCCCACGGCTCGAAATCGAAGAGGCACACATCGCCGGGGATCGGCGTGACCGTCGGATTCTCCCGATGCGGTGCCGCGCTGATCCGCGGGAGCAGGGTGTACACCTCGTTGCGGGCGTACTTGGCGTGGAATGCGTCGCCGGCCTGCGGCAGGGCGTCCCACACCGCGGCACAGGTGCCAGGTGCCTCCGCGTCGAGCAGGCGGGCGCGGCAGGTCACCCCGGCTTTGGTGAGGGTGATGGTGATATAGCGGGCCATACGGTCTGGCTTCCTGGTCGGTGCTCGCCGGGCGAGCGGGGCGGGCCGGGACACCGGCGGGGTCATCGGGCGTTATAACTCGGCAAGGACCTCCGACCAGATCGCGAGTGCGTCCTCGATCTGGGTCTCGGTCACGATCAGCGGCGGAACCATCCGTACCACATTCATATGCGCGCCGCAGGTCAGCAGCAACAGGCCCTTGTCGACCGCGGCGCGCTGGGCGGCCGTCGCGGTGGCCGGATCCGGTTCGCCGGTGGCGGTGGTGAACTCGGCGCCCGCGAGCAGTCCGAGGCCGCGGACATCGCCGATCGCTTTGTTCGCACTATCGCGCAGACCGCTCAGCAGCTGCCTGCCCCTGGCCGCGGCATTGTCGACCAGCCCTTCGGATTCGATGACCTCCAGCGTGGCGACCGCCGCCGCGCACGACACCGCGTTCCCGCCGTAGGTGCCGCCCTGGGAGCCGGGCCACGCCCTGGCCATGAGTTCGCGCGGCGCCGCTATCCCCGAGAGCGGGAACCCGCTGGCCAGCCCCTTCGCGATGGTGATCACATCGGGCCGCACATCGAAGTGCTGATGTCCGAAGAATTTTCCGGTACGGCCGAAGCCGGTCTGGATCTCGTCGAAGACCAGCAGGATGCCGTGCCGATCCGCGCGCTCGCGCAGCCCTTGGAAGAACTCGGTGTTTCCCGGAATGTAGCCGCCCTCGCCGAGCACCGGCTCCACGATGAACGCCGCGGTCTCGGCGGGGGAGGTGAGTGTGGCGAAGAGATAGTCGAGTTCGCGGAGTGCGAAGGCGGTGGCCTCCTGTTCGCTCCAGCCGTAGCGGAATGCGGTGGGGAAGGGCGCGACATGCACGCCGGACATGAGCGGGCTGAAGCCGGCCGAGAACCTGGTGCCCGAGGTTGTCATGGTCGCTGCCGCGACGGTGCGACCGTGGAAACCGCCGTGGAAGACGATGACGTTCGGCCGTCCGGTGGCCTGGCGCACCAGTCGCAGCGCTGCTTCGATCGCCTCGCTGCCGGAGTTGGCGAAGAACAGCGTGTCCAGCCCTTCCGGAAGCACCGTGCCGAGCCGTTCGGTCAGTTCCAGCAGCGGCCGGTGCATCACAGTGGTGTACTGGCCGTGGACCAGCGAGGCGACCTGCGCCTGTGCCGCCGCGACCACCCGAGGGTGGCAGTGCCCGGTGCTGGTCACGCCGATCCCCGCGGTGAAATCCAGATAGCGGCGACCGTCGGTGCCGTAGAGGTAGCACCCGGCGCCGTGATCGACGGTCACCGGCGTGGCCTGTTTCAGGACGGGCGATAACTCGGTCATAGTGGTACGCCTTCCTGGCGAAGAGGGATGAGATGCCGACGTGAATGTCTGACGTGAGTGGGGCTGACGTGAGTGGCTGACACGCTTGTCGTACACGATTGTCTATTGTCGGATTGTTGACAATATGCATAACATGACCGCACAGATCGCAGCAATGGCCGATTGCTGCGCTGGGCGGAGAGGAGCCACCGACGATGCTCGCCGATAGCACCCTGAGCGCAGCCGAACGGACCGCGATCGATACGGTGCCGCGCGGACTGTTCATCAATGGTGAGTGGCGGGAGACCGCGCGAACGTTCCCGGTTGTCGATCCGGCGACCGGGGTGCCGCTGTGTTCGGTGGCCGACGCGGATCCCGCGGACGGACTCGCCGCCCTGGACGCGGCGGATGCGGCGCAACCGGCCATGGCAGGCACCTCGCCGCGGGAGCGCGGGGATCTGCTCATGCGGGTGCATCGCGCGCTGCTGGCAGAGACCGAGCGGCTCGGCCTGATCATGACCCTGGAGATGGGCAAACCGCTCGAGGAGGCACGCCGTGAGATCGCCTACGCCGCGGAGTTCTTCCGCTGGTTCGCCGAGGAGGCCGTGCGCATCGACGGCGGATATATGTCCGCGCCGACCGGTGGTGCCCGTTTTCTGGTGACCAAACAGCCGGTCGGCCCGAGTTTGCTCATCACGCCGTGGAACTTCCCCATGGCGATGGGTGCGCGCAAGATCGCGCCCGCGCTCGCCGCAGGCTGCACCTGCGTGGTGAAACCCGCTGAGCAGACCCCGCTGAGCATGTTGGCGCTGGTCGAGCTGATGGCGACGGCCGGGCTGCCTGCCGGGGCGGTCAACGTGGTCACGACCACCGACCCCGCGGCGTTGATGACACCGCTGATCCGTGACGAGCGCTCACGCAAACTGTCGTTCACCGGCTCGACCGCGGTCGGTAAGGTGCTGCTCGAGCAGTGCGCGCAGACGGTGATGCGTACGTCGATGGAACTCGGCGGTAATGCTCCGCTGCTGGTATTCGACGACGCCGATCTCGATGAAGCGGTGGAAGGCGCGCTCGAGGCGAAGATGCGCAATATCGGCCAGGCATGCACCGCCGCCAACCGTTTCCTCGTCCAGCGTGGTATCGCCGAAGAGTTCGCGCAGCGGCTCGCCGCCCGAATGGCGGCCCTGCCGATGGGGCGGGGCACCGAGCCGGATGTGGTGGTCGGTCCGCTGATCGACGCGGATGCCGTCGCGAAGGTGCAGCACTTGGTCGACGACGCGCGTACCCGCGGTGCCACCGTGCTCACCGGTGGCACCGCGCCGACCGGTCCCGGCACTTTCTATTCCGCGACCGTGTTGGTGGATGTGCCCGATGACGCCGAGTTGTACCACACCGAGATCTTCGGGCCGGTCGCGGCGATCGGTGTTTTCGATACCGAGGACGAGGCGATCCGGCGAGCCAACGGCACCCCGTACGGCCTGGTGAGCTACGTTTTCACCGAGAATCTCCGGCGTGGCCTGCGGGTATGTGAGGCGATGGAGACCGGGATGGTCGGACTCAACCAAGGGGTAGTGTCCAATCCGGCCGCACCGTTCGGTGGCGTCAAGGAATCCGGGCTCGGCCGCGAGGGCGGATCGACCGGGATCGATGAATTCCTGGAGATCAAATACATCGGAGTGCGACTGTGAAGGAGTGCCGGTGAGTGGATATCGCCTCGCCACGATTCCGGGGGACGGGATCGGGGTCGATGTCACCGCGGAGGCGGTGCGTGTACTCGATGCCGTGCTCCCCGACCTGGTATGGACCGAATTCGACTGGTCCTGTGAGAATTACACGCGCACCGGGGCGATGATGCCGCCCGACGGTGTCGAGCAGCTCGCGGGCTTCGACGCGATCTTGCTCGGGGCGGTCGGTTTTCCCGGGGTGCCCGACCATATTTCGCTGTGGGGTCTGCTGATCCCGTTGCGCCGTGCTTTCGGTCAGTACGTCAACCTGCGTCCGGTGCGCCTGCTGCCGGGAACCGAGTCGGCGCTGCGCGGCCGGACCGCGGACGATCTGGACATTCTCATCGTGCGGGAGAACTCCGAGGGCGAGTACTCGCAGATCGGCGGTATGCACAACGAGGGGCGCCGCGACGAATTCGTGCTCCAGGAATCGGTATTCACCCGGACCGGATGTGAGCGGATCATCCGCTACGCCTTCGAACGGGCCGCCGAACGGTCGGGGCAGCTGTGCTCGGCGACCAAATCGAACGGGATCATCCATTCGATGCCGTACTGGGACAGCGTCTTCGAACGTATCGCGGCCGAATACCCGCAGGTGCGGACCCGGCAGATGCATGTCGACGCACTGGCCGCCGAGCTGGTGCTGCATCCGGACCGGCTCGATGTGATCGTCGGCTCGAATCTGTTCGGCGATATCCTCTCCGATCTCGCCGCCGCGATCACCGGCGGACTCGGCCTGGCGCCGTCGGGCAATATCAACCCGGAGCGCACCGGTCCGTCGATGTTCGAGTCCGTGCACGGCAGCGCCCCCGATATCGCGGGTCAGGGGATAGCGAATCCGGTCGCCGAGATTCTCGCGGGAGCGATGCTGCTCGAGCAGCTCGGTGAGTCAGCGGCGGCCACCGCGGTCGACCGGGCGGTCTGTGATGTGCTCGCCGCGGGCGAGGTCCGTACTCCGGATCTCGGCGGCACGGCGACCACCGCCGAACTCGGCAGTGCTATCGCGGCTCGTGCCGCCGAACTCGCCCACCGCACCGCGACTGCCGACCTCGGCTGATCCACCGCGGGTACGAGCCGATCGCTCTGTGATCGGCTCGTACCCGCGCCGCAGCAGGTCGGTTCGCACCGGAGCGGTGATTCCGGCGCAGGCCCGCCGCTGGCTCAGGATGTGAGCCAGATGGCTTCGGCAGCGGGATTGCCCAGGTCCGTGGCCGTCTCGGTGGTGCCGATGCGGATAGCGATGGTGCCTGCGAAATCGCGGCGTTCGACGACCGTGATGGTGGTGTCGAGGGCGATGCCGACGGAGTCGAAATAGCGCAGCATCTCCGGATCCGAATCGGAGATGCGGGCGACGCGGCCGGATTCGCCCGCGGTGAAGTCGCTCAGTTGCCTGGCGGGCGGGGTCGGCACCGCACCGTCCACCGAGGGGATCGGGTCGCCGTGTGGATCCCGATCGGGATAACCGAGTTTGGCGTCGATGCGTGCCATCAGCAATTCGGAGACCGCGTGCTCCAGTATCTCGGCTTCGTCGTGCACCTCGTCCCAGCCGTAACCGAGTACGTTCACCAGGAAGGTTTCGATCAGCCGGTGTCTGCGCACCATGGCGATGGCGGCGCGGCGCCCCTCTGGAGTCAGTGTGATCGCACCGTAGCGGGCATGCTCGACCAGCCCTTGGTCGGCCAGTTTGCGCACTGCTTCGGAGACGGTCGAGGCGGAGACGCCGATTCGTTCCGCGAGCAACTTGGTGGACACTCTGTCCTCGGACCACTCCTGCGCGGTCCAGATGACCTTCAGATAGTCCTGGGCGACCGACGAGAGCACAGGAGCGATCGTCGCGGTGCTTCCTCGGGCTTCGCCTGGCACAAGGGTGCCGGCCAGCTCACGTCGCGTGGCTATATCACGTTTACCGGGCACATACTCGAGCTTAGGCATTATGACGCTGATATACACATTCAGGCGCTGATATCCCCATTCGGGCATTCCGGTCGGTTCGCCGGGGATCGGAAACGTTGTGTGACATCAGCATGCCCGACTACTGCTCGCTACCCGGGGTGCGTAGGCTGCGCACTGTGCAGAGATGGCGAAGTCTCGACGAAGTGCCCGCGGATTGGGGGCGCTGCGTCCTCACGATCGGTGTGTTCGACGGCGTGCACCGCGGCCACGCGCAGTTGATCAGTAGGGCGGTGAAGGCCGCGGCCGCCCGCGGTGTACCCGCGGTGCTGATGACCTTCGACCCACACCCGATGGAGGTGGTCCGCCCCGGCTCGCATCCGGCGCAGCTGACCACGCTGACCCGTCGGGCCGAACTGGCCGAGGAACTGGGTGTCGACGTGTTCTGCGTCATCCCGTTCACGCATGAGTTCATGAAACTGACCGCCGCGCGTTACGTCCACGATCTGCTGGTCGAACGGTTGCATGTGGTCGAGGTGGTGGTGGGGGACAATTTCACCTTCGGTAAGAAGGCGGCGGGCACGGTCGAGACCATGCGTGAACTCGGTAAGCGGTTCGGCTTCGAGGTCGACGGCGTGACCTTGCTCGGGGAACACGCGGTGACCTTCTCCTCTACGTACATCCGTTCCTGTGTCGACGCGGGTGATATGGCGGCCGCGGCCGAGGCGCTCGGCCGTCCGCATCGGGTCGAGGGGGTGGTGGTGCACGGCGACGGCCGTGGGAAGCAACTCGGGTTCCCGACCGCGAACATCGCTCCGCCGATGCATGCCGCGATTCCCGCCGACGGGGTGTACGCGGGCTGGTTCACCGTTCTCGGCCCAGGTCCCCGCATCGGTACCGTTACTCCGGGTGAGCGGGCGATGGCCGCTGTCTCGGTCGGCACCAACCCGACTTTCTCCGGGCGTGCCCGCACCGTGGAGGCGTACGTGCTCGACGGCGAGGCCGATCTCTACGGTCAGCACGTCGCGGTCGATTTCGTGGAGCACGTACGCGGCCAGCGCAAATTCGATTCGGTGGACGAACTCATCGAAACCATGGGCCGTGATGTGAGCACCGCGCGCAAGATTCTGACCGCCGTCGGTGAACGGTGAGTGCCATCAGCACCTGCGGATAGGTCCCCGCGCATCGGGTGGCCGAGTCCATGGTGCTTATCGATAGGTCGCGCTCGCCGCGCAGCACGGCACGATCGACCCGGCAGACCAGGGATATCCGCTGTGATTTCGGCGGGAGCATCTGCTCCGGTAGGGTGGATCCTCGGGTTTGCTGCGGTCCGCGGTGGCGCCCACACCGGGTAACCGGATATTCGCGCGCGGAACTGAGAAACAGGAGTGGATGCCCCATGGCGCTGACCACCGAGCAGAAGTCGGCGATTCTGGCCGAATACGGCCTGCACGAGAAGGACACCGGCTCGCCGGAGGCGCAGATCGCGCTGCTGTCCAAGCGGATCGCCGACATCACCGAGCATCTGAAGAAGCACAAGCACGACCACCACACCCGCCACGGTCTGATGGCATTGATCGGTCGCCGTAAGCGGCTGTCGAAGTACCTGCAGGACAAGGACATCAACCGCTACCGTTCCCTGATCGAACGCCTCGGTCTGCGGCGTTGATCGTATTCGCCGCGCCGCATCGGCGGCGTCGCGAAGGTGCTGCCGGGTGACCGCTCGCGTGCGCGCGGGCGGGCTCGGTGGGTGTGCTCGGCGGTGCGCCTGCCGCCGCCGAAGCCCGGTATGCCGCATACCGTAGCGGTCGTCCGAGCGGTGGAAGCCCACCGGATTTCGGCGAAGCGAGGTAGCAGGTAGCTCGGCCAACGAGGAGACGTACAATCTCCTCGTTGGCTATTCGTGCATCAGGGGAGGAATCCGCTCCGCGGCACGACAACAGTGCACAGCCGTATGCACCCGACCGCGTGGCGTCGGTCTTCGGTAGTGGCCTTTCGACAGCGATTTCGCGTCGTCGGGCTTCGATCGATGACCGCCTCCGCGTCGCCGTTTCCAAGGGGATCCGGCCGGGTGCGCACGCGTCGGCCGGGAAGGCAGCCGCGTGCCCGTGCCCGGTGCGGCTGACGATAGCCGGATCGCGCCTGTCCGACAGGCGCTCGAGTCGGCGAAGACGAGAGGTTGAGAGAGAAGAATGACCGAAACAACCGAACGCAAGACCTCGGCAATCGAGGTCGAACCCGGTGTTTTCGAATCCGTCGCATTGATCGACAACGGCAGCTTGGGTACCCGCGTCGTCCGGTTCGAGACCGGGCGTCTGGCCCGGCAGGCCGCCGGCTCGGTCGCCGCCTACCTGGACGACGAGACCATGCTGCTGTCGGCAACCACCGCGGGTAAGCAGCCCAAAGACCAGTTCGACTTCTTCCCGCTGACGGTGGACGTCGAGGAACGGATGTACGCCGCGGGACGCATCCCCGGCTCGTTCTTCCGCCGTGAGGGCCGCCCGACCACCGACGCGATCCTGACCTGCAGGCTGATCGACCGTCCGTTGCGTCCGTCGTTCGTCGACGGCCTGCGCAATGAGATCCAGGTCGTGGTCACGGTATTGAGCCTGGATCCGAAGGATCTCTACGACGTGGTGGCGATCAACGCCGCGTCCGCGTCCACCCAGATCGCGGGCCTGCCCTTCTCCGGCCCGGTCGGCGGGGTGCGGGTCGCGTTGATCTCCGGTCAGTGGGTGGCGTTCCCGACCACCGAGCAGCTGGAGGACGCCGTATTCGATATGGTCGTCGCCGGCCGGGTGGTCGAATCCGGTGATGTGGCCATCATGATGGTCGAGGCCGAGGCCACCGAGAAGGTCATCGAGCTGATCGAGGGTGGCGCGCAGGCGCCGACGGAGGCGATCGTGGCCGAGGGCCTAGAGGCCGCCAAGCCGTTCATCGCCCGTCTGTGCCGTGCCCAGCAGGACCTCGCCGAGCTGGCCGCCAAGCCCACCGAGGAGTTCCCGCTCTTCCCGCCGTACGGCCAGGACGTGTACGAGGCGGTCGAGGGTGCCGCCAAGAGCGAGCTGGGCGAGGCGTTGAGCATCGCGGGCAAGCAGGAGCGCGAGGAGAAGATCGACGAGATCAAGCTCGCCGTGCTCGATCGCCTCGGTGACGACTTCGCGGGCCGCGAGAAGGAGCTCGGCGCGGCGTTCCGCTCGGTCACCAAGAAGCTGGTGCGCCAGCGCATCCTGTCCGATGGCTTCCGCATCGATGGCCGTGGTCTCGCGGATATCCGCGCGCTGTCGGCCGAGGTCGCTGTGGTGCCGCGCGCGCACGGTTCGGCGCTGTTCGAGCGGGGCGAGACGCAGATCATGGGCGTCACCACCCTGGATATGGTGAAGATGGCTCAGCAGGTCGACTCCCTCGGCCCGGAGACCAGCAAGCGCTATATGCACCACTACAACTTCCCGCCGTTCTCCACCGGTGAGACGGGCCGGGTCGGTTCGCCCAAGCGCCGCGAGATCGGCCACGGCGCACTTGCCGAGCGGGCGCTGGTCCCGGTGCTGCCCAGCCAGGAGGAGTTCCCCTACGCCATCCGTCAGGTGTCCGAGGCGCTCGGCTCGAACGGCTCCACATCGATGGGTTCGGTGTGTGCCTCCACCCTGTCGCTGCTGAACGCCGGTGTGCCGCTGAAGGCACCGGTCGCCGGTATCGCCATGGGCCTGGTGTCGGACACCGTCACCAATGACAAGGGCGAGGACGAGGTCCGCTACGTCGCGCTGACCGATATCCTCGGCGCCGAGGACGCCTTCGGCGATATGGACTTCAAGGTCGCGGGCACCCGCGAGTTCGTCACCGCGCTGCAGTTGGACACCAAGCTGGACGGTATCCCCTCGCAGGTGCTGGCCGGTGCGTTGAGCCAAGCGCACGATGCGCGCACCACCATCCTCGACGTGATGGCCGAGGCCATCGCCACCCCGGACGAGATGAGCCCGTACGCGCCGCGCGTCACCGCGATCAAGATCCCGGTCGACAAGATCGGCGAGGTGATCGGCCCCAAGGGCAAGGTGATCAATCAGATCACCGAGGACACCGGCGCCAATATCTCCATCGAGGACGACGGCACGGTCTTCGTCGGCGCGACCGACGGTCCCTCGGCACAGGCCGCGATCGATGCGATCAACGCCATCGCCAACCCGCAGCTGCCCAAGGTCGGCGAGCGCTTCCTCGGCACGGTCGTCAAGACCACCGCCTTCGGCGCCTTCGTCTCGTTGCTGCCCGGCCGCGACGGTTTGGTGCACATCTCCAAGCTCGGCAACGGCAAGCGCGTGGCGAAGGTCGAGGACGTGGTGAACGTCGGCGACAAGCTGCGGGTGGAGATCGCCGATATCGACAACCGCGGCAAGATCTCGCTGGTGCCGGTCGACGAGAACGCCGAAGAGCCCGCCGCCGATGCGGCCGATGCGGCGGCATCCGATACCGCCGATGCGGGTTCGGCCGGGGCCGAGTAGTACTCGCCCCTGTGACGAAGAAGAAAACGACGATTTCCCCTCTGCTCGATACCGGGCAGGGGGGTTCGTCACTCGAACTGAGTGTTGGCAGCGACAGCGGAGTGCGGCGTACCGTGCTGCCCGGTGGACTGCGCGTGGTTACCGAGCACCTGCCAGGGGTCCGGTCGGCATCCATCGGTATCTGGGTCGGGGTCGGTTCGCGCGACGAAGGTCCGACCGTCGCCGGTGCCGCGCATTTTCTGGAGCACTTGCTGTTCAAGGCGACCCCGACACGGTCGGCGAGGGGGATCGCCGAGGCCATGGACGCCGTCGGCGGCGAGCTCAACGCGTTCACCGCCAAGGAGCAGACCTGCTACTACGCGCATGTCCTCGACGAGGATCTGCCGCTGGCCGTCGATATGGTCTCCGATGTGGTGCTCAACGGTCTGTGCCGGGCCCAGGACGTCGATGTCGAGCGTCAGGTAGTGCTCGAGGAGATCGCCATGCGTGACGACGATCCAGAGGATCTGGTCGGCGACGCGTTCCTGACCGCGTTGTTCGGTGATCACCCGATCGGGCGCCCGGTGATCGGCTCTGTCGATTCCATCGAGGCCATGCGGGCCGCTCAGTTGCGGTCGTTCCATATGCGGCGGTACCGCCCGGACCAGATGGTCGTCGCGGTCGCGGGCAATGTGGAGCACGACCGCACGGTGGAATTGGTGCACCGCGCTTTCGCCGATCGGCTGGATCCGGCCGCGACGCCCGCGCCGCGGCGTGAGGGCCGGTTCCGTCCGCGGGGTGCGCCGGTGCTGCACTGGAGTCACCGTGACAGCGAACAGGCGCATCTGGTCCTCGGGGTGCGCGCTTTCGGCAGGCATGAGGGACAGCGGCGCTGGCCGCTTTCCGTGCTCAACACGGTGGTCGGCGGGGGACTGAGTTCGCGTCTGTTCCAGCGCATTCGGGAAGAGCGCGGATTGGCCTATTCGGTGTATTCCAGCGTCGATACCTTCGCCGATACCGGTGCGTTCTCGGTGTACATCGGCTGTCAGCCGGAAAATCTCGGCACGGTGGCGGCGCTCGCGCGTGGTGTGCTGGAGGAAGTGGCCGCCGACGGAATCAGCGCCGCTGAGTGTGTTCGGGCCAAGGGTTCGCTGCGCGGCGGTTTGGTGCTCGGTTTGGAGGATTCCGCCTCGCGGATGAACCGGCTCGGGCGTAGTGAGCTCAGTTATGGCAACCATCGCAGCGTCTCGGAGACCCTGGATCGCATCGACGCCGTCACCACCGACGAAGTATCGGACGTGGCGCGCACCTTGCTGGCCCGTCCCTTCGCCGTAGCGGTCGCCGGACCGTACAGGCGCACTCGTGAGCTGCCCGCGGCCGTTCGGCGGCTGGCGCCGAACTGACCCGCCGCCGACCGGGAATCCGTCGGCGGCGAGCCGGTCACTCCTGGTCGGCGCGGTTGGCAGCGGCGACGATCGCCGGGATCAGTCCGGGTAGTGCCGACTCCAGGTCGTGGATGCGCAGCCGCTGACAAGTCTGGCCACCGACGATCAGTCGTTCGGTGATGCCTGCCTCGCGCAGGATCTTGAAGTGGTGGGTGGCGGTCGATTTGTTGATCGCCTCGTAGAGCGCACCACAGCGGACTGCTGTCCCGGCGTTATCGAGCCTGCGCACCATCTCCAGGCGTACCGGGTCCTGTAGGGCGTTCAACACCGTGGGCAGCGCGGCCACCGGTGGCGCCTGCTGCGCGGTGGCTTCGGCTTCGGCCATGATTCGGCTTACTCCTCGGTTTGATGATTGTCGTACCGGATGTATTGTCGTTTTCGGTTCGATCACTATCAAACTTACCTGATCGGAGTTCCGATGGCAGCGACGATCGCGGCAGCCGCCCCTGAGCAGACCACGCAGCGCTGGGCCTATGCCCTGATTCTGGCGGCCACTGGTGTGGCGCTCGGGGTCTCGGGTGCCCCCGCGCCGCTCTATGGCGTCTACGAAGAACAATGGCACTTCTCGTCGCTCACCACGACCATCGTGTTCGCCGTCTACGCCGTGGCCGCGCTGGGCGCGGTGCTGGTGTCAGGGCCGATCTCCGATGTGGTCGGCCGTAAGCCGGTATTGCTCGGTGCCTTCACCGTCATGGTCGCCGGGGCGATCGTATTCCTGCTCGCCGACAGCGTGCCCATGCTGCTGCTGGCACGCGCGTTACACGGCTTCGCGGTCGGTTCGACCGTGGTCGCAGGCGCCGCCGCGCTGCTGGACCTGCGCCCGCATCGCGGTGCGCGGTCCGGGCAGCTCAGCGGTGTCGCGTTCAACGTGGGGATGGCGGTGGCGATCCTGGGCTCGGCGCTGCTGGCGCAGTATGCTCCACATCCACTGCGCACCCCCTATGTGGTGGTCACCATCGTCTGTCTGATGGTCGGCGTCGGTGTGCTCGCGCTGCGCGAACCGCACTCCGTGCGCGTGGCCGGACCCATCCGGATCGCGAAACCAGCTGTACCGCAGGAAATCCGGGCCGAATTCTGGTTCTCCGCGCTCGGCGTGATGGCGGCGTGGTCGGTGCTCGGCGTGCTGTTGTCGCTCTACCCCTCGTTGGCCGCGCAGCAAACCGGTATCCACAACCTGGTCTTCGGCGGCGCGGTCGTCGCCTCGACCGCGTTGTCGGCTGCCATCGTGCAGTTGTTCGCGACCAGAGTGCCCGCTCACCGCGCCGCGATCCTCGGCGACACCGGTATGGCGCTGTCGCTGCTGCTGACCGTGCCCGTACTGGCTACGCACAATTGGATCGCGGTGCTCGGCGCGGGAATTACGCTCGGCGCGACTTTCGGTCTCGGCTTCGGTGGTTCGCTGCGTCACTTATCGAAGGTCGTGCCGCAACACAAACGCGGCGAGACGATGTCGGCGTACTACCTGCTCGCCTATTCCGCCATGGCATTGCCCACCATCCTGGCCGGCTGGGCCGCGACCTCCTGGGGCTTGGCCGCTGTGTTCCCATGGTTCGTCGGTGTCGTCGCCCTGGCCTGCCTGACTGCCGCCGGACTCGGCCTGCGCAGTAGCCGGGTGACGGCGCACCGGCCCCGCTGAGCGGCGATTGGCTTTTTCTCCTTGCTGTCCGCTAATGTTCTGTGACGCGTCACGGACAGCACCGTGATGCGAATGCGGATGTAGCGCAGCTGGTAGCGCATCACCTTGCCAAGGTGAGGGTCGCGGGTTCGAATCCCGTCATCCGCTCCACAATCAGGTGCTCCGTCATCGGTCGGATCGACAGGGCGGAGCGGGTGTACCGATCGTGGTCGGCCGCGAAGCTCGCTGTAAGACATTCATCGCTGATGTGTTCGCGCAATGTCCTTCTCTGTTGTGGAACTCCGCTCAACGGAACATTCTGGTTGCGCATATGTCGAGGGGTTCTGCTCTGCCTACGTACATGACGCGGATCGGTTCGCCGGGGTCCGACTGCCGACTGCATCGATGACGGCGATAGCGCGGTGGCCCGTACAGTCGATCAGTTGTTTGTCACGGCATTCGGCAACGCCACTGCTGCTCGTTCTCGGCGGAATCATAATCACCGCCGAACTCCCTGTTTCCGATGTGGGCGAGCATTCCATCACCGGCCTCGGCCCTGCTAGCATTCAGTTACTGAATGAATATTCAATCAGGAGGCTCTCATGTTCTGGAATGCGACAAAAATCCCTGATCAACGCGGTCGGACCGCTGTGGTGACCGGTGCCAACGGCGGGCTTGGGCTCGAAACCGCGCGGCAGCTGGCCGCGAAGGGCGCGCATATCGTGATGGCGGTACGCAACCAGCAGAAGGCATCGGCCGCGGTCGACGAGATCCGCCGGACCGCGCCGGACGCTTCGCTCGAACTGGTGGCATCGGACCTCGCATCGCAGGCCTCGGTCCATGCTGCGGCCGAGCGGATCCTCGGCGCACACCAGCGCATCGATATGTTGATCAACAACGCCGGTGTGATGGCGATCAGCGAGACGAAGACCGTCGACGGGTTCGAGATGCAGTTCGGTGTGGACCATCTGGGGCATTGGACACTGACCGCACTGCTGATGCCCGCATTGCTGCGGACCGAGGGCGCGCGGGTCGTCACGGTGACAAGCACAGCGCATCACGCGGGCCGCGCCGTCGACCCGGCCAATCCGCACCTGGAGGGCCGCTATACGCCGTGGCGCGCCTACAGCCAGGCCAAACTCGCCAACTTCCATTTCGGCCTCGGACTGCAGCGTGAGTTCGACAAGGCTGGTGTGGACACCGTCAGCCTGATCGCGCATCCGGGACTGTCGAACACCGATCTGCAAGCGGTCAGCGTGCAAGAGTCCGGTGGCGGACTGAGTCAACGGCTCTCGCTCTTGGCTGCCCGGCGTACCGGGATGTCTCCGGCCAACGGTGTGCTGTCCCAGCTGCGCGCGGCGACGGACCCGACCGCGAAGGGAGGCGAGTTCTACGGGCCGCTATTGGTCAACAACGGACCGCCGGTGCGCAAACCGATCTTGCGCCGGATCGGCATGGGTACTGCGATCGCCAAACTGTGGGAGGTCTCCGAGCGTGAGACCGGGGTATCGATCACAGTGTCCACCCCGGCACACAAGTGACGACAAAGCCGGTGGACCGCGCTGCGGCGGTCCGTCGAGCGTTGCGCGCATTGGTGGCGCGCAATGGTTTCCACGGCACATCGATGAACGCGGTCGCGAAGCAGGCTGGTGTGGCGACCGGTACCGCCTATACCCATTACGCGTCCAAGGACGAACTGGTGCTGGCCACGTACCGGGAAACGAAGGCATGGCTCGCGGCCGCCGTCACCGCGGGGCTCGATACCGCCGCGCAGGCGGCCGAGCGTTTTCGCAGCGCCTGGGTGAGTATCTACCGCTATTTCGAAGCACATCCCGATCACGCCCGCTTCCTGTTGCAGGTGGACAACTCGCCGTATCGGGAGGCCGCGCACCACGCGGCGATCGCTGACGGTGACCCACTGGTGGACCAGATGGTGCTACCCGATGTCGCTTCCCGGCTGCTACCGCTTCCGCTGGAGGTGCACTACGAACTCGGCTTCGCTCCGGCCGTGCGGCTCGCGACCGCCGGGATCGAACTGACCGAGGAGCAGCTCGACGAGATCGCCACCGCGTGCTGGCGGGCGGTCTGTCTGCCGAACTGACTTTCGACGCTATCGGCGGAAAATCCGTTGTCCGGCCGCGGCGCCGTACGTAACGTCACTTCGGTTTGTGCATTGATCAACCGAAGGAGATCGGTCATGGAGCCCGTTACCGAACGCGATATTCGGTCGTCGTTCGTCAACTGCTCGAAAGGGGAGGCCAAGCGGCTGTCCGTGCCGAAGAACCTGAACGAACGGCCGTGGGACGATCTGGACTTCCTCGGCTGGAGTGATCCGTCCCTGCCGGGGCGCAGTTACCTGGTCGTCCCGCAAGAGGAGCGCTTGATCGGTGTCGTACTGCGCTATGCCACCGGCGGTACGGGGCGGACACAGCTGTGCTCGATCTGCCTGACCACGCATATCGGCGGCGTCTCGTTGATGACCGCGCACAAGGCCGGGGAATCCGGGCGCCGGGGTAACTCGGTCGGTAGCTATATGTGCACCGACCTCGCCTGCTCGCTCTACGCGCGTAACAAGAAGCGGCCCGCGCGTGGAACCCGATCCCGAGAGGATCTCACACCCGAGGAGAAGGCAGAGCGGGCGCGCGAGAATATGGCCGCGTTCCTCGCGAAGCTCTACACCTGACCGTTCTTCGAGGTATGGATGCCGACCGCGTCGCCACTGCGGCACGGAGTGGTGCTCGACTCCGGGGAAAGCCGCCGCCTGTCCGAGTTCATCGGTTCACCCGCAGTGTTGTATGTGGCGAAGCCGAGGGCGAATACACACGGCCCTGGGCGTGGTATGTACCCACACGGTAACGTCGGCGGAATGAAAATCCGTGGCGCGGTCCTGGAGCGGATCGCGGCACAGGCGCCCTACGCCGAATCGATGCCGATTACGGTGTGTGACTTGGATCTGCGCGACCCCGGCCCCGGGGAGTTGCTGGTTCGGATCGAAGCGGCGGGACTGTGCCATTCCGACCTGTCCGTCGTCGATGGCAACCGGGTGCGGCCGGTGCCGATGCTGCTCGGACACGAAGCCGCGGGGCGGGTCGAGATGGCCGGCCCCGACGCGGGCGATATCGCGGTCGGGCAGCGCGTCGTGATGACGTTTCTGCCTCGCTGTGGCGAATGCTCGGGTTGCGCGACGGGCGGTCGCACGCCCTGTGTGCCTGGCAGCGTCGCCAACAATGCGGGCGAACTGCTCGGCGGGGGACGGCGATTGCTCCGTGACGGCGCCGAGGTGCACCACCATCTGGGCGTATCCGCGTTCGCCACACACGCGGTGGTGGATCGCAGATCGGTGGTCCCGATCGATGACGATGTGCCCCCCGAGGTCGCGGCCGTGCTCGGCTGCGCGGTGCTGACCGGTGGCGGTGCCCTGCTGAATTCGGCGAAACCCGCTGCCGGGGACCGGATCATGGTCGTCGGCCTCGGTGGGGTCGGTATGGCGGCGGTCCTGGTCGCTGTCTCGCTCGCCGTGGCGGGCCATGAGGTCATCGCCGTCGATACCGTGCCGGACAAACTGAAACTCGCAAAGGAACTGGGTGCCGACGCGGTGTACACACCTGCCGAGGTCGCCGAGCTCGGTGTGCAGGCCGAGGTGGTGGTCGAGGCCGCGGGCAATATCCGTGCCTTCGAGACCGCCATCGCCGCGACCGCACCCGGCGGCACCACGGTCACCGTCGGATTGCCCGCGCCCGATGCGGTGGCGAGCATCTCGCCATTGGCTTTGGTCGCGCAGGGGCGTTCGATCGTCGGCAGTTATCTCGGTTCCGCCGTGCCTTCCCGCGATATTCCCGAGTACGTCCGGATGTGGCGGTCGGGCCGGCTGCCGGTGGAGCGGCTCATCTCGGCGCATATCGGTCTCGGTGAGATCAACCGTGCCATGGACGAACTCGCCGCGGGGAACGCCATGCGACAGATGATCGTCTTCGACTGAGGCGGTCGTCCGGAATCACCGACGGTAGTCGAATGGTGGCTGAGCAGTGCTCTGGTGCCACCATTTCACTCCACTCACCAGGTTGAGCAGCCAGTACCTGTCGGTGTCGGTCGGCCTGCTCGTCGCAGGCTCCGAATTCTCGAACATATCTTCGGCAGCAGGGGCATCGCACGCACCGAGCATCCGCACTGATCGAGGGCTGTCCGGCCTGCGCTTGGCCCGGTATGGGTTGCGGCTGTCTCGTCTGTGCTCGGCCGGGTGCGGGCGGTGGCCGGATCGCGTCCGGCGGGGCCTACTAGGCTGACTGCGACTGGAACGGAACGAGGAGGTGCGGTGGCCATTCGGGTCGGAGTGCTCGGAGCGCGTGGCAAAGTCGGAGCGGCGATCTGTGCGGCAGTGACCGCCGCGGACGATCTGGAGCTGGTCGCGCAGGTCGACAAGGACGATTCGCTCGATCTGTTCACTGCGGCGAACACGCAGGTGGTGGTTGATTTCACCCACCCGGATGTGGTGATGGGCAATCTGCGCTTCCTGGTGGAACACGGCATTCACGCGGTGGTCGGCACTACCGGGTTCGACGCGGACCGTGTGGCGCAGGTGCGGGAGTGGCTGAGCGGACGTCCGGAAGTCGGCGTACTGATCGCCCCCAACTTCGCCATCGGCGCGGTGCTGTCGATGCGTTTCGCTGAGCAGGCCGCCAGGTTCTTCGAATCGGTCGAGGTCATCGAACTGCACCACCCGAACAAGGCGGATGCGCCGTCCGGCACCGCCTACCGCACCGCTGGCCTGATCGCCGCGGCCAGGGATACCGCGGGGCTGCGCGATAGTCCCGATGCGACGAGCACCGAGCTGGCGGGCGCCCGTGGCGCCGATGTGGACGGGGTGCGGGTGCATTCGGTGCGGCTGGCCGGGCTGGTCGCGCACCAAGAGGTGCTGTTCGGCACTCAGGGGGAGACCCTCACCATCCGGCACGATTCGATCGACCGCTCCTCTTTCGCTCCCGGCGTGCTGCTCGGTGTGCGCGAGATAGCGAACCGTCCCGGCCTCACTGTCGGTCTCGATCCTTTCCTGGACTTATGAGTGAGCCGACCGGTGAGTGAGACGGGACCGGTGAGCGAGTCCGAACCGGCTGATCAGAACAACGGCGCGCAAGTCGTCAAGATCGTGGCGCTGATCGTGGCGTTGATCGTGGCGCTCTGCGGCTACTTCGTGCTGCTCGGCCGGTACGCGTTCATCCTGATGGGTTCCGGTGAGGTGGCTGGAATCGGCGTCGGTATCGGTGTGCTGATCCTGCCTTTCCTCGGGGTCTGGATGGTTGTGGCCACTATCCGTGCGGCACTGGCACATCAGCATCTGGCGCGGCGCATCCACGAGGAGGGCCTCGAACTCGACGTCACCCAGTTGCCGCGTCGGCGGTCCGGTCGCATCGAACGCGCGGCAGCCGATGAACTGTTCGCCGCCGTCGAGGCCGAGTGGAAGGCCGATCCGGACAATTGGCGCGTGTCCTATCGCCTCGCCCGCGCCTACGACTACGCGGGGGATCGGGCCAGAGCCAGGGAGACCATGCGGCGGGCGGTCGAGCTGGAGCGGCACGAGCGCGACAACACCTGACCGCCGCGCGGCCGAGAGGCGGCCGATACCATCGCACCGTGGCTCGATTGCTGCTTATCCATCACACTCCGTCCCCGCATACGCAGGCGATGTTCGAAGCCGCTGTCTCCGGGGCCACCGACCCCGAGATCGAAGGCGTGGAGCTCGTGCGCCGTGCCGCGCTGGCCGTTACCGCGTCCGATGTGCTGGCCGCCGACGGATACTTGCTGGGGAGCCCGGCGAATCTGGGATATATGAGCGGCGCGCTCAAGCACGCATTCGATACGTTCTACTACCCCTGTCTCGATTCGACGCGTAAGCGGCCGTTCGGCCTCTACCTGCACGGAAACGAGGGCACCGAAGGGGCGGAGCGAGGTGTCACCGCCATCACGACCGGGCTGGGGTGGGTGCGGGCCGCTGATTATGTGGTGGTGTCGGGCAAGCCTGCCAAGAGCGACCTCGAAGCGTGCTGGGAGCTGGGGGCCACAGTGGCCGCGCAATTGATGGCGGAGTGAGCCGGTGCCTGCTGTCGGTGCGCTGTGGCATGGTTCGGGCATGCGGAAGATGGGTGCGGCGGCGGCGCGTCGAACAGCTTTGGCGGCACAGGGTTTCGGAGCGCGCAAGCCGACGCGAGCGACACGGCGATCGGTGCTCGGAGTGCTGGACAGAACGCAACTGTTGCAACTGGATTCGGTGTCGGCGGTGGTGCGCGCGCACTACATGCCGGTATTCAGCCGTATCGGGCCCTACGATCGCGCTGTGCTCGACCAGGTCGCGTGGCGCGATGGCGCGCGCCGTCCGCGCGCGCTGGTGGAGTACTGGGCGCATGAGGCCGCACTCATTCCCGTCGAGGACTGGCCGCTGCTGCGCTGGCGTATGCGGGAATACGAGCACGGCCGCTGGTCCGGTATGCGTGCGGTGATACAGCGTAATCCGACTCTGGGTAAGGACATCCTCGATGTGATCACCGAGGTGGGCGCGGCTACCGCCGGTACCGTGGAGCGCCACCTCGAGCTGGACAAGCCGCGGTCGGGAGGTTCCTGGTGGAATCTCAGCGATACCAAGCTGATCTGCGAGCAGCTCTTCGCCGCCGGGGAGTTGTCCGTGCCTACTCGTGTCGGTTTCGCCAGGCATTACGACTTGGTGGAGCGGGTGATTCCGCCGCAGGTGCTGGAGCGTGTCGTTCCCGAGCAGGAGGCGGTACGTGAGCTGGTGCTCAGGGCGGCTACGGCGCACGGTATCGCCACGGAGGCCGATCTGCGCGATTACTACCGTCTGCGGCGTACCCAGACCGAGCCCGCCATCGCCGATCTGGTGGACGCGGGGGAGCTCGTTCCGGTAGCGGTAGCGGGCTGGGAGCGACCGGCCTATCTGCGGGCAGGTGTGACGACACCACGTCGTATCGAAGGCGCCGCGCTGCTCTGCCCGTTCGATCCGCTGATCTTCTTCCGGGCACGCACCGAACGGATCTTCGGTTTCCGCTACCGCCTGGAGATCTACACCCCCGAGCACAAACGGGTGCACGGCTACTACGTCTTCCCGTTCTTGCTCGACGGTGAACTCGTCGGACGTGTCGACCTGCGCGCGGACCGTGCGACCGGCCGGTTGTCGGTGCCCGCGGCATTCGCCGAACCGGGCTACGACACCCCGGCCACCGCGGCCGCGCTCACCGGCGCGCTACGCGAACTGGCCGATTGGCTCGAACTCGATGATGTGGTGATAGGCGAGCGCGGCAACCTCGCCGCATTGCTGTAGTGCGGTGGCCTCAGTCGTCGCGTTTCGGTCCCGGCCCGCGCATCTGGTCCCGCAGCGCACCGTACACGGCGCCCGACAGCCAGGAGTTCAGCGATTGACCGCTTTGCGCGGCAGCCTCTTCCGCACGAGACTTCATCTGCTCGACCAGCCGGAGCGTGACTCGGCTGATATCTCCGGTCATCTCCTCGATCGTCGGCGGTTCGTCGGTCGCCGCGCGCTTACGCACATCGATGGTGGCAGCGGTGCCGTCGACCGACACATGGACAGTGCGATCACCGAGTGCCGAGCTGATCTCCGCGGCCAGATCGGACAGTGCGGCGAGTACGACCAACCGGGCCGGTCCCTCTGTCGCCGAGGCCAGTGCCGCGGCGGTGGCCTGGGTTTTCTCATCGCCGAGAGCCGCGGCGGCGATGAGATTTTCGCGCAGCTGGGCGGTATAGGTGGTCAAATCCATGACATTATTATGACGCCATATTTGATGTCATACTAGAGTGATAAAGATGTCATGATGCAGTCTTAACGCGGTCGTAAGGGGAAAGCGCGCCAGTTGTGATCCGATCGCAGACAAGGGTGTCGAGGGCGGATCACAGACCAGGTAGCCTTTCTGACCATGACGAACGGTGAATCGACGGCAACGGAGCTGCACGCGTCCGGCACAGTAGGTGTCGCGATGGTGACCCCCTTCAGTGCCGAGGGCAAGCTCGACGTCGATGCCGGTGTCGCGCTCGCGGCTCGCCTGGCCGACCACGGGGTAGATCTGCTCGCGATCTCCGGAACCACCGGAGAATCGCCGACCACGACCGAATCGGAAAAGGCCGATCTGCTGCGCGCCGTCGTCGACGCCGTGGGCAACCGGGTCACGGTGATCGCGGGTGCGGGCACCTACGACACCGCGCACTCGGTCGAACTCGCGCGCAATGCGCAGCGCGCGGGCGCGCACGGATTACTCGTCGTGACGCCGTATTACTCCCGGCCTACGCAAGAGGGCCTGATCGCGCATTTCACCGCGGTCGCCGATGCCACGGATCTGCCGGTCACTCTCTATGACATCCCGGGCCGGTCGATAGTCCCGATCGCCAGCGACACTATTCGCGCGCTCGCCGAACATCCGCGTATCGTCGCGGTGAAAGACGCCAAGGGCGATCTGAACATGGGCGCCGAGCTCATCGCCGATACCGGTCTGGCCTTCTATTCCGGTGACGACGCGCTCAACCTGCCCTGGCTTTCGGTCGGCGCGGTCGGATTCATCAGCGTTATCGGGCAGCTCGTGCCCGAACGGCTGCGTGCGCTGCTGGAGGCGTATACCGCGGGCGATGTGGTGCGGGCCCGCGAGATCAACACCACACTGCTGCCATTACATGCCGCCATGGCCAGACTGGGTGGAGTCGCGATGAGCAAGGGCGGGTTGCGGCTGCTCGGCGTCGAGGTCGGCGAACCGAGGTTGCCGCAACTGATGCCTACCGCTGAGCAACTGGCGGAGCTGACCAACGACCTGCGGACTGCTGGAGTGCTTTCGTGAATGATTCATCGACCCGACGTCCCCGCCGTAGCGCGTCCCGTCCCGCCGGGGCGCCCGCGGTACCCGTACCGGTCGCGCAGCCGACACCGGTCGAACCGCCCGAGGCCGCGGCCACCGCGGCTCCGGTAGCGGCAGAGTCCGGTCCGGTTACTGCGCAGACCCCGCCCGCTGCGCAGACGAAGCCCGCGCGGGCCAGGCAGACTTCCCGGACGCAGGACACGCAGTCTCGGCGAGCGAACCGCGGACGTACGCAATCCGGTCCCCGGCGAGGCGAAACACCTGCACCGCCTGCGGATTCGAGTGCCGCGCACGACCGTCTCGGCGCTCCTCCCGTGCTGCCGGAGAACGGCCTGCGGGTCTTCGCTCTCGGCGGTATCGGTGAGATCGGTCGCAACATGACCGTTTTCGAATACGGTGGCAAGCTGCTGATCGTCGACTGCGGCGTGCTGTTCCCGGAAGACCAGCAGCCCGGCGTCGACCTGATCCTGCCGGACTTCCGGCCCATAGAGCATCGGATGGACGATGTGGTCGCGGTGGTGCTCACCCACGGCCACGAAGACCATATCGGCGCGGTGCCGTTCTTGTTGCGGCTGCGCCCCGATATTCCGGTGGTCGGCTCGAAGTTCACCCTCGCGCTCGTCGCCGCCAAATGCCGGGAACACCGCCAGCATCCGAAACTGGTCGAGGTGACCGAAGGCCAGCACACTACCCACGGCCCGTTCGGTTGCGAATACTTCGCGGTCAACCACTCGATACCGGACGCGCTCGCCGTCGCGATCCGCACACCCGCCGGTGTCGTCCTGCACACCGGCGATATCAAGCTCGATCAGCTTCCGCTGGATCGGCGGCTCACCGATCTGGCCGGGTTCTCCCGGCTCGGTGACGAGGGCGTCGACCTGTTCCTGGTCGACTCGACCAATGCCGAGGTTCCCGGTTTCGTCACCCCGGAGCGGGAGATCGGTGGTGTGCTGGACACGGTGATCGGCAAGGCGAGCGGCCGGGTGATCGTCGCCTCGTTCGCCAGTCATGTGCACCGCATCCAGCAGGTGGTCGATGTAGCCCAGAAGTATGGGCGGCGAGTGTGTTTCATCGGTCGTTCGATGGTCCGGAATATGCAGATCGCTCAGGATCTCGGCTATCTGACCGTGCCGGAAGGGGTGGTTGTCGATCTCGATGTCGCCGCGACCCTGCCCGTGCACCGCTTGGTGCTGATCTCGACCGGTTCACAGGGTGAGCCGTTGTCGGCGCTGTCCCGGATGGCACGCGGTGAGCATCGGCAGATCAATATCCGTGCCGACGATCTCGTGGTACTGGCCTCCTCGCTCATCCCTGGCAATGAGAACTCGGTATTCGCGGTGGTCAACGGTTTGGCCAGGTTGGGTGCCACGGTGGTTACCCAGCAGAACGCCAAAGTGCATGTCTCCGGGCACGCGTCCGCGGGAGAACTGCTGTACTTGTACAACGCGGTACGCCCGACCAACGCGATGCCGGTGCACGGTGAGTGGCGGCATCTGCGCGCGAACGCGGCCTTGGCCGTGGCGACCGGTGTCCCTGAGGATCGGGTGGTGCTCGCCGAGGACGGGGTGGTGGTCGATCTGGTCGACGGGATCGCCTCGATCGTCGGGCGGGTACCGGTGGGATATGTGTACGTCGATGGGCTCTCGGTGGGTGATGTCGGTGAGTCGACACTGTCGGATCGGCTGGTGCTCGGCGAAGGTGGTTTCATCGCGATCACGGTCGCGATCGATGAGACCACCGGTAAAGCGGTGAGTCCGCCTGAGCTGAGCGGACGTGGCTTCTCCGATGATCCTGCCGCCCTGCTCGATGCGGCGGAACTGGTGGAGGCGGAATTGCTGCGGCTCGCGGGCGAAGGTGTCACCGACACCCATCGGATCGCGCAGAGTGTGCGCCGGGTGGTCGGCCGCTGGGTAGCCGAGACCTACCGCAGGCGCCCGATGATCGTGCCGACGGTCATCGGCGTCTGATTCCCACGGCGGCGAGACGAACGGGCAGCCCGGCCACCGGCGCTGGTCGCAGTACGCCTGCGTCGGTGTGCTCGGGCCTGATGAATCGGGCGGAGGAACAACGGCGTTGCGTTCCGCGTTGGGTGATCGCCTGCTGTTCCCGCGGCAGCGGAAGCAGGCCACGCAGCGCGGATGCGCGAGAGGTGTTCGCGATGCGCGTTGTGTTGTGCGGCGGCCCGCTCGGATGGCCGGTATGTTCGAGGGATGACGATGGCGCAGCGGGAACGTCGAGGGCTTGTCGAAGCGATGCGCGTCGCGGGACCGGATGCGCCGACACTGTGTGGTGCCTGGACGGTGCGAGATCTGGCCGCGCATCTGGTGGTTCGGGAACGGCGGCCGGATGCCGCGCCGGGCATCCTGTTGTCGCCCTTCGCCGGATATCTCGACCGGGTCCAGGCCAAAGCGGCGAGTAAACCGTTTCCTTCGCTGTTGGAGCAGGTGCGCACCGGTCCACCATGGTGGTCGCCACTGCGGCCGATCGACGCGATAGCCAATCGCGCGGAGATGTTCGTCCATCACGAGGATGTGCGCCGTGCCGAACCCGGTTGGCAACCACGCGAATTGGCCGAGGCCGATGAGGACGCGTTGTGGTCGCTGGTGCGCAGAATGGGGTCGATGGCGTACCGCAAGGCACCGGTCGCCGTCGAGCTGGCGACCCCGGACGGCAGGCATGTCATGGCGCGCTCGGTATCCGGCTCCGCCGTTACGCTGACCGGGATGCCCTCGGAATTGCTGTTGCATGCCTTCGGCCGGGACGAGGTCCGGTTGGAGGCCACCGGCTCCCCCGAGGCGGTGCGCGCGGTGCTCGGCCTCGACCGCTCCATCTGATCCGTCGATCCGCGCGGGGAAGGGTTTCGGCACCGGATATTCTCGCGCCTGCGGATGATCGGCCTTGTTGCCGCTCTTCGTGATCCGCGGTGCCCGCATACTCCGGAATCGGAACAAGGCAGCAATCTACCTGCGGTAACCGCCGTACCGTACCGCTGAGGCCAGCGATACCAGTGTTGCGGATGGTCCGGATGGGGTGATTGCGGCTAGCCTGGGGGCCATGGCAGGTAAGTCCCGCAGCACCACGACGACTCGGGCGCGGGCGGGATCGGCGCGGGGGAGAACTACCACAGCGCGGTCGCGCACGGCCACACCTCGTGCGGCCACATCCCGTACGACAGCGAAGCCACGCAAACGCGCCACACCGACCCGGCCTCCGGTACGTCGCCCCTCGAATACCGCGCCGCTGCCGGTGATCGGGCGCACCATCGCTACCGGTTGGACGGTGCTCGCCCGCGGGCTCGGCGCGAGCACCAGGGCATTGAGCCGGGCCAAGGAGATCGAACACGGACATCGGCGTGATGGCATCGCATTGGCTCTGATCGCGCTCAGCGCCGTGATCGCGGCGGCGGTGTGGTGGTCGGCGGGTGGCCCGGTCGGGCATTGGGTGGAAGACATCATTCGCGCGATATCCGGATCGGCTTCCGGCGGGCTGCCGTTTGTGGCGTCCGGGATCGCCGTCGTGCTGATGCGCACCGAACCACGCCCGGAGATCCGGCCCCGGCTGGTCCTCGGTGGCCTGCTGATCGGTTTGCCGGTACTCGGCCTGTGGCATATCGCGGCAGGTGCCCCGACCGACGCGTCCGGTCGTTCCCGCGCCGCCGGGTTCGTCGGTGTGGTAGCGGGTGGCCCGCTGACCGACGGTCTTACCGCCTGGTTGTCGGTCCCGATCCTGTTGCTGACCATCGTTTTCGGTGTGCTGCTCATGACAGGGACAACCGTGCGCGAGGTGCCGGCCACGGTGCGGCGGTACCTCGGCGCCCACCGTGGTGGCGGTACCTACGGCGAATACCAGGATTACGATTCGGCCGGCTACGACGCCGACGGTTTCCCACTGCATCGCTCGAGCGCTGGGCGGCGCGGTCGTACACCTGCCGAGAATTATCCGCCCGACGAATTCGGCGATCCCGAGGCGGCCACCGAAATGCTCGGTGAACCGCCGCTACGAGATGCCAAGCCGATCGCGGTCGGAGAGCAGGCCGCGCCACCACCGCAGCAACCGAAGCCGAAGCCGAAGCCGAAGCGTCCGGCCGTAGCGGTCGAGGACCAGACTCCGCCACCGCAACAGTTGGAGTTCGTCGCCGATCGTGAAGTCGAAGGTGATTACGCACTACCGCCGCTGTCGTTGCTCACCGACGGCGACCCACCCAAGAAGCGCAGCGCTGCCAATGAGTCGATGATCGAGGCGATCACCGAGGTGTTGGTGCAGTTCAAGATCGACGCGGCGGTCACCGGTTTCGTGCGCGGTCCGACCGTGACCCGATACGAGGTCGAACTCGGGCCCGGCGTGAAGGTGGAGAAGATCACCGCGCTGGCTCGCAACATCGCTTATGCGGTGGCCACCGAGAATGTCCGGTTGCTCGCGCCGATCCCTGGTAAGTCCGCCGTCGGTATCGAGGTGCCCAATGCCGACCGTGAACTGGTCAGATTGGCCGATGTACTCAAGGCACCGGCCACCCGCAACGACCATCATCCGTTGGTGATCGGCCTCGGGAAGAATATCGAGGGCGAGTTCGTCTCGGCGAATCTGGCCAAGATGCCACATCTGCTTGTCGCGGGCTCCACCGGTTCGGGTAAGTCGAGTTTCGTGAACTCGATGCTGGTGTCGTTGCTGCAGCGGGCGACAC
Source organism: Nocardia spongicola (assembly GCF_047200775.1). Taxonomy (NCBI): domain Bacteria; kingdom Bacillati; phylum Actinomycetota; class Actinomycetes; order Mycobacteriales; family Nocardiaceae; genus Nocardia; species Nocardia spongicola. The sequence continues at coordinate 22,997 of NZ_JBJZOO010000005.1, read as the reverse complement.
CGGACGAGGTCCGGATGATCCTGATCGACCCGAAGATGGTGGAACTGACACCCTACGAAGGCATTCCACACCTGATCACGCCGATCATCACACAGCCGAAGAAGGCCGCGGCCGCGCTGGCTTGGTTGGTCGAGGAAATGGAGCAGCGCTACCAGGACATGCAAGCCAATAAGGTTCGGCACATCGACGACTTCAACAAGAAGGTGAAGTCGGGTGCGATCACCGCGCCGTTGGGCAGCGAACGGGTGTATCGGCCCTATCCGTATATCGTGGCTATTGTCGATGAGCTGGCCGATCTGATGATGACCGCGCCACGCGATGTGGAAGATGCCATTGTGCGCATCACACAGAAGGCCCGTGCGGCGGGTATTCATCTGGTGCTGGCCACTCAGCGGCCGTCGGTGGATGTGGTGACCGGTCTGATCAAGACTAATGTGCCTTCCCGGCTGGCTTTCGCCACTTCGTCGCTGACCGACTCCCGGGTGATTCTCGATCAGCCCGGCGCAGAGAAACTGATCGGCATGGGCGACGGATTGTTCCTGCCGATGGGCGCGGGTAAGCCGACTCGGCTACAGGGTGCGTTCATCAGCGACGAGGAGATCCACGGCGTCGTCGACTTCACCAAGAACCAGGCCGAGCCCGACTACCGGGAGGGGGTGACCGCGGCCAAGGCAGGCGAGAAGAAGGACGTCGATCCCGATATAGGTGATGATCTCGATGTTTTCTTACAAGCGGTGGAACTGGTGGTGTCCTCGCAGTTCGGGTCCACCTCCATGCTGCAGCGCAAGCTCCGTGTCGGCTTCGCGAAGGCAGGACGGTTGATGGATCTTATGGAAACGCGGGGTGTGGTCGGCCCGAGCGAAGGCTCCAAAGCTAGGGACGTACTCGTCAAACCCGATGAGCTGGAGGGGTTGCTGTGGTCGATTCGGGGTGGTGACCCGGCCGAGTCACCGGAGTGATCGGGTACCGCGTGGTTCCCTCGGCGAGATTCGAACTCGCATCTCCCGGAGTCTAGATCCGGCGCCTCTACCGATTGGGCTACGAGGGATCGGTTGGATTCGCGTTCGCGATGTCCGTTGTCGACGGCAGGACCCTGATCTCCGGCCACCTGTTCGGTGGGCAGGTGTTCTCCTCGGTCCGAGGCGCATTCCAGCCGATACGAAAAAGGGGCTACTCCGTGGAGATTCGCTGCGAGCCGCTGCGCATCGTCGTGGAGTAACCCCCTTCCGCGTGGTCTGCCCAGGACACGTTCAGGGGCCGCTCCGTACCATTCGCCTCGCGTGGGCGGATGAGGTGGATAGCACGGTTAGGGCACGTGACTGCCGAGCGTCGCTCGGCGATCCCTGCCGCCGCACCGACCAGGTCATCGTCTCCGCCCTTCCGTGATCTTCGCTCGTTTCGAAAGAAAGTAACATCCGAGTCTGGTGTTGTGCATCACATTTCCATAGTGAATGCGTCATTACGGGTGGTTGTCTCGCGGTGCGGTTCGGTTCTCTCGTGCCCGAAGTTCTTTCGCGCCCGGAATCGGATGGCCCAGTATGTGGCTCCCGGTCCCTCTCGCGCCGAAGAGTTCGGCCGAAGACGGGCGTACAGCTCAGTTGCGCTGGGGCGGCGCGGAAGCGGTGGGGATGTGTTCGCGGTGGAGGAAAGCGGTGATGAGATCGCCGACGGGATGGTCGGCTTCGGCGGGATGGCGCAGGGCGACGGTGGGGTCGATGGTGTAGCGGTTGCGGCGGCCCACTCTGGTGCGGGTGAGATACCCGGCGGCTTCGAGGTCCGCGACGATGAGCTGGACGGCTCGTTCGGTGATGCCGACGCCCGTGGCGACATCGCGCAGGCGCACATCGGGATCGTCGGCGATGCGCAGCAGAACCCGTGCGTGGTTGGTCAGAAAAGTCCAGTGATCGCCACGGGAGGAGGACGTGCTCATCGAATCAATTATACGAACAGGGGTTCGTATGTTCAACTTCACGTCTAATGGTGAAAAATTTTTCGCGTAAATATTGACGTATATACGGGGATCGGGGAAGCTGGGTACACCCTCGGGCCACGCTCGGCCCACCCAGAAAGGGGCGGCAACGGGCTCCGGTCCGGTGCGGCCCCCTGTGGACCCCCGGTTCTCATCCAGGAAAGTCGATTGCCAATGAATGAGCTGTCGTCCACCGTCCCGTTGTGGGTATGGGCCGCGATTATCCTCGTGATCGCCGTCATGCTCGCCATCGATCTGATCGCCCATCGCGACAACCATGTGATCGGTTTCCGTGAAGCGGCGATGTGGAGCGGTATCTGGATCGCCATCGGTCTCGCCTTCGGGCTGGTTCTGCTGGTGTGGCAGGGCGGTGACGTGGCCTCCACCTACTACGCCGGGTATCTGATCGAAAAGGCGCTGTCTGTCGACAACGTCTTCGTCTTCGCGCTGGTCTTCTCCTTCTTCGCCGTTCCGGACGCCTACCAGCACAAGGTGCTGTTCTGGGGGGTCATCGGAGCGTTGGCCGCCCGGCTGGTGTTCATCTTCGTCGGCGCCGAGCTATTGCAGCTGTTCTTCTGGACCGCCTATATTTTCGGCGCGTTCCTGATCTGGACCGGCTACAAGATGGCCGTTTCGAAGGATGAAGAGGTCCACCCCGATCGCAACATCGTGGTCCGCTTGGTGACGAAAGTCATCCCGACCGATGCTCGCTTCCACGGTGACAAGTTCTTCGTCAAGATCAATGGCCGGCGGGTGGCTACCCTGCTGTTCGTAGCGTTGATCGCGGTGGAGGCCACCGACTTGCTCTTCGCGGTGGACTCGGTCGCCGCGATCCTCGCCATCACCACCGACACCTTCTTGGTGTGGACCGCCAATGCCTTCGCTGTCCTTGGTCTGCGCAGTCTGTACTTCTGCCTTTCCGGCCTACTGCGCCGCTTCGTCTACCTGCACTACGGTCTTGCGGTCTTGCTCGCCTTCGCGGGTGTCAAGCTGATCCTGTCCGAAACGCCGGTCGGCAAACTGCCCATCCCGCTCACGCTCGGCGTCATCACCGCCACGATCACCGTGTCCATCGTCTGGTCCCTGATCGCCACTCGGAATTCAGACGGGTCTGATGCGAACCAGGAGGGGGCGGGCACTGTTTCCCCTGCCGGCGCCTCGCCGGATCAGTCCACCGAAGGGGCTGGTAGTGGTCTCGAGAAATCGTTGTGACCGCGATCGATGCAGTCGAAGGGGTGAACTGCTCATTCGGCCAGGAGGAGGGCACGCCACTGCTTCCTGAGTCCGATTCGATGGATATGCCTCGAAGGGAGATCTCGAGGGGGTAGGTCTTTCGATGAATAGGGCGGAGCCGGCTGTACGCCGGCCCCGCCCTATTCTCACAGCCCGGAGGTTACCGAGATGAGCCCGGGGTTTACCGAGATGGAGGAGCCGTTGCTGATCGCATCGGCCAAAGCTTGGAGTAGTGCGGTGAAGCCCGCGCTTCCGGTGTTCATGGTCTGAATTCCTTTCGCGGTCGCGCTCAGGCGCCCGGCGTGTAGTCGATGGAAGAGCCGCCGCTGAGGAACTCGAGAATCTGGGCGACCAGGGCGCCGATATCGACACCGTCCATGGGGATTTCCTTTCGCTTGCACCGGGATTCGGTCGGCCCGTCGAGTGCGTGGACGAGCCCGTCCCCCGGTTCACGTATCGTCGCTGCTCGGTCGCACCCGAACAGCCGAGCCAATCTTAACCGCACATATTTCACTTTTGTCCGTAATTTCGGACATGGTGGTGATAAGGGGTGATACAGACGCTTAGTTGTGTACGGTGTCAGCAGCTCGGGACGTGAAGGCGCCCAGCACCGGAGTCCATTCGACGGTGCGGACCTCGTCGATCAGTCCTTGTTCGGCGAACGGGTCCTCGGTGAGTAGATCCGCCAGCTGGGTCGCGCGCTCCGCCTGGAAGATGAGCAGTGCGCCGGACCCGTCCGGGTACGGTCCGCTGGACAGCAATGTGCCGGACCCGAGCAGATCGGCAAGCCAGGCTCGGTGCTCGGGTCGGTGCCTGTCGCGGCCCTGGCCGGTGGCCTCGGAGTAACGGTAGTGCACGGCGAAGATCGGCATGAGGTCGCTTCCTGGTGGAGTGGACTCAGAGTGTCAGCAGCATTCGAGTGTTGCCGAGGGTATTGGGTTTCACAAAGCTCAGATCGAGGAACTCCGCCACACCGGTGTCGTAGGAGCGGCACATTTCCGCGTAGACCTCAGCAGTGACCGGGGTGCCGTCGATCTCGGTGAATCCGTGCCTGCTGAAGAACTCCACTTCGAAGGTCAGCACGAACAGCCGCCGCAGCTCGAGGTGGCGAGCTACTTCGATCAGTCGCTGCACGATGAGCTTGCCCACACCGGTGCCCTTGACATCCGGATGGACCGCGATGGTACGCACCTCACCGAGGTCGGCCCACAGTACGTGCAACGCGCCGCAGCCGACGACACGCCCGTCCAGTTCGGCGACCCAGAACTCCTGGACCGCTTCATAGAGTGTGACCAGGCTCTTCTCCAGTAGAATGCGGCCTGCGTAGGCATCGACCAGGCCCTTGATCGTGGGCACATCGGAAGTGCGCGCGCGTCGAACCACCGCGACGGGGGTCTGCGCGGCTGCTGCCGCGCCGAAGCGCGCATCACTTGTCGAACCATCTAGTGGTCCCCGAGAAGTCATGGGGTGCACAGTAGCTTGCCCGGTTACCGATAGTCTGAACGTGTGCCGCAGATCCACCCGCTTCCCCTCACCGCATCGCGCTGGGATGATGAGGCGGCTATGACTCAGCCGACCGCAGGCCAGGAAGGGGTGGGTATGGTCAGGCCCGGAGGCGGCAGTGCGGCGTGACCACGGAGGGCTCCGCTCGTGCGGCGGGAGATACAGCATGAGCGGTCAGGCCCGGAGGCGGCAGCGTAGCGTCACCACGGAGGGCTCCGCTCGTGCGGCAGGAGATACAGCATGAGCGTGCAGCCGGATGAGGCGGATCGTCCCTGGAGTGCGCAGGCGGCCCCGATCCGCCCCGATTTCGCGATCGCCAGGGCGGAGGCCGGGGCGCCGTTGCTGAACATCGCGAATGTACTCACCATGCTGCGTATCGCGATCGTGCCCTTGTTCATTGTCGCGCTCTTCATGGGTGGTGGTCATCAGACCAGCTGGCGGATTGCCGCTGTCTCGCTGTTCGCCCTCGCCTCGATCACCGATCGGTTCGACGGGCAACTGGCACGCAAATACGGTCTCGTCACCGATTTCGGTAAGCTCGCCGACCCCATCGCGGATAAGGCGCTGATCGGATCGGCGGTGATCGGCTTATCCGTGCTCGGCGATCTGCCCTGGTGGATCACGATCGTCATCTGCGGGCGGGAGATCGGTATCACGCTGTTGCGGCTGGTAGTGGCACGGCGTGGGGTGATTCCCGCCGGGCGTGGAGGAAAGCTCAAGACATTGGTGCAATCGTTGGCTGTCGCCATGCTGTTGCTGCCGTTGTCGGGCACGTACACCGAGGTCGGAATGGGGATGATGTATCTGGCCGTTGCGCTGACCGTTGCCACCGGGCTGGACTACGTGGGCCAGGCGGCCAGGGTGTGGTTCGCGGGTGGGTCGGGCCTGGTTCGTGGCCGATGAGCGATCCACTCGTCGCCCGCGTGCCTGCCGCCGAGCTTGTGCAGGCGTTGGCTACTGCACAGCAAACTATGGCTACCGCGGAGTCGCTGACCGCCGGACTACTCGCCGCCACTGTCGCGGGCGTCCCTGGGGCCAGTGCTGTATTGCGCGGTGGGCTGATCGTGTACGCCACGGATCTCAAACGCAGTCTCGCGGATGTGGACGCCGGGACGCTTGTTGCCGAAGGCCCGGTGGCCGCGAGCACCGCCGGGCAATTGGCCGTAGGCGCTCGCACCAGATGTGGTGCGGACTGGGGCGTCGGGCTGACCGGGGTCGCGGGCCCCGACTCGCAGGATGGGTATCCGGTGGGCACCGTCTTCCTCGGTATCGCCGGACCAGGGGTTGCCGAGGTGATGCGGTTGCAGCTACCCGGCGACCGGTGGACGATCAGAATCGGCACGGTACATGCGGCAGTGCGCGCATTGCTCGAGCATGTGGGAAAGGTCGGAGCATGTGAGAAAGGCGGAGGCAGGTCCGGTCGGTAACGCAGGGGCGAGTGCTCGAGATACTGCGGCGGGAACCAATCGGCCCGGTTCCGACGTTGTGGGGGAAAGACGGCATGCGTGGGGTCACGAATCGCGTCGGCCCGGCGACCGGGAGCGAAGGAGAACGAGATGACGCTGCTGCGAGAGGCGATCGGGGACAGTCTGCGGCGTGCGCGTCTCGCCCAGCACCGGACACTGCGTGAGGTGTCCACGTCGGCGCGGGTGAGCTTGGGGTATCTCTCCGAGGTGGAGCGGGGTCGTAAGGAAGCCTCTAGTGAGTTGCTCGCCGCCATCTGCGAGGCGCTGGATCTGCCGTTGTCGCGGGTGCTGTGGGACGTGAGCACGGTCATGGCGGATACGGACGGACGGTCCGCCGGTGTGCCCGCGGACGCCGCCGTCGCGCCTGCGGAGTCCACCGCCGAGCCGGCGCGGGACGCGGCTCGACAAGCGCTGTCGCTGGCCGAGGACACCAGAATCGTTATTCCCGCGCCGAGATCGGACACACTGGTCCTGGTGAAGGATGTGTGACCGGGAACGCGCCGTGGTTGCCATAGCAACGCTGCGGGCCGGGGCGGAAAGCGGATAGATTCTCCGTAGGCGTCTGTTGGGCCGGGTTCGCCCGGTTCTGGTGCCGCATGGTGGAGGATAGGCACATATCCTGTGGGTGACAGTCGCGCACGGGAGTCGCGCCGGAGCGCGGCATGTCAGATGGAGGCGGGATCAATCGATGGCTAATCCGTTCGTCAAGGCCTGGAAGTACCTGATGGCCCTCTTCGATTCCAAGATCGAGGAGCACGCGGATCCGAAGGTTCAGATTCAGCAGGCTATCGAGGAAGCTCAGCGGCAGCACCAGGCTCTTTCGCAGCAAGCCGCGTCGGTCATCGGCAACCAGCGTCAGCTGGAGATGAAGCTGAACCGGCAACTGGACGAGGTCGAGAAACTCAACGCCAATGCGCGTCAGGCCGTTGTGCTCGCCGATCAGGCCACTACGGCGGGTGATACGGGTAAGGCCATCCAGTACACCAATGCCGCGGAGGCGTTCGCCGCGCAGTTGGTCACCGCCGAGCAGTCCGTCGAGGACCTGAAGGTGCTGCACGACCAGTCGTTGCAAGCGGCTGCCCAGGCGAAGAAAGCCGTAGAGCAGAACGCCATGTTGCTGCAGCAGAAGGTCGCCGAGCGTACCAAGCTGCTCAGCCAGCTGGAGCAGGCCAAGATGCAGGAGCAGGTCTCCGCGTCGCTGCAGCAGATGGATTCGACGTTGTCCGCACCGGGTAGTACGCCGAGTTTGGACGCGGTGCGGGAGAAGATCGAGCGCCGGTACGCCAATGCGCTCGGTTCCGCCGAGCTCGCGCAGAACTCGGTACAGGGCCGCATGCTCGAGGTACAGCAGGCCAGCATCCAGATGGCCGGGCACAGCAAGCTCGAGCAGATCCGGGCGTCCATGCGCGGTGACCAATTGCCTACCGGTGGCGCTCAGCCGACTCTGGAGCAGGCACAGGCCGATCCGGCACAGCCACAGATGAACAAGGGACAGGCCGCACAGCAGTAGTGCGGGCGCGAGCACGACCAGGATGTGTCGGTGGAGGCTGATCTACTGAACGATATGGCGGCAGAGGTCGGGCAGGTCGCTCGTCGGCACGTCGGGTTCCGGCCCGATCCAGGTGCGTGACGCGTGGGAGAGAAAGCATGAGCGGCAGTATTTTTCGTGAGCGACGCCTCGAAACCGGGCGTTCGCCAGGGTCGGCGATGATCCGGGCACAGGCGGCGCTCGCGCCGCGCCCTGGCAGCGTGCCGGACAGTCTTCGTGAAGCAGGGGAGAACGCGTTGGTCGCGGTACGGCGCTGGGCCGATCCGCGGGAACGAGAATTGCGCCGTCGCCGTAGGGCTCGCCGCCGTAGTTTTCAACTCGGCGCGGCCTCCGGCCTCACCACTGTGGGAACTGTTGGGCTCGTCGTTGTTTCGGCACCGGTATGGGCCCTGATCATGGTAGGTGGCGGCGCTGTCGCGTTCGTGACCGGTGCTGCGTTCAGTACCCGTCGTTATCTGCGGTTGCGGGGCGCGCCGCTGCCACAGGCGGCGTTCATGCCGCGCAAACAGCCGCCGCTGTGGTCGAACGCCCGGCCGCCGATCGCGCGGTTGATCCGGGCGGAGAAGGCATTACACGGATTGGGGGTGCAGATCGCTCGCTCGTGCAGGCTGCCGGAGCATGAATTGGCCGACATGCTGGAGACGGCCGCTTCGGGAGCGGCGGCGCTGCATGCGCTCGCCGCCGATATCGTTGCGATGGAGCAGGGGCTCGCTGCGGTGGAGCGCTCGAATTCACCTTCGGCGGTGGCATTTACCGAGAATTTGCGGTATGTGCTGGACCGGCTCGATACCGGGGTTGCCGAGTACGAGCATATTGTCGCGGCGGCGGGCCGGGTGCTCGCGATTCCGGAAAATGTCGTAGTGCGGTACAACTTCGACACTATCGTCGCTGATCTCCGGCACGCCTCGGATCGGCTGGACGGTTGGGCGCAGGCGCTCACCGAGGTCGCCGACCGGTCGGCGGTCGCGGCGCGGTCATCGATCTGACCGTTCCGCTTCACTCCGATCGGTCGTGGCGGCGCAGTTCCTCGACCTTGGCTCGGAATGCCGCACCTACCAGTTCACGGCTCTCGGCCACGAGATCCAGCATCTCCCAGGACGTTTTGCGTGCGGCGGAACCGACGATCCCCGCAATCGCTGTGCCGTGTCGCCGTGCCGACGCTGCGAGCTCTTGTGCCAACTCGTTGGTGTGCTGCATCAAGTCCTGGCCGTTATACGCGTTTCGGTGCATGACTACCTACTGAATAGTATGGCCGCATCGATCGATCGTCCCTTCCGTGTGCCGCTCGACACCACTGTGTGTTCTAGAACAGAGTACATTCGCGCATTGATCAGCAGCATGGCTTATATGTGGCATTGCCTGCGGGCGAGTGCGATCCAGGTATGCCGGAAAGGAATCGACCGGACCGAACGCAGTTCTGCTCGGGTAATCGGTAGGCTTTGGCAATGCGGTTCCTCCCGGCTCGTGGATACGGTGGTGGGCGAGTCGCTGGTACAGCGAGCAGCGTGGATCGCTGGCTGGTCGATCGCAGTGCCCGGATCCGGCCCACTCCTATGGATCGAGTGTTGAAGGGTCTGAGCACCACGGCCGACAAGAATCGGTTGTGGCTCGCGATCGGTGCGGTGCTGTTCGTTACCACAGAAGGTCCGGCGCGGCGCGGCGCGGTACGCGGCCTGTTGGCGCTGAGCCTGGCCAGCGGGACGGCCAATGGTATAGCCAAGCCGCTGTTCCCGCGTCGTCGTCCGCCCGACGAGTCTGTTCCGTTTGTGCGCAGGCTGGTCGCTGCTCCGTCGTCATCGTCGTTTCCGTCCGGGCACTCGGCCTCTGCCGCTGCTTTTACCGTGGGGCTGGCAGTGGAGTCCCCTGTCGCGGCCGCGGTGGTGGCTCCTGTCGCCGCCGCGGTCTGCTATTCGCGGGTGCATATCGGGGTGCACTGGCCCTCGGATGTGTTCGCGGGTGCTTTGTTCGGTGGCACGGTCGCGCTGCTCACCCGGCGGTGGTGGGCGGTACGCGATGATGAACCCGCCGCACTCGGCGCCGCCGAACAGATCGATCCGCTACCCGGCGGCGCCGGATTGCTGCTGATCGTCAACCCGCGGGCGGGGGCGGGTAATGGTGCGGACCTGCTTTCCGCTCTGCGCGAGCGGTTGCCCGCTGCCGAGGTGCTGGAGCTCGACAGCTCGGAAGATGTCGAGGCGCAGGTGGAGGCGAGGGTACGGCGTGCGGATATCAGCGTGCTCGGTGTAGTCGGTGGCGACGGAACAGTGTCCGCCGTGGCCGAGTACGCGGTGCGTCACCGCGTGCCGCTGGCGGTTTTCGCGGGCGGCACACTGAATCATTTCGCCAGAGACTCCGGTGTGGCGGATCCGGAGCCGACCTTCGCCGCGTTGGAGACCGGCGCGGCGGTCCGCGTCGACGTTGCCGAGGTGAGCTTCGACGATGCCGATGAACAGATCTTCGTCAATACCGCCAGCCTCGGCGGCTATCCCGATTTCGTGCGCATCCGCGAGCACTGGGAACATCGCATCGGTAAGTGGCCCGCGGCGGGAATCGCCATGGCCCGTGTCTTGTTCCGCGCTCAGCCGGTGCGTGTCATCGTGGATGAGAACCGCACCGCGCTGTGGATGTTGTTTCTCGGAAACGGCGCGTATCGGCCCGCTGACCAGGTCCCGATGTCGCGCCCGGACCTGCGTGGCGGGACCTTGGATGTTCGTTACCTGCGCGCGGATGTGCCGTTCTCACGGTTACGGCTGATTTTCGCGGCCTTCACCGGCACCTTGGCTTACTCCTCCACCTACGTACACCGTCAGGTCGCCCATCTGGATGTGCGGGTGTCCGGTCCGCCGGTCTCACTGGCCATGGACGGCGAAGTCGGGCACAGCGGCAAATTTTTCCGGTTCACCAGCAAACCGGAGGGACTGGTCCTGCTGGAGCACGGGCACCGCACCGATCACGAGCCGTCGGAGCATTAGATAGCCAAAAAATAGCTATTGAAGGATGGCTCTCGCTGTCCACTGCTCCGAATTGGGGTTATCGCGGTTTGCCTTCGGTGTTCGGGGGTAGTTGCCATCCTGTAGCTGATCGACTCGACCCGGTGTGGGCCGGGAACATGCACTACAGGGCAGGAGTACGTCATGCTTGATGTTTCCTACCGTCGATTGCTGCTCGACCAAGACACGCAGCAGCTGGACGTCAGCAAGTATCTGGCGCGTGAATCCACTGAGGACCCGGCGCGCCGAGAGCACAGCGCACAGCACGTCGTCGCCGGGGCAGCGGAAACCGAGCCATCGACAAGCGACTGAATCGCTTTCAGCTCGCGGTGTACAGCCGCGTTCTGTCGGGCTGCGCATCGCACCGAACGAACTGCGGAGGAAAACCATGACCGAAATGCTGGAAATGCTCATCGGTAGCTCCGTCTACGATCCGGGAGGCGCCAAGATCGGCAAGGTCAAACGGGTCTATGTCGACAACAATTCCGGGTTACCTACCTGGGTCGCGGTGTCAACGGGCCTGTTCAGTCCCGATGCGTTGGTTCCGTTGGCCGGAGCCGAGCATCGCACCGACTCGGCCACATTGCAGGTGAAGGTGGCGAAGGACGCGGTGAAGACCGCTCCGCAGCTGGATCGTGCCGGGCAGATCAGTCCGCAGGCAGAGCAAGAACTGTTCGATCATTATCAGATCGATCCCGATCAGCCCGCATGGGCCGACCATGGCAGGCATCCGCTGTCGGATCCGCACAAGCGCGCCGATACCAGGACGATGCACTCGCAGAAGCACTGGGACAGCGATGCGGAGCACGATGACATCGGTACGGTACGGCTGGGCGGGTCCCCGGAGCGTGAAGGTGAGAGGCTCAGGATGCCTGCTTCCGGAGACCGGATGCGCATCGAGCGCAACTCCATCACTGATACGTACGTCGACTCGGCCGACCTGGGTATTCCATATCAAGAAAGGCTCGCCGAAGAAGTGCGGGAACCCGGACGTCCGCAGTCTTGACGGTCGTCCGGACCTGTCACACCGGACGTAGGCAACAGGTGCGACCGGGTTCGTCGACATCAGTAGGCAAGGGTGTGCGGGTTCCGGCTGCGCACACCCTCGCCGGATGAGCTCACCGGGTAGAACCTGTTCCGGCTCGTGCCGTAGCGCGCGGCGCGCCAGGGACCGGGAATCAGGCTCGCGACCGAGGTCGCTGTGGATCACTCCGGAGAGTGCTGATCAGCTCTCGGGGGCTGGTGGTGCAGTCTGCCGACAGGAATTGCCATGCGAGTGTCGCGGCATGCAGGTTGAACCGGGTGCTGACATCGCGTAGATCGAATCCGGTGAGTTCGCGAATTCGTCCCAAGCGGTAGCGCAGGGTGCTTCGGTGAATATGTAATGCGGCAGCGGAGGCATCGTAATTGCCGCCGCATTCGAGATACTGGCTCAGCGTATGCACCAGTTCGGCGCGGCGGGCGCGGTCATAGTCGAGCAGGGTACCGAGCCACTCGCGGATGAACCGTTCTACGTGACCATTGGCTCGGGCAGCGGTGATCAGACGATAGAAGCCCAGTTTGTCTGCTGCCGGCGGGCTATCGGTCAACCGTAGCCGGATATCGATCGCGTGGCGCGCCTCGTCGAAGCATCGGACGAGATCACTTGGTTGCGCACAGCGGCCACTGACACCGACGACCACCGGAGTGGTGCCGAGGTGCGCACGGATGGCGTGGTCCACCGCGCCTGGGTCGGGACGCCGGTCGGTGATCAGGACCACCGTATCCGCATAGCGCCCCTGGATGACGTGTAGCCCGAGCTCGGCTGCCGCCGCGCTGACCGCACCGGTTATCGCGCTGTCGTCGCCGTGGACGAGTACTACGTAATGCTCACCGTGTAAGTCGTGGCCCAGTGCCTCGGCGCGGGTGAAAGCACTGTCGTTGTCGATACCCGAGAGCAGGGCTTCGAGCAGCTCTTGACATACCTGCGGTTCGGTCTCGGTGAGATCGGGCCTGCGAGCCAGGCGCACGCGAGCGTGGTGTTCGAGCGACAGCACGGTGGCGGGACGTTGCTCGCCGATAGTAGCCGGACCGATGGCGCAAGCGACGGTCTGTTCATCCGGTGCGATGTCTGCCAGTGCGGTGCCCGTGAGCTGGGCAAGTACTCTGAGCACAAGAATTTCCTCAGGCGACGGCTCATGCTCGGCGCCGATGACCAGCGTGTCCATGGTGTCCGAGCGGCTACGTAAGGGAAACGCCCATCCCCAGCGCAGGCCGGGTAGTCGGATGCGGCCTTCCCCGTGCTGCGTGCGTAGCTGTGCGTCGAGGTCGGTCGGGGGAGCTTGCCGCGATGGGCAGAGCGGATAGTTGCCTGTGGCCGATCGGTAGCAGCCCAGTGCCCGGCAGCTTCCGACAGCCGCCACCGACTCCGCGGCGATGCGCAGGATATCGGTCTCGCCGTGCGCGGTGAAGAACCGGATCGAGGCCGCGCCGAGAGCGCGCAGCGCTGCCGCTGGTACGGGCGTCGACGTGGTATCGACGTCCGAGCTCAACAGGTGCTGATCCATCGGCTCCGGTCCGTAGCCGTCGAGGTCAGGTATCGCCAGCGTGGACCGCGGTCACGACGCATCGGTGCTTCTGTGGCCGATCCTTCTGCCCTCGCAGCTGTGACCTGCTTCGATCGCATACCGACGCGGTGGTGCGGACACAGTTCCCGACGCTACACCGCACGGTGCGCACGCGCAGGCGGATAACACGGTCGGAGGTCTCGATCCGGTGATCACAGTTCGGTCGAGCGCACCGTACTGTCTCGGCTCAGTGCAGGGCCAGCTGGATTTGTTCGTTCGTCAAACGCTGAGGGGCGATGTAGTACAGCGTGCTGCCTGGTGCCAATGTGGTGCGCCAGTCCGGGTTGACCATGAGCTCATCACCCGATCGGATCGCCAGCACAGTCGCGCCGTGTTGCCTGCCGAGCGCGATCCGGCACTGCTCCATCGTCACCGTGCCGACCGCTTCCGGTAAGGCGACCGAATAGGTGTTGGCGCCGCCATGGGTCATCAGTTCGGCGTAGACCTCGGTGATGCCGGGTGAGGTCAGTTCCTCGGTGATCATCCGCGGCGCATGCCACTGCACACATCGGATACGGCTGTCCACATGCCCGACCAGATCGGCGCGGGCCAGATCACGAAGCGAGACGACGATATGCGCGGTGTCGTTGAGGTTGGCGACCATCACCGCGATCGCCAACGCCTCGTTGTCGTCGCGAGCGTCGACCAGCACCGTATGCGCCCGGTGGGTACCGGCGCGCCGCAGCACGTCCTTGTCGGTGAGCTCTCCGCGGACGAATTCCACCTCGCGCTGTTCCGGTATCGGGTGGGTGCCTACCTCGTCCCATGCGCACAGCACTATTCGCTGGCTGGTGTCTGCCAGCACCTCACCGATGATCCGTTCGGTGCGGCCGGGACAGTAGCCGAGCACAACGGTATGCCCGGCGGCGGAGGTGGTGATCGCTCCTCGCATATAGCGTCCTTTCGTGGCCTCCAGTATTGTCGCCAGCTTGGTGAATACCGTGGTCAGCGTCACGATGCCACCGACAATCACGTAACAGCCAACGACATGACCCATTCCGGTCTGCGGATACAAGTCGCCGTACCCCACCGTGGACGCGGTGACCACGAAGTACCACCAGTAATTGGCCGGTTGTACCAGTTCGCTGCCTGCAGGCTCGGCCAAGGCCAGTAGCGGCCAGCTGGTGACGAAGACGAAGACGATGATCGCGATCGGCGTCGCCCAGCGCCGCAACAGACCCAGACGGGTGAGCAGGCGAGATAGCACAAACAGCACTTTTCTCCATCGGTATCGACTGCCATCCCACCTTAAGGGCTCTGTGCGGCGAGGTCGGTAGCGCCACCACTGGGCGTTCGGCACCGGTTCGTTCGCCGGTTATTCGGTGGGGTGGTAGTGGTTGATCAGGGGAAGGTGGGAAACGGTATGGCCGCGTCCGATATTTCGATCGATGATTGAATCGTCGTTCGATACGTGTTTCACTTGCCGCGCTGCGCGATGTCATGGTGGCCGGACCGACCACCCCGGTGGAAGGCGGATCATGAACCCACCAGAGGTATTCGCCCCAGCCGCGCTGGGGCCGATCATATTGCGCAATAGAGTGATCAAGGCCGCGACGTTCGAGGGCCGGACGCCTGACGCGCTGGTCACCGATGATCTGATCGCATTCCACCGGGAACAGGCGGCGGGTGGGGTCGCGATGACGACGGTCGCCTATTGCGCGGTCGCGCCGGGCGGGCGAACCGACCGGCATCAGATCTGGATGCGGCCGGAGGCAGTGCCGGGACTACGGAAGCTGACCGACGCTGTACATGCCGAAGGTGCCGCGGTCTGCGCGCAGATCGGCCACGCGGGCCCGGTGGCGAATGCGGCCTCCAACGGTGTCGCCGCGCTGGCACCGAGCCGGATATTCAGCCCGCTGGGTATGCGCTTTACCAAAGTGCCTGATGCGACCGAGCTCCGCCAGATCATCGCCGCGCACGCCGAGGCCGCTCGGCTGGCCGAGCGATCGGGGTTCGATGCGGTCGAGATCCATTTCGGTCACAACTACTTGGTGAGTGCGTTTCTGAGCCCGCTGTTGAACAGGCGCACCGACGGTTACGGTGGTTCGACCGCCAAGCGAGCGCGACTGGCCAGGGAAATCGCCTGCGCCGTCCGGGAAGCAGTAGGTGATCGGCTTGCGGTCACGGCGAAGCTGAACACCGAAGACGGTGTACCGGGCGGATTGACGGTGCCAGAGTCGTTGCAGGTGGCCGTATGGCTGGAGGCGGACGGCGCATGCGACGCTCTGGAATTGACCGCGGGCAGTTCGCTGCTCAACCCGATGCTGCTGTTCCACGGTGACGCGCCGAGGCGAGCTTTCGCGAAAGTCCTTCCCCCTCCGGCTCGGTGGGGGTTCCGGATCGCAGGACGGGTGTTTCTGAAGCAGTATCCGTACCGGGAAGCATATCTGCTGGAGCGGGCGCGGCAGTTCCGACGGGAGCTGTCGATGCCGCTGATCCTGCTCGGCGGTGTGACCGATCTGGACACCATGCGGCTGGCGATGGCGGAAGGCTTCGACTTCGTGGCCATGGGCCGGGCACTGCTGCGCGAGCCGAATCTGCTGCACCGGATCCGATCCGACCCAGGGACGCGCTCGGCCTGCACCCACTGCAATGAGTGCATGCCGAGCATCTATACCAAGACCCGGTGCGTATTCCGGCCCGAACAACAGGCCGAGCCGATCCGGCAGGTACAGATCGATCTCGGTACGCCGACGCGTAGATCCGAATGAACGTAGATCCGAATGAACTCGGACCGACCCAGCGGAAGCACCGCATCGCAGGCCCACACCGAATAGCCGCACCGTGGGGATATCGGGGTGAACCCTGATCTTCACCCGGATATCGCCGCGCACCTGCTGATCCGTGCCGGTTCAGGTGCCATGCTCGGAAGAACACCCGTCGACCCGAGGGAGGCAGCAATGTTGTGGAAGATCATCGGTATCGTCGCAGTCGTCTGGATCGCACTGGCGGTCATCGGCGCACTGTTGGAGGGGCTTTTCCCGATCCTGGTCATCAGCGCGATCGTGTTCGGGCTGTATCTGCTGTACAAGGCGGTGTCGGGCTCGGGCAACTCGACGGTGGACAAGTTATAGCAGGGTGCGGTGGAGGTATACCGACCGGTGACAGCACCGGATGACCGCAGGGACGCACACCGGGTATCGGACACATCGCGGCGGGGGAGCGATCTGCCGCGACACCGGTGTGGCAGGCTGGACGAGTGCGAATCGCCGTCGTCGCGGGGCCCGATCCCGGGCATGCCTTTCCCGCTATAGCGTTGTGCTTGCGGTTTCTGGCGGCCGGTGACGAGCCGGTGCTGTTCACCGGGCCACACTGGTTCGACTCCGCACTCGCGGCCGGAATCGGGGTACGCAGGCTGAAGGGCCTTGCGCCGCGGCCGGCGGACGATGATTCGGATGCGGGCAAGCGCATCCACGAGCGGGCCGCGCACATCGCCACCGAGATCCTGCCCGATCTGAGCGCCATGTTGCCCGAGCTGGTGGTTTCCGATGTACTGACCGCGGGTGGCGGGATGGCCGCGGAGCGGCTGGGCGTGCCGTGGGTGGAGCTGTCCCCGCATCCGTTGTACCTGCCGTCGAAAGCATTGCCACCCGTCGGAAGTGGGCTCGCGCCGGGCGAGGGATTGCGGGGGCGGTTGCGTGACCGGGTATTGCGTGCGATGACTGCCCGCGCCATTCGGCACGGCCACCGTCAGCGAGAGCGGGCACGTGTGAGCATCGGTCTCCCGGCCCGCGATCCAGGTCCTGTCGCCCGTTTGATCGCCACACTGCCCGCGCTCGAAGTGCCGCGCCCGGATTGGCCGGAATCCGCCCATGTCATCGGCCCGCTGCTATGGGAGCCGACCGATACGATCCTCGAACTCCCGCCCGGCGACGGCCCGCTGGTCATGGTCGCGCCTTCGACCGCGCATATCGGTGTCGAGGGCATGGCGGAGACGGTCCTGGAGGCACTGGACGGAACCGGTCTTCGCGTGGCGATCTCGACGTTGGCCACCCCACCTGCCGATCTGCCTCCATGGGCGACGGCAGGGCTGGGTCGTCAGGACGAACTGCTGACCCACGCCTCGGTTGTCGTCGGTGGTGGCGGGCATGGCCTGCTCGCCAAGTCCTTGTCCGCGGGCGTCCCCATCGTCACTGTCCCCGGCGGGGGCGATCAGTGGGAACTGGCCAACCGCGCTGCTCGCCAAGGCAGCTCGATTTTCGTACGTCCTCCATCGCCCGCTGCCTTGCGGGAGGCGGTCCTGCGAATCCTCGCCGACCCCGGCTACACCGAGGCTGCCCGAGCCGCCGCGATTCCGGCCGACCTGCCGGATCCCGTTGCCCTCTGTCATCAGTTGCTGCAGTCCGCTCATCCCTGATCACCTGACCAGGAGCAGACGAGTACTATCGGCCCCGGTCTGTCGGGTAGTCCGCTCATGGTGTGCCACTGGCCTCGGGATGCGTGGCAGGGGAGTACATTCGGCACAGTGCGGTTGACCGAGTTCCACGAACTGTTGCATACCGAGTTCGGTGTGGTCCGAGGTGATGCGTTGCTGACCGATCATGTGATTCCCGCATTGGGTGGACGCACCGGCTCCGCCGCCATAGCGGCCGGTGTCGATCCCCGAGAGGTATGGCGCGCACTATGTGCGGAGTTCGATGTGCCGAGGGCGCGCTGGTGAACGTTCCCGAGCGGGTCGCTCCCGGCGGTGCGCTGCCCGGTGCCGACGAGCGCAGGCGGATGATTCCGCGCGATCCGCGGCGGCTGACCGCCAGGGTGGCGCATGCCGACCCGGTCGATTTCGTGAGCTTCCGGCAGACCGGTATCGAGCTGATGCTGCTCGGGCGCTATGACGAGGCGCTGGATCATCTCGATCGCGCACTGGAGCTGGTGGATACCGAACAGCGCAGGATCAGCGTGTGGATCAACCTCGGTGAGGTCTACCACTATCGCGGTGATGCGGATACCGCCGAGACGCTGTATCGCCGTGCCGTCGAGCACGCCCGAACAGCAGCGCCGGAAGTGCTTCCGTTCGCCGTCCAGCACCTGGGTAAGGCGCTCGCCGAGGACAATCGGCTCGCCGAGGCACATACATTGCTGATCGAAGCGCTGCGGCTGCGCGCCGTCGAAGGTGACCCTGAGGAGATCGAAGCCACCCGTACCGCTCTGGAGACTCTCGGTGAGCTGCCGATTCCGTTGCCACCGACGGTTGCCGCGGTGCTCGGTGCGTCATCGGCCCCGTCGAACGAGGATGAGGACGGCAGTGGTGGTGTCGGGTCGGTCGAGGGAACCTATCGGCTGGAGCGCGGCCCGAGGGCGCTCGCCGAATATCACCGGCTCAGCTGGTTGCGCGGCCGGGGGATTCGGCTGCCGGAAGTAGCGGCGTTCGAAGACGATGTGCTGGTGCTCGCGGGCTCCCGCG
The DNA here is from genome assembly GCF_047200775.1 of Nocardia spongicola. Lineage (NCBI taxonomy): Bacteria > Bacillati > Actinomycetota > Actinomycetes > Mycobacteriales > Nocardiaceae > Nocardia > Nocardia spongicola. Next base: position 4,280 of record NZ_JBJZOO010000005.1, on the reverse strand, counting down.
GGCCGCGGCCCGGCTCGGCAGGTACCGCCATGGGTGCGGTATTGCGCAGGCTGCACAGTATTCCGATCGCCGAGTGCCCTTTCGATGGATGCCTCGATGTGACTTTGGCGCGAGCTCGGCGTCGTGTGGTCGAAGATCTGGTGGATCCGGATGATTTCGACCGTGCCGGCTGGGGGCTGACCCCGGCGGAGGCCTGCGCACGCCTGCTGGCACAGCGTCCGGACCAGGAGGATCTGGTGGTAGCGCACGGTGATTTCACCCTGCGGAACGTTCTGGAGGGTGGGATTCTCCTCGGTGTCGGTGCGCTCGGCGTGGCCGACCGCTATCGCGATCTGGCGCCTGCCGCGCGCGATCTGCGCAATCATTTCGGCGAGGTGGCGGTCACCGCTTTTTTCGCGGCCTATGGGATTGCCGAACCGGACGAGGGTCGCCTGGAGTACTACGGGTTGCTCGGCGCGTTGTGCTGAGCCGGGTGCCTGCCACGGCTCCTTACCGCCACTCCGGTCGGTTCCCTGTGCGGGGACCGGGTGTGTCGCTTGACTCGAACATCTGTTCGTCTAGTCTTGTCGCCAGAACTTGTCGGTGCCGGGCTCTACTGTAGGCGCCAACCACAGAACGAGACTTACCCGTCGAAGAGGGGATCAGGACATGGCACCACAGGCGTACGACCGGGACAAGGCGCTCGAGCTCGCGCTGGCCCAGGTGGAGAAGAGCTTCGGCAAGGGTGCTGTCATGCGCCTCGGCGAGGAGGCGCGCCAGCCCGTTTCGGTGATCCCCACTGGTTCGATCGCGCTCGACGTGGCGCTTGGCATCGGTGGTCTGCCGCGTGGCCGTGTCGTCGAGATCTATGGTCCGGAGTCCTCGGGTAAGACCACCGTCGCCCTGCACGCCGTGGCCAATGCGCAGGCCGCGGGCGGGGTGGCGGCGTTCATCGATGCCGAGCACGCCCTCGATCCGGACTATGCCCGCAAGCTGGGCGTCGATACCGACGCGCTGCTCGTCTCCCAGCCCGATACCGGTGAACAGGCGCTGGAGATCGCCGATATGCTGGTGCGCTCCGGCGCCATCGACATCATCGTCATCGACTCGGTGGCCGCGTTGGTACCGCGGGCCGAGATCGAAGGTGAGATGGGCGACAGCCATGTCGGTCTGCAGGCCCGTCTGATGAGCCAGGCGCTGCGCAAGATGACCAGCGCGCTGAACAACTCCGGAACCACCGCGATCTTCATCAACCAGCTGCGTGAGAAGATCGGCGTGATGTTCGGCTCGCCGGAGACCACCACCGGCGGTAAGGCATTGAAGTTCTACGCTTCGGTGCGTTTGGATGTGCGCCGCATCGAGACCCTCAAGGACGGCAGCGACGCGGTGGGCAACCGTACCCGCGTCAAGGTTGTGAAGAACAAAGTCTCGCCGCCGTTCAAACAGGCGGAATTCGACATCCTCTACGGACACGGGATCTCCAAGGAGGGCTCGCTCATCGATATGGGTGTCGAGCACGGCTTCATCCGCAAGTCCGGCTCCTGGTACACCTATGAGGGCGATCAGCTGGGTCAGGGCAAGGAGAATGCCCGCAGGTTCCTGTTGGAGAATATCGACGTCCGTGACGAGATCGAGAAGAAGATCAAGGAGAAACTCGGTATCGGGGCCGATGTGACGGCTGATGGAGGCGGCGAGGTCCCCGCTGATTTCTGAGCCGATGAACAGCAGGCATTCGCCCGAGCCGGGTCGAGGCAGATCCGAGGACTCGCGATCCGACCCGGTACGGGAGATGCGGCTTCGATTGGAAGAACTTCTGTCCGCCTCCGGTCGGCCATCGGGGAACCGGACTGGTGAACAGGGAACTGAGCTGGTCCGGAGCGTCGAAGTTGATTCGGCTGCGCCGGACGTCCCAGGGGCTCGGCCGAACGCGCTCGATCCGCAGCGGGCGCGTTCGGCCGAGCCCCATCCGCGTCGAGGAGTGAGTAAGCGCACGAATACTCCATCGATCGACTCCGGACGATCCATAGATCGATCGGCGGCTTCCGATATCGGGGACTCCGGTGCGGAGGATGCCGATGGCGGAACAGTCGAACAGGCGAAGCGGGTGTGTCTTCGCCTGCTCGGCGTTCGTGCGTACAGCCGCGCCGAACTGGTCCAACGCCTGACTACCAAAGGGTACGCACCCGAGGTGAGCGAACAGGCTCTCGATCGCTTGGCCGAAGTGGGGCTCGTGGATGATGCGGCCTTCGCGGAGCAGTGGGTGCACTCCCGGCACCGGTTCTCCGGCAAGGGCAGGCAGGCACTCGCTCGGGAACTCCGGCGCAAAGGTGTCGCGCAGTCGGATGCCGCGCCCGCCTTGGCCGCGATCACCGCCGCCGACGAGGAAGCCCGCGCCACCGAGCTGATCCATCGTAAGCTGCGTTCCCTGCCCCGGGACCTCGACCGGGACAGGGCTTTTCGCCGCCTCGCCGGTATGCTCGCCCGGCGTGGCTACGCCCAGCACATGATCTACCGAGTAGTCGAGGCAGCCCTGGCCGAGCGCGATATACCCGGCGATATCGCCGGGTATATCGACTGAACCGCACCGCGCCGACCGGAGGTCGGCGCGGCGGTCACGGTTTGCCGATATCGACGCCGGGCGCCGCATCGGTGCCGACGGAGTCCGCCGCGGCAACAGCGTCGCCGTTCTTCTTCCCGCGCTTGCGCGTTCGTAGCCGCTGTTCCAGCTTGGTTGCCACCAGAGTCAGCGTGCTGTTGAGGGCAATCATGAGGACAGCGATAACGATGAGCGAGGGGACAGTGTTCTGCTCGGCCGCACCGATCTGTTGTCCGGAGCGTACGATTTCCACATAAGTGATCTGATAGCCCAGCGCCGAGTCCTTGAGCGCGACCACCATCTGCGAGATGAGCGCGGGCAACATTGCCGTGATGGCCTGTGGCAGCAGGATCAGCCGCATCAGCTGTCCCTTACGCATACCGAGCGCGACGGCTGCCTCGGTCTGCCCCTTGGGCAGTGATCGGATGCCCGCCCGCACGATTTCCGCGATGACCGAGCCGTTGTAGATGGTGAGCGCGGTGACCACCGCGGCGAGCGCGAGGTCATCGGACTTGAACAGGTTGTAGTCGGAGAACACCGCGAACAGGAAGATCATCAGGATCAGCACGGGGATCGCGCGCGCCACCTCGACGATCGTGCCCGCCGTCCAGCGCACGATCCGATGATCCGACAGCCGCAGGACACCGAAGATCATACCGAGGACCATCGCGAAAACGATCGACAGCAGTGCGGCGACAATCGTGCCACGCAAGCCGGGGAGCAGATAGGTCGACCAGACATCGGCCTCCAGGAACGGCTTCCATTTCTCGGCGGTGAACTGCCCCTTATCGGCGAAGCCACGATAGAGCGTCCATACCGCCGCGGCCACAACGAGCATGACCAGCACCGAGTAGACAGCGTTGCGCCGCCGCGCCTTCGGGCCCGGCGCGTCGAACAGGACCGAAGCACTCGCACTCATCGGGCCACCTCGTATCGCTTGGCCAGCCAGCCGAAGAACAAGCCGGTAGGCAGGGTCAGGACTACGAAGCCGAGCGCGAAGATCGTGCCGATCGCCAGAATCGCGGCCTCGGTCTCGGTCATTTTCGCCATCAGGGTCGCTGCCTCGGCGACGCCGATGGCCGAGGCGATAGTGGAATTCTTGGTCAGCGCGATCAGCACACTGCCCAAGGGAGCGATCACCGCGCGAAAGGCCTGTGGCAGGACGACCAGTCGCAGATTCTGCAGAAAGCCGAAGCCGAGCGAGCGGCCTGCCTCGGACTGGCCCATCGGCACGGTGTTGATGCCCGCGCGCAATGATTCACAGACGAACGCGGCGGTGTAGATGCTCAGACCGACGACAGCGAAGCGGAAGTTGTTCTGTGCCAGCGAGTCCGGGCCTTCGCCCGCCAGCCGCCATCCCATCGTTGTGTAGAGGCCGAGCGACATGAACACGATGATCAGCGTGAGTGGAGTGTTGCGAAAGATGGTGACGTAGGCGGTGCCGACCATGCGTGCGATCGGCACGGGGGATACGCGCAGTGTGGCTACCACGGTGCCGAGGATCAGCGCGCCGATAGCCGACAGCACGGTCAGTTCGATGGTCACCCAGAAGGCTTCGAGGATTTCGGTGTCATACCTCGAAAACAGGTCGAACACGGTGGACGTGTCCCTCCGATCGGGTCTCGATGGTCAGGGAAAGCGTGGCGGGGGGGGGGGGGGGGGGGGGGGGGGGGCCCCCCCCCCCGGGGGGGGGGGGGGGGGCGGC
>NZ_JBJZOO010000004.1:0-444244 GCF_047200775.1 Nocardia spongicola | reverse complement strand
TGTTGGGGGCCTTCGGCATTTCCTATCCGGATACGGTAGCTCGGCATATAAGCCCCCCGCAGCGCAGAATCGTCGATATGAAGGTGGAGATTCTGTATTTCGACGGGTGCCCGAACTGGCGGGAGGCGGCCGACCGTGTCCGAGCGGCGGTAACTGCGATCGGGCGTACTGATATCGAGATCGGATACCAACGGATCGCTTCGGACGCAGAGGCAGCCGCGGCACCGTTCGCGGGCTCACCGACGATCCTCGTCGACGGTGTCGACGCATTCGACGATGCGGAGCCGGTGACCCAGCTCGCGTGCCGCGTCTACCCGACCGAGGCCAGGTTAGCCGGGTTGCCGAGCATCGAACAGTTGACCGAGGCACTGCGGGCGCGAAGCTAGGCGGCGCTCCCGACTCAGTCCCGCAGCCATCATCCCACTCCGCTCGATCGAGTATCGGATGGTGCGATGGGTTGGTGGCAGCGGATGCCGGGCTCTCACCTACAGTGCTTGGGTGCGCCTTGTGATTGCTCGCTGTCAGGTCGATTATGTAGGGCGGCTCACCGCCCACCTTCCGATGGCTCGCCGGTTGTTGCTGATCAAAGCGGACGGTTCGGTGCTCGTGCATTCCGATGGCGGCTCGTATAAGCCGCTGAACTGGATGAGCCCGCCGTGTTGGTTGGCGGAGCGCAACGGTGATGCACAGCTCCCGGAGGGTGCGGAGGCACTATGGGTTGTCACCAATAAAGCGGGAGAGGAGCTCCGCATCACCATCGAGGACGTCGAGCACGACTCCTCGCATGAACTCGGGGTAGACCCCGGTCTGGTGAAGGACGGGGTGGAGGCTCATCTTCAGGAGCTGCTCGCCGAGCATGTGCAGACCCTCGGCGCGGGCTACACGCTCATCCGCCGTGAGTACATGACCGCGATCGGCCCGGTCGACTTACTGTGCCGGGACGCTGATGGTGGCACTGTGGCCGTCGAGATCAAGCGACGCGGCGAGATCGACGGCGTCGAACAGCTCACTCGGTATCTCGAGCTGCTCAACCGCGATCCGTTGCTGGCTCCGGTCGCGGGTGTCTTCGCCGCTCAGCAGATCAAACCACAAGCTCGTACGCTCGCCGAAGATCGCGGTATCCGCTGCCTCACGCTCGATTACGACGCACTCCGCGGTACGGAGAGCAACGAGTTCCGCTTGTTCTGAATCCTCGGGGGGAGTGGGGGCGGTGCATGGGCAAGTAATAGGCTGAGCGCCATGCCCCGCCGGAAACCACGTTCGGACCGCCATGTCGGTCGTGCGCGGTCCGGTGGCGCTCCACTCCGGGATGTGTTCGGACGGAGTGAGCCAGGGCCGGACGGTGACGAAATGTACGCGGTCCGTACGATCCCGGCTGCTCGTGCGACCAAGACCTATCGCTGCCCCGGTTGCGACCATGCGATCGGGCCTGGGGTCGCGCATATCGTCGCGTGGCCTAGTTACGCGGGTGAGGCCGATCGCAGGCACTGGCATCGTGGCTGCTGGAACGGACGCCTGACGCGCAAGGTCACTCGGCGCTGGTCTTGAGGTCGGCGTCTACGCCAACGGACCGGCCGGTGGTGCGGACAGGTCGGGACTCGGGGTGCGTGAGCATTGGATTGCTATCCGGGGGTGCGTGTTCGATCGGCGCCGGGCGGATTCGTTCGCTCACACGGTGTGCGTGCCCAGTACGCGATCGAGGAGATGTTCGACGAGTTCGACTGCTGAGTGGGCGGTGGTGTACCCCTGGAGCATGCCTTGTGCGAGTCCACCGATTGCCATGGTGATGAGCTCGGCGTCGAGGTCTGGGTCGCTTCGGTCTGTCGCTGCGCGGAGGTGACGAGCTCGTCGGAGTTGGTCGGCGACGATCGCGACCAACGCGCGTGGCGCCGCGAAGGTTTCTTCCGCCGTGATGCCCTGGCCGGTGATCGCCGCCCAGCCGAAAGCACCGAGCACGATGGCTTCCTCCCGGCGTCGGTCGTCCAGCGGGAGCAGTTCGGTCAGGATCGCGCGGATCGCTTCGCGGGGTGTGGCGTCTTCGCCCAGCGCGCTCCACCGTTGCATGAAACGGGCGCCGGCGTCCTGCATCACCGATCGGTGGGTCGCCAGCAGGAAGTCTTTCTTGGTTCCGAAGTAATACTGCACCAGCCGTACGGAGACCCCGGCCTCGGCGGAGACCGTTTGGAAGGTCACGGCTTCCAGCCCGCCGCGGACGATAACTCGCCGCACGGCATCGGTGATCTGCCGTCGCCGCACTTCATGATCGACCACTCGTGGCACGAGCCCGCTGCCTTCCTTTCCCATCGAAGGTCCATCAGCCTAGCTGGTACGTATGTACCGCAGAATTGATATGTTCATACCATAAACATGGTACGGTCATATCGTAAAACCTGGTACGTGCATATCAGTAAAACTGGCGAAGGGGCGGCTCATGCCGAAGATCGGGCGATTCACCAGCGACGAAGCGAGGGATACCTTTCTGCGGGCCTACGATGTCTTGGCGGCACAGTGGCCGGTACCTTCGACCCAGCGCGTTGTCGAAACCTCTTTCGGGACAACACCGGTACGCGCATCGGGAACAGGGGATGGTGCGCCGATCCTGTTACTGCCGGGCGTATCCGGCAACGGTCAGGTGTGGCTCCGGTTCATCGAGGATCTCGCGCGCGACCGCGTGGTGTATACGCCGGACATCATGGGGTGGCCGGGTCGCTGTACCCAGACCGCACCCATGCGCGACGGGGCGGATGTGGTGAAGTGGTTGATCGAGGTGCTCGATGGGCTCGGTGTGGATCGGGTCCATCTGGCCGGAAACTCCGCCGGCTCGTGGATCGCTATTCTGGTCGCCGCATCGCACTCCGAACGTCTGGCGAGCTTGACCATGTTCGAACCGGGCGCGGGCACCTTCGTCAAGCCGCGGTGGAGTGTGCTGCTCAAACTCCTGCTCGCGGGCATGCGGCCGACTCCTGAACGGATGCGCAAGCTCAACAAGTGGCTCAATCCCGGTACCGAGCTCACTGATCAGGAGTTCGCCATGGTCATGGCCGCCCTGAAGTTCCGGACGGGTATGCCATGGGAGCAACCGCTCACCGACGAGCAGTTGGCCGCCATTACCGCGCCGATGCTGGTGCTCTTCGGTGCCGAGACAGTAGCCAATGATCCCGGGCTCGTCTCTGCCCGGATCTGGAAGTACATTCCAGCGGCGGATATCGAGATCTACCCTGGTATCGGGCACGATGTGCTCTGGGCGAATCCGGATCAGGCGATTCCGCGTTTCCTCGACTTCATCGGCAACCACGATCAGGTCCGAATCTGAACCGATCGACAGCAGATCGGCCGGATGACATTCGGCGGCTTGTCGAGATGCCTGCCGATCTGGTCGGGGGATTCATCGGTCGCTGCCAGGAAATGGTGCGGATATCACTATTCCGGCCTACCGTTGCCGGCGGTATGCTCGGCGGTATGCCTGGACGGAAGACGTCGGTGTCGTTCAATGACGAGACCCTGGAAATCCTCGCCCGCCGGGCGCAGGAGGACGGTCTCGACCGGTCGGCATATCTGGCCGGGCTGGTTCACCGCGACGATCTGCGCCGGCGTATCGCCGCCGACAGTGCGACATTGAACGCGGCCGGGTACACCCCGGACCGCGCGACCGTGGTGACCGCCGATCTCATTGCGCAGCGGCACCCGGCCGGCTGATGCCGGCTCCCCGGTTCGGCGAGGTTTGGCATGCCCCGTCGGGATCTGTCCTGCCCGGTGGGATGCTGTGCTTGATCGTGAGCTCTGATGACTACAACCGGATCCGGCGCCAGTACATCATCGTCGAGGTGGTCTCCGATCCGATGTCAGGTGATGCCATCATCTGCGATCTCGGCCCGGTGGGTGTCGCGCTTACCGGTGCGCCGTTCACCGTCGGGCCGGGCTGGTTCACTGACGCGGACGGACCCATCGCGATAGTGGACGAAAACACCGCGCGCCGCGCCGCGGACCATATCCGAGCGATCCTCGGCCCCTGATCGCTTACGACCGCGATCACGTGCATCCTGTGGGTTGGCCCGGTGGCCCCGGGGTTGCCATTTCAGCACCGAAGGCCGCCCCGTACCGGGACGGCCTTCGGTAATTGATGCAGTCGTCGTTGGACTGGGCTCAGTTGCTGACGTCGGCGTTCTCGCGGTCTTCCGAGTCGGCGTCGTTATCCGCATCGGTGGTCTCGGAGATGGCCTTCTGGCGTGAGTCGGTGACCGACTTGGCATTGCCGCCGATCGACTTGCGCGTATCGGGAACGCCGTCCAGCAATTCGCTCTCCCGGTTGACCGCGGCGAGCATCGCGGGCACCGAATCGAGCTGGCCGCGGATGCCGAGCAGCTGGGCGAGCACGCGACCACGCAGTACGCGCATCTCCTCGGCCAGTTCCTTCGCATGCGCGATCTTGCGCTCGGAGGTCTGGGTGGCGGAGGTGATGAGACGGTTGGCCTCGTCGGTCGCGTCCTTGATCCGCTGGGCGGCTTCGGCGCGGCTGGTGGCCTCCAGCTCTTCCATCGCACGGGTGAGCTTGGTGCGACGCTCGGCCATGGTGGCCTCGAAGTCCTGCTGAGCGGCCTTACGCTTCGCCTCGGCTTCCTTGGCGATACGCTCGGCCTCGGCCTGGGCGGCCTCGATGATCTTCGTGGACTCGGCGCGCGCGTTCGCGAGAGTCTGCTCGAATTCGACCTCGAGCGCCTCGCGCTTCTCTTTCGTCTCCGCGAGCAGCGACTCGTACTTGCCGCGCATCTCGGTGGCCTGCTGCTCGGCGATCGACACCATTTCCGCTGCTTCGGCCTGCGCGAGGGCGCGCACCTCGGACGCCTCGTCCGAGGCCAGGCGAAGCATGCGAGAGATGCGGTCGGACATGCCTTCGGCAGTGGTCGGCGGTACCGAGAGTCGGTCGACCTCCTTGCGGAGTTCGTCGATCTCGTCGCGCGCGTCTTCCAGCTGGCTCGCGAGGTTACGTGCCTGTGCCGCAGCGGCATCGCGGTCGGTAGCGGTGACTCTCAGTTCCGCGTCGAAGCGGTCGAAGTAGTTACGCACCTCATCTTGCGCATAACCCTTGCGCACAACGGTGAAGGGCAGCGCAACGAAGCGGTTGCGATCGGACTCGGGTGACGACATGGCACACAAACTACAGCCTGCGGACAATCGATGGTGACTCGACCGCGAATGTCATTCCACCGCGTTACCTCGACTCGATTTCGATACTAGTCGGTAACATTGGGGCCTGGTTCGACCAATTCGATCAGCACACCACCAGCATCCTTCGGGTGGATGAAATTGATGCGGGAATCGGCCGTTCCATGCCGAGGGGCCTCGTACAGCAAACGCAACCCTTTGGTACGCAGATAGGCGGATACGGCATCGATATCGGTGACGCGGCAGGCCAGTTGCTGCAGGCCGGGCCCGCTGCGGTCGATGAACTTCGCGATAGTCGACTCCGCGTTGAGTGGAGCCAGCAACTGCAGGGCGGTGGCGCGGTCCGGCGCATTCGGTAGCGACAGCATCGCCTCGTGCACTCCTTGATCCTCGTTGATCTCGCGATGAGTCTCGATCATGCCGAGGCTTTCGGCGTACCAGGCGACCGCGGCGTCCAGATCGGGCACTGCTATCCCCACGTGGTCGATCGCGGTCACATAGTCGGCGGGAAGGAAGGCCGATGGATCTGTCACTGTGCTCACAGGTCGAACCTAGCGCGGCCTGACCCCTGAAGCCTAGACCGGACCGGTTACCGTTGAGTAGAACACCTGTTGTCGCGCCGCCCGGGGCAGCGCGGGCAGGTCCGATCTATGAATGCGAGGCTCGTCGTGACCACTTCCGTGATCGTCTCCGGTGCGCGCACCCCGGTCGGCAGACTGCTCGGGGGGCTGAAGGACTTCAGCGGTTCCGATCTGGGTGGTTTTGCCATCAAGGCGGCGCTGGAGAAGGGCGGCGTCGATCCGAGTCGGGTCGACTACGTGATCATGGGGCAGGTGCTCACCGCAGGCGCGGGGCAGATCCCGGCCAGGCAGGCGGCTGTCGCCGCGGGTATTCCGATGGATGTGCCCGCGCTGACACTGAACAAGGTGTGTTTGTCCGGTATCAATGCGATCGCCCTCGCCGACCAGCTGATCCGGGCGGGTGAGTACGAGATCGTTGTCGCGGGCGGTCAGGAATCCATGAGCCGGGCACCGCATCTGCTGGAAAAGAGCAGGGAGGGCTTCAAGTACGGCGATGTGACGCTGCGCGACCACATGGCCTACGACGGGCTGCACGATATCTTCACCGATCAGGCGATGGGTGCGCTTACCGAGCAGCGCAACCAGACCGACGAGATCAGCAGGGCGGACCAGGACGCTTTTGCGGCGGCTTCACACCAGCGTGCGGCAGCGGCCTGGAAGAACGGCGTGTTCGAGGACGAGGTGGTCCCGGTCGCGGTGCCGCAGCGTAAGGGTGATCCGGTGCTGGTGACCGCCGACGAGGGGATCCGGGCGGATACCACGGCCGAATCGCTGGCCAAGCTGCGTCCGGCGTTCAGCAAGGAGGGCACCATCACCGCGGGTACCGCCTCGCAGATCTCCGATGGCGCGGCTGCCGTTGTGGTGATGAGTAAGGAGAAAGCGGAGTCGCTCGGGCTGAGCTGGATCGCCGAGATCGGCGCCGCGGGGGTTGTCGCGGGTCCTGACTCGACACTGCAGGATCAGCCGGCCAATGCGATCGTCAAAGCCTGTGCGCGGGAAGGTATCTCACCGGCGGATCTGGACTTGGTCGAGATCAATGAGGCATTCGCGGCGGTCGGGGTGGCTTCCACGCGCAAGCTGGGTATCGACCCGGCGAAGGTGAACGTCAATGGTGGCGCCATCGCGATCGGTCATCCACTGGGTATGTCCGGTGCCCGGATTCTGCTGCATCTGGTGTTGGAGCTGAAGCGCCGTGGCGGTGGAGTCGGCGCGGCGGCGCTCTGCGGTGGCGGTGGCCAGGGCGACGCGCTCATCGTCCGGGTCTGATCGCGAAGGTACCCGGCAGCGAATCAGCAGCCGATGACCGCCTTGACCAGGGGTGGCCATCGGCCGCTTTCGTCTGTGGTCCGCACTGTGACCGGTTCGTCTACGACGGCATGTAGTTCATCCTGCAGAATGGTGCGCATGGGCAATGTCTTCGACCTCAGTACAGTGGCCAAACGGTTTCGCTTTCTCGCGGTGCTAGAGGCGGTCACCTGGTTTCTGCTGATCATCGGCATGGTGTACAAGCGGCTCCCTGAACCGGTGCTGTGGCCGGTCAAGGTATTCGGTATGGCGCACGGCATCGTCTTCGTCCTGTTCGTGCTCGCCGTGCTGGTGACCGCACGCGAACTGAGCTGGAGTGCCAAGACCACCATCCTGGCCTTGCTGTCCAGCCTTCCGCCGTTCTGCGGGGTGCTGTTCGAGATCTGGGCGGCACGTACGGGTCAGCTGGGTGAGCTGAGCAACAACAGGTCGGCCGAGTCCGAAGCACCCGCATCCGTGATGTCGTGACAAGCCATGTCATGACAAACTAGGAGCCGTGAATCGACCAGCCGCACGCCGTCCTTCGCCCGCTGTCGCCGCCGCCATGTCCGGTGCGGTCGATCTGTCCAGCCTGAAACAGCCCGCAGGGGGCGCTGCCGGTGCGACCGGTGGCGACTACGGGGTATCCGAGGCCGATTTCGAGACCAAGGTGTTGCGGCGCTCGATGCAGGTGCCCGTGGTTGTCGTGCTGTATTCACAGCGCAGCCCTGGCAGCGTCGAATTGGTTCGGACGCTGGAGCGCCTGGTGGCCGCCGATGGCGGCACCTGGGACCTGGCCACCGTGGAGGCCGAGGCCAATATGCGTATCGCTCAGGCGCTGCGCGTACAAGGCATTCCGACCGTGATCGCGATCGCGGCCGGACAACCGCTGGCCGACTTCGAGGGCGCGCAGCCGGAGCCGCAGGTACGGCAATGGCTGAACGCGGTGATCGAGGCCGTGGCAGGGAAGCTGGAAGGTGAAGGCCAGCCGGAAGAGCCTGCCGCGGATCCGCGTTTCGCGGCCGCGGAGGCGGCACTGGACCAGGGTGATCTGGCCGGGGCCGAAGCGGTTTACCAGGATATTCTCGCGGCCGAACCGGCGAATGAGGAGGCCAAGGGCGCGCTGCGTCAGTTGCGGTTCCTCGCCAGGGCGCAGGAGCTTCCCGAATCGGCTATCGAGACCGCGGACGCCGACCCGGCGAATGTCGACGCCGCGATCGCCGCCGCCGACCTCGAACTGTTCCAGCAGCGTCCAGAAGCGGCTTTCGACCGGCTGATCGCTGTGGTCAAGCGCACCTCGGGTGAGGAGCGCACCACGGCGCGGACCCGGCTGTTGGAACTGTTCGAGTTGTTCGACCAGGCCGAGCCGTTCGTCATCGCCGCCCGGCGCAAACTGGCCGCCGCGTTGTACTGAGCGGCATCGCACTCTGCCGCCCGGCCGGGTTCGACACCGAGCTGCTCTGTGTGCTGCGCGGTTCTCGAACCGGGCCTGCGGCTGGGTGCGGCGCGGGCCGGGTGGTTACTTCCTCGCGGTCATGCGGGGCGCAACCAGAGTGCGCCGTTCGGTGCGAGCCGCACCGTGGCGGACGCCGGACGGCCGTGCCATGGCTCGTCCGTGGCCACCACCTCGCCCAGATTGCCGATACCGGAGCCGCCGTAGCCTGCCGCATCGGTGTTGAGGATCTCCAGCCAGCGTCCGGTGTGGGGAAGGCCGATGCGGTACGCGCCGTGCATCGAGCCGGAGAAGTTGTAGACGCACGCGACTACGGAGCCATCCGCACCGTGGCGCAGGAAAGCCAGCACGTTGTTGGTCCGGTCGTTCGCTTCGATCCACGCATAACCACCGGGCGCGGTGTCCTGGCTCCACAGCGCGGGGTGCGCCAGGTAGACCGCGTTCAGGTCCCGGACCAGCGCCGCGATGCCCTGGTGCAGTGGATTGTCCAGCTCCTGCCAGTCCAGGCCGCGGTCATGCGACCACTCCCGGAATTGGCCGAAGTCCTGGCCCATGAACAGCAGTTGCTTACCTGGATGAGCCCACATATAGGCCAGCAGCGCCCGCACCCCACCTGCCTTGGCGAAATCATCACCCGGCATCCTGGTCCACAGTGTGCCCTTACCGTGCACCACTTCGTCATGGCTGATCGGCAGCAGATAGTTCTCGCTCCAGGCATACATCAACGAGAAGGTGATCTCATTGTGATGCCAGGTACGGTGCACCGGGTCGCGACCGAGGAACCCGAGGGTGTCGTGCATCCAGCCCATATTCCATTTCATGGTGAAGCCGAGCCCGCCGACATCGGTGCCGCGGGTGACGCCGGGCCAGGTGGTGGACTCCTCGGCGATGGTGACCACACCCGGATGCTTGCGGTGCACCGTGTCGTTGAGCTCTTGCAGGAAGCCGACGGCTTCCAGATTCTCTCTGCCGCCGTGCACATTGGGCTCCCACTCGCCTTCGGCACGCGAATAGTCCAGGTAGAGCATGGAGGCGACCGCGTCGACCCGCAGCCCGTCGATATGGAATTCCTCGATCCAATAGTTCGCGTTGGCGACGAGGAAGTTGCGCACCTCGTGCCTGCCGAAATCGAAAATGTAGGTGCCCCAGTCGCGTTGTTCGCCGCGCCGGGGATCGGCGTGCTCGTAGAGCGGGGTACCGTCGAATCGGGCCAGCGCCCATTCATCGCGGGGGAAATGGGCGGGGACCCAGTCCAGCAGTACACCGATGCCCGCCGCGTGCATCCGGTCGACGAAGGCGCGGAAGTCGTCCGGGGAGCCGAACCGTGCGCTCGGTGCGTAGTAGGAGGTGACCTGATAGCCCCAGGAGCCACCGAACGGATGTTCGGCGATGGGTAGTAACTCGATATGGGTGAATCCGGCTTCCCGGACGTATTCGGCCAGCTGGTCGGCCAGGTCGCGGTAGCAGAGGCCGGTTCGCCACGAGCCGAGGTGCACCTCGTAGATGCTCATCGGCGCGCGGGTCGGGTCGGTGGCCGCGCGTTGCGCCAGCCAGGTGTGATCGCTCCACCGGTAGTGGCTTTCGGTGACCACCGATGCCGTCGCCGGGGGATGCTCGGTGGCGAAGGCCAGCGGGTCGGCGTGATCGGTAGTTCGCCCATCGGCGCCGTGCACACGGTATTTGTATTTGGCACCGGGCCCGATGTCCGGGATGAAGACTTCCCAGATCCCTGATGATCCGAGTGAGCGCATCGGCGCGGTGTTACCACTCCAGCCGTCGAAGTCGCCGATGACGGTGATACCGCGCGCATTAGGCGCCCACACCGCGAACGCCGTGCCCTCGACCTCACCATCGAGGGTGGTGTAGCGGCGCGGGTGCGCGCCGAGAACTTCCCAGAGGCGCTCATGCCTGCCTTCCCCGATGAGATGCAGGTCGAGGTCTCCGAGTGTGGGCAGGAAGCGGTAGCCGTCGGCGCTGATGATTGTCCGGCTACCCGGATACGTCGTCACGACGCGGTAGTCCATGAGCTCCTGGTAGGGCAGCACGGCGGCGAATACCCCATGGTCGAGCGAATCCAGCGCGTGATCGGTACCGCCGACACGCACCGATACCGCCTCGGCGTGTGGGCGCAGTACGCGCACCACGGTGCCACCGGGAGCCGGATGCGCACCGAGTACGGTGTGCGGATCGGCATGGGTGCCAGCTGCCAGCAGCATGAGATCGCGACGCCGCATCACAGCGTCCTGCGGTACGCGAGCTCGGTACGGGCCTGCTGGGACACCGGAGGCAGGGTGATGATGTGCGCGACCGCGCGCGCCGGATCCAAACGCACGTAATTGGTTTGCGCCCAGTGGTATTCCTCACCGCTGACCTCGTCGTACACCACCGGATGGTCGTGCCACTCCAAGCCGATCGCGGGCAGGTCGAGCGAGAGCATGCCCCACTCCGCGCCGAACGGATTCAGATTGACCACGACCAGAACCGCGTCTCCACCGGCAGGATCGATTTTGGAGTACGCAAGCAGTGCGTCATTGTCCACATGGTGGAAGTGCAGGCAGCGCAACTGCTGCAGGGCGGGGTGCGCTCGCCGGATTTCGTTGAGCCGGGTGAGCCACGGCTCCAGCGATTCGCCGCGGGCGAGCGCTTCGGCGAACGGACGCGGGCGTAGCTCGTATTTCTCCGAATCGAGGTACTCCTCGCTGCCTGGACGCACTGCCTGATGTTCGAACAGTTCGAAGCCGGAGTAGACGCCCCAGGTCGGGGCGAGAGTGGCGGCCAGAACCGCACGGATGGCGAACATGCCAGGCCCGCCGTGCTGGAGGCTCTCGTGCAAGATATCCGGAGTGTTCACGAACAGGTTGGGACGGGCCTCATCGGCCTTGGCGGCCAGCTCGTTGCCGAACTCGGTCAGTTCCCATTTGGTCACCCGCCAGGTGAAGTACGTGTAGGACTGGCTGAAACCTCGCCGAGCCAGACCGTAGAGCCGGGCCGGGCGGGTGAATGCCTCGGATAGGAAGATCACATCCGGGTCGGTGCGGTGCACATTCGCGATCAGCCATTCCCACAGGTCCGCCGGTTTGGTGTGGGGGTTGTCGACCCGGAAGACTTTGACACCCAAGCTGATCCAGTGCCGGACTATGCGCAGCACCTCGCGATAGATGCCGTGGCGGTCGTTGTCGAAATCGACAGGATAGATGTCCTGGTATTTCTTCGGCGGGTTCTCGGCGTAGGCGATGGTGCCATCCGGCAGGGTGGTGAACCATTCGGGATGTGCACGCACCCAGGGATGGTCCGGCGCGCATTGCAATGCGAGATCGAGCGCGACCTCGAGGCCGAGTCGCGTTGCCTCCGCGACGAAATCCACGAAATCGGCTTCGGTACCGAGATCGGGGTGCACGGCATCGTGACCACCGTGCGCCGAACCGATCGCCCACGGTGAGCCGATATCGCCAGGCTCCGCGATGAGGGAGTTGTTACGGCCTTTGCGGTTCACTTCGCCGATCGGATGGATCGGTGGCAGGTACACCACATCGAAGCCCATGGCGGCAATGCGCGAGAGTGCCTCGGCCGCGGTCGCGAAGGTGCCGTGGATCGGGGTACCTGTGGCGTCGCGGCCACCGGTGGAACGGGGGAAGAACTCGTACCACGAGCCATAGAGCGCGCGTTGCCGCTCGACCAGCACAGTGCGCTGCGGGCCCCTGGTGACCAGGTCACGCACGGGGGTGGCGCGCAGAATCTCGGCGATCTCTTCGGAGAAGGCCGAGGCCATCCTGGCGGGTAGTTGTTCGGTGCCGCGCAGTGCCGCCGCGACCGCGCGTAAGCGCTCGGGTTGTCCCTTCGGCGCGGCCCGCGCCGCGCGCTCGAACAATTGGGCGCCCAGCTCCAAGTCGTTGGCCAGATCGGCGGCGCTCTGCCCGACGGCCAGCTTCGCTTCGATCGCCGAACGCCAGGTGGTGAGCGGATCGCCCCAGCCTTCGATGCGGTAGGTCCACCTACCCGGTGTATTCGGGGTGAATACGGCGTTGAACACGTCGGGCTCGTAGTCCGGTGTCATCCGGATCCGAATCGGCCGGGACGCGCCGGGAGCACGGACGACCAACGTGGCGGCGACGGCTTGGTGTCCTTCTCGCCATACCACGGTTCGCACCGGGAAAACTTCGCCGATTACGGCCTTGGCAGGCCTGTCGCCTGCGATGGATGGGGCAGTGTCATCGATAGCGATGCGGCCGGTCACGGTGACCAACCTACCGTTAGCCGACGGTAGGGGCCTGCTCAATGATCGTCCGACGGATTACCCGAATCGGTGCGCAGCCGCTGAGCAGGGATGCCGGGTCGACGTGCCTCGGCGGTGTGGCCCAGGTCGAGGGTGGGCCACGTCGAAGGGCCGGTTTCGTTTCGTCGGTCCAGTGTGTGTCCATCGCGGACCGCGTAGTGCTCCACTGTGTATTCCCTGGTGTGGTCCACAGCGGGTAATCTGGCGAAATCCGCTGGTAGAAGGGGGATTGTGGAAGTTGCATCGCCCGGCGGACCCGGGGCGGACAGTGTAGGTTTCTGAGCATGAAGGCATTGCGTCGCTTCACCGTCCGTGCTCATCTGCCCGAGCGCCTGGCGGCCCTGGGGGAGCTCGCTACGAATCTGCGGTGGTCATGGCATCCGCCGACCCAGGACCTGTTCGCCGAGCTCGATCCGCAGCGATGGCAGGACATGGGGCACGATCCGGTTCGGTTGCTGGGTGAGGTGCCTGCGGCGCGGCTGGATGAGCTCGCCGCCGACCCCGATTATGTCGCCCGCGTCGACTCTGTGGCCGCGGATCTGCGTGACTACTTGGCGGCGCCGGGGTGGTTCCAGCGCCGGTCGGGCGAAGAGGGGGTGCGTGGTATCGCCTATTTCTCGATGGAATTCGGTGTTACCGAGGCCCTGCCGAATTACTCGGGTGGGTTGGGCATTCTGGCCGGTGACCATTTGAAGGCGGCATCCGATCTCGGGTTGCCGCTGATCGGTGTCGGGCTGCTGTACCGTTCGGGCTACTTCCGGCAGTCGTTGTCGGCGGACGGTTGGCAGGCCGAGCACTATCCGGCGCTGGATCCGCAGGGGCTTCCGTTGCGGGCGCTCACCTCCGATGGGTCGCCGGTACTCGTCCACGTGGCCATGCCAGAGGGCAGGGTACTGCGCGCGCGGGTATGGATCGCGCAGGTAGGCCGGGTTCCGCTGCTGCTGCTCGACTCCGATATCACCGAGAACGATCCGGAACTGCGTGCCGTTACCGATCGTCTCTACGGTGGCGATCAGGAGCACCGGATCCGGCAGGAGATCCTGGCGGGCATCGGCGGCGTACGCGCGGTGCGCGCGTATACGGCGGCGGCCGGGCTCCCCGATCCCGACGTTTTCCATATGAACGAAGGTCACGCGGGTTTTCTCGGGGTGGAGCGTATCCGGGAATTCGTCGCGGCGGGAAACGATTTCGATTCCGCGCTCGCCACGGTGCGGGCTGGGACGGTGTTCACCACGCACACCCCGGTTCCCGCGGGTATCGACCGGTTCCCCATGCCGATGGTGCGCCGGTATTTCGGCGGTGCGCACGGACACTCCGACTCGGTCCTGTTGCCCGGCCTGTCGGTGGACCGGATCGTGGCGCTGGGACGGGAAGCCGACCCGTCGGTGTTCAATATGGCGCATATGGGCTTGCGGCTGGCACAACGGGCCAATGGCGTCTCCACGTTGCACGGTGCGGTGAGCCGGACCATGTTCGCCTCGTTGTGGCCGGGGTTCGATCCCGCGGAGGTGCCGATCGGGTCGATCACCAATGGCGTACACGCCAATACCTGGGCTGCGCGGGAATGGGTCGACAAGGCACGGGAGCACATCGGTACCGAGCTGGTGGAGGAGGCGCGCGGCTGGGAACGGCTGAACGAGGTGGATCTGACCGAGCTGTGGTCGACCCGCAATACCCTGCGCGGCTTGTTGGTCGAGGAGGTACGCCGCCGGTTGCGCGCCTCCTGGCTGGAGCGTGGCGCCGCGGAAGCCGAACTCGGCTGGGTGGACGATGTCTTCGACCCGGAGGTGCTGACCATCGGGTTCGCCCGCCGGGTGCCGACCTATAAGCGGCTCACCCTTATGCTGCGCGATCCGCAGCGCCTGCGCGCGCTGTTGCTGGATCCGGACCGGCCGCTGCAATTGGTTGTCGCGGGCAAGAGTCACCCGGCCGACGACGGCGGCAAGGCGCTCATCCAGCAGGTGGTCCGCTTCGCGGACGATCCAGAGGTGCGGCATCGGATCGTCTTCCTGCCCGACTACGACATGTCGATGGCCCGCTATCTGTACTGGGGCTGCGATGTCTGGCTGAACAACCCGCTGCGCCCGTTGGAGGCGTGTGGCACCTCCGGTATGAAATCCGCCCTCAACGGCGGGTTGAACCTGTCCATCCGGGACGGGTGGTGGGACGAGATGTACGACGGCGAGAACGGCTGGGCCATCCCGACGGCGGAGGGCGTCCGCGATGAGCAGCGCAGGGACGATCTGGAGGCGGCCGCGCTCTACGATCTGCTCGAGCGCACCGTCGCGCCGCGCTTCTACGATCGTGACGGATCGGGGATGCCGGTGCGCTGGGTGGAGATGGTCCGGCACACCTTGCAGACCTTGGGGCCGAAGGTGCTGGCCTCCCGGATGGTCCGCGACTACGCGGTGGAGTACTACGCGCCTGCCGCGGCGGCCTATCAGCAGGCCATCGGCGATGATTTCGCCGCGGCCAGGGCTATCGCAGCGTACCACCGCCGGGTGGAGTCGGCGTGGTCGTCGGTCAAGGTGCTCCAGGTGGACAATGCCGGATTGCCGGATACGCCGATTATCGGGGCGCGGCTGTCGCTCACCGCGCGCATCGGGCTCGGTGGGTTGAGCGTCTCGGACGTGGTGGTGCAGGCCGTGCTCGGCCGGGTATCGATGACCGACGATCTGTGCGAAACCACGACGGTACCGATGACCCACAGCGGGTCGGATTCCGGCGTCGAGGTGTTCACCGTCGATACCCCGCTTCCGCTGTCCGGTGAGGTCGGCTATACCGTGCGGGTACTCCCGCACCACGATCTGTTGGCCTCCGATGTGGAACTCGGCTTGGTCTCCGCGCCGAGGGCTTAGCAGGCGTGGCGCTGATCACGGCCCATTTAACATGGCGGTCACTGTCCAGTTAACTGGGTTGATGAGCGGTCGGCTACCGTGCCCTCACACGTCTGCATAGTTTCCGACTGGAGTCAGCCATGGTCACCGATGTACTCAACCGAACCCGTGTGCATTTCGACGGGTATTTCGGGGTCCGGTCCGCGGGCTCGACCGTCAAGCGGGAACTCATGGCGGGGACGGTCGTCTTCCTGGCCATGTCCTACATCCTCGCGGTGAACCCCGCGGTGCTCGGGGATCAGGGAGCGCTCGGCGATAAGGGCATCCCCATGCAGGCGGTGTTCACCGCGACCGCTGCCGCCTCGGTATTCGGCACGCTGGTCATGGGATTGTGGGCCCGTTATCCGATCGCGCTGGCGCCCGGTATGGGGCTCAATGCGTTCTTCGCGTTCTCGGTGGTCCTCGGCATGGGCATCCCGTGGGAGGTCGCCCTATCGGGGACGCTCCTGTCCGGCGTCATCTTTTTCGTGCTCGCGATCACCAAAGTGCGCGAACGTGTCCTCGATGCCATCCCCATGCAATTGAAGCTCGCCGTCGGCGCGGGCATCGGCTTGTTCGTGGCGTTCCTCGGCCTGCGGAACGCGGGGATCGTGGTCGGCAGCGAAGCGACGCTGGTCACTCTCGGCGATTTCACCAAGGGAACGACGCTGCTCGCACTGTTCGGGCTGCTGGTGACCGTGGTCTTCCTCGCGCTCGGCAAGCACGGCGCTGTGCTCTATGGCATTGTGCTCACCACGATCGTCGGCATCATCAGCGGCTTGGTCGACCTTCCCGACGGCGTAGTCGACGCACCGAGAGGGCTGGAGCAGACCTTCGGTCAGGCGATCACCCACCTGCCGGACGCATTCACCGGGCAGATGATTGTGGTGGTGTTGACCATGCTGTTCGTCGATTTCTTCGATACCTCGGGCACCTTGATCGGCGTATCGAATCAGGCCGGGCTGCTGGACGAGAACGGCAAACTGCCCCGCGCCGGACGCGCACTGGCGGCGGACTCGGTTGGCACCATGGCAGGCGCTGTCATCGGTACTTCGACCACCACCGCCTATGTGGAGTCGACCGCGGGTGTTTCCGCGGGCGGCCGCACCGGCCTGACCGCTGTCACCACCGCGGGTTGGTTCTTTCTCGCGATGTTCTGCTATCCGATCTTCGCGGTGATCGCGGGGGTTGGCGCGATCACCGCGCCCGCGCTGATCGTGGTCGGCATCCTGATGGCGCGTTCGCTCGGCGATATCGAGTGGAATCGGCTGGAATACGCGATTCCGGCGTTCCTCACCGTCGTGATGATGCCGCTGACCTACTCCATCGCCAACGGCCTGGCCATGGGAATGCTCTTCTTCCCGATCATCATGGCGGTCCGTGGCCGGATCAAGGAAGTCCACCCGGTGATGTGGGGGCTGCTGGTGATCTTCCTCGGTTACTTCTTCTTCCTCGCGGAGTAACACTCGCTCGATATCGGGGCTTCGACTGCGGTGCGATGGGTTGGGTGGCCGGGCGCTGCGTGGGAGAATACGGGCCGTATCCCGGCTCGGCCGCGGTAATGGTCAGGGCGGGGCAGATGGTGCGGGAACAACCAGAGCCAAGCGAAGGGGGTCGGAGTGACCAGCGAATCCGTAGTCGAACGTACCAGGGCGAATGCCGAGCTGGACGGCGTCGCCGCCGATATCGGTTTACTGATCGTCCGGGTGGTTTTCGGTGGATTGCTCGCCGCGCACGGCGCCCAGAAACTCTTCGGCTGGTGGGACGGGCCGGGCTGGCAGGAGAACGCCGACGGGTTCGAGCAGATGGGCTACAACCCGGGTGAGGTGTTCGGGACGCTGGCGGGCCTGACCGAGCTCGGTGGCGGGCTGTTGCTTCTGCTGGGTCTGTTGACGCCGCTCGCGGGGGCCATTGTGCTCGGCACCATGATCAACGCGATCAACGCGATATGGAGTGGCGGGCTGCTCGGCGGTTACGAGATGGGCTTGATGTTCGCGGTGGTCGGTGCGGCGTTTCCCTTCATCGGGCCCGGTAGGTTCGCGCTGGATGCCGGGCGTCCATGGGGACGCCACGGTTTCGTCTGGGGGATGGGCGCGCTACTGCTCGCGGTAGTCACCGGCGTGCTCACACTGGCCCTGAAGTGGACTTTGTGACCTCTCTCCGTCGGAGGCGTATCACACGGTCGCGGCGGTGAGCCTGCGTAGCGCTTCGACCACGACTTCCGGATCTGTGGTCGTCCAGTAGGGCGGTAGCGAAGCACGCAGATAGCCGCCGTAGCGAGCGTTGGCCAGGCGGGAATCGAGGATGGCGACCACGCCGCGGTCGTCGACGCTGCGCAGCAGCCGCCCGGTGCCTTGGGCGAGCAGCAGCGCGGCGTGATTGGCGGCTACGGTCATGAAGCCGTTCCCGCCCCGCGCTTCTACTGCCCGTTGCCGTGCCGCGAGCAGCGGGTCGTCCGGGCGTGGAAACGGGATGCGATCGAGGATCACCAGGCTCAACGATGGTCCTGGCACATCGACCCCCTGCCACAACGACAGGGTGCCGAACAGTGAGGTTTCCGGATCGTCGGCGAAAGCGCGTACCAATGCGCCCGTGGCATCGTCGCCCTGGCACAGCACCGGTGTCGGTAACCGGTCACGCAGCGCGTCGGCAGCCGCTCGGGCCGCGCGCATCGAGGAGAACAGTCCGAGGGTGCGTCCACCCGCCGCGGTGATCAGCCGCTCGATCTCGTTCAGGCAGCTGGGTGCGAGCCCGTCGCGGCCCGGTGCGGGCAGATGTTTCGCGACGTAGAGAATGCCGGACTTGGCGTGATCGAACGGTGAGCCGACATCGAGCGAGTTCCAGCGGATGGTGTCGGCATCCGCTGGCGCCTCGGCGCCGTTCGCGGTGGCCGGATCGATACGAGCGCCCGACTGCGCGGGCAGGCCCCAGGTGGTCGCGAGGCCGTCGAACGACCCGCCGATCTGCAAGGTGGCCGAGGTCAGTACGACGGTCGCGGTGCCGAAGAGCCTGCTGCGCAGCAGGCCGCCCACCGAAAGCGGCGCCATGCGCACGGTGCGGCGCACTACGCCGCGGATATCGTCGGCTGCCAGCCAGATGACATCGCGCCTTGCGGCCGGATCGGGTTCATCGAATGCGGTCAACGCGCGCACCGCACTGTCGTGCACCTCGTCGATCGCGGCCAGCGCGAGCGTACGGGCGATGGACTCCTCCGGATCACCCGATGCGGAGGTGCCCGCCTTTGGTGCGAGGGCGGTCCGCGCATTCCACGCGGTATCGCGGATGAGGGCCAGCACCGGGGCGATACCGTCGGGCAAGACATCCCACCGGGCGGCGGGCAGCTCCTCCAGTGCGGTATGCCAGGCCTCGGCGGCGCTGTCCAAACGGTCGATCTCCCGTTCGTCGATCAGCTTGGCGCAGCGCTTGGCGGCCGCGCTGATCGCAGCGGGGGCGAGTTCGGCAGTCGCCACACCGGTGACCCGGTCGACCAGCTCATGCGCCTCGTCGATGATCACAACATCGTGTTCCGGCAGGATCTGGATATCGCTGATCGCGTCGATCGCGAGCAGCGCGTGATTGGTCACCACCACATCGGCCTGCGCTGCCTCGGCTCTGGCGCGTTCGGCGAAGCAGTCCTGACCGAATGGGCAGCGCGATTTACCGAGGCATTCCCGTGACGACACGCTGACCTGTCGCCAAGCGCGGTCGCTCACCCCTGGAGCGAGTTCGTCGCGGTCCCCGGTCTCGGTGTCGGAGGCCCATTCGTTGAGCCGCTGTACTTCACGGCCGAGGCGCGAGATCGCGAACGCGTCGAACAGCTCCGCCTCGGCGGGTTCGTCCGGGATCGCACTGTTGATCTTGTTCAAACAGAGATAGTTGTTGCGGCCCTTGAGGATCGCGAATTGCGGGGCGCGCTCCAGCGGTGCGCGCAGTGCGTCGGCCAATCGGGGCAGATCGCGGTCGACCAATTGTCGCTGTAATGCGATGGTCGCGGTGGAGACCACGACGGTGCGGCCGGTTCGCACCGCATGCCGCAGACTCGGCACCAGGTACGCCAGTGACTTGCCGGTGCCGGTCCCGGCCTGCACCGCGAGGTGCTCCTTGGTGTCTATCGCGTGGTCCACTGCCGCGGCCATTGCCACCTGCCCGGTGCGCTCTGTGCCGCCGAGCGCTTGTACGGCAATGGCCAAAAGGTTGGAAACGGGCGGCGATTCGGGCACGTCAGCAGCCTACTCGGTGCCGGTGACAGCGCAGAGCCGGTGATAACAGAGAAGGCGGGCGCGACCGGATGGGCTATCGAGGGATGTTCCCTTCCAGATCGATGCCTGCTCCGCGCATACGGTCCATCGCGGCGCTGACGGTGGCAGGCGCGACACCGGCGGTGAGATCGAGCAGGACCCTGGTGTCGAACCCCTCGATGCGCGCGTCCAGAGCGGTGGCACGCACGCAGTGGTCGGTGGCGAGACCGACGATATCCACGGCATCGACATCGCGTTTACGCAGCCAGTCGGCCAGGTCGGTGCCGTCATCCGTAGTGCCCTCGAACCCTGAATAGGCCGCCGAATACGCACCCTTCGAAAAGATCTCCTGAATGGGGTGCGTGGTCAAGGCCGGGTGGAAATTCGCGCCATGGGTTCCGGCTCGGCAGTGTGGCGGCCAGCTGTCGGCGTAGTCGGGATCGTCGGAGAAATGGGAACCGGGATCGATGTGGTAGTCGCGGGTCGCGACGACCGCACTGTAGTTCCGCACGGTGAGGTGCGCGCTGATACGAGTGGCTACCGTGGTGCCCCCGGCGACCGCGAGCGCCCCACCCTCGCAGAAATCGTTCTGGACGTCGACGATGATCAATGCTCGGAGCATGGTGACCTCCCGCAGGATCTATAAGGTGACCTATCCCGATTCTTCTGGTCGGCCGGCGGAATACTTCACCCGACGCGTGGGAAATTCCCGGTACATACGCGACGAAACGGGCTCGGTATGTGCTGTTCGCGGCGGGTACGCGGCCGTGCCGAGCACGCGTGGTCCTCAGGCGGTGGTCTTCTAGACGAAGGTGGTCGTGATGGCCGGTTCACCCGCCGACAGTTTCAGCCCCTCCCACGGCAGGCTGGTCAGTCCGCGGGCGACCAGTTCGCGGCTCTGTGCCAGGGTCGGCAGGTCCGCAACGTGTTCGCCACCACGGATCAGGGGCCTGAGCAGCGCGCGGGTATACAAGCCCGGTGTGGGTGGCACCGGCCCTGTCGCCGGATAGATGATCTCCTCGACGATCGTGCCGGTGTCACGGGCCAGGCGGATCGCCTTCTTGGTGCCGCCACGCGACTGCTTATGACTGCTGCGCTTGGCGACCGGTACCCCATCCACCTCGACCAGCTTGTAGACCATTCCGGCGGTCGGCGCCCCCGACCCGGTGACAAGCGCCGTTCCGACACCGTACGCATCGACCGGTTCGGCCCGCAGCGCGGCGATGGCATACTCATCGAGGTCGCCGGAGACCACGATGCGGGTCTCGGTGGCGCCGAGGGCGTCGAGTTGGCCGCGCACCTGCCGGGCCAGTACGCCGAGATCACCGGAGTCGATCCGGACGCCACCCAGTTCGGTACCCGCTACTTCGATGGCAGTCGCCACGCCCGAGGTGATATCGAAGGTGTCCACCAGGAGCGTCGTCCCGACCCCGAGTGTGCGTACCTGGGCACGGAAGGCATCGGCCTCATGCGCCCCGTCCTGGCCGCTGTGTAGCAGGACGAATGCGTGCGCACTTGTGCCTGCGCCAGGAATCCCGTAGCGGCGCACCGCCGCCAGATTCGAGGTGGCGTCGAAACCGGCGAGGTATGCGGCGCGGGCACTGTCGGGCGCGGCCCGTTCGTGGGTGCGCCGCGAGCCCATTTCGATCATCCCGCGGCCACCGGCGGCGCTCACCATACGCGCGCCAGCGGACGCGATGGCGCTGTCGTGGTTGAGAATCGACAGGATCAGCGTCTCCAGCACCACGCATTCGGCGAAGCTGCCGCGTACCGAGAGGATCGGGGAGCCGGGAAAATAGAGTTCGCCCTCGGCATAGCCGTCGATATCGCCGGTGAATCGATAGTCGCGCAACCATTCGAGGGTGCGCCGATCCGAGAACGACGCGGCGACGGCCAGGTCCGTCTCGCCGAACCGGAACCGCGACAGCTCGTCGAGTAGTCGTCCGGTACCCCCGGTCACGCCGTAACGACGCCCATGAGGCAAATTTCTGGCAAACGCCTCGAATGTGCACCGGCGCGTCGCGGAACCGTCGGTGAGTGCCGCGGCGAGCATGGTCAGTTCGTACTGGTCGGTCAGCAGTGCTGTGCTGTCGACACCGTCGTGCGGGTTCACGAAGCCACTGTAGATATCATGGCTGGATACCATGGTTGGAGTGCGGCCTTCGGCATCGCGCCGGTGAACTCCGAAATGCGCGAATCGAGGCTGTGTGGGTGTTGTTTCTCTGGGCTCACGTCGTACTCTTGACGTTATGGCCTTGTGCAACGTAGTCCGGGGCGACGTCATCATGGGCTCTGTCGCCTGTGCTGTCGCTGGCGCCGCGAACCCGACATTATCAGCGGCACAGGCGACCCCGGAGGCAGTCGAGTACACCGAGATCCTGGAAGCGGAGGACCGTCCCTGGGTCACTGTGGTCTGGGACGATCCGGTCAATCTCATGCACTATGTGACCTATATCTTCCAGAAGCTGTTCGGCTACAGCAAAGCGAAGGCGACCGAACTGATGTTGAAGGTGCACAACGAGGGCAAAGCTGTGGTTTCGTCCGGCTCGAGGGACAAGATGGAACATGATGTCCAACGACTACACGCGGCGGGCCTCTGGGCCACCATGCAGCGGGATGACTGATCGGGACGACTACCCTGACGCCGTGCGTAAATGGAGCAGGAAGAACTCGCTGAGCGGTCTCAAACTGCGTTCCGAGATGGACGCACGTGAGGCCAATGTGCTCAGGTCGCTGGTAGGAGCAGTTTCCGGGTTGCTCACCGAGCGTGCGGGGTCCGCCCCGGAAGACGATTTGGCGGCGTTGACCGGCCTGCGTTCCGGGAACACCGCCCAGCCGGACGATCCGCGGCTACGCAGGCTCCTCCCGGACTTCCATCGGAGTGAACCCGGCTCGCCGGACGCCGAGCGCGCCGACCTCAACAGTGCGCTGCGCGGCCTCTACGAGCCCGACATCATCGATGCCAAGCTGGCGGCGGGCTCGGTCGTGCTGGATACGGTGCCGACCTCGGGCGGCAAGATCGCGCTCACCCCGGAACAGGCCGATGCCTGGCTGGCCGCGCTCACCGATGTGCGGCTCGCGCTCGGCGCGGTGCTGAGCATCGATGCCGATACGCCCGACCAGCTCGATCCCGATGATCCGCGTGCCCCGCATCTGGACGTGTACCACTGGCTGACCTGGATGCAGGATTCGTTGCTGCAGGCACTGGCTCCCTGACCGGTTCCGGTGCGAAGATCGTTCCGGTTGGGCAGTGTCTTCGCGCCGTGAGGAGTGGTGATGGGGAATGTCATATCGGGGCAACGAGATTCGCTCACCGATGTCTCCGGAATACTGGTCGGTCATCATCATGTTCTCGACCGCGACGCTACGTTGGGTACCGGGGCGGCGACTGGATGTACGGTCGTGCGGGTACCCGGTGGCGCGACAGCGGCGGTCGATGTGCGCGGCGGTGGGCCTGGTACGCGGGAGACCGATCTGCTCGATCCGGGTAACACCGTCCGCCGGGTCGACGCGATTCTGCTGACCGGTGGCAGTGCCTACGGTCTCGCCGCGGCTGATGGCGTGATGCGCAAGCTGGAGGAGGACGGCGCGGGCATCGTGATGGATCCGGCGGATCCGGGCCGGGTGGTGCCCATCGTCCCAGGCGCGGTGATCTTCGATCTTCCCGTCGGCGCATGGGACATCCGGCCGACCGCTGAGTTCGGTTATCGTGCGGCCGCCGCGGCGGCGACCGGCTTCGCCCGCGGATCGGTCGGCGCAGGCGTCGGCGCACGCGCCGGATCGATCAAGGGCGGTGTCGGGACCGCGAGCATCGTCCTGAGCGACGGCGCCGCCGCCGGTATCACTGTCGCCGCATTGATCGTGGCCAATCCGGTTGGCTCGGTATTCGATCCGCGCACCGGATTGCCATGGGGCTGCGGCACCGACGGACCGGACTTCTTCGGGCTGCGTGCGCCGACCGACGAGCAGCTGGCGGCAGCCAACACGCTGCCGGTGAAGGGAACAGTGCTGAATACCACCATCGGAGTCGTAGCCACGGATGCCGCGCTCGATCCGGCCGGGTGCCGCCGGGTGGCTGTCACCGCGCACGACGGCCTGGCCAGAGCGATCCGTCCCGCGCATTCCCCGCTCGACGGAGACACGCTCTTCGCGCTGGCCACCGGGACGGCCGATATACGTGCGAGCCCGCCGCTACCCCCTGCTTTCCCCGCCGATCTGCTTGTTGTGGACCAGATCTGCACGGCGGCCGCCGTCTGTGTCGAGCGCGCCGTCGTCGATGCGATCCGCTCGGCACACGCGGTCGCGGGCATTCCCGCCTATCGCGACCTGTTCCCCGGTTGAACCACCGAATCGGTACCCGTGATCGGCCGGAACCGGGACCGGCCGACAACCCGGTGGGAATACCTGAATATCCTGGCTCGTTGTCGACTGCGATGGGTCGGCGTTGTGGAAAGGTGTACTACCCGTGTTGGTGATCAGGGCCGATCTCGTGGAGTCGATGGTGGCGCACGCGCGCGCCGATCACCCGGATGAGGCATGTGGTGTCATCGCGGGGCCGGAGGGATCGGATCGCCCGGAGCGATTCATCGCCATGGTCAATGCCGAGCGCTCACCCACCTTCTACCGTTTCGATTCCGGGGAACAGTTGAAGGTGTGGCGCGAGATGGACGATGCCGATGAGATACCGGTGGTGATCTATCACTCACATACCGCCACCGAGGCATATCCGAGCCGGACCGATGTGTCCTATGCCGCCGAGCCGTTCGCGCACTATGTGCTGATCTCCACCCGTGATCCGGAGCAGCACGAGCTGCGCAGCTATCGGATCGTCGACGGCGTGGTCACCGAGGAGCCGGTGCGGATCGTCGAAGCATACGAGAGCTAGTGCTCAGCGCGACTACGACCGCGCGACTACGACCGATACTTGTCCGTGGGATCGATGTTTTTCTGTGAGATCAAGGAGTACCCATGCCGGTAACCGTGTCCATCCCGACCATCATGCGCGGCCTCACCGGAGGTGAGAAGCGGGTGCCCGCCGAGGGGGCCACGCTGGCCGCGCTGATCGACGATCTGGAGGCCAACCACCCCGGTCTGGCCGAGCGCCTGCTCAAGGACGGCAAGCTGAACCGGTACGTCAATATCTACATCGACGATGAGGATGTGCGGTTCGCGGGCGGTCTAGCGGCCGAGGTGCCCGAGGACGCCAGCGTGACCATCCTTCCCGCCGTGGCCGGAGGCTGATCGGTTCGTGGCGCGTTATGAATCGCTGATCGCGACACTCGGCGACACACCGCTGGTCGGGTTGCGCATCCTGTCTCCGCAGTGGGATGGCGAGAATCATGTGCGGTTGTGGGCCAAACTCGAGGATCGTAACCCCACCGGCTCGATCAAGGACCGGCCCGCGCTACGCATGATCGAGCAGGCCGAGGCCGAGGGGTTATTGCGCCCCGGCTGCACCATTCTGGAACCGACCAGCGGAAACACCGGTATTTCCCTGGCCATGGCCGCCAAACTCAAGGGTTACCGGATGATCTGTGTGATGCCGGAGAACACTTCGGTGGAGCGGCGGCAGCTGCTCACCATGTTCGGCGCGCAGATCATCGATTCTCCCGCGGCGGGCGGCTCCAATCAGGCGGTGGCGCTGGCCAAGCAGATCGCGGCCCAGAACCCGGAGTGGGTGATGCTCTACCAATACGGCAATCCGGCGAACGCGCTGGCGCACTATGAGCACACCGGCCCGGAGTTACTGGCAGACCTGCCGGAGATCACGCACTTCGTCGCAGGCCTCGGTACCACAGGCACCTTGATGGGCGTCGGCCGTTTCCTGCGCGAGAAGGTGCCTGACATCGAGATCATCGCCGCCGAGCCGCGCTACGGTGAGCTGGTCTACGGCCTGCGCAATATCGACGAGGGTTTCATTCCTGAGCTGTACGACGAGAGCGTGCTGACTTCCCGTTTCTCGGTCGGTCCGCACGATGCGGTGAAACGAACCCGCGAACTGGTGGGTGAAGAGGGAATCTTCGCCGGGATCTCCACCGGGGCGATTCTGCATGCCGCGCTCGGTGTCGCTCGCAAGGCGGTACGGGCGGGCACGCGCGCCGATATCGCGTTCGTGGTCGCCGACGGCGGCTGGAAGTATCTGTCCACCGGGGCCTATGAGGGCACCCTGGAAGAGGCGGAAGATCGGCTCGACGGTCAGCTCTGGGCCTGAGGTACCGGCATGCCGGTACCCTGAGGTCGGCGGGGCCGCAACCCCCGCATGGCGAGGAGGTGGCCATGACCGGCACGCAGTTCGGCCCGTCGTTCGACCCGGATCGGATCGCCGCGATCCGTGCGCAGCGCGGCAGCCCCGGTGGTGCGCACGGGTTCTCCGCTCCGGTATCGAACAGAGGTCTCGCCGCGGTCAAACGGCTGTGGCTGCGGTCGGTGGTGTTGATTTGCGGATTCATCGTGCTGCTCTACGCCATCGAAGGGGTCGATACGGTGATCGGCCCTCGGCTCGACAACGCGGGTATCGTGCCACGTCAGGTCGATGGACTGTCCGGCATACTGTTCGCCCCGGTGCTGCACGCCGGGTGGGGTCATCTCATCGGCAATACGGTTCCGGCGTTGGTGCTCGGTTTCCTGGTGCTGCTGGCAGGGATCGGTCGTGGTCTGGCCGCGACCGCGATCATCTGGTTCGTGGCAGGGGTCGGCACCTGGCTCACCGGAGCGCCGGGCAGTCTGCATCTGGGCGCTTCCGCGCTGGTGTTCGGTTGGCTGACCCTGCTCATCTCACGCGGCTGGTTCGCCAGAAATATCACGCATATCCTGCTCGGACTCGTCGTATTGGCCTGCTACGGGTCGTTGCTGTGGGGCGTCTTACCCGGACCACCCGGAATATCGTGGCAGGGGCATCTTTTCGGGGCATTGGGTGGACTTCTCGCCGGATGGGTACTCTCTGCTGATGAACGTCGACGCCGCCGCGGGGAGAGAGTTGGAGTCAGCGCGTTGCCGCGGTAAGCGCGTTGCCCACCGGGAAATGTGGGGGATCCCTTCTTGAACGAGAATTCCGCGTGGCAGCATGAGGGCATGCGCCTTACCGTTCTCGGGTGCTCGGGCAGCGTGTCCGGCCCGGATTCTCCCGCGTCGGGGTATTTGCTGACCGGCCCGGATATGCGGCCGACAGTCATGGATTTCGGTCCAGGAGTGCTCGGTGCCCTGCAACGTTATGCCGATCCAGGTGAGGTCGATATTTTTTTGACTCATCTGCACGCGGACCACTGCCTCGATCTGCCCGGCCTGCTGGTGTGGCGGCGCTACCATCCGGTGCCACCGGTGGGGAGGGCGATCGTGCGTGGCCCCGCCGATACCTCGCAACGCATCGGTAACGCCTCCGCCGAAGTCGGCGGTGCGTGCGACGACTGGTCGGATGTCATCGACATGCGCCCCTGGATCGAAGGTGAGCCGGTCGAGTTCGGTCCAGGGCACCGACTGATCGCCCGCCGGATGTATCACCCGCCGGAGTCCTACGGCCTACGGATCACCAGTGCGAGCGGACGCGTCTTCGTCTACACCGGTGATACCGCGTTGTGCCCGCAGGTCCGGGAACTGGCCCAGGGGGCAGACATCCTGATGGCCGAGGCGTCCTGGACCCACGACCCGGCGAATCGGCCGCCCGGCATTCACCTTTCGGGCACCGAAGCGGGCATGATCGCCGCCGAGGCCGGGGTGAAGGAGCTGCTGCTCACCCATATCCCACCGTGGACCTCACGCGAAGATGTGATCGCGGAAGCGAAGGAACAGTTCACCGGCCCGGTACACGCAGTAGCCCCAGGCGAGACCTTCGACCTCTGAGCCCCGCGCTGCCTCACCCGAAACACACCCCATCCACACCGCAGGCATGCCAAGTCCAGCACGACAAGCAACCCCAGAACAGGGCTGCTTGTCGTGCACAAGAGCGTGCCCCCGCCCCTCGCGCCCACTCCACAGACAACAAGTGCATCTACGCGAGCTCTCCCAGCCCCGTTCGGTGCGAGTCTTACGAGCACCGTTCGCGGCCCGTCTCGCGTCCGAGTAACCGAAGCGCATGCGCCGCAGGCGCGAGTCTCGGTTGCTCGGGCGCGAGACCCCGGAGGGCCGCGAACCCGCCGCCCCGGAGGGGCGGCAAATCAGACACAGCAGGCGCGAGTCTCGGTCGCTCGAGCACAAGATTCCCAAGGGCCGCGAGCCCGCAGTGCCGCAGTGGCAGAAAATCAACCCCAGAACAGGGCTGGTAGTCGTGCAGTAGAGCATGCTTCGCCCCCGTACCCAAGCCATAGACAACAAGTGCATCTGCGCGAGCTCTCCCAGCCCCGTCGGGTGCGAGTCTTACGAGCACCGTTCGCGGCCCGTCTCGCGTCCGAGTAACCGAAGCGCATGCGCCGCAGGCGCGAGTCTCGGTTGCTCGGGCGCGAGACTCCGGAGGGCCGCGAACCCGCCGCCCCGGAGGGGCGGCAAATTAGACACAGTAGGCTGTGGCCCGTGTCGAGACGAGCCGATGGCAGGGCGGATGATGAACTCCGCGAGGTCCGGATCACGCGTGGATTCACCACGCATCCAGCTGGTTCGGTGCTGGTCGAATTCGGCCAGACGCGGGTGATGTGTACCGCGAGCGTTACCGAGGGGGTTCCTCCGTGGCGCCGTGATTCCGGGTTGGGCTGGCTCACCGCGGAGTACGCGATGCTGCCTGCCGCGACCCATACCCGTAGTGGCCGTGAGTCGGTCAAGGGCAGGGTCGGTGGGCGGACCCAGGAGATCAGCCGTCTGGTCGGTCGTTCGTTGCGTGCTTGTATCGATCTGGCGGCTATCGGGGAGAACACCATCGCGATCGATTGTGATGTCCTTCAGGCCGATGGTGGCACCAGAACGGCCGCTATCACCGGCGCCTATGTCGCTTTGGCCGATGCCGTGACCTATCTCGGTGCGACCGGTGCCTTGGCCGATCCGCAGCCGATCTCGTGTGCGATCGCCGCGGTGAGCGTAGGTGTGGTCGATGGCCGGGTGCGTTTGGATCTGCCGTATGAAGAGGATTCGCGTGCCGAAGTCGATATGAATGTGGTCGCTACGGATACCGGAACGCTGGTGGAGATCCAGGGCACCGGCGAGGGCGCCACGTTCCCGCGTTCTACTCTGGACAAACTGCTCGATGCCGCGCTCGCTGGCTGTGAGCAGTTGTTCGCGGTGCAGAAAGAGGCATTGGCGTTACCGTATCCCGGTCTGCTTCCCGAGCCGGACGATGTGAAGAAGAAGTGATGTCCCGCCGGGTGCTGGTGGCCAGCCGCAATGCCAAGAAACTGGGCGAGCTGCGCCGCATCCTCGACGAGGCGGGCATCGTCGGTGTCGAGATTGTCGGGTTGAACGACGTCTCCCCCTATGCGGAGGCTCCGGAGACCGGGGCGACGTTCGAGGAGAATGCGCTGGCCAAGGCCCGTGATGGTGCGGCGGCCACCGGATTGGCCTGTGTCGCCGATGATTCCGGCCTCGAGGTGGATGCGTTGCGCGGGATGCCCGGCGTATTGTCGGCGCGCTGGTCGGGTAGGCACGGTGATGACGCCGCCAATAACGCGCTGCTGTTGGCGCAGCTCGCGGAGGTTCCGGATGAGCGGCGTTGCGCGCGGTTCGTCTCGGCCTGCGCATTGGTGGTGCCGGGCGGCGCCGAGACTGTGGTGCGTGGGGAATGGCCGGGGGCGATCGGGCGGAAGCCTGCAGGTGCGGGTGGTTTCGGCTATGACCCGTTGTTCATCCCGGAGGGTGGTGCGGTCACCGCGGCTCAGTTGACGCCGGCGCAGAAAGACGCGGTGTCGCATCGTGGCCGGGCTTTGGCCCGGTTGGTGCCCGCGCTGGCCGCATTGTCGCTAGAGGACCGACCTCGCCTGGAGGACTGACGCCGAGGATGGATCAGCGGGGTCGGCTCAGACGCCGAATTCCTGTTTGATCCGCTTGGCGTTGACGTGCTCGACGTAGAACGACAGCAGCGGGATGGTGCCTGCGAGCAGGGTGCCGATGGTGCGCCACGCGGACCAGCGGACCTTGATCGCGAGATCGGTGGTGAACAGTAGGTACACGAAGTACACCCAGCCGTGCACCACGGCGATCCAGGTGGGGGGGTGCATACCGAAACCGTATTTGGCGATCATCTCACCGGTGAGCAGCAGCAGCCACAGGCCGGTGATCCAGGCCAAGGTGCGATAGCGCAGCAGCGCCGACCCGATTTTGGCGGTGTTCGCCGTCCGCGCGGGAGTGACAGTGGTTTCGGTGGGGTTCTCGCTGGTGGTCAACCGGCGCTCCTCTCGCGGGCGTATCGGCCCGCCGCGG
This sequence comes from Nocardia spongicola, assembly GCF_047200775.1. NCBI lineage: Bacteria > Bacillati > Actinomycetota > Actinomycetes > Mycobacteriales > Nocardiaceae > Nocardia > Nocardia spongicola. The sequence goes on along the minus strand of NZ_JBJZOO010000004.1, from coordinate 414,041 downwards.
GGGCCTGCTCCTCGGTATCGGTGGCATACAGTTCGGCGAGGTATCGGTTGTACTCGGCGAGCACGGGATCCTCGTCCCGTATGGCTTTCGGGCGCTCCGGTAGCAGTCCCGCTGGGATCTCCCGGAGCACGACCGGTTGGGGGGTGGGTCCGGACCTGGTGGGACTATCCGGTGCGGCTTCGTCTTCTTCCTCGGCTTCGCGCTCCAGCCGGACGAACCGGAAGTAGGCGAAGACGGCGAAGCCTGCGAACAACGGCCATTGCAGCGCGTACCCGAGATTCTGGCCGGTGCCACCTGTGGACTCGTACCGCTCCCACTGCCACCAGGCCAGCGCCAGGCAGCCCAGCGCGACGATGATCACCAGCGCGATGAGGGCCGGGCGGTTGTGCGCCGAGCGGCGAGAGGGGGCGGACACGAACTCTACGGTACCTGTATCACCGCGTGGGCCGTAGCGCCAGGTACCGCGCATTACGTGGAGTGTCCGCCATCACTCAGAATTCGTAGATGACCTGGGTCCGCCGCTCGGATTCCGTCCATACCCGCTGCCACAGATCCTTGTTCTTCGACAGCCGGGTGGACGGTGCGGCCGCCACCGGGCCCTGGGTTCCGAAGAATCTGGTCGGACCCCAGAAGATCGTGGGGTCGGCATCGGGCATGGTCGCCGCGAACAGTGTGGAGTGCGCCGCCTTGGCCGGCGGGTGCCCGATCAAGCGGACGAATGGCTTGGAGAGGTAATCGAGCGGGGTCTCGGTATGTGAGAACAGGCCGGTGTCCGAGACGCCGGGGTGCACGGCGTAGGAGCGTTTGGTCGACCCGGCTTCGGTCAGCCTGCGCTGCAATTCCCGCGCGAACATCAGATTGCACAGCTTGGACTGCGCGTACGCGAGATTACGCTGGTAACGCCGGTTCTCGTAGTCGAGATCATCGATCCAGAGTTTGGGTGTCTGCCGGTGCGCGATGCTGGACAGCGTCACGACGCGATCGGAGATCCGGTCCAGTAACAGTCCGGTGAGTGCGAAGTGCCCTAGATGGTTGATGCCCCACTGCATTTCGAAACCGTCTTTGGTCCTGGAGAACGGCAGGTTCATCATGCCAGCGTTGTTGATCAGTACATCGAACGTGGCGCAACTGTCGGCGAACTTGCGCACCGAGGCCAGATCGGCCAAATCCAGTTCGGCTACCCGGACATCGCCGTCGATACCGTCGGCGACTTTTTTCGCTGTGGTCGTATTGCGACAGGCCATGATCACAGTCGCGCCTTTGCCCGCGAGGACTTCAGTGGTAATAGCGCCCAGGCCGCCGTTAGCGCCGGTGACGACGAAGGTGCGTCCGGACTGGTCTGGGATTTCAGTAGGTTTCCACGCCATATGTCGACCCTACTCGGGAGAGGCTCGAGGTAGCGGGTGCGGCGTTCGGTACCGATCGTGTCGATGGCGCGATCGGTACCGAACGAGCGGTATTACGAAATGTCCGCGTTCAGGGGCAGGTACGCAGTACCTGGACCATGGCATCTTTCTCGGCCGGGGTAACCCAGAGCTGATAGGCAGCCTTTACTTGGATCTGCCTGGTCAGGTAGGCGCACTGGTAGTTTTTGTTCGGCGGGAGCCAGGACGCCGCGTCGGAGTCGCTTTTGGATTGGTTGGCCGGGCCGTCTACCGCTTGCAGGTTCAGCGGATCGTTGGCCAGTTCGCGGCGGCGTTCGGCGGAAAGTTTTTGTGCGCCTTTCTGCCAGGCGTCCGATAGCGCGACGATATGGTCGATCTGCACGTCCCCCGAGGACTTCGGGCCGCGCGTGAAGTGAATGATCTCGCCGGTGTAGGGGTCGTCGAGGGTGCCTGTCGCGACGAGGCATGTACCCGATTTGAACGTCACCTCGGTCAGGTCGCGTTGGAGGATGTCGTTGCGGGTGTCGCAGCCGTTGTTGCCACCGGGCACCGAGACCTTATCGGTCCAGGGCGGGCCGAACTCATCACGGTCGTAGCCGGTTGTGGGGGCGCGGTCCGCGACGCGCAGCGAATCCAGTAGTGCGAGGGCGTCACGGCTGGGGATGGCGGCCGGTGTACCCGAGCATGTTCGGCTGCCTGGCTCGCACTCTCCGGTGCTGGAATCACTGTCGAGATCGAGGTAGTAGTAGCCAAGGGCGATGACGATCGCGATGACGAAACCGGTCAGAGCAGTCCGCTGTTTCTTGGTGATCGTCATCGAAGTTCCTAACGTCGTTGTCCCCCAGCCATTGTGTCTGGCGACAAGGTACCCGGTAGTGCGTTACCGTCGTATCCGCGAGGGCATCCCGCGATCGCCGGACCCTTGCCATCCGGTCGCTATCCCCGTGCATCGCACAGCTGTTCGGCGGCGTTCTTTCGGTGTGGTGTTCTCGCACCGTGGTGTTCTCGCACCGTGGGTTCTTACGTTGTGGGGGATGGACGGCGCGGCACGGCCTATCACCGGGTATCGGGTGTTATCGTCACGCTATGCCGGATATGCGCGATATTCAGCATCGGGTGGTGACGACGCTCCAGCGTCGAGTCGGTAACCCGATCCTTCGGAGAGTTCCAGGGCAGATCCTTTTGGAGACCACCGGCCGGGTCAGTGGGCAGCCGCGGATCACCCCGATCGGTGGACAGCGGACCGGGCGGGAATTCTGGCTCGTCTCCGAGTTCGGCGAGCGGTCGCAATATATCCGGAATATCAAGGCGGACAACCGGGTTAGGCTTCGTATCGGTGGGCGCTGGCAAGCGGGAACCGCGCATCTGCTGCCCGAGGACGACCCGCGTGCCCGGCTCGCCGACTTGCCGCGCGCCAATAGTACGGCCGTCCGGCTCATCGGTACCGATCTGCTCACTGTTCGGATCGATCTGGAGGACTGAACCGGCGCGCAGCGGGTCGCTAGGTATGCGGTCGGGTGCTCAGCGCTTCGGGTCGCGGCCGGTCGTCACGCCGGTGTGGGCGATCCTATTGCTGTCGCTGCGGTTTTCGCGCGGGATACGTAGTGCTCCGGCTGCCCACAATGCGATGCCGATATATACCGCTTGTTCTGGGATGCGTACCCATAGCGGGGTCGCGGGTTCGCCGTTGAAGGGGATGTCCCAGGCTGCGATGTAGATATTGGCGGGCAGTAGTGCGACGAACAGCGCGGCCAGCCCGAGTCCGGCCCATCGGCGGGTGCGGGCACGGAACAGCCCTGCCGCGCCGAGTAGTTCCAGAATGCCGGTCAGGTAGATCAGCGCGCTTGGTAGCGGTACGCCTGGCGGCACCATCGGTATGAAGTCCGCGTGGGTGGGAACGGGGGAGTGCACACCGGTCTCCGGGAGGAAGTGCGTGGTGCCGGTCATGATCAGCATGACGCCTAGGGCGTAAGCGCCACAGACCGGCCATTCGGTGAACCGGCGGGCGCCGAGGGCACCTGCGGCCCGCAGGATGAACAGGGTGATCAGCAGGACGATGAGGGTTTCCATCAGGTCTCCATGGGATGCGTCGGTCGGAGCTGGTGATGTGGTGAGCCGCAGCGGTGGGTGCCGCGGGGCGCTGATCGGTGGGTACCGCACACCGCCTTTATGAAACTCTAACTATCGATAGTTGTACTATCGACAAGAATTATGGATAGCTGTACTTCCCGCTGTCAAGACGTCGATCGAGTCCGAGGAGTCCGATGCGGATCGCCGAACTCAGCCGCAGAAGTGGTGTTCCCGCCGCGACGATCAAGTACTACGTGCGCGAGGGGTTGTTGCCTCCCGGTGTGCGAACCCACCGCAACCAGGCCGAATACCAGGATGAGCATGTCAGCCGCCTGCGGCTGATCCGGGCGCTGGTCGATATCGGCGGTCTGTCTATCGAGGCGGCGAAAGAACTACTCGGGGTGCTCGACAGTGGTGGCCTGTCCGCACGCGACTCGCTCGGCCGTGTGCAGTACGCCCTGGGCGGGCGCAGGTCATTACTCGGTGACGAGCAGCGATCCGGCGCCGCCGAAGATATCGCGGCGTTGTTCGACCGGCGCGGCTGGCGTATCGACGCCGACAGCCCCGCTCGCGGCGCCCTGATCGATGTCTGCGCCGCGCTGCGCCTGTTGGGGCATGCCGATGTGGTTGCGGTATTGGACGAGTACGCAGCTGCCAGCGAAGCCATCGCTGCCACCGATATCGCCTTGGTCCGCAAAGAACCCGATCTGGAGCGGATGACCGAAACCGCGATCGTCGGAACGATTTTGGGTGACACCGTGCTTTCCGCACTGCGTCGTCTGGCGCAGGAGCATCTTTCCGGCACACTGTTGCCGTCATCTGATTCCACAGTGCCCGATGAGCTCTGACGCGGTCGTCGAATGTGTTCTCGGTCATTGAATGCGCGCAATTCGCTACGACTGCGCAATTCACTGAGACGATGGTGACCATGATCCGTGTGCTGCTCGCTCGCTGGACTGTTCTCCTGCCACTACTCGCGTTGCTGGTCCTCGCGGGCGTCTGGAGCCAGAGTTTGTCCGGCGTTGTGGTGGGGATCGTGATGGTTGTGCTGATCGGGGTGGTGCTCTCGGCGGTGCATCACGCGGAAGTGGTCGCACACCGGGTCGGGGAGCCGTTCGGCTCACTGGTGCTCGCGGTCTCGGTCACCGTGATCGAAGTCGCGCTCATCCTTGCTTTGATGACCTCGGGCGAAAACAAGACCTTCACATTGGCTCGCGATACGGTCTTCGCCGCGGTCATGATCACCTGCAACGGCATTGTCGGGCTTTCACTCTTGGCCGGGGCGCTGCGCAGGCGGATAGCGGTATTCAATGCCGAGGGCACTGTCGCGGCGCTGGCCACTGTCGCTACGCTGGCCACTCTCAGCCTCGTATTGCCGACCTTCACCACCAGTAAGCCGGGTCCGGAGTTCTCCGCGGGGCAGCTGGCCTTCGCCGCGGTGGCTTCGCTCGCGCTGTACGGCTTGTTCATCATGGTGCAGACGGTTCGTCACCCGGACGACTTCCTTCCGGTCGAGACCACGAGCGTCGTCGCGGAGGAGGACGAGCACGCGCACTTGCCGAGCGCTCGTACCGCCCTGCTCAGCTTCACTCTGTTGCTGGTCGCCTTGGTCTGCGTTGTCGGGCTGGCCAAGGTCACCTCGCCCACTGTCGAGTCGATGGTCGAATCGGTGGGTCTGCCGCAGTCGGCGGTCGGTGTAGTGATCGCGCTGCTGGTGTTGCTCCCCGAGACGCTGGCCGCGGTGCGGGCCGCTCGCCGGGGCCGAGTTCAGATCAGCCTCAACCTGGCGCTGGGTTCGGCCATGGCGAGTATCGGCCTGACCATTCCGGCGATCGCCGTGGCGAGCATCTGGCTGGATGGGCCGCTGGTACTCGGTTTGGGGGCGACCCAAATGGTTCTACTGGCCCTGACCGTCATCGTGGGTGCTCTCACGGTCGTGCCGGGACGGGCGACTCTCTTGCAAGGAGGCGTTCATCTGGCGCTGTTCGCGGCTTTCCTATTCCTCGCCGCCAGTCCTTAGCCGGGGAAGAGCGTGGTCGGTTCGATCCATACGCTCCCGGCGGGTTCCTCCGCTCAGCGTGGATGCTGTGCCTCGTATATGGCGCGTTCCCGCGCTCGTCGCTGCGCCCGTCGCGGGTTCTCCAGATCCGCGGGCAATCCGTGTTTGATCAGGCGGTGTGCGCGATTCATCGGCATGAAGGCGACCGTATAGAACAGCAGCAGTAGCAGCACCAGCGTCGCTGCCGCGGTGCGCAGCCACAGCTCGCCGGGAAGCAGCAGAATCACAACGAACACCGGAAGGAACGGCACCACTCCGCGTAGCACATGCCTGGCAGCGGCATACCTGCCGGTGAGGTCGTTGCGTACCCAATCGAGCATGGAATCTGGTAGGCGGCGTCCGAAGACATAGCCGATCCATTGGATGGGATTGGGCCGTTGCGGCTTCGGGGTCATACCTCGGCTCCTCGGAAGGTGGAGTGGGTCAGGGTGTTTTCTGGGGTGATATGCGTTGCCCGGCGGGCCGCGTTGTTGACTCGGGTGAGCACGTCGCGGAGCTCTTCGAGGTCGGCTACTGTCACGCCGAGCTGTCGCACGACGGCAGGCGGGATCTGCTCGGCCTGTTCGCGTAGCTCGGCCCCGGCCTCGGTCAGGTTCACCACCAGATTGCGCTCGTCTCTGCTGTCTCGTTCTCTGGTGATCAATCCCGCGCTTTCCAAGCGTTTGAGCAGTGGTGACAGTGTGGGGGAATCGAGCTGGACAGCGTCGGCGATCGCCTTGACCGACATCGGTGCCTCGCCCCAGAGCGCGAGCATCACCAGGTATTGCGGGTGGGTGAGCCCAAGCGGCTCCAATAGTGGTCGATAGACGGCCAGTACCGAGCGATTGGCCACTGCCAACGCGAAGCACACCTGCCGGTCCAGTCGCAGTGGATCGTCGTTCTCTGTCGGCATGTCTCCTCCTCGTTCTCCGACCATATTAGTGCATGAATAATTAATGCACTAAGTGTTGGGGGTGAGTGCTCCCGGCGGCCCCGGTCGAGAGGGCTCAGACTCCAGCGACCCCGGCGAGCCCGCCGATGCCATAGGTGATCGCCATGGCCAGCGCGCCACCGAGCACCACCCGGACTACTGCTCGTCCACGGGGGCTTCCGCCCAGACGGGCGCTGACCGAACCGGTGATCGCGAGTGCCACCAGAACAGCCACGAAGGTCACCGGAATGCGCGCGCTCGCCGGCGGCAACAGGATGGCGAGCAGCGGAAGCAATGCGCCGAGAAGGAACGCGCCCGCCGAGGCCAGCGCCGCCAGCCATGGGTTGGTCAGCTCGGCCGGGTTCAAGCCGAGCTCGGCTTCGGCGTGCGCGGTGAACGCATCGTGTGCGGTGAGCTCCTCGGCGACTTTGCGCGCGGTTTCCGGTGTCAGGCCTTTGGCTTGATAGATGCCCGTGAGCTCGACCAATTCGGATTCCGGTTGCTCACGTAACTCTTTGCGCTCTCTTGCCAGCAGCGCGCGCTCCGAATCGCGCTGGGTGCTGACCGAGACGTATTCGCCCACCGCCATCGAGATCGCGCCTGCCGACAGGCCTGCGATGCCCGCGGTGAACAACGCCGTGGTATCGGTCGTAGCCGCGGCGACGCCGACGACAAGCCCCGCGGTAGAGACGATGCCATCGTTCGCGCCGAGTACACCCGCCCGCAGCCAGTTCAGTTTGGCTGCGAAACCGTTGCCGTGCGGTTCATGCGGATGTGGGCCGAGCGGGCCGAGCGTGCGCTCCATAAAGCGCAGGTTATGTCATTGTTCTCGGCGGGGCAGCCGGGCCGGGCTGTGATTGCCGCGATATCGAACGCATTGTGCGGCAGGGTATCTGTCGCGCATGATGTGGTCAGCCTGCCGCGATTCCGGTGATCAGGGTTCGGTCGGTACCGGTTCGGGTCGTGATGACCTGTGCGAAGACATTCGGCTCCACGCCGGGTAATTGCTGAGTCAGCCGGACTTTCCAGCGGGCTTGCCCATCGGGAGTATCCCCGGCCGGGGTGATCAGGACGCAGTATCTGGTGCCGATGGGGACTCGGTCGATGCCGCGCTGTATCTGATCGGCGGGCGGCACCGCCGCGTCCGGGGCAACCACAGTGCGGGCCCGATACCCGGAACGTTCGGCGTAATAGGCGTATTCGAAGGCGAGGATGGCCTCGGGACCGCTACCGGTACCGCCGGGGTCGGTGCCGGAAACGGCCTCGACGGTCTGTTGTTGCACACATCCCGGTGTCGCGATGGCCGCAGGGGCAGTGGCCACTGCGGGGGGAGTCGAGGTGATCGGCACGGTATCGGTGGCAGAGGGAGCGGCAGTAGTGCGTGTTCTCGTATCGGACCCGTAGATGATGGTCAGGACGATCGATCCGGTCACGACCACGATACCGAGCACGATCAGTACCGTCAGCACTCGTTTGCTGTTGGATTGCTGCGTGGGTCGCCTCGGTCTGCGCACCGGAGTGCCCTGGTGGGGGCCTGATCTGTTGACGATCATCGGCGCCTGAGCCCGGTGGGCAGTGATCGTGGGTGTGGTGGCAGGCTCCGGTTCGATAGGGATGCTCAGTTGCCGGTCGGCGGCCTGCTGTGCCGATTGTTCGTCCGAGGGGGTCGGTTCCAGCCAGTGTTGCCATTCCTCCAGCCCAGGCCGCAGTGATTGTTCCTCCGGTGTCCGGGCCTGCTGCGCGGCGCCGGATTCCGGACCGCGCCGCCACATCTGCTTGCGGCGCCGCCCTCGCGGCCGTCGCCGCCACGGGGGCGGCGTACCGGTAGGGGCGCGCAGCATCGGTAGACCTGTGTCGAACGGATTGTCGCGGGGGGTGCTTTGATCCGGTGGCTCTCGGTCAGGGGGCGTCATCGTCGAATGTGCCGAGTACAGGCGGCACCGCTGTCATTACGACGGGGATGGTTACGCCCAGCTGACCCTCGCGCGGCTTGTGCTGCTGGTCGTTGCCGCCAGGGGGTGGAGCGGGTGGCAGCACCATGCCACCGGTAGGGCCTTGTTTACCGGAGGGATCGGCCGGGGGTGCGGAGGGGGGCGGAGCGGAGCCGATAGTCGGGGGTGGGCCGATAGTCGGTGGTGGACTTGTGATCGGGGGTGGGCCGGTGGGTGTGGGTTTGCTCTCCGGTTTCGAGGCCTGTGCTGGATCACCGGGCGGAGGTGTCGCACCCGCGCTGGTCGACGGCGTGTGTTCCGGTGATCGGTCGCCGAAGTCGAACAGTGCGGTTGAGCTCTGCGCGTTATCGCCGTCCGGGCCGGAAGGAGGATGGGAACCCGGGTCGATCAGTTCCGGAATCACCTCGTCCGCCGAGGCCGCCACGGTGTCGATGGTGTGGATGGCGACCTCGGCGATCTTATCGATGAGATGGGTGCCGATGTCGACACCGGCGGTGATGGCCGCGGTACCCAGCTGAACTCCCGCGGCGATGAGTCGCTGCTGTAATTGCAGTTGTGCGGCCAGTGCGGGGTCCCACGACGGTGTGGGGGTGGAGATCGTGGTTTCGGGACCGAATTCTCCAGCGGTGCCTGGCCGGAATTCTCGGGTGGTGCCGGGCTGGGGGGCTCGGCCGTAGGCGCCGCCCTGTGGTGTGCTGACCAGCGGTGGTCCCAGCTCGTCGAGCTTTCTGATGTGGTCGTCCATCTCGGAGCGCGCGGTGGTCACCGCGGTGAGGGCGGCATGTAGTGCCTGGGTGGCGCGGGCGATGATCGCGTCGGTTTCCGGCGCTGTGGTCGCGGTGGCCAGGATCGCGCGCGCGTCCCGCCGGAACTCGGCGATGATCTCTTCGACGCGCCGGGCCGCGCGCCCGGATGTGCTGTGTGCGTCGGCGAGGATCGACAGATAGGCCGGGCCCCGATCGGAGATATCGCCGATCTGGCTCTGCGCTGTGCGCAACACGGGCACCGCGGCGTCGGCGGCGCGTGAGATCCAGGTCGATTCCAGCGCGTGCACACCTTCGCGATGTGGCCCCTCGGTATCGGCCGCCTGCGTGGTGGCCGCGGAAAAGGCATCGGTCGTTGTCGTATTCGGCAGGTAGGTACCGGAGCCGAGTGCGGAACGCAGCGACAACAGCGGATTTACCAGTACGGCGATGATCGGTGGGTCGGCGTCCGCTCCGGTATCGGGCGGTCCGGCGGTTTCCGCGGCAGGTGGGGCGGTCTGTGTCCGTTTTCGCGGTCCGAGCAGTGTTCTCATGGCCGTGTCTCGCCGGCCTGGTCGATCGCCGCTGCCGTGGCTGTGTCGACGTCGCCGGCCCGCTCCCGGTAATTGTCCATGACCTCGCCGTAGGCGCCGACAAGTTGTCCCGCGGTAGACAACGCCTGCGCGTATTCGGTAACGGCCGCTGTGAACCGTGCCGTGAATTCCGCGCCGACGAGCCCGAGATCGGTAGCCAGCTGGTCCGGACGCACCGCGCCGGAGACGATCGTTGCCGCTGCGGACAATTGTTCGGACACCGCGTTCGCGATTGCGGTGTAGGCGGCGGCCGCCGCCGGATCGAGTCTGAGCGTGTCCACTGTTCCCCTCCCGGATCCCAGTATGTCGCACCATGATTCATTGCCAAGGGTACTGCCCCGATGGGGGTTGTGCGCTCGAATCGGCTGGTGCCGTTCCCTGGAATCGCTGTGGCAGCGTGGGGTGGTGACCGCTCGCTGCCACGCCGGCGGCTGACGCCGCGCTCAGGGGGACGGTGGCTCGGCGTTCGCCGCGCTGAACGCCGACAGGTGCGCGGCGAGTAGCCGCACGCGCACTCGCTGTTCGGCCGTTGTCTCATCGGGGTGATGGATTTCGATGCTCAGCCGGTTGTCGAAGGTGCTGATGATTATGGTGCCGCTCGGTTGCTGTAGTCGATGCCCGGTTTTATCCGGCTTGCCGAGCATGATCGAACGGAAGTCGGTGATGTGCAGTTCGTCTGGCATCCTGGGCCGATGCACCCGGCCCCAATTGGTGGTGAGCACGATACCCGGTTCGCGTGGTGGGGGGCCCGCGGCGATCTCGGGGATGTGCAACGGAGTCTGCTGTACGAAACCATTGCCGAGTTCGTGCCGCAGGGTGCCGCTGATGCCTCGGGCCAGACCGGTCAGTGTCGCGCTGTCGCCGGTCGCCGGGACGAAGTTCGCGAAGCCGAGCACATTGGTGCCTTCGGTCAGACCGATCGGCGGCGTCACCCGGTTGCGCAGGTCGACCGAGTAGGTGTATCTCAGTTCGGTCAACGGCAGATCGCGTAGCTCGGCCTCGGTGAGCAGAATCGCGGCGGAGGCGAGTGCGTTGATCGTGGTGTTCTCCCGATGTCCCAGCTCGATCAGTGCCGCGGTCTGTGCCGTGGTCAGCCTGCAGCGGGCGGTCCGTGGGATGAGATAGTCGGGATCGCTTGGAGCGGAATCGATTCTGGCGATACCAGGGGAGCGCGGTGGCATCGCCGGGATATCGATCTTTTCGATGCCGCGCGCCGGCAGCAGGTCTTCCACCGAACTGGGGAATCCATGCGGCTCCAGTTCGGGTGCCCGGCCTTGGACGAGATCGGTATAGCAAGAACACAGTTCGGCGAGCAGCGCCAAGGAATGGGAGGCGTCCGCGATACTGTGGTGTGTCACCAGCGTGACGCCGGCAGTGTCGCCATCGCGCACCACGCACAGTGTGCCGAGTGCTCTGCGCTGGTCGAGCTGGGCGCCGGTGAGTAACAGCTCGGGATCACCTTCGGCGATCGAGATCTCCGGTGGTGCGCCAGGAGATTCGAGCAGCAGATGTCTACCGGGCCCATCCGGTTCCAGCCGGGCGCCGAGGATCGGGTGCGCGGCAACCACCGCCGTAAACGCCGCCGACAGTGCGGCGAGGTCGAGCCGACCGGCAACCCGAATCGAATAGCCAACGAGGACTTCGCTATTGGCGAAGATCGCTTCGCTCGGCGCCAGCGGACGGATGACGGTTGCTGCGGTCATGTCGCTTCCTTCACCTAGCCTGTCCCCGAGGCAGGCCCGATACCCGGACGCGCCAGGCTAGCGGCATCTTCGCCTCTATCCTGTATCGGAGAATGTGGAGATGCTGTTTCTGGTCGTTGCTCCAACGACACCGTGCCCGAGAGCAGTCGCTCGGTCGGAACTCCCTGAGTGTAGGTATGGTCTAGAGCGATAATCTAGAGCTCTCCTCTAATGGAGGTTGTCATGACCGAACTCGTCGCTTACCGGCTCGACAACGGCGTCGCCACGATCACGCTGGACGACGGTAAAGCGAATGTGATGTCCGAGAGCATGATCAGCGCTATCGCGGGCGCGCTCGACCGTGCGGAGGCCGATCGGGCTGTCGTCCTGCTCACCGGTCGCTCGCGGATGTTCTCCGCTGGTTATGATCTGGCGACCTTCTCCCGGTCCCCGGAGGATATTCGCCGGACTATGCGCGCGGGTGGGGACCTGATCCACCGGCTGCTCGAGTTTCCGTTCCCCGTGGTCGCCGCGTGTCCTGGCCATGCGATCGCGCAGGGTGCGTTCACCTTATTGGCCACGGATGTGCGTTTCGGGATCGCTGGGGATTTCAAACTAGGGCTCAATGAGGTCGCGATCGGATTGACCGTTCCGCACTACGGGGTCGAGGTGGCGCGGCATCGGCTCACCGCGCCGGGATTCGACCGGGCCATGAACACCGGAATCCTGGTCGATCCCGCGGAGGCGCGGGACATGGGCTTTCTCGATGTACTCGTCGCCGATGCGGACGAATTGCATGTTCGTGCGACAGCCGAAGCGCATCGTCTGACCGGAATCGATTTCGGGGCACATACTCAGACCAAGCTGCGGGTTCGTGCCCAGGTATGCGCGGCGGTACGGACCGGTATCGATTCCGAATTCGGGGCGTAGATGGCCGCGGATACCCGCGAGCGAATTCTGATCGAGGCAACGAAGCAACTTCTGGACAAAGGCTATCCGGCGTTCACTGTGGCAGGCGTGCGTGATCGGCTCGGCCTGTCCAGCGGCAGTATGTTCCATGCCTTCGGCTCCAAAGTCGAACTGGTGGCCGCGGTATACGTCTCCGGCATGCTCGACTATCAACGCACCGTGCTCGACCGTTTCACCGCGCCCGAGGTGAGCGCCGAGCAGGCGATTCGCACGATGCTCGATGCGCATCTCGGCTGGGTGGAAGATCATCCCGATCTCGCTCGTTTCTTGTTCGACGCGCTGCCGGACGAGGTCGCCTATGCCTCGGAAACCGAGCTGGCACAGCATAATCAAGTGTTCCATATCGCTTTGGAGCGTCGGTACCTCGAACTGGTAGGCGTCACGAACGCCGGTGAGCACGGTTATCCGGTGGCGTACGCGATCTGTGTCGGGCCAGCGCAAGAGTACTGCAGGCAGTGGGTGCGTGGGCGCACCTCGGTGCCGCCGCGGATGCTGGCGTCGACTTTGCAGGATGCGGCCGTCGCCGCTCTCGCTACACTCAAGCGTTAACCGCCGCTTCGCCCGCCGGTATCGACCCGGATGCGCTCGGGAGCAGGCTGGCGTTCCGCCACATAGCCCAGCCGATGGCCTGCCCTCCCCACCGGGGCAGGAGTCGCGATCCGCTGGGCTATGTGTGTGTTCCGCTCCGGTTCAGGCGACGACAGCCAGCCGGGCCGCGTTGGCGGATGCGTCGTCGGCTGCCTGGTTGGCAGCCAGTTCGGCGTGTACCCGATCGCGGTACCGGGTGACCTCGCCTTCGATACTCATGGCGTCCCAGCCGAGGTGACCGCTGATCAACCAGGCGATCTCAGGGGCGGCGGCAAGCCCGCGGTCGGCGGTTTCGATGGAGATCCTGGTGCGGCGGGTGAGCACATCGTCCAAATGCAGGGCGCCCTCATGGGTCACCGCGTACACCACCTCCGCGCCGAGATACTCCGGTGCGCCGGTCAGCGGTGTGCCCAGTTCGGGTTCGCGGGTGATCAGGTCGAACACATCGGTGATCGCGGAACCGTAGCGGCTGAGCAAGCGTTCGACTGTCGTCCTCGGCAGTCCGGCACGTTGCGCGAGGCTGTCGAGATCGGCGGCGAGTTCGTGGTAGCCCACCGCACCGAGGATCGGCAGATGCTCGGTGACCGACGGGGCGACCGCGCGGCCGAGCCCGGCCACCGCCGCGTCTACGACGTCGGCGGCCATCACCCGGTAGGTGGTGTATTTGCCGCCCGCGATCACGAACAGGCCGGGGGCTGGTTCGGCAACCGCGTGTTCCCGCGAGAGGGTCGCGGTATCCGCCGACGCACCTGACAGCAGCGGGCGCAGCCCCGCATAGGTGCCGACGATATCGTCCCGGGTGAGCGGCTCGCGCAGCACTCCGTTGACGTGATCGAGCAGGTATTGCACGTCGGCATTGCTGGCGGCCGGATGGTCCTTGTCCAATGACCAATCCGTGTCGGTGGTACCGATGATCCAGTGCTGGTGCCACGGAATGACGAACAGAACGCTTTTCTCGGTACGCATGATCAGCCCGGTGTCCAGGTTCAGCCGATGGCGCGGCACCAGAATGTGCACACCCTTGGACATGCGGACATGGAACGGGAATTCGACGCCGGTCAGCTGGTTCATTTCGTCGGTCCATACACCGGTCGCGCTGATCACCCGGCGCGCGCGGATGGTATGCACCCGGCCGGTTTCCCGGTCGGTGACTTCCGCCCCGACGACCCGCTCCCCATCACGGAGCAGTCCGGTCACCTTGGTCCTGGTGAGCACGGTGGCGCCGTGCTGGGCCGCGGTGCGGGCGATCATCATGGTGTGACGGGCATCGTCGACCTGAGCGTCGAAATACCGGATCGCCCCGGTCAATGCGTCCGGGCGCAGTGCGGGTGCCAGGTCGAGCGCACGGGTGCGGGACAGGTGCCGGTGCATGGGCAGCGCCCTGGCACCGCCGATGGTGTCGTAGAGCGCCACGCCTGCGCCGATATAGGCCCGCTCCCATACCCGATGCTGCAGGGGGAGCAGGAACGACACCGGGCGAACCAGGTGCGGTGCCAGCCGGTTCAGCAGCAGCCCACGTTCCTTCAATGCCTCCCGCACCAGCCAGAAGTCCAGCTGTTCCAGATAGCGCAATCCGCCGTGGATGAGTTTGCTGGAACGGCTGGAGGTGCCCGCGGCGAAATCCCTGGCCTCGACCAGGGTCACGGTGAGGCCGCGCGAGGCGGCGTCGAGCGCCGCGCCTGCGCCGACTACGCCGCCACCGATGACGAGCACATCGATCTCGGTGTCGGCGAGTGAGTTCACCGCGTTGGCGCGGTACTGGGGATCCAATCGTGCGGACACGGTGGTATGTCTCCTTGTTTCAGGGATAGGGGTCTGCGGTAGCCGGGAACAACAGTGCTCGCGGTTTTCGGAACGGCGCGGTTCGGTCGGCTCAGTCGTCGACGTCCACCCAGTCGAGGGTGCGCGCGACTGCCTTCTGCCAGCGTGCGTAGCCGTGTTCGCGTTGCTCTGTTGTCCAGGTGGGATGCCAGCGCTTGGCCTCGTGCCAATTGCGCTCTAGTTCGGCGGTATCGCGCCAGAAGCCGACGGCAAGACCTGCCGCGTAGGCGGCGCCGAGTGCGGTGGTCTCGGCGACCTCGGGCCGGGATACCGGTACGCCGAGGAAATCGGCCTGGATCTGCATGCACAGCTCGTTCGCGGTGACGCCACCGTCCACGCGCAGCACATCCAGCTCTATCCCCGAGTCGGCTTGCATGGCTTCGACCACATCACGGGTCTGATAGCAGATTGCTTCCAGTGTTGCTCTGGCGAGGTGGGCGTTGGTGCTGTAGCGGGACAAGCCGACGATGGCACCGCGCGCGTCCGAGCGCCAGTACGGCGCGAACAGCCCCGAGAACGCGGGCACGAAGTACACCCCGCCGTTGTCCTCCGCTTGCCGGGCCAGCGCTTCGCTCTGTGCGGCACCGGAGATGATGCCGAGCTGATCGCGCAGCCACTGCACGGCCGAGCCGGTGACCGCGATCGAACCCTCCAGTGCGTACACCGGCTTCGCCGAGCCGAACTGATAGGCGACCGTGGTGAGCAGACCATGCTGCGAGCGCACGATCTCCGTCCCGGTATTGAGCAGCAGGAAGTTTCCGGTGCCGTAGGTGTTCTTGGCCGTACCGGGCTGGAAGCAGACCTGCCCGACGGTGGCTGCCTGCTGATCGCCGAGCACACCCGCCAGCGCGACCGCGCCACCGAACGGGCCGTCCGCGCGGGTGGTGCCGAACAGATCGGGGTTGGCCGAAGGAGCGATCTCGGGCAGCATCGCGCGCGGAATTCCGAACAGGGTCAGCAGCTCGTCGTCCCAGTCCAAGGTTTCCAGGTTCATCAGCATGGTGCGGCTGGCATTGGTCGGATCGGTGACATGCGCACCACCGTCGACACCGCCGGTGAGGTGCCACAGCAGCCAGGTATCGGTGGTGCCGAAGAGCGCGTCGCCGCGTTCGGCGTCCGCGGCCACACCAGGGATATTGTCCAGGATCCAGCGCAGTTTGCCGCCGGAGAAGTACGTGGCGGGCGGCAGGCCGGTTTTGTGACGGATGGTTTCGCCGTGTCCGGCCCGCTCCAGCTCGGCGACGATCCGATCGGTGCGGGTGTCCTGCCAGACGATGGCATTGCAGTACGGTCTGCCGGTCTTGCGGTTCCATACCACGGTGGTTTCGCGCTGGTTGGTGACGCCGACCGCGGCCAGATCGCTCGCGCTGAGATCGGCCTTGGTCAGTGCGCTTTGGATCACCACGCGGGCGCGTTCCCAGATCTCGGTCGGGTTGTGTTCCACCCATCCCGGCTGCGGCAGGATCTGTTCGTGTTCGAGCTGATGGCGGGCGACTTCGGTGCCGTTGTGGTCGAACACCATGAAGCGGGTGCTCGTGGTGCCCTGGTCGATGGCGCCGACGAACTGGCTCATCGTGCTCCTTTCGTTGCGGTGCCTGCCGCGTTGATGCGGAGAAACGAGTCTCCGTTCGTCTCGCTGGATGCGGACGAGACTGTGCTGATACGGAAACTACGACGGGAATCCGGCGGGGGGTATAGCTTGCGTTCGACAATGTCGAATAGGCGGGATAGGTTTTCCGGTATGCCGGGGCCGATCCAATCAATCGAACGGGCCGCTGCCGTATTGCGGCTGCTGGCCCGTGGCTCCGGCCGTCTCGGTATCGGCGATATCGCTGGTGCGCTCGGTCTGGCCAAGCCGACTGCGCACGGCATTGTGCGTACCTTGCAGGGGGTCGGTTTCGTTGTGCAGGACCCGGCGAGCGGCAAGTACCAGCTCGGCCCGGCGCTGCTCCAGCTCGACCGCAGCTACCTCGATACCAATGAGCTGCGCTCCATGGCGATCAACTGGGCCGATGCGCTGGCGGCGCGTACCGGCGAGTCGGTACGGATCGGTGCGCCGGTAGACGGCGAGGTGGTGGTGGTCCATCACGTATTCCGGCCGGACAACAGCGAGCAGGCGCTCGAACTCGGCGAGCTGCTGCCGCCGCACGCCACCGCACTGGGGAAAATCCTGCTCGCCTTCGATACCGATGTGGCCGCCACGGTGCGTGCGGGCGAGCCTGCCCCGCTCACCTACCGCACCCTGGTGGACCGGGTCGCGCTCGGCCGGGCGCTGGCTGAGGTGCGGCACGCCGGATGGGCCTGCGATATCGAGGAATTCCGGCTCGGTGAGGCAGGCATCGCGGCGCCGATCCGAGCACACGGGGGGCTCGCGGTCGGGGCCATCGGTATCACCGGTGCAGTAGACCGGCTCTGTGACGCGCAGTCGCGGCCGCGGCGGACACTGATCGGCCAGGTGCTCGATGCGGCGCGGGCGATATCGAGGGATCTGGGTGCGGGACACTGAGCTCCGTCGGGCCTTCGTGCGGCGGACTACCACAGAGAGCGGCCGAGGATGACGCAACGGTATGTACTGGCCATCGACCAGGGCACCACCTCGACGCGCTGCATCCTGTTCGATCAGCGTGCCCGGCTGGCCGGCGTCGCGCAGCGGCCGCATCAGCAGCATTACCCGCGGCCGGGGTGGGCCGAGCAGGACGCGCTGGAGATCTGGCGCAATGTCGAGCGGATCGTGCCGCGCGTGCTGCGGGACTCCGGTATCGCCGCCGAGCAGATCGCCGCTATCGGCATTGCCAACCAGCGCGAGACCACCGTGGTGTGGGATCGCCGTACCGGGATGCCGATCGGGCGGGCCATCGTCTGGCAGGACGTGCGGACCGAAGAATTGGTCGGCACGTTGCAGGAGCGCCCTGAGGCAGACCGGATCCGCGCGCGGTGCGGTCTGCCACTGGCCACCTATTTCGCGGCACCACGCCTGCGCTGGATGCTGGACGCCGTCGCGGGCCTGCGCGAACGCGCCGAGCGCGGTGAGGTGCTTTTCGGCACTATGGAGACCTGGCTGATCTGGAATCTCACCGGCGGGGCCGAGGGTGGTCTGCACCTGACCGATGTCACGAATGCCGGTCGGACCATGCTGATGAACCTCCGTACGCTCGACTGGGACGACGAACTCCTGGAGTTCTTCGGTATTCCCGCCGCGATGTTGCCGCGGATCCAGCCCTCTACCGCGTCGTACGGCGTCACTCGCCGTATCGTGCCAGGTATTCGGATCGCCGCGGCGCTCGGCGATCAGCATGCCGCGCTGTTCGGCCAAACCTGTTTCGCGCGGGGTGAGCTCAAATGCACCTATGGCACCGGTGGATTCCTGATGATGAATACCGGCAGCGAATTGGTGCGCTCCGAGCACGGTCTGCTCACCACAATCGGCTACCAGATCGGCGAGGAGCCGGTGTATGCCCTGGAAGGACCGATCGCGGTCACCGGCTCGCTCGTGCAATGGGTCAGGGACAATATCGGATTGGTCACCAGCGCGCCGGAGATCGAAACGCTCGCGCGCACCGTTACCGACAACGGCGGCTGTTATATCGTGCCCGCCTTCTCCGGGCTGTACGCACCGCATTGGCGTGGTGACGCCCGTGGCCTCATCGTCGGACTGACCTCCTACATTACCAAGGGACATCTCGCGCGGGCCGTGCTGGAAGCCACCGCGTGGCAGACCCGCGATGTGGTCGAGGCGATGAACGCCGACTCCGGTCTGCGGGCCGATGCGTTGCGCGTAGACGGTGGTATGACATCGAACAACCTGCTCATGCAGATTGTCGCCGATGTCATCGATGTCCCGGTGCTGCGCCCGTTCGTCGCCGAGACCGTCTCGCTCGGTGCGGCATACGCCGCGGGCCTCGCCGTCGGATATTGGCCGGATCCGGAGGGTTTGCGCACGCATTGGCGCCTTGCCGCGCAATGGATGCCGCGAATGGACCCGGTACACCGTGCCGACGAGTACGGCAATTGGCAGCGCGCGGTCGAACTGGCTTCCGGCTGGGTGCGCGCTAAGCCGAAAGCGGACCGGTGAGTCGCGGTATGGCTGTCGTGCGCACGGGCGAGTCGCGATAGCGGGGCGGACGAAAGGAGCGCACCCTTTCGTCCGCCCCGGTGGTTCAGGACTGCAAACCGACCTCGACCTCGATGGTGAGTGTGATCTTGTCGCCGATTACCGCGCCACCGTCGGCCAGCGGCATGTCGATGGTGATACCGAAGTCGCGGCGGTTGAGCACGGTCTTGGCCGCGAAGCCGGCGACCGGACCCTGCCCCATACCGGGGTTCGTGCCGAGGAATTCGACTTCCAGCGTGACCGGTGCGGTGACGCCGCGGAGGGTGAATTCGCCGTCTACCAGGAATTCGTCGCCGTCGACGCGGAACCCGGTCGATGTGAAGGTGGCTACCGGGAATTCCTCGACCTGGAAGAAGTCCGCGGTGCGCAGGTGCGCATCACGCTGAGCATTGTCGGTGGTGACCGAGTCGACTCGGATCTGTGCTTCGGCCGAGGCGCTGCCGTCTTCGGCGATGACCAGGGCGCCAGCGAAGTCGGTGAAGCGGCCGCGCACTTTACTGACCATCAGATGGCGGACCGAGAAGCCGAGAGTGGAGTGGGCTGGGTCGATAGCCCAGGTGCCAGTGGCCAAGGTGGGGGTGATGCCGGTCGTCATGACGTTCTCCTCATTTGGTTTAAATTTAAACTACTTGGCTGGTCGAGCGCGCCGTCGGCATTGGCTGTCCGCCTCGATGCGGCCGCAGTTTGGTGGATGTGGCAACTACTCTAACGGTGAGCTGTGTCCTGTTATTCCGCGCGGCGGGTTTCGGTTTTCAGTCGGCGATAAGGAGCGCGGTATTCAGTGCGATTCCGGCAGTCTGGAGCTGTGATTCGGGTTCAACGCGCGTGCGCACGGGGAACGCGCCGGGGGATCGTCTGACTGGTGCTGCGCCTGCATCGTGATCCGTTTTCTCCCTTTCGCCCCACTGTAGGAGGACTCCGGCCTATGCTCGGTGCGATGCCGCTCGGTATTCGGGTGGTGTGGTCGAATTCCGGCTTGCCTATCGCGTACGGAGTCCGTTGGCAGCTCGGCAGGTCGTCACAAGGGGGAGGAATCCGGATGACTGCATATCGTGATTGGTTGGTGCCAGCGCCGAATCCGGAGCCGCCGTTGGACAGCAGGCGTCGGGCCGGGGCGGGTGGGATGACCCGAGATCCGGCAGTGGCTCTGGTGTCACCGTATTGCTCACGTCCAGGGGTTTTGTCCGCGCTGCCGGGCGCGGGCGCGCGCGGCGCCCGGCATCGTGGTCATCCGTCCGAAGCGCGAGCCAGGGGTGCGGCGCGGGGTGCTGGTGTGACGGGGGCCGATGAGGCGGCTTTGTCGGCAGCTCGTCGTTTCGCCGAGTCCACGGTGCGGATCGTGTTGGAGGTGTTGGATCGCAGGAGGCCGGTGGCGCAACTGGTTGTCCTCGCCGAGGGCACTGTGATCGCCGCGGTGCGTACGCTGATCGACGCCGATCTGGTGCCGGGGCGCGATCTGGGGACCGCGGTGCCGATCCGGGTGAGTGTCGTGCTGGTGAATGGTAAGACTGCCGAGGTGTACGCCAGGTACGGCCGTGGCGGTCGCTGTTTCGCGCTGGCGGCGCGGATCGCTCGTACTCGTGCGGCGGGCTGGCGGTTGACGGCCTTGCGCATTCGTTGAGGTGGTCCGCGGCGGGGTCGCGCGGTTATCGGTCGGGGGCGAGCAGTATCGCAATGGCCTGTGCCCACCGGTCGATAGTGGTCGCGGCCGCGCGTTCGGTGGTGCGCAGTGATCGTGACAGCGCGGTGCCGCGCAATATCGCGACAGTGAGATCGCGGACGGCGGGATAGCGCGGATGAGCGACGAGGGCGGGACCGAACAGGGTGTCGGCTACGCGATGGAGATCGCGCCCGGCCTGCCGTTCTGCCGTGCGTAATGTCTCGGCGAGCGCCGGGTCGGTGCGCGCGGCCGCCCACAATTCGAATTCGGCCTGCGCCGCGGGCCGGGTCATGGATTCGTACAACGCGCTCAGGGCGCGCACGATCGGGTCGGAACTGTCACCGAGCCGAGCCGCCGCCTCGTCGACGGCCGCTTCGTTGCGTGCGACCAGGTGGGCGACCAGCTCGGATACCAACGTGTCGAAGGTCGGGAAGTGGTGCAGTAGCGCGCCGCGGCTGAGTCCAGCGGCGCGCTGCACCGACAGTGTGGACAGCGCGCAGTAGCCTCGCTCGGCCAGCAGTTCCACCGCGGCGTCGAGGATGCGGACCCGGGTTGCCTGTTTCTGTTTTTCGCGTAGCCCGGCCATCCGGCTCCCTTCGTCGCTGGCGGCATTATCTCAGTCAGTATTTTCACAGTCAGTATTGACTGTCAAATGGTGAGTAGGTCAGACTGCGAATGTCCGGGGTTCCGGCAAGTGGAAGGGAAAACGATGACTGACGGTGCGATCCAGGCCGATGTCGGTGCGGCCACGTGGTACCACAACTGGACCGAGCGGCCGGACTCGCCGTGGGAGGGCCGGCCGGAGCCGGACAGCGCGCGGGGGTATCGGACCTTGACCTATGAGCGAGACGGCCGGATCGCCAGGATCACCTTCAATCGGCCGGAGCAGGGTAATGCGATCACCCCGGACACCCCACACGATTTGGCGCATGCGGTCGAACGCGCCGATCTGGATCCGCGAGTGCACGTGATTCTGCTGTCCGGGCGCGGCAAGGGGTTCTGCGGCGGATATGACCTGAGCATGTTCGCCGAGCGGGGTTTCGCGGCAGCCGACGGTCCAGACGAGGCGGTGGGCACGGTCGTGGATCCGGTAGTGCAGGGCCGCAACCACGATCGGCGCCGGGACTGGGATCCGATGATCGACTACGCGATGATGAGCCGATTCAATCGCGGTTTCGCCAGCCTGATGCAGGCGAATAAGCCGACCGTGGCCAAGCTGCACGGTTTCGCCGTTGCGGGTGGCAGCGATATCGCTTTGTTCGCCGACCAGATCATCTGCGCCGACGACACCAAGATCGGCTATCCGCCCACTCGGGTCTGGGGCATCCCCGCGGCGGGGATGTGGGCGCATCGGCTCGGCGATCAGCGTGCCAAGCGTTTGCTGTTCACCGGTGATTGCCTGACCGGCGCCCAGGCTGTGGAATGGGGACTGGCGGTCGAGTCCTGGCCCGCCGACGAACTGGACGCGCGCACCGAGGAATTCGTCGAGCGGATCGCGCGTATGCCGATCAATCAGCTCATGATGGCCAAGCTGGCGCTCAACTCGGCGCTGTACGCGCAGGGCGTCACCACCTCCGGCATGGTCAGCACGGTTTTCGACGGTATATCCCGGCATACAAGGGAGGGGTACGACTTCCAGGAGCGGGCCGCCACGGTAGGTTTCCGCGAGACCGTCCGGGAGCGCGACGAACCGTTCGGCGATCATAAGCACGGCAGGCGCGAACGCTGATCCGCTCGAATCCGGCTACCCGGCCGAGCCCGGCCCAGTGTTGAACGGCGGCGCTCGGCCGGGGTGATGATCAGGGCGGATGCGCAGTTCGCCGGTGTTTCCTGTCCATTTCGCGGACATGAATCACCGCGATATGAAATGTTGTTACTGCGCAACAGCGTTGAGAAGGACCCACGGTAGCCGAAGAGGTGCCGGTGAAGGGGGTGCGACGAGATCATGTCGTCGAACACGTCCGAGCCAGGTGGCTCGCGAGACCGCTCCGGCTCGGCCGATACCGGCCGTATGCCACTGTGGCCCGGGATGATCGCGCCGCAGCCACCGCCACCGCCGCGTGGTGCTCGCCACCGACATCGGCACCAGCCGTCGCGCGCACGACGCCGTGCGCGGCAGCGTGTCCGTCGCGCCTGGCTGGTCAGCGGAGTAAGTGTGCTGGCCTCGTTCGCTTCTGCCGGGCTGGTGCTGGCGTATACGGATGTGATGCCTGCGCCGAGGCAAGCGGCGAGCATCGCCGATCCGGTGCTCGGTGGGGGGCCAGGCTGTGCGCCGAGCCGCAGTGGTCACTTGGTTCGCGGCAACGGTACGGGTTCGCTGAATTCTGGTCCGGATGTGATCCTGGCCTTTCAGCATGCCTACTATGTGGCTCGTTCCGGGACACTCGCCCGCGGGCTGACCACACCGGACGCCGCGGTACCTGCTGTGGCCGATATCGATGCGAGCATCGCTTCCGTCCCCGCGGGGACACGGCACTGTGTACTGGTCATCCCGCTGCCGGACGGCCAGTACGACGTAGTTGTCACCGAAATGCGGCCCGACGCAACGTATCGCACCCACCGGCAATTCGTCACCGTGGTCACCCGCGGCGGTGAATCCATCATCAGTACCATCACCCCACCGAACTGATCCGCGTCGATCGCCCGGCGCGTCGCGTGTTACCCCTGATGTTTGCTATGAATTCGCTACGATGCCACTGCCGAAGTGGTCGATCGGTGGATGCGAGACATGGCGGATCGATTTCAGGGGAGGTCGTCGGTGGGATTCGCACGGTACGGCAGTATCGCGGCAGCGGTGGTTTCGGTGCTGTTCGCTATCTCGGGTGTGCCGTCATCGGCGACACCGGAGACCGTGGTGGCGGCCGAGCCGGTACGGCCGGAACAGGACGCGTTCTATCGTCCACCCGCCGACCTGGTGGCATCACGGCAGCCGGGCGAAATCCTCGCCGAACGGCCGATCGAGATCGCCAACCGGCTCGGCACATTGCCTGCCGCCGCGGCATGGCAGCTGTCCTACCGCTCGAACGATAGCGCCGACCGGCCGATAGCCGCGGTCGCGACGGTATTGGCGCCGCGTACCGGAACCGGGAAGCTGGTGTCCTTACATCCCGCGGAGGACTCGACGGGGCAGTACTGCGCACCATCGTATATGGTGCGCCGGCCACCGCAGGCGGGTTTGCTGGACGGTCAGCTCGATCCTTTGCTCGGTGCGCAAGCGCTGCTGGCACAAGGCTGGACTGTGGTGGTGCCGGACCATCAGGGCCCGGATTCGGCATTCGCGCACGGTCCGCTGGCCGCCCGCATCGCCTTGGACGGTATCCGCGCCGCGGAGAATTTCGCCCCGCTCGGCCTGCCAGGTGCCGCCACCGAGGTGGCGATGTGGGGATATTCCGGCGGTTCGATTCCCACGGTGCACGGTGCGGAGCTGCGCGCAGAGTACGCACCGGAAGTGAACCTCGTCGGTGTGGTCTCCGGTGGCACCGATGTAGATCTAGAGGTGCTGGCGCGCGAGGCCAACCGAGGGCCGGGCGCAGGCCTGGTCGCCGCCATCATCATCGGGCTCGCGCGGGAGGAACCGGCGCTGGAGACATTCCTGCGGGAAAATGCCACACCGCGCGGGCAGCGGTTACTTGCGGCGAAGGATCGGATCTGTGCGCTGAAACACGCCGCGATAGAGCCATTCCTCGATATCGACAGCTTGGTGCGAGGTGGCCTGCTGCAGGCCCCGGTGCTCCGTGAAGTATTCGAGCGCACCAGGATGGGGAAGTCGGTTCCCGATGCTCCGGTTCTCTTCTACCACGCGGCCGCGGACTGGCTCGTCCCGATCGGCCCGGCCGACGCACTCGTCGCCGCTTACTGTCAGGACCCCGCCGCGCGGATCACCTACCTCCGCGATCACGCGAGTGAGCATCTCACGCTGAACACCCTCGCCCAGCATCAGGTGGTTGCCTGGTTGCGCGACCGATTCGCTGGGATACCCGTGGAGAACGGTTGTACGACAAGGAATATCGGCTCGATCGCGCTCATGCGCTGAGATCGGCAGGCAGGAACCGTTCCGGCGCAAGGACATCCGAATCCGCAGCGGCCGAGTGAGTAGATGAATACCGAACCTTGTGCACGATCCGGACCGCGTCCCGCCCGCTCAGCCCGCAGCCCATCCCAGCGCTTCCGCTTGTCGCACGCCGGTATAGTCGCCGGGGACGGTAGAGCGGTGTAACAGAATGTGGGGGTGGGGCCCGCGGCCGACCGTAGGCGCGGTCCGCACGGCGGGTTTTCTGCTGGCAGTGGCACCGTGTTCCGGCTCGGTGACGTGCTGGCGTTGAATCAGCAGCGACACGTCAAGATTTCGCTCACGCGCCTAGATTGCTTGATAGGCGGAGCGTCTACTGTGCAGGCCGCAGCCCCGTGGGCGGCGTATCCACCACTCACGGGGCTGTCGAAAACTACTCTGTGCCTATCTCTTCGGCTACGGCGGTGAAACCGGTCTCGCCGATGACTACGGCGCAGGGTCCGCTGATTTTGCCCATCTCGTACAGTGACTCATACAGATGGGTTGACATCAGCATCATCCACAAATCCCAATCCGAACTTCTTTCGGGGTAAGTTTTTCTGGCAATTCTGCGGTAGTACTCGGTCAGTGATTCGTCGGTGAACCGTATCGCTACCGGCGGGCTGACCGGTGAACCGCTACGGCTTGTGATCCACAGGCCGCCCTGCTCGTCGAGGGCGATATCGAGGTTTAAGCCTCGCCCGGCGGTGACAACTGAGTTCACCAGTTCGGTCACTGATGGAAGGTCAGGCACATTTTCCTCCCGAAAACGCTGTAACGATTCGTCCCGATCCGACGATTATGCTCGGATAGATGGTCTTGACAATTGCGCCGGTGGCGAAATTAACCAGGTAGATCTGAGCTGAGTAGCAGACCGCCCCCCTGTCCTGCTGCACTATGACCTCCGGGTTATCCAAGGCTTTCGCAATAGCCATGTCGACGATGTCACGCCAGTTTCGGTTCTCGATAGCAGCTAGTTGCTGCCATTCAACCATGTGACGATCCTTGATGTGCCGGTACCCCGACTCGCGATCTCCGCAGTCCAGGATCGCCTTGCTGTAGGTGGCGACAACTTTGTTCTCGGGTGATCTAATCCCGCAGGCGGCCCACACCTGCGGAGCAGCCTCGGCGGTGGGTACACCCACGCCCACGGGTACCGCTGCGGCGATCGTGGCGCACACGGACAGGACCAGCTTACGTATGTTCATCGAACACTCCCGGTTATCGGTCTTGGCCGCTATATCGGTGCGGCCACTGGCCGGGGCGAACATCCAATGTCGACGATGCGACACCGCTTTTACCCCTCACTGCAAATTGGACGCAGGATGGTTGCGATCGGTTCCACTGAATCGGAACTGGTTCACGCGCCTGTTGGCTGCCCTGCCTTCCGCCTTCGTGTGAACTTGTGACGCACAGTGATTCAGTCGGCGAGCCTGGCTGCCGACCTGGTTGGTCAGCTCGTGGCCCGGGCCCCTGATACCGGCCAGACGCCGCAACACAGGCGCCCAGATCATGCGGCCACCGAATTCCTGATCTGGTTCAGCGAGTCCGACCTTTTGCTGCACCGCTGCACCGCTGCGACCAAGCCGCTTTCGACCACTGGCACTTGCGAGCTGGGAACACCCCAATCGTGGTGGTACTCGTGGAGAGTTTGCAGACGACCTTGACACTCCGGATGTCCTGTACCACAACTGATCGGGCATCAGCATGAGCGAGCACTGCCGCCAGCTATACGACGTTCTGCCCGTCGATCTTCCGATGCCCTTACACCGACCGGTGTCGGCCTGAAACCGAAGCCGGTCCCTTACTCGTGACGGTTCGTAAGCATTCTGATTATTTCGGCCCGTCGGTGGGCAGCACGATGGTGTGGGCTTCGTAGTAGCCGAGGTCGATCAGCCGGACGAGGAGCCTCTCGGCCGCCGCGGTTACTGCACGCGACCAAGAACGCAGCATTTCGATCGCCTTTTCAGCGACGTACTGACGGGACCACGCTTTCTCAGGATGGTCGAGTAGTGCGAGGAAAATGGTGCAACTGTCGTCAGTTGCAGGGATGCGAGCGACCCTGTCCGCGACTGATATCTGATATGCGATTCGTTTCTGTGTGACCTCCAAGGTGGCTGCAGTCATCTGCAGCCATCGGTCATCAGCGATGCTCTTCACATACGCCCACCGCCCAACTCCAGCCAGTGCCACAGCCGTATCGGTGACTACATTGGAGCTGATGAGGTCTTCCCACGCCTGGATGGCGCGTGCCAGTTCGGGAGAGTCCGGGTCGGCACCTTGTACGAAATAGGCAATGCTCTCGACTACCTCGGCCAAAACCACCGGCTTCGTAGCAAGGCGGTCGAGGATGCCCTCGATGTCGTAGCCTGGTTCGGCGTACAGCAAGCCTATCGCGACGATCTTGGCAGCATTGTTCACATTGCGTACCGCCGCATCGAACAGATCGTCGCGACAATTGGCAAGAAACCATGAGGTGGGGTGACTCCGCTCCACTGTGAGGTCGAAAGTCTGTCGACCGAAGGGGCCCTCCCTGAACATCGATGACAGGCGGCTCTCGAGCCACTCCTCGACGAGTGACTCGAGGATCGGGCGTTGTGCCGCCAGTATGGCGCGCAGTTCGAGCCCGGAGGCGGTGGATAGGCCGATCAGAGTGTCAAGCTCGTCTGTAAATTCTTCACGAGTACCACCACGATTGCGGTGTTCCCAGCGCGCAAGTGCCAGCAGGGTGAGCAGGCTGTTGCCCCACGGGGCGTTGATTGCGTGTTCAGGCGGCGACGAGCTGACTGTGCCGGTTGTGGGTGCGCCGGCGATCAAACGCACACAGGCATCCCATAATGAGTCCAACTGTGCCGCAATATCGCCATCGTGGTTTGCCAGCGCTCGAACCAGTTCGAGTAGCACTTGCTGGAGCTCGCTGAGGTCAGCCTCTAATTCGATCGGTGGTGTCAGGCATGATGGGTCGATCGTCTTCAGGAGCTGAGGGACGGCGGCGTCAATAATGTCGCACGCATAGGGAACGACGTCCTGGATGCTGTCTATTAGCCCACGTATATAGGCCTCGACAAACTCGTCCGATTGCAGGCTGCCGAAGACGTCACAGGCAGAAGCGCCCCATGCGACTGGATCGGCCTTGACTGCCTTCTCCACCGCGCGTGCGACCTCGTAGGACCTACGCGATGTGATGTCGGTGGGGGCATGGGATTCGGGCGAGGCGAGAATCGCAAGGACTTCCGAGGGGGATCGCGTCGACAGATCGAATGGGGAGTCGTCAGCCTTGAATACGATCTGCGGCCTCTGCTCTACGGTGAGCAGAGCAGCGGAAGGTCGACCGCGGTCTTTCGACAGGTGGTCGATTGGCTCCGCCCACGTGAGCAGAACGCTTTCGGGCAGAATCCCAGCCCATTGCCAGATCCGGCGCCAATCTGCGGGCACAGAATGTTCATCGATGGGCGTGGGCGAAGGCGTCCCGCATGCGCTGACCCATGCTCGTAGGTCACCCTCGGCGGGTTCGTGCTTCATTATGCTGTTGACGAGAAGCACGTCCTCAGCTGTTGGGAGCGAGCGCGCGATCCGGGCTGCCACGTGAGCGATCGCATCCGTGAGGTGGTGATCTGTTGCGACTGAGAGGACCAAAGCGCGCAGCCGCTCGCCGATCTCCCCGTCCATCTTCTTCACCCATGTCCACAATTCGTCGAATGAGACGTTGTATTGCGTTGCAGCAGAGATCAACCGAGAAAGATGGTGCGCAAACAGCGGCAGCGTCTGTGGATCATCTGCCATATCCAGGCTGAGAGCTTCGGGACCGAGCCAGCGTGACGCTGCTTTCTCCTCGTCCTTCTTGGTCAGTCGTCTGGTCTTGCCCGCCAGGATCTGTCCACGAGCAACAAAGTTCGCTGCGGTCAGTCCATCAATCAGATGGGACAGGATCTTGACAGTTTCGTAGTGGGCTCGGTACGGGAACGGGCTGCAGTAGTTCAGCACCGCGTCCGCAATTTCCTCAACGAACGGATCATCGGGCTCGGTGCCGAGTGCTGCGTGAACGGCAAGAGATTGAACTCCCCCATCGTTTCCGTGCTCGCGGGTGACGTCGGCCACCACGGATCGGCCCTCCGAACCCAGATGCACTGCAACTCGCAGTACTTCGAATCGCAGGGGCAACCACTGCTCTTTGGGCAAGGGCGCGATGTCGCGCAGTACTAGTTGGAGTAGCTCGACGACCCGCGCGGGAGCAGTGCGGCCGAGGCTGACGGTCAAGGCGGCGGCTGGCCAACCCGCGTCCCGTGGAGGTACTCCAACAATGCCCGCCGAGTACAGCGCAGGCAGCCATGCCGGGTCTTGTACCGCACTGAAGAAGAGCCGCAGGTGGTGACTGTTCGCCGCGATGCGCGCTAACTCTCGGGTCTGTGCATCCGAACTCCATCGCTGAGCTGCCAGATCCAGGATCCGATCGGCAACTTCGTCCGGCGGGGCGAAGACTCGGCCAAACCAGTCGAGAATCCGCTCGAACAGTTGTTCTGCCTCTCGGTCTGACAAGTCCCCGTGCAGGCCCTTGTTTGCATCATCGAGCAGGTCCTGGAACTCTCG
This sequence comes from Nocardia spongicola, assembly GCF_047200775.1. Classification (NCBI taxonomy): domain Bacteria; kingdom Bacillati; phylum Actinomycetota; class Actinomycetes; order Mycobacteriales; family Nocardiaceae; genus Nocardia; species Nocardia spongicola. Next base: position 384,863 of record NZ_JBJZOO010000004.1, on the reverse strand, counting down.
AACAGGGTCCGCGAGACCATCCAGAGGTTCGATACCGGTACGTTGCCGCAGATGGGCGATCAGCTTGCGCGCATAGCTGGTAGCACGGGATTTTCCTGAAGCCACGGTCCGCATTACAGAATCGAACGTCTCCCGCGCTGCCCTGTGGTCCGAGTCCGGCACCGCGACCTGCGCTTCGTAAGTCGCCCAGGCGGTCAGTACAAGTGGTAGCCCACCATCGGCCGGATCATGGCTCTCGACAATACGATTCAGCGCTTCTCGTAGATTGTAGGCGGCGCTGGCTGCAAACCGGAGCCCGTGCGAGTCGGCTTCCAGTCGCCCGAGAAAGGTCTGGGCAGTCCGTAGGCAACGGATCACTTCATCGGCGTTTTCAGCGCCGATTTCCGTACGCAACCGATGTTGCACAGTTGGTGTCAAATCGAGAACCAGCGCGTCATCGGCATAGGCGACGCCCGCCTCGGAGTGTTCGTACACATGAGCAGATTAGGTCCCAACCTCAACGGGGGGCGAGTGACTTTCTGTGTCTGCACAGCTCTGCGAGCGCCACGGAAGCAATTAACGATCTTTCGGTATTTGGGTGACGGTGTTTATAGGTGAAGTCTTGTGTGGTTGAGGAATGCCTGGCAGAGCGGGTAGTCGTTGCCGATGCGGGTCAGTCCGGTCTCGGCAGCGGTGGGTGGCTTGGTCGATAATTCGTCCGGCTCGCGTCCAGCCGATCGGCGTAGGTGCCGAGCTGTGGCCGGTGGAGAGAGTTTCGTATTACACTAATGAGTATGGCTGACGAGACGATCAACGCAGCACCCGTCACTGACGAGATGGTCCAGGGCTGGGCCGACGAGGCCGAAGCCGGCTACGACGTAGAGGCGCTACGCAAGCGCGGCCGACCGACGATCGGGGACGGGCCAGGGGCTGTGGTGCCCGTTCGGATGGACGCGGCCCTGCTGCAAGCGCTGAACGCTCGCGCCGAGCAAGAACATGTGTCTAGGTCAGAGGCGATTCGAGAAGCGGTACGGGCCTGGACCCAGGTCGCGTGAAGGGCGCACAAATCCGCTCTCGAACACGGGATCAGTGAAGACGACGGTATCTACGCCGCGCTGCGCCACGTCTATGTCGCCGACCTCGATGACGAAAACCCCGCACGCGAGTTCCGGCTCGGGTTCGACCCGAACGGCCGCCTCCTGGAACTGGTCGTTCTGCGCTTCGACAGCGGCAACGAGCTTCTCATTCATGCGATGAGGGCCCGCCCGCAGTACTTCGACCTCCTTCCCTGATCGGCCGGGACAGGCTTCCGGACTCCCATACGCAGGCCGCTGGGGCGTCAGGCATTCAACGGGTACGAAACACCGTCTCAAAACCAAGGAAACAGGCCTCGACTGGGTCGGTGATGCTTTGGTCGTCGCATCTAACAAAGCGCTACTAGGCACCTCCGAATATCCTGTGCCGGTAGGTGATCCTTTCGTAGGAAGTCTCCCGCGTGAGTGTCCCTATTCGATTCCGGCGACCTGCTTGCAGCGCCAGTCCAGGTAGTTGACCATCATCCAGAAGTCTTTGAACGCCGGGTTGGTGGTCTGGCCGTGGTGGTAGCGGTAGTAGATCTGCTGGGCGATGACCGCGAGGCGGAAAAGTCCGAAAACCTCATAGAAGGGCCAGTTCTCGGCGGAATATCCGGTGCGGTCGCAGTAGTGCTCGACGATCTGTGCGCGGGTGAGCATGCCGGGCAGGTGACTGGGCTGGCGGCGGAAGGCTCGGATGACCTCGTCGTCGTCGGCTTGCACCCAGTAGGCGAGCGCGCCACCGAGGTCCATCAACGGATCGCCGAGAGTCGCCATCTCCCAATCGAGTACGCCGACGATCGCGCCGGACCCCGATGGGTCGAGCACCAGATTGTCCAGCCGGAAGTCGTTGTGGATGACGGTGTTCGCGACATCAGCGGGCTGATTGCGTTCCAACCAGGCCAGCACCGCGGCGAAATCGCTGACATTATCGGTACGCGCATTGGTGAAACGACGCGACCAGCCTGCGACCTGTCTGCCGACGTAGCCTGTTCCCTTACCGATATCGGTGAGCCCGGCCGCCGCGGGATCCACCCCGTGCAATTCGATCAAGCAGTCGAACGCGGTGGTGGAAAGCCGCCGTGCCTGTTCGGCGGAAAGGCTCATCCCCTCCGGTAGATCACCGCGCAGGATCGTCCCCGCCACGCGCTCCATCACATAGAACTCGCTGCCGAGCACATCGGGATCAGTGCAGTGGGCGATCATCCTCGGTACATACCGGTAGTGCGGACGCAACCGCTGCTGTACCAGGAACTCCCGGCCCATATCGTGCGCGGAAGCGGCCTTGGTGCCGCCGGGCGGACGGCGCAGTATCAGGTCGCGGTCCGGATAGCGCAGCAGATAGGTGAGATTGGATGCGCCACCGGAGAATTGGCGTACCTGCGGCGGACCGGTGAGGTCGGGTACCCGCTCGGTGAGCCACGCGTGCATCGCGGCGATATCGAAGGCGTCCTCGGCGCGAACGGCGGTGGCCTCGGAAGCGCTCATCGATCGGTTCCGTATTTGCGCAGTTCTTGCCGGGCGATCACCCCGAGGTGTACCTCGTCCGGACCGTCGGCGAAGCGCAGCGAACGAATACCGGCGAAGGCCTTGGCCAGCGGGAAATCATCGGAAAGCCCGGCGCCGCCGTGCACTTGGATCGCCATATCGATCACCTCCTGCGTCATCCGAGGTACGACCGCCTTGATCTGGGAGACCTCGCTGCGCGCGCCTGCCAGGCCCTTGGTGTCCAGCAGCCATGCTGTATGCAGGACCAGCAGCCTGGCCTGGTCGATCGCGACGCGCGCGCCCGCGATGCGCTCCCGGTTACCGCCGAGATTGGCCAGCGGCTTGCCGAACGCGGTACGCGACAGGCTCCGTCGGCAGGCCAGCTCCAGCGCCCGCTCGGCCAGGCCGATGGCGCGCATGCAATGGTGGATGCGGCCGGGGCCGAGGCGACCCTGTGCGATCTCGAAGCCACGTCCCGGCCCGGCGATCACCGCATCCAGCGGAAGTCGCACATCGGTGAAGGTCACCTCGCCATGCCCGTGTGGCTCGTCCAGATAGCCGAAGGTCGTGAGCATGCGTTCGACCCGAACGCCGGGCGTATCGAGCGGGACGAGCACCATGGAGTGGCGCTGATAGGCAGGTGCCTCAGGGGCGGTGAGCCCCATGAAGATGACGAACTTGCAGTTGGGATGGCCGATACCGGTGCTCCACCACTTGCGGCCGTTGAGCACGATCTCCTCGCCGTCGACCACAGCTGTCGCGGCCATATTGGTGGCGTCGGAGGAGGCGACTTCGGGTTCGGTCATACAGAACGCCGAGCGAATCGTGCCGTCGAGCAGCGGCCGCAGCCATTCCCGCTGCTGTTCCGCGCTGCCGTAGTGCAGCAGGACCTCGGCATTACCGGTATCGGGGGCGTTGCAATTGAACACCTCAGGAGCCCAGCCGTACCCGCCCATCGCCTCGGCCATCGGCGCGTAGTCGACATTGCTCAGACCGGCACCGAACTCCGGATCGGGGAGGAAGAGGTTCCACAGCCCCGCCGCCCGCGCCTTCTGTTTGAGCTCTTCGACCACCGGGGGCACCGCCCACGGTGATTCCCGCAGGAAATCGGTGTGCTCCTGATCGCGGGGCTCGATCTCGTCGCGGACGAATTGCCGCACCTGCTCGGTGAGGCGAACGGCTCGGTCGGAATGTGTGAAGTCCATACCCATCCTCGGGGTTCGCTGAGCGCTGCTCAACTTCCGGTCCGGTCATTGGTAGCATATCGTTGAGCATTGCTCAATAGAGGAGCTTCGATAGAGGAGATCGAATGACCGAGGGCGCCGCGCAGGCCCGCGGTCGCCGTTCGGCAGACGACCGCCGCAGACAGCTGATCGGGATCGGGCTCGGCATGCTCATCGACCGGCCCTGGCATCAGATCACCGTTGACGCGGTCGCCAAGCAGGCAGGTATCTCGCGTGGGCTGCTGTTCCATTACTTTCCGACCAAACAGGACTATTACGCCCAACTCGTCGGTGCCGCCGCCAAGCGATTCCTGCGCGCCACCGGCCCCGATCCCGAGGCCGATCCGCTCGAGTCCATGATCGCCAACTTCGTTCGCTATATGCGCAGGCGTAGCGGGCCACTGGTGGGATTGCTCCGCGCGGCCGGACAAGACCCGGTGCTCGAGTCGATCATCGATCAGATGCACGACGAGCTGACCGACCGGGTATTCACCGCCCTCGGCCGAGTCGCCGCATCGCCTGGTGAGCGCTTATTGGTCCGGTCGTGGTGGGCGATGGCCGAAGAATTGACGGTGCAGTGGCTGGGCCGTGACGATGTGGATCAGGACCAACTGGACTCGCTGCTGTTCGAAACGTTGTCTCGGGTGCTCGACTCGGCAGCCGCCGAATTTCCGGCGCGGCAGCACTGATCGGCTCGGAAATTCTGCGCGGAGTCGATCAGTGCTGCCGGGTGCTCCCGGTCGATTCGGCTTCATCGACCGTGCTCGTCGCTATTCCCCGGATTCGCTATCCGGGTCGAGGGCGGCGGTGGCCGTGCCGCCGCTCGGGTTACCGCTCTCGTATGTGGAGTGCGGGAGTGGCGGCTATTCATCTGTTTGTATCGATATTTGCTGGATACCCGGTAGAACACAGCTGATCCGGTCGGCGACGACGCTATTGGTGATCTCGGTCGAGAGTCGTCCTGGCCCGGCAGGAGAAAAGGCAGGATGAGGAGTCGGTCCGCTGCCGAAGCGTCGAGTCCGGCGATGACGATGAGTAGTGGATGACCATGAGTAGTGACAGTCGCATTGCAGGTCCCTTGCCCGACTGGTTCATCGTCCGGTTCGGGTGAGATACATGCGAAGCCCCGCTCCACGGATGTGGGCCTCCCGTCAGGAGCATCACCGCAGTTGATCATGGAAGGGCAAGCCATGAACCAGGTCGACGCCGTCCCTTACCGATGGCCCTTCGACGGCGACATCGCGACGGACCGGACAGCCCTTTTCTGTATCGACTGGCAGGCCGATTTCTGCAGTCCCGGCGGCTACACGGACAAGATGGGCTACGACATCGCGTTGACTCGGGCAGGTATAGAGCCGACATCCACCGTTCTGGCCGCGGCACGCGCGGCCGGTATGACCGTGGTGTTCACCCGCGAAGGGCATCGGCCCGACCTCTCGGATCTCCCGGCCAACAAGAGGTGGCGTTCTCGGCGGATAGGTGCCGAAATAGGGTCCGAGGGGCCGTGCGGTCGCATTCTCGTACGCGGTGAAGCGGGCTGGGAAGTCATACCCGAACTCGCCCCGGAGCCGGGAGAGATCATCCTCGATAAGCCGGGCAAGGGATCCTTCTACGCGACCGACTTGGACCTGGTGCTGCGTACTCGTGGGATCACGCATCTGGTGTTGACAGGTATCACCACCGACGTGTGTGTGCACACGACTATGCGCGAGGCGAACGACCGAGGCTATGAGTGTCTGCTGCTCTCCGACTGCACAGGCGCGACCGACAAGGGGAACCACGAGGCCGCCCTCAAAATGATCACTATGCAGGGCGGAGTTTTCGGTGCTGTCGCCACATCGACGGACTTCCTTGCGGCACTGCGCTAGGCGGTATCCGGTATGCGGCTCCCTGCCTCTGGCCGTTGCGCGAAAATAATTGTCACAGATGCTTGTTCGGTTGTTATGATCCGATCGGCCATGGAGTAGCTCAGTTGGTAGAGCACCGACTCGACAAGGCGGAGGTCGCTGGTTCGATTCCATGCCTCCATGGCCCCTTTACTTCTGGGCGCCCGAAGCGCCACTGATGGGTTCGGCGAATCTCGGAGACGTCGGTTATCCGAATGCTCCGCATGAGCGTGTGCTCTGTCCTTGACAGTTGCTGGGACGGTGTAACCAGCGCGGATCATGACTAGATGTGTCGGGGAACACAGCGAAGCGGATATGTGTCGGATGGGCAGTCGATAGCGCCGAATCGGGCAGGGTCGACGAAGAAAACGCGCCGTGGCGCCGACATCGTTCGTGGTACGGATGAATAACACACCGCCGTAGTAAATGTGCGGTTTCGCCGCACGCGGTGCATCGACTATGAATGGGGGGTGTCGTTCCCATACGCGATTATTTCTCTGCCGTCGAATCTCCCGTACGGAGAGCACTGATGGTCGTCGAGCATCCCATCGAGGATGAGGTTACCCAGCTGGCGAGACGGGTCGAGAAGGCCCGTGGCAGGCTCGCCTACCAGTTCGATCCCGCGCTGACCGAGGCGCTGTCGGAGGACGAACTGCATGCCGAACGTGATCTCGCCGAACGCATCCGCACCCAGGAACGCGAACAGCGGTGGAAAGAGGTGCAGGCAGCCGCTGCGGCATCCGACCGTGCCAGGCATACCACCGAAGCGATCGAGAAGGCAGACATGCGAGATCTTCTGCTTGCCCGCAAGGCGATTGCCGCGCAGCGCCGTGAATCGAGCCCGCACGCGAAGCTTGCCTCACTCTATCGGCATCGGTCCTGGTCGCTGCGCGCACTGGCCGGTGTTGTGGCGGCAGGCATGCTGTGGTCGGCGGTCAATGTGCAGCACAATATCGCGCCCGGTGGGGTGACCGATCCGCTGTACTGGTTCAGTTACCTCCTGGAAGGCATGATCAGCGTCTGCCTGATCATCATCATGATCGGCACCAACAAGGTCGCCGAATGGGGCGTGGTGGACAACCGGCGCCAGGTCGCCGCGGCCGAAATCGCGCTGCTGACCTTGACCATCGGGCTCAATACCTACCCGTATCTGCGGGAGAGCGCGTGGTACGACGCCGCCGTGCACGCTATCGCGCCGGTGATGATCGGTGTCGCGCTGCTCATCCATGACGCCGCGAGCGCCCGCTATGGTCTCGCTATCGCCAAGGCTACCGAGCAGATTCGCGAACTCCCCGATCCGGCCGAGCAGATCAGGTACCGGGCACCCAGGTACCGCACGCCTGCTCCCCTTGACGCACCGCATCCGCAAGGAGATCGTGAAACACAGCAGCCGCCGCAGGATGACGTCGTGCCGCAGGCCGATCCGATGGCGGAAGCCGGAGTGGCAGGCGCACGGGAGCATTCTGCTCCGATGACCGCGGGAGAGGCGGAGAAGAAACGCGCACCGGCCGAAAAATCCAGGAAACCAGTGCTCCCGGAGACCATCGAAGCACTCGACGCGATGGCCGCATTCGAGCCGCGGCCCGCCGCGACAGTTCTGTCCACGAGTTCCGGTGCCGGGCAGGCAGGTAAAACCGATACCGCGGCAGGCACCGGTAAGCAGCAGACTCCGGCAGGTCAGCCGATCGCGCCGAAACCGGATTCCGCGGCTGAGGGCAAGGATCGGGTGGCGCCGCAGTCGCCTGTCGCGGCGAAAACAGCCGATGCCGAGAAGGGGCAAGCGAAGTCGCCCACCTCGGTGTCCGAGACCGCGACCACTGCCGTGCTGCCGGAGGTCGGTGCGGTGACCCGGCGGCTGCCCACCGATACCAAGGGCAACACCGCGAAGAACGGGGGTAAGAACGGCAAGAGCGGCTCCACCTCCGATGCCGCCGAGAAACAGGCCGCCCCGACGCCGGACATCTATGACACCGGCTCATTCCGCGTCGCGGACATTCTCGAGCAGGAACTCGCCGAACTGCAGGCCGAACGCCGCCGCGCCCGTACCAGCAAGCAGCGGTCGACCTCGGCTGCGGGGCAGGAATCCTGATCGACGGTCGCTCCCGCGACGATGCCAACGGTCCGTGATCCGATCGGACAGGCTGCTCGGTTGTCCGGTACGCCTGCCACCGATGCCCTTCGCCGCACCTCGGTGCTCGCCCCAGATATCGTGGCGAGCACCGAGGTATGGCGCTAAGCGCTGCTGAGAGCGGATCTGCTCAGAGCAGTGTGCGACTGTTTTCTCGGTGCGGGTGGGGCACGGTACAGGTATGGCTCACGATGACAAGGCTCCGATGTTCAGTTGGCGCGCCAGGGAGCAACTGCTCAGTCGCCGCATAGTTGTGCTCGACGGTCAGCTCGACGACGACAACGGGACGTTGCTGATGACTCAGCTACTCACCCTCGCTGCCGAAGTTCCTGAGGCAGGGATCGCCCTGTGGATCCATTCTCCGGGAGGATCGGTTCCGGCGATGCTCGCCATTCGCGATGTCATGCGGCTGATTCCGTGTGAAGTCTCGACGCTGGCGCTCGGATTGGCCTGTAGCGCGGGACAGTTTCTGCTCTCCGCAGGCAGTCGAGGGCGGCGTTATGCGTTGCCGCATGCCCGGATATTGATGCATCAGGGGTCTGCGGGTATCGGTGGTACCGCGGTCGATATCGAGGTCCAGGCCGACGATCTGCGCTACACCGTGGACACGGTGCTCGGCATCATCGCGCAGGACACGGGACAGTCGTTCGAGCGGATCTACGAGGATTCGCTGCACGACCGCTGGTTCACTGCGGCGCAGGCCGAGCAGTACGGGTTCATCGATCACATAGTCGACTCGTTCGAGCAGATCGCCCCCCACCGCAAGCGGCTCGGGATCTCGGCATGAGCGTTGGGTCCGGAGGCGGCAGCGTGCGTGACCACAGAGGACCCCGCACATGTCGAAGACAGCACGGCATGAGCGTTGGGTCCGGAGGCGGAAAGGCGACAGCATGAGCACTTACACCATCCCGAATGTGATCGCGCAGCATCCGCGCGGCGGCGAGCGGATCACCGATATCTACTCGCATCTGCTCACCGAGCGGATCGTCTACCTCGGTACACCGATCGATTCGGCAGTGGCCAACGCGCTCATCGCGCAGCTGCTGCATCTGGAGTCGGAAAGCCCGGAGCAGGAGATCGACCTGTATATCAATTGTGAGGGCGGCGATCTGCCGTCGATGCTCGCTGTGTACGACACCATGCAGCACATCAAATCGCCTGTGCGGACGACGTGTGTCGGCCAAGCCATCGCGGTCGGCGCGGTGTTGCTCGCAGGCGGTGCGTCTGGTCAGCGTGCAATGCTGCCGCATGCGCGGGTGGTGTTGCATCAACCTGCCGCGCGCGGGCAGGGAGCGATTCCCGATCTTATTCTGCAGGCTGACGAGCTGGTGCGGATGCGAGCGGAAATCGAATCCATTCTGGCGCGGCACACCGGGCAATCGGTGCAACGGTTGCGGCACGACACCGATCGCGATCGAATCTTCACCGTGCAGGCAGCGATCGACTACGGCCTTGTCGATCAGGTATTGGGGGCCCGCGGCTGATCAGGCCGCCGAGGCCAGGAGAGTGGTCCTGGCCTCGGCGCCGGGTGCGGACCGTGGCAGGACGGTGATTGCGCGTTGTGCGTGCAATTCGTTGGTCACCAGCTGGGTGAGGGCGCCGAGCGAGGTGCCGAGGGAGCCGGCTACGGCGGCGATCATTTCGCTGGACGGATCTTTGCGGCCCCGCTCCACCTCGGACAGATATTGCGGAGAAATGCCCGCCCGTTCGGCTGTTTCGGCCAGGGTCTCGCTCTGCCGCATGCGAAGCGTGCGTAATTGTTCGCCCAGCAGCTCGCGCCAGAGTGGTTCCGGAGATGTGCGTGTTTCCGGTCGCCGAGGCCGATCGTCGCGTCCACCGGAGATCGAGTGAAGTCCCGGATGCTCGGTCATGGTCAGAGGGTACAGCCCCGGCTCCAGGTCCACGCGCTATTACGCTGTGGGCGTACGAATTAGCCGTATCCTGCTCTGGGATTATCCGCCTCGGTATGTGATGGATCGGTGATGAGTGTGGCGTGGTGGCCGTGTTCCTCCGGCAAGCCGAGCATGATGGAGTTGTGCCGGAGAATCCGAAGCTCGCCGATCTCAAGCCACGCAGTCGTGCCGTCACCGACGGCATAGAGCGGACCGCGGCCCGCGGGATGCTGCGTGCGGTGGGTATGGGTGATGGCGATTGGGAGAAGCCACAGATCGGAGTGGCTTCCTCCTGGAACGAGATCACCCCGTGCAATCTGTCTCTCGACCGGCTCGCCAGGGGCTGTAAGAAGGGCGTTTCCGCAGGCGGTGGTTTTCCGCTGCAGTTCGGCACCATTTCGGTGTCCGATGGCATCTCCATGGGACATGAGGGGATGCATTTCTCCTTGGTCTCGCGTGAGGTGATCGCCGACAGTGTCGAGACGGTTATGCAGGCCGAGCGGCTGGACGGTTCGGTGCTGCTGGCAGGCTGTGATAAATCCCTTCCTGGGATGCTGATGGCGGCGGCCCGGTTGAATCTGGCGAGTGTGTTCCTGTACGCGGGGTCGACTCTGCCTGGAGTCGTCACCTTGTCCGACGGCAGTGCGCGCGAGGTGACCATCATCGATGCGTTCGAGGCGGTCGGTGCCTGCGCACGCGGCCTGATGAGCCGCGACGATGTGGATGCCATCGAGCGAGCCGTCTGTCCTGGCGAGGGGGCCTGCGGCGGGATGTACACAGCCAACACCATGGCCAGTGCGGCCGAGGCACTCGGCATGTCGCTGCCGGGCAGCGCGGCTCCGCCCGCGGTCGACCACCGCAGGGACGATTACGCCCTGCGTAGTGGCGCGGCCGTGGTCGAGCTGATCCGGCAGGGGATCACCACCGCCGATATCCTCACCCGGCCTGCCTTCGAGAACGCGATCGCGGTGGTGATGGCATTCGGCGGCTCCACCAATGCCGTATTGCATCTGCTGGCGATCGCGCATGAGGCGAACGTCGATGTGACCCTGGACGATTTCGCCCGTATCGGGCGCCGGGTGCCGCACCTGGCCGATGTCAAACCGTTCGGCAGATATGTGATGACCGATGTGGACCGGGTCGGCGGCGTCCCGGTCGTGATGAAAGCGTTGCTCGACGCGGGTTTGCTGCACGGCGACTGCGTGACCGTGACGGGGCGGACGGTAGCGGAGAACCTGGCCGAATCGGCCCCGCCGGACCTCGACGGCAGGGTGATCAGGGCGATGACCGCGCCGATCCATCGGACCGGTGGTATCACCATCTTGTCGGGGACGCTCGCTCCCCAGGGCGCTGTGGTGAAGTCGGCGGGCTTTTCCGATGATGTGTTCACTGGTACCGCAAGGGTTTTCGACCGCGAACGGCCGGCAATGGATGCGCTGGAGGACGGCACGATCCGCGCGGGGGATGTGGTGGTCATCCGGTACGAGGGCCCCAAGGGCGGGCCTGGGATGCGGGAGATGCTGGCCATCACCGCGGCGATCAAGGGCGCCGGTCTGGGCAAGGACGTGCTGCTACTCACCGATGGGCGATTCTCCGGCGGCACTACCGGCTTGTGCGTCGGTCATATCGCCCCTGAGGCCGTGGACGGGGGTCCGATCGCATTCGTACGCGATGGCGACCCGATTCGCCTCGATATCGGCGCCGGAGCGCTCGAGTTGCTGATCGACGCTGAAGAACTCACCCGTCGCCGCGCAGGCTGGACCCCTTTGCCGCCCCGCTATAACCGCGGTGTGTTGGCGAAGTACGCCAGATTGGTCGGTTCGGCGTCATCCGGAGCCGTCTGCGGCTGAGTCGAGGCCAAGGACGGCCGAGCGATTCTTCGGCGGGTGGCCGACCTCGTCGACCGACCACCCGCCGCGACCATATCCCCGTGTACGGGGTGTGCGGACTGTTATCGGCCGTGTATCCAGCGTTCCGTCAACCTCGTGTGGTTGTCCCACCAGTCGTGTACGGCTGTGGGAGCGGCATTCCACGGCGGGGGTGGTGGCTCGCCGGGAAAGAGGAAGATGTGATTGGTGGTGCCGATATTGTTCGCAGGCGGCGCAGCGGCCGGAGCAGCTGGGGCTACCGGAGCGGCCGGGGCGGCCTGCGGCGGTACGGGCTCATGCGGGATACCTTCCTCCTGCTCTTCCTCTGAGGGATAAGGCTCCGCGGGTGGCGGGATGGGCTCCGCGGGCGGCGCGGGCGGCGCTGGAACCGGTTCGTTGACCTGGTGTGGCCTGGTCTCAGGGTGTGGCTCGGTGGTGGCGGCGGACCATGGTGAGGCCGCCGCTGAGGCCGCGGTAGGCGATTTCGGCTCGGAGTGTTCGGTACGCAACTGCATGATCGTGAGCACAGCTCCCCCGAGCACGGCGGCGACCGCGGCCGTGGCCACCAGCACCCGTCCGGTCCGTCGAGGTTCGGCCGGGATCGGCGCTACCGGAGTGTTCCCGGCGCGGGTGGCGGCCACCAGCGCGGCGCCATACGCGGCGGCGTAGACGAAATCAGGTCCTCCGATCACCGGAACATCGAGCCCGAGCCGCAGCGCGGACACGATCTCCGGATTCCCCGCGGCCGAACCGCACAGTACGACTGCGGCCGGAGCCAACCCCGCCGCATCAAGGGTCGGCCGTACTCGGCTGACCACCTGAGCCGCGGTATCGCTGTCGACAACACCGAATGCCCACGAATCCGAAGCGAGCAGCGCGTCACGCTGCGGCCCGGTCACGAAATAGGACGTATGCGTGGCGCTGACCTCCAACACCAGCACAGTGCCGTATTTCGCCGGTCCTGGCAGGTCGTCGAGTAACGCCAGCAGCGCTGTCCGGATCGATACCAACGATGGTGATTGCCCGGATACCTGCGATACGATCGCCCGCCGCTCGGCCACCGTGCGATAGGTGACAGCGACATCGTCGATCTTCGCGCGGGGGCCTGCGGCGGAGACGAGCGCATCGAGGGTAGCGGCGACCGACGCGGCAATGGAGTTCCCGACCGGCTGCTCGATCTCCCGCAGCACGATCGGCCCGGCTCCCTGCCTCGCCTCGAACAAGAGCATGACCCCGCGTACTACGGCCTGCTCTGCCGATATCCCGACTGTGACTCCCATGAGTTCACCTCTGCTCGGATGTTTCACCTCTGCTCGGATGTTTATAGGAGGTTCGTCACAGCGGTCACCAATGATTGGCCCGGTCGTTCTCGCCTGGTAGGCGACGTGGGCAGGTGCCATGATCCGGCCGATCGGGTACCTGTCAGAACGCGGCGCACCGGCACGGTGTCCGGTCAGTCGCTCACCGCAGTACGGCCCTGCTCTTCACGCGGCCGAGCACGACCAGCGACACCAGTGTTATCAAGACCAGCACGGTGGTGCCCGCGGCCGCTCGGAAGAGCTCACCACGATCGGTCTGGCCGAAGATGGTGACCGGGAGGGTGCGCCACGTGGCCGGATACACCATGATCGTCGCTCCGAGTTCGCCCATGGACAGGGCGATCGACAGCCCGGCCGCGGCCCCGAGCGCGGGTAACAACAGCGGCAATGTCACCTGGAACAGTACTCGGATCGGCCCTGCGCCCAGTGATTGCGCGGCCTGTCGATAGCCGGGATCGAGCCGATCGAGCGCAGCGGATACGCCACTGAAGGCGTAGGCGAGCACCAGCACCGTATGGGCGAGGATGACGATCCATTTGGTGCCGCCGAGCAGCAGCGGGCGTTCGTTGAAGGCGATGAGCACGCCGAGACCGATAGCCACCGACGGCACCGCGACCGGCAGGTGGAACACGGCATCGGTGAGCCTGCGACACCATGGGGGTACCTGCGCGGCGGCCAGCGCCGCCCAGGTGCCGAGCAGCAGAGCGAAGCCACCTGCCAGCAGCGCGGTCTGCAGGCTTACCGACAAACTGGCCGCGTCCTCTTCGGAGAGTGCCTGGCGAAAATTGTCCAAGCCCAGGTTCGACGGCAACGGACCGGTCCAGCTGCCCGCCAGCGCCGCGGCGATCACAGTGGCGATCGGTGCGACGAATACGACCGTGACGACCAGCGCGAACACCGTCAGCACTACGGCCATGCCGGATTTGGTCCACACCAGCATGATCAGTGTCCTTTCCTGGCGGACAAGCGTGCGAAGAGCAACCGATAGGCGGCATACAGCGTGAGCGAAAGCAGCACCTGTACCGAGGCCAGTACGGCGGCTGCGGGCAGGTCGAAGGTGACAATGCCGCGGGTGTAGATCAGCGCGGGCAAGGTGATAACGCCCTTCGCGCCGGTGAACAGCACGATGCCGAACTCGTTGAGCGTCAACAGCAAAACCAGGCTGCCACCCGCGGCCAGTGCTGGCCATGCCTCGGGCAGCACCACTCGGCGCAGTACTCGCCACGGTGAGGCGCCGAGGCTGGCGGCGATATCGAGCTGTTCGCGGGGCAGTTGGGCGAACGCGGCGAGCAGTGGGCGAACCACGAAGGGGGTGAAGAAGGTGATCTCGGCCGCGATCACACCGAAGGGGGTGGTGATGAAGTCGATCAGTGGTGTCTGTCTGCCGGTGAGTTCGCTGATGAGCGCGTTGACCGCGCCCGCGGTGCCGTAGAGGAAGGTGAAGGCCACGGTCACCAGGAACGACGGCAGGGTGAGCACGGTATCGATGAGCCTGCCGACCACCACCGATCCGGGGAACGGCACGAATGCCAGCACCACAGCAAGGAAGGTGCCGAGCACTACGCATCCTGCGGTGGAAGCGACGGCGATGCTGATGGTGCGCCAGAGCGAGTGGCGGAACATCTCCGAGCCGAGAACCGAGGACCAGACCGCGGTGCCGCGTCCGGTCGGCGTGATCGTGGACTCGGCGAGCATACGCAGAATCGGGTAGACGGCGATGGTGAGGACGATCAGTATCGGTGGCAGTACCCAGAGCACCGGTATCCAGGTGCGCCACCGGGCGGGGGCAGGCGCCGAGTCCGGCCCGGCGGAAGAACGTTCGAGCAGAGTCGTGCTCATTCGCTCACCTCCCCACGGGTGTGCCGGGCAGCGCGGCGCGAGACAGCGGATCCACTCATTTCCCGGCTCCGTTCTCGGCTGTCCCGTCCTCGTCCGTCTCGTTGGTGCTTGTCTTGTGCACGCTTGTTTCTTCTATGCCAGGAGCTGATGCTTCGGCCCGATTCCCGGCACCGATGGGGCCGGGAATGAGCACACCCGCCGGATCGGGAAAACGTACGCCGACCACCGCGCCGACGGAGGTCGTCGGCTGACCGGTCAGGTCGGCGGTGAGCGGCTCGGGCAGGCCGTCCACCTCGAGTTCCAGCCGGGTCATCGGACCGCGCCAGGCGAGCGCCAGCACCCGGCCGCGCAGGGTCTCGCGCTCACCCGGCGCGGTGATGCCGACGGTATGTGGCCGGACACACAGCAGTGCCGCCGAATCGGGGGCCAAGTCCGCGCGGCCGACCCCAGGGCGCGGTGCGGCCGCCCGTAGCGTGTGGGCGCCCGCGGTGACGAGCGCGGCGCCGCCCGATACCCGGTTCACGGTGCAGGCCAGCAAATTCGCCCCACCGAGGAATGCGGCGGTGAATTCGCTCGGCGGGCGCTGCCAGAGGTTTTCCGCGGTATCCACATCGACCAGCCTGGCATCGCGCATCACCGCGATGCGGTCGGCGAGGGCCAGTGCCTCGGATTGATCATGCGTCACGTAGAGCATGGCGGTATCCGGTAGCGCCTTACGCAGCTGTTGCAGCTCACCCAGCATCGAATGGCGCAGCTGCGCGTCGAGCGCGGCGAGTGGTTCGTCGAGCAGCAGCACCTTGGGTCGGATGGCGAGGGCGCGAGCGATGGCCACCCGTTGTTGCTGGCCGCCGGACAGTTCGCGCGGCAGCCGTTTGGCGTATTCGGTCATCCCGACCATATCGAGCGCTTCCCGCACCCGCTCACCCCTGGCCGCGCGCGGCACTCGGTGCGCCTTCAACCCGAAGGCGACGTTGTCCCGCACGGTCATATGCGGGAACAGCGCGTAGGACTGCACGACGACACCGATGCCGCGCTTGGCCGGGGACAGGTTGGTGACATCGCGTCCGGCCAGCCGGACCGAGCCCGAAGTCGGACGGACGAAACCCGCTAGTGCTTTGAGCGCGGTCGACTTGCCCGAACCACTCGGCCCGAGCAAGGCGACCGTCTCGCCTGTGGCGACACGCAATGTGAAGTCGGCCAAGGCGTCGGTGGTCTTGCGACCGGTGCCGTAGCGCACGCCGACCCGGTCGAAGACGATGGCGGGTTCGGTGTCCCCGGAACCGGGGGCGAGCGATCCGGAGGCCGCGGACGATTCAGTGAGCGTATCGCCGAGCGTCACCTCAGCCTCCGATGGCCTTCTCGTAGGCGGCGACATCGCTGTTGAGATCGTTCACGACCGCATTCCAGTCGGGGTAGACGATCTCGACACCACGCAGCAGCGAGGCCGGGGTCGGCGTGGAACCGGTGGCCTGCGGTTCGGTCAGGTCGGTGCGCGGGGAGACGGCGAAGGCGTCGGGGCCGAGTGTCCGCTGTACTTCCTTGCTGAGCAGGAACTCCATCAGCTTGCTCGCGGCCTCGGCATTCGGGGCGCCCTTGGTCAGGCCCATCACGTACGGCAACGACACGGTGTGTTGCTTACCGTCCGCCGATTCGGGGAAGAAGATCTGGAACTTCGAGCCTTTCGAGGTGATCGACTCCATGTTCATCTGGATATCGCCGTTGGCGATCAGCAGTTCGCCCTTGTCCACCTTGGGCTGCAGTTTCCCGGTGGACGACGAGGGGCCGACATTATTGGCCTGCAACTGCTTCAGGTATTCCAGCGCGCCCTCTTTGCCACGCAGCTCCTGCAACAGAATCAGCACGGCGGTACCGTCACCGGCCTGACCGGGGGTGGAGTACTGCAGCTTGCCCTCGAACTCGGGCTTCAGCAGATCGTCCCAGGTGAGTCCGGAGGGATCGATCGAGGAATTGGCGATGAAGTTCAGGTAATTACCCGCCAGGCTGACGAACTTGCCGTTCGGGTCCTTCTCCTCCGCGGGGTAGGCGGAGGTGTCCACACCGAGCGGCTGCAACAGCCCGGAAGCGTCGGCCTTCTGGATGAACGGCGGCAGCGTCACCAGGATATCGGCCTGCGGATTGGACTGTTCCTTCTCCACCCGGTTGACCACCTCGCCGGAGCCCGCGGCAACCAGATTCACGGAGATGCCGGTCTCGGCTTCGAACTTCTCGAACTGGGTCTTGTACCAGTTGTCGAGGCCGTCGGCGGAGTAGACGGTGACGGTCTGCTCATCGGAACCGCTGGAACCGGTACCGCCGCAGGCCGCGGTGAAGCTCACCGCGGTGGCGATCGCGCCGAGCAGTGCGGTCGTGGTCAGGGCGCGAGACAGGCGCATGGATGGAATACGCACGGTAGAAGCAACTTTCGCGTTGTCGGTATAGGTGTAGCAGGGGTAGGGACAGTGGCCCTCATGGGCCGGAATTCGGTGATCCGGCTGGTGCCGGGCCACCGATCAGCTGCGTTCGTCGAGGACCAGTTCGGTGAACTCCACTACCGAAGGCACGACATGGGTCGCGCCCGCGGTGCGCAGCCGCTCGGCATCGTGCGCGCCGGTGAGGGTGCCCGCGACGATGCGCGCGCCCGCGGCGCGACCGGTGGCGATATCGCTTGTCGTATCGCCGAGTACGGCGACCCGGTCGACGGCATCGATGCGCAGGTGCAGCACCGCGGTGAGCACCATGTCCGGATAGGGGCGCCCGCGACCTGCGTCGGAGGGCGCAAGGGTGAGGTCGGCGATATCGGTCCAGCCGAGCGCGGCCAGCAGCCGGTCTTGGGTGGTCCGGCTGAACCCGGTGGTGAGCGCGACCCGCACACCCGCATCACGCAGCCGCGAGATGGACTCGGCGGCACCGGGAATCGGCGTTATCTCCACCTCGTCGATCAACCGGTCGTAGGCCCGCTCGAAGGCCTGATTGGCCGACTGCGCGCGCTGCTCATCGCCGAGCAGAGCGCGGAATACCGCGATCTTGGATTGCCCCATGGTGTCGAGCACGTAGGCGCGGGCCTGCTCGCGGCGCGGGCCTTCCCGCTCGATACCCGCTTCGGTGGCAGCGGCTTCGAAAGCGCGCAATACGAGGCCGCCGTCAGCGACGGTGGTGCCTGCCATATCGAGGACGGCGAGGTCGATCAAGGAGTCGGACATGGGATTTCCTCAGAGGTTGAGCAGATCGGCGGTTTCCTCGCCGATGGCTGGGCCGAGTGTCATACCGCGGCCACCGGGACCAGTGACCACCCAGACATGCCGGTCGGCCTTCGCGCGAGTGACGATGGCGTCCGGATCGACACTCTGGCTGTAGACGCCGGCCCAGCGGCGCACGATCGGCGGAAGTGTGCGACCGAGCAATTCCTCGGTCACCGAGGTGAGGTGCTCATAAGGGGCCGTGTCGACGTCGAATGCGAACGGTTCGGTGTATTCGTGGGTGTCGCCGATGGTCAGCCCGCCGTGCAGCCGCTGCACACACAGCAACTGCATCTTGTGCGCGGCGGCAGTCTGGGTCTGTGCCTGTTCCCGGTTCAGCACGTCCAGTTCCGGACCGGCGAAACCGGGGTAGTAGCGGAAGCTGTCGCCATCGGCGATAGCGGTGGTCAGCGGCTCGCCGAGCGGGGCTGTCTGCATCATCTGCAGCCGGACCCGCCGCACCGGGAGTACTCCGGCCAGCTCTCTGACCAGGCCGGTGTGCGCGGCGCCAGGGCAGACCAGGGCCATATCGGCATCGAACGTACGCCCGTGGTCGTCACGTACCGTCACCCCCGCCTCGGTATCGGTGACAGCACGGGCCTCGGCGCCGGAGTGGAAGGTGTAGCGCCCGCTCGCGGTGAGATAGTTGCGCAGCGCGGGCAGTGCCTGCCTCGACTCGACGGCGGCATCGTTCGCGCAGTGCAATCCGGCGAGGAATTTACCGCGTAGCGCGGGGTTGACAGCGCGGACCTCGTCCGGGTCGAGCACGGTGAAACCGCGAGCCTCGGCGCTGGGACCGGCCGCGGCGGCCTCCGCGACCGCCAGTTCCTCCGGAGTGCATGCCAAGGTCATCGAACCAGCGGGCCGGAATCCGATACCGGGCACCTTGCCGCCGATCTCCTCCCACAGCAGCCGCGAACGCAGCGCGAGCTCCAGCTCTCCCTCGGAGCGCCCGGACACCCAGACCAGGCCGAAATTGCGCACTGTCGCGCCGCGCGCTTCCTGCTCCCGCTCCAGCTGCACAACCTCGTGTCCCCGGCCGATCGCGGCCAGCGCGTGTGCGGTGCCGAGAATCCCGCCACCGATGATGACCAATCGCATGGCTCCATAGTGCGCAATGGTCTAGACCGATTGGTGTTTCCTGTGCAAACGTCAGGTTAATAATTGGTATAGACCAATCGTGAGTAGGCTGGTGCCATGGATGAAGCAGAAGTGTCCGGCGCGGCATGGGAGGCACAACAAGACGAAACAGAGTGCGCAAGAACAGAACTGCCCCCTCCCGGACGGCTGTCCAAGCCATATCTGGTACGCACCGAACTGGAGGCAATACTCGACGACCTCGACGAGGGCGATCGGGTGCCTTCCGAACGCGAACTGGCCGTCCGCTTCGGCGTCGCCCGCGAAACCGTCCGGCAGGCACTACGAGATCTACTGGTAGAGGGGCGCATCCGGCGGCAGGGCCGAGGCACAGTGGTATCGCGCCCGAAGATGGTGCAACCGCTATCCCTGCGCTCCTACACCGAAGGTGCGCTCAGTCTGGGTCGTATTCCCGGCCGCATCCTGGTCACCTGGGAAGACATCCCGGCCGACGCCGATACCAGCCGCGAACTCGGCCTCCCCGCCGGAGCCCAGGTAATGCACCTGGAGCGAGTACTGCTGGCCGACGGTGAGCGCATCGGCCTGGAGAGCACCTTCCTGCCGCTGACACGGTTCGCGGGGTTACGGGACAACTACGACCCCACTACCTCGCTCTATGCCGCAGTGCGCGCCTCAGGCGTCGAATTCGCCTCAGCCGTGGAGCGGATCGAGACGGTACTGGCCGCGCCACGAGAAGCGGCACTGTTGGAATGCACCACCGCATTACCCCTGCTGCTGTTACACCGGCGCAGCGTGGACGACCACGGCGAACCCATCGAACGCATCCGCGCGCTCTATCGGGGCGACCGGATCGCCTTCGAGGCAAAGCTCGGTAAGTGATTCCGCACTAGGCGGGCAGGAGCGGCCGAGACATGCCAGTGGTTTCTCCGGAATACCGCTGACCTGGTCGAACCTATGCGAGACTTCGGCCGTATCGATCCGGTCCGAAGGGGAAACGCCCAGATGTCCAGTGCACTGTGGATTCGCATCATCGATCGAGCTAGCGAGGAATGGATCCGTGCCGACGAGATCATCGCCCTCGCCATCGACACGAAGGGGGCCACGGGGGAGGCGCAACCGTCGGCGCCGGAAACCTTCCAGATCAGTGCCAGCGTGTTCTCCTATGAACGCGTCTCGCGAGTGCTGGTCAGCGGCCTGGCCTCCAGGGAGGACGCACAGGCCGTCGCCCAGCAGATCGTGCACGCGATGGCCGCCAACCACCCCGGAGTGATGTCTTTCGATCAAGGCGGGGTGCGGTTCGCCGCGACCGCGGACGAGCTCTCGTAACCGGTCGGTGCTACACGCTCTCGATAGGCGCACGTACTGTTCAGAAATCCCAGTCGGCGTCTTCGGTCGGTTCCTGAGAACCGATCACATAGGAGCTGCCCGATCCGGAGAAGAAATCGTGATTCTCGGCTGCTCCTGGATCGAGTGCGGCCAGTAACTCGGGATCGACCCGGCATTCCGCGCGGTCGAACGCGGGTTCGTAGCCGAGATTGGCCAGCGCCTTGTTCGCGTTGTAGCGCATATACGCCAGGACCGCTGGTGTCCAGCCCACCTCGTCGTAGAGGTCCCGCGCGTAGTCGATCTCGTTGGCGTACAGCGTGTGCATCAGCTCGTAGGTGTAGTCGCGGTGCTCTGCGCGTTCGGCTTCGGTCAGCTCGGCGAGCCCACGCCTGCACTTGTATCCGATGTAGTAGCCGTGCACCGCTTCGTCTCGGATGATCAAACGAATGAGGTCGGCGGTGTTGGTGAGTTTGCCCCGTGCCGACCAGTACATCGGCAGATAGAAGCCCGAGTAGAAAAGAAACGATTCGAGCATCACCGAGGCGGACTTGCGTGCGAGCGCATTGTCTCCGCGGTAGTAATCGACGATGATCTGCGCTTTGCGTTGCAGATGCGGATTGCACTCCGACCAGTCGAATGCCGCGTCGATCTGGCGAGTCGAGCAGAGCGTCGAGAATATCGAGCTGTAGCTCTTGGCGTGCACCGACTCCATGAACGCCATATTGGTCAATACCGCCTCCTCATGCGGGGTGGCGGCATCGGCGATCATCGCGACGGCTCCCACTGTCGCCTGCGCGGTGTCCAGCAGGGTCAACCCGGTGAACACCCGGATCGCCAGCTGCTGCTCCTTGTCGGTCAGCGATTGCCACGACGGCACGTCGTTCGACAGCGGGACGCGCTCCGGCAACCAGAAATTGCCGGTCAGCCGATCCCACACTTCGGCATCCTTGGGGTCGGGCAGTCGATTCCAATTGATCGCGTGCACCCGGTCGACGAGATCCCCGGTCATCGCGGCTCACCCTCCTCAGTGCCGAACAGCCCGATCAGGCGGCCTGTCCGCGCCGCATCGAAGCGGGCGCCGACATCCGCCCAGTTCACCAACGACCACAACCGTTCCACGTAGTCGGCCTCTAGATGGAAAGTCAAAGCTCGTTCCAGCCCGGGAAGCTGCGTGAAGTCCCGGGTTTCGCGACTTTCCCCGATCCGCTCCAGCGTCGAGTTCGCCCCCTTGACATAGGACGCGTGGTGCGCGCTGTGATGTAACTCCATGATCTCACCGCTGATCGCGGGTTCCAGCGCGCCGTAGTCGTAGGTCAGTTCGGGCAGTCGGTAAACAGGCATCCGCTCTTCCTTCTGAGTCATCGAGGCCGACACCGGCACGGTAGCTTGAGTTCGTCTTCCCAAACAAAAATATTTGAACTACCGTAAATATGTCGGAGCGTGTACCGACAGCCACAGTGGCCCCGCGTCGCGACACCCCGGCGCGGGACCACTACCGGACATGCCGAAGCGCCGCCCGGCAGCGCTCGCGCACGTGGTCGTAGCGCTGCCGGGCGGCAGTCGGTGGGGTGGAGGCGCGGTCGGTGCCTGGCTTTCGGTCGTCGGGCGGGTAGCCGCCGAGTCCGCCGCGTCGCGGCTCAGCGTCGAGTCCCCGCTGTGCTCAGCCGCGCGCCGTGCTGATCAGCGCGGTCAGTTCCCTCGTCTCCTCCGGCTCCAGGGGTAGCAATGGTCTGCGGGGATCGCCTGCCTCGACCCCGAGGGCGCGCAGGCCTGCCTTGACCGTGGTGGGCAGCCCCCGGCTGACCAGCATGGTGAGCAGCGGCTGCAGTCGAGTGAACAGTTCCGCGGCCCGGTCGGGTTCACCGGCGCGCAGCAGCCGCCACAGGTCGACGACCTGTTCGGGCACCAAGCACGGCGCAGCGGTGCACCAGCCTGCCGCCCCCGCCTGGAATGCCTGCAGCGCCAACGGGTTACTGCCGTTGAAGAAGGGGATGGTGCCACCGCTCAGCTCCCTGATCCGGTGCATACGGCCGATATCGCCGCTGGATTCCTTGATCATCCGGATAGCCGGTGTCTGCTCGATGAGCTCGACCAGGAATTCCGGCGACATATCGATACCCGTGGTGGCGGGATTGTTGTAGACCAGCACCGGAATACCCACCGATTCGGCGACCGCGGTGAAGTGCTCGCGCAGTTCCCGCTCGGTGAGCGGCCAGTAGGAGATGGGCAGAACCATGATCGCGCTAGCGCCGGCCGCCTCGGCGTAGCGGGCACGTGCGATGGTGCCGTCGGTAGTCAGATCCGATACCCCGACCACCGTCGGTACTCGTCCGGCAGTCCGCTCGACACAGATGGCGGCGACCTGCTCCCATTCGGCGCGGTCGAGGTAGGCGCTTTCGCCGGTACTGCCGAGCGGTGCGATCGCGTCCACACCGGCATCGATCATTCGGTCGAGCAATGCCCGAAGAGCATCGGCATCCACCTGCCCTGTGGTGGAATACGGCGTCACCGGATAGGCGACGATGCCGGAAATAGTGTTGTCCCGCATGGGTTCGAGTTCCTCTCGTTGGGACGGATCAGGCTTGTGCGAAGGCATCCGGGTGGTTGCGCAGGGCTTTGCGTGCGTAATACGCGAAATTCGCCTGGCTGCGTCGTGGCGTGAGCGTCCAGTCGTGCGCCTCCCTGGCCAGCTGCGGTGGCAGCGGCTTGATCTCACCCGCGGCCATCGCCAAAAGCTGCAGCCGGGCCGCGCGCTCGATGAGATGCGCCAGCGAGCACGCCTCCTCGATAGTCGAGCCGACGACGAGCTGACCGTGATGGGCCAGCAGGATCGCCCGCTTATCGCCGAGCGCGGCGGAGATGATCTCCCCCTCTTCATTGCCCACCGGCACACCCGGCCAGTCCCGCAGGAACGCGCAGTCGTCGTAGAGCGGAGTGGTGTCCATCTGCGCGACCTGCAATGGCACCTCGAGCATCGACAGCGCCGCGCAATGCAGTGGATGGGTATGCACGATGCAGTTGACATCGGGACGGGCCCGGTAGATCCAACTGTGGAAGCGGTTGGCCGGATTGGCCATTCCGTCCCCATCCAGCACGGTCAGGTCCTCGTCGACAAGCACCAGATTCCGGTCGGTGATCTCGTCGAAGCCCAGCCCGAGCCGTTGGGTCAGGAATGTCCCCTGCTGCTCTCCTCTGGCGGAGATCTGCCCGGCCAGGCCGGAATCGTGCCCAGCGTCGTACAGCGAGCGACAGGTCAGGGCGAGCTTCTGGCGGTCGCTCCAGTCGCCCAGCTCGAGTTCGGTTTCCATGGACCGTTTCGCCATGGTCATCAGCTCGGACTTTCCGAGCGTCATTGTGGTGGCCATCAGAACCTCCTTGAGGACACAAGTTGAATATAGGACACTTTGTGTCATCAAGCTAGTCTTGGACTCAGCACATGAGAGGAGGACGGGTGGCGGTATACCTGAGAACCCACCGGCGCCGGGCCGGTCTCACGCTCGAGGCACTCGCCGAGCGGACCGGTTCGACGAAGAGCTATCTGTCCAAAGTCGAGCGCGGGCTGAGCACGCCGTCCATCGCAGTGGCCCTGAAGATCGCCGATGCCCTGAACACCGATGTGGGCCAACTTTTCTCCGACACCCCGGACCCCGCGCTGATGCAGGTGGGCAGGGCGGACGAACATGCACCAGACCTGTCCGCACCAGCTGCGGACTATCATGCGCTGGCGACCAAAGTGGTCGGAAAAGCGATGCAGCCCTTCCTTGTTCGACCAGCCGTCGGGCAACCGAACGCCGACGAGGGCGAGGATCATCTGGCGCACACCGGCGATGAATTCATCTTCGTGCACAGCGGTGCGGTGGAGGTCACGGTGCCGGGGGAGGTGATCACATTGCGTCAGGGCGACAGTTTCTACTTCGCCGCGACCACCCCGCACCGGATCCGGTCGATTTCGCCCGAACGGGCGCAACTGGTGGTTATCGTCGCCGAGCGGCAGCCCGGTGCCGGTGGCGTCGCCGGGAGTGGAATTCCCGGCCCGCGATAAGCATTACCCGGTCGGCCCGGGTTGCCTGTGCTCGGTCTTTCGTGGCTCACGACTCATATCCGGCTACGGCATGTTCAGCACTCGCCGATGGCGTCGATACATCATCTCGCCGGACACCCCATTACGTTGTCGACTCCTCATCGGAGAGTTGATCCGCGCCGTGACCGGCTCTCGACCTCTCGATAAACGGAAATGATGTCCATACGCTCCCTCGCGTACTTCATTCGTCACTGCCACACAGTGCAGCGGCCGGGCCGATCTCACATCGTGATCCCGGATACGGCAGTGAGGCTGTTGGCGAGCACGGTGGGGTCGCCGTGCCGGTGATCGGCGCCGACACCACCTGCTCGGTGTCTTGGTCGGTGATGAACAGGGTGCCACCCGAGGCGGTGATATCTACAGGACCCGCCAGACCGGTCACCAGAGGAGTCGGCGTGCCACCGGTGACCGGCACTGTCGACACCCGACCGACCGTGGCTTCGCAGATATAGAGGAGATTGCCGACCCTGACGAGACCGATGGGATTGATCAGGCCGGTCGCCAGCAGGGTTGGTGTGCCAACGGTTTGTGGCACCGAGTACACATTCCCGGGAGGGAGGTCATCGGTGAAGAACAGTAGACCGGAACCGCCGTAGGTGTAGAGCAGCGGATTGCTGGTGCCGTGCAGTGGGGCGTTGACGGTGACGTCGACTGTCCCGGTGTCGGGTGGGGCGATGGCGTTGATCTGAGTGTCGGAGATGATGGTGAAGGTGGTTGCTGTTGTACCGAACTGCACGGTCAGTGGGCCGGCGCCGGTGAATCCGCTGCCGAAGATCTGTACCGTGTTGAAGCCTGCTGCGGGACCGGAACTCGGGTTGAGCGAGGTGAGCACAGGTGCCATCGGTCGGCCTCCGAACAGCGAAAAGAGGTTGTCCTGCAAGGGATATCGATGTGTTCGCGACACTGTTGTATCCAGTAACTCACCTGTGGTGGTGGTTTCGCAATGAATCCCGGTAGCGGTTCCACAACGAATCCTTGGTTCGGTTTTATCGACGCAGCCCGCTCCAGCTGCCTGCTCGAACGCTGCAGCATCGCTATCTACGCCCTTGTGGCTGTGTCGGAGTGTGTACCGCCAGCCACAGTGGTTCCATGGCGCGATACCTCGGTGCGGGACCGCCACCGGACGTGCCGGAATGCGGGCAGGCGGCGGTCACGCGCGTGGTGCCGGTAGCGCCGCCGATCGGTGGTCACGGACTACCAATCGGCGAATCGTGCCACACTGCAGGTTGTCGTTTCCGTTACTGGTGTGACTACAGCAGCGCCTCGACCCAACAAGGTCGACCATCTCAGTTCGACAAGGTCTTGTTCCTCGTGCAGTAGTGGCTATAGGCGCCGGATAACGCGTGGCTCGGCGAGCACGCTGGCGGCAGATTCGGTGTCAGCCAGGCGTTGGGCAAGGCTGTTGCGGGCCAGATCCGGTGGTAGTGATCCGGAGAACTTCAGGCCTGCTAGCGCCTTCGGATCCACTTGCGGCAGGCCGACTCTTGGATCTTCAAGGGCTGCTGATAGATCGGCGGCTGTGATGCCGGGCAGTAGACGCACCGATTGCTCATCGATCCGCTGGCGCGGGTCGACAAGGCTGGGTAGTGACGCGTGTAGGGTGCGATTGGTGGCCGTACCGGCCCAGGTCCACCACCGTCCTGCGCTGTGGGAGGGGAGGACGACCACTAGGCGATCCGGATCGACGACATCGGTGTAGGTTTCGCGTACATCCGCCAGTGCGGATTTCGCGCGGTGAGTGAGGGTGACTCCTGCTGGAACGTTGCCAAGCAGGATGGTCCGCATGCCGCGGGCGATCGTATGCGACCAGCCCGCCGACAGCCCGGACCACTTGGCTTTACCACCGTCGTCGGCCGCTTCGACGAAGCACCGCCGTCGGTTCCAGTCGACGTGGGTGACCCGCCATGATCGCCCGCCGAGCAACAGCACACGCGGCCCATCTACCTCCTCGGTGAGGAGATCGGTGCCGATGGTACCGATCTCGGTGCGTCCGGCCAGGACGAGGAACTCCGGGGGCGCGCTGAATACAGCGGTGAGGTCGGAGAAGTATCTGCGACCGTAACGTCGCTCGGCTTCTGGGCCGATATGCAGGAAATCGCCGTCGGACTCGAAAAAACCCTCGGCAACAAGGTATTCCAGGATGTCGTCGGTAGTGTTGTCGAAGACTGGCAGTGTGCCCCACCAGTCCCGCCAGCGATGGCGACCGATCCGATGCTCTTGTAGGCATAGTGCCATCAATTGCTGGGCCGCGATGTGCCGGGGTGCAGGCGGGGCAGTGATCGGCTCGACCCAGTCATCGGCCCAGCAGGCCAGCATGCCGAGGGTTTGCAGCAGCTGATCGTGGTCGGTGCACAGGAACAGGCAGTTACGGGCGGTGCCCGGTCGGCGGCCGGTGCGGCCTAGACGCTGTAGGAAGGAGGCGACCGTGCGGGTTGGGCCGATCTGGATGACGCGGTCGAGATCACCGACATCGATGCCGAGTTCCAGGGTGGAGGTAGCGACGATGACCGTGTCACGAGCATCGGCGAATGCTGCTTCTGCGCGCCTGCGCTCGGCCGCTGATAGGGAACCGTGGGACAGGAACGTGGTGACACCGCGGTGCTGCAGTTGGGCGCCGAGTTCCTCGGCCTCGCGCCGGGAGTTGACGAAGACCAGGCGCTTCTCACCGACATGTAGGGCGGCGACGAGCTTTGCCGCATTGGTAAGCGAACCCACATAGTCGACGGTGAGATCTGGTACTGCGGAAGATTCTTCGATCGCAGGGGCTATGATCTTGCCAGGGCGATCGGTGAAACTTCCTTGGAGCCAACGCAATAAAGCTGCCGGATTGCCGACCGTGGCGGACAATCCGATGCGCTGCAGAGGGCGGCCGCTGAGACGGGCAAGCCGCTCGAGCACAGCCAGCAAATGCCAGCCGCGGTCATCGCCTGCGAAGGCGTGCACTTCGTCGATGACAATGGTATGCAGGTCCGCAAAGTACAGCCGGGCGTCGACCTTGGTCGACACCAGCATCGCTTCGAGGGATTCCGGTGTGGTCAGCAGGAAGTCGGGACGTTCGGACAGAATCCGGCGGCGGTCTCCTGACCCCACATCACCGTGCCATACCGCCGCGGAGCGGCCCAGCCACTGTGCGTAGCGGTGGATCCGCGGTCCGAGATTATTCAGCAGTGCCCGCAGCGGGCATAGGTACAGTACTGAAGTACCACGCCAGTTCTGCTCTGCCATCGTTGATAGCAGCGGCAGGACAGCAGCTTCGGTCTTGCCGCCTGCGGTGGGTGCGAGCACGATCGCATCGTCGCCGTGCCGCAGTGGGGCTACCGCCGCTGCTTGTGTGGGTCGTAAGCCATTCCAGCGTAATGTGTTCGCCAGGTGGTACTGCACGCCTGGATGCAGCAGCGTCACCGGGTCGGCGGTGTCCTCGGTGCTCTCGCTGTGTTCGGTCACGGTAGGTCCAGTGCCACGTCGTCGGCGGCTCGGGCCTCACGTTCAGTGTCATTGCGTTCGACGTCGGTGATGGTGATCTCGTAGTCGCGGTAGGGATCGAAATCGGGATGGATGTCGATGGTATCGAGCAGATCGACTAGTTTGCGCAAGAACAAGCGGGGGGCGATGCCGACCCGACCTCCGAGCTGACCGGCGACGGCGGCCGCGAAGCGGTGCAGGAACACGTCGTCGGCCAGACCGGCGACCCGCTCGGCGGCGTCGGTTCCCGCACAGTACAGCTCCCGGACCCGACCGCCGAGTTCGGTTAGTTTGTTCAGGTCGAACCCGGTCAGCCGCAACTGCGGTGCGCGCGGGTTATCGAATCTCGGGTCGCGGGAGAAGTCGGTGTGCAATCGGTCGGCCAGCGGGGGCAGCAACTGCACGCCTTGGCGGCCGTCGAAGAAGGCTGGCGTGCCGGTGATCAGCAGATACAGGCCTGGATAGTGCCCGTCGTGCACCTCGTCGATCAGTTGTCGCAGGGCGTTGAGCGCCTTCGACCGGGCGTCGCTGCGGATACGCTGCAGCGTCTCCACTTCGTCGAGAATCAGGACCAGGCCGCTGTTTCCGGCGTCGGCGAGGATGGCCAGCAGCCCGCGCAGGAACCCCATGGCCAGGAAGTGATCCAGGTCGCCCTTGATACCGGCCTCACGCTTGACAGTGGCGGCGACGTGCGGTTGCCCGGCGAGCCAGGCGATAAGACCGTCGGCGGTGTCATGCTCGCCGCTGTTCTGCATCCGGTGGTAGGCGCGAATGGCTTGCGGGAAGATCGGCGCCTGACGGGCAACCACCGCTAGCCGCCGCTCCAGCAGTTCATCAGCAGTCGTCTGCTGGGTGTCGGCGTCGGATTCGACGGTGTAGAGCCAGGAATCGAGGATCGGCCGCAACGCACTCGGCGGAATCGAGCGGGTACGTAGCGATTCGATGCTGCGCCGGTACACCGTCTCCAATTTGTGCAGTGGCGTGTCGATCTCGTTGATCTGCACCTCGGCCACCGCGAACCCGCGATTCATGGCCCGATCGGCCAGCCATCGCGCGAAGAACGTCTTGCCTGCACCGTAGTCGCCGCGCACGGCTTTGAATACACCGCCGCCGCCCGCAACCACGTCCAGTTCAGCGGTGAGTTCAGCTTCGAATCGGCCGAGACCGACCGCGAGCTGGTCGAGCCCGTTCGAGGGCACGGTGCCACGCCGCAGCGCGTCGAGGATTTCGCGGCGTCGGCGAGGGGATACCGCCGTCATGAGGTCAGTCCGAACTGTTCGCGTAGCATCGGCGCCTCCAGCCGCACGTGGTCACGGTCGACCAGCAGTACCTCGTAGCCTTCCACATCGAGGACCCGTTTGATCTGCAGTAGTGCGCCGTTCACGCGGGTGGTCGCGATGGTCAGCACAGTAGCGGCCTGCACGGTGGTGATCTCATGCGCTGATGCGGCCAGCAGGTCGGTGAGCAGGTCGGCGATCTGTTCGGTGGTTACGGCGAGGCGGCCCGCCAGTTGGAGCTGGTTTGCGAACACGGGTGTGTCCAGTAGCTCGTCCACCAGTACTGGTCGGGTCACTGCGGCGGACGCGGTGGTGACCGGTTCGTGCTCGAACAGAGTAGGAGTGTCATCGGCGGGGTGTCGGATGCGGCTGATTGTGGGCGGTTCAGTGCCGGGGGACATGGCCGCAGACAGCGGGATGCTCCACCAGTCCGGTTCGACCCGATTCAGTGGGGTCAGCCCGGCCGGCTGATCGCCCGGGCACAGCACGATGACCGGAACCACTACTTCGGCGGGGGAACCACCCCCGTGGTAGCCGGCGTTGACCGGGCCGTAGTGGATCCGGTCGTCGACGGCCAGTACGGCCGAACCCGAATCTGTGAGCACGCGGGGGCCACTGACCAGGACTTCGCCCGCACCGACAGCGTCCAGGTCGCCGTGCGCGCGCTGATGGTTGTAGGTGACGCGAGGGTGTCGCACGATGCCTTCGCGGCGGTCGACGACGTGCCCGTGGTCAGCGGTGATCACCACGATCCGGCCCGCGGTGCGGGCGGCGGCGAGCAAGTGCCGCAGATGCGGGATGGTACGCACGTTCCAGTCGGCGTCGCCCACACCGACCTTGTGCAGCATATCGTCGACATAGTTGAGGACGGCTGCCACCAGCGGCTTCCCCTGCGTGTCGGCGATTGCGTTGCGGACCTCGGTGGCCAGTTGCTGCCCCGGGATCACTGCGTCGAGCTGACCCTTGTGGAAGATCGGCGGGGGCGTGTTGGACGGCGCCGACAGGGAGTGCTCGGCCAGCAGGGTGAGGAATCCTGCTCGTTCACCGTCGGCTTTCACCTCGGTCAGCTGCCCGCACAGCAGTGAGCCACGACTGCGGTGGGTCAGGCTGGGCAGCACGGCAAGTGCGCCGGTGCGTGTGGTGACTCCAGGAGCCGCCGCCTCCGACCAGCCGTGGTCCACCGCGTCGGCGGCCAGTTCGGTGGCCATCGCCATCGACAACCCGTCCAGCACCAGCAGCAGAACGGGTTGTTTCTGCTGGCCGCGCTTGATGATCGGCACGACCACGCGGCGTACCAAGTGCTCAACGCCGAGCACTTCTGGTTCTGCGGTTGCGGAGAGTGCGGTGGCGAATTGCCGGTCGTGTTCACGGCGGCGGGCCTGCGCGGCCTCTATGACACGGCGCAGGGTCTCGGCGGTGCGGGCGGTGCCTGCGCCGCGGTATGCCGCGGCGATGGCGGCGTCGGCCCAGGCGTCGGTGTGCACATGGCGGTGGGTGAGGCCGGTGAGTCCGTCCGTGGTGTGGGCGTTCGTATGCAACCAGCGGACCAAGCGCACGGCGGCACGGTAGGCGTTGCAGGTCGGATCGGTGTCGGCGAGGATGTGCCGTTGCACGTCCTGCCAGGCGGTTTCCATGGCGTCGATGGCTGCACCGGGCACCGCGCCCTCGGATTCCATGACGGTGTCGACGGCGGCGGCGAGGGCATGCAGTCGAGCCTCCAGGCCGGGCCGCAGCTGTTCCGACCCGACAGCCAGGTCGTTCAATGCGAGTTCGTGGACCAACTTTTCGGCGCGGGCGAAGATCTGCTCGCGGTAACTCGGGTGGATGACACCGGTCAGCACCGCGCTGGTGTCGTCATACCAGGCGCGCAGTTCCTCGGTGGTGATGCCGCGCAGCTGGTAGGTGCTCTCGAAATGCCCCAGGGACCGGTCGGCACCGCTACGGCCGTCGAACAGTCCGGCGATCAGTCCCAGCGGTAGCAGGTCGGCGACTAGCTCCGGAGTCAGCAGGGCTGCCACCGGGCGGCGCACGCGACCGCAGCGCTGGGCGAGCCAGTCGGTGACTGCTGCAGTGAGCTCCGTCCCGCCCACGGTGTCCAGGATCCTCAGGTCGTGTCCCGTGTTGGGGTGCAGGCTCCATTCGAGCACAGTGAAGGCGTCGATTTCGGTGTCGTACTCGTCGGTGATGTGCAGCACACGCTGTGCGACGGTGGTGAAGGCGTGGTCGCGGGTGAGCACGCCGCCGGGTGCGGGCCGGTACTCGTCGATGACCGCGAGCAGGCCACCGGCCAATGCTCGGTCGTTGCCGCCGTCGCGGACCCGGTACAGCGCGGGTTCCAGGGTGGCGGCGGAGAAGTTGTCGCGTACCGCCTCCCATGGCAGTGGGGTCTCGAGTTTCGCACCGTGCAGATGCGCGAGCAGGCCGATGCCGAGTTCGTCTTGGTCCGCGGAGGTGAGAATGACCAGCCACTCGCCCGGCTTGCGCTGCCCGACCGCCTCCCACACCGCCAGCACCGAGGGGCAGGCGGCCACCGTGACCGGCACCCCGTGATGACTGAAGTCTCCGCCGTGCCACACCGGCTGGGCGTGTAGGCCGAGCACACCGGGCCGGTAGCGCTTGCGGATCGCCGATTCGAGCTTGGCGGTGATGATCGGGCGCGTCGCGACGAGCAGGGTCATTCGATCCACCAGCTCACACGCAGCCGTTTACCGGTGGTACCGGCCTGCTCGTAGGCGCTACGCAGGCGGGCGGTGACGGTATCGATGTCGTCGACCCCGGACAGAGTGACGGTCTCGGGGTCGGTGAGTGGTTCCGGCACTGCCTTCTGCGTGGTGTTGCGGTTCCGTGTCGCGGGGGTGGCAGAGTCGGGTAGCGGGGCAATCGGGTCGGCAGGCGGCGGAGTGGTCGGAGGCCGGGGATCGGTCGGAGTGGCCGACACCCATTCGATGATGCGGGCTTTGACCGCGGCGAGCTTCGCGGCCAGGTCAGGGTCTGTGGCGCAGATGACCGAGCGCAACTGGGTGAGGATGGCCCGCGCCTCCTCCTTCCGCATGCCGAAACCCTCAGTTCCGGCGGAGACGTTGTTCAATAGCGGCCAGTCGAAGCCTTGCAACGACGCGGTGTCCTCTCCGGCGTGGGACAGCAGCCGGGCGAGGGTAGCTCGTGCGATCGGGAAGTCCGCAGCGGCCGCGGTGTCGACTACTGCCACGTTGTCGCCGGTGGCGGCGAGCTGAGCGAGGAATGCCAGTAGCCGCTGCCCGATAGTCAGCCGGTCGCCGCCGTCGGGCTGGATGCCGAGGCGGGCGTAGGCGGCCTGCAGCTGGTCCAGTTCTGCGCGCAGTGCCGATTCCGCAGTGGTGGCGCGGGTGCGCAACTGCTGGGCCAGCTCGGCGACATTGTCAGGGGTCAGGTGGGTGCGTGCTGAGGTGTAACCGAACAGCTCCGAGCCCAGCGCACGGGCGCGGTTCCAGGCGGTGGCTGCGGGCAGACGCTGCGGCCGCAGCTCGAGATGCTCGCGCAGCCGACCCAGTGGAGGCGGGTTCACTGCGGTGCCCGCCTCGTACCAGGCGCGGCGGCGCAGCATCGCCCAGGCGGCGATGATCAGGTCTAGGGCCTCATTTCGCAGACCCCACGACGGGGTCATGGACTTGATGTGTTCTTGTAGTTCACGGACGGTGGCGGCGGCATCGGGCCGAGCCGGAACGCGGTCCAGCTCCCCGGCCCAGAATGCGAAGGTCTGCTCACCGAACAGGAAGACACCATCGCCCGTAGCCTTGCCGACCCGGAGTTTGTCGGCGATTTTCTGCACCGCCTTGCGCGCCGGGCCTGCCTCGATCACCACCCGGCCCTGCGGGTCGGCGACCGCCTCGGCGACAGCGGCCCGCACCAGCTCGAAGACAGGCGGTCGGATCTCTTCGTCGGCGGGCGCGAATTCCGGATGCGCCGGATGGAGCGCGGCGAATGCCTGATCGATCATCCGGTCCAGGGCATCACCCATAGTGGCCGCGACCGGATCCTTCGGTTGGAAATCTCTGGCCAACGACCGCAACAGTTCACCATCGCCCACCGGTGTCACAAACCGCGGATCCGCCGGGTCCAAGCCATAGGCCATGCGGAGCATCTGTTCGATACGATTCTGCGACCCGTGCCGCAAATTCTCCAGGATCCCGCGCGCCTGCGCACGCTCGGTTTCCGAGAGGCTGTCGGAGTTGGTGCGCCAGCGGTCGCCGCTGCCGGTGAACAGCCAGTCCAGTATCACCAGCTGGGCGAGCTCTGCGTTGATCTGATCGGTGAAGAACTGCGGCAGCCACACGATGGTGTTGCGGTCGCCGCCGCTGTTGCGCAGCCTATCGACCCGATGCATATCGTCGGCATGCGAGTACGGGTGCTCGTCGAATGGGTAGTCGATGATGAATCGCCATGTGCCGGGGCGGGCATCGAAGGCGTTGTCGTTGAGGGATGCGGCATCGCGGACATTGCCGAAGACGATGTCCACCTCCCGTCGGCTGCCTCGCCAGATCACGGTCTTGGTGGTGGCACCGGTGAGATCGTCCTGATCGCTGACGACGCCAAGGACCCGGTGCACGAGGCGGCGGACGAGCACACGGCGGCGGCCTGTGTTGTCCTCACCCTTGATGCGGTCCAGGACCGATTTGTAGTCGACGTCGGCGAGGGTGACATCGATGATCGGGTCGTTGCCGTCGCGGACCTTGATCTCGGGGGCGATGCTGCGGCTCCAGTCGCGGACCGCCGACAGCGCGATCCCCCGTTCGCCGTTCAGCATCGGGCTCTTGATGGAGCCGTGGTTGAGCGCGGTCAGCCGACTGGCGGTGATGTCTCGCAGGGCAGGCACCTTCGGTGCGATCGCCGACAGCAGCAGGGTTTTCGCGAGCCGGTCCCGACCCAGGAACAGGCGGGCCTGCTGCGAGGCCGGATCGTTGAGCAACTGCTCTTCGGTGATTTCTGCCAGCTGCAGCAGATACGGGCGCAGCTTGCCCCGATACAGTTCGACCGCAGAACGGAACATGGCTGCGGTACCAGCATCCAGCGGTGTATTGCCGACCACGATATCGTCGAACGCGTCACCGACCGGGATCAGATCGTCCACGGTCAGGGTGTCCCGCCGATCGGACAGCATTTTCTGCATGATCTTCAGCGCGGTGCGTTCGCGCTGCATCACACCGGCCAGATTGCGTAGCGTGGACACCAGGGCAGGGGAGAACGGGTAGGTCTTGGCGAATTCGGCCTCTGACGCGCCGCGATGCTCGTCGTCGGTGTTCATGCTGTCGCGCAACGTATCCCAGATCAGCGGATCTCTGGTGACGTTGCGGAACGCCTGATCGAGGACTGGCTGCATGCCTGGTTTCGGCTTCAGCACGCGGGCGTGCACCACCTCGACGAGGTTGTCGTCGCCGAGCCGGATCGGCAGGAAACGTCCCTCCTGGAAATGGAAGGCACGATCCAGCGCCTCTTGCTCGGCGCCAGATGCCCCGGCATTGGCCAGCCATTTACGCAGATCGTGCTGGCGAGGGATGAACGAGATCAGCGGAATCGCCCTGGTACTGGACGCTTCCACCAGTTTCGACAATTTCTGGCTTTCCCGGGCGAAGAACTCGTGATTGCGGACATGGAAGGTCAGCCACAGCACGAGCTCGTCGATGAACAGCACGACCGCCTCGTAGCCGAGGGATTTCGCGTGCTCAGAAATGATCCGCAGACCCTTGTCCAGATCCACGAACTGCGCCTGGGTTGTGAACGAACCCCACATCGAATTCACTAGTGCAGTAACCAGATCAGCTCGTTCTGTCGACTCCGGCGCGGCGGTGCGGGCACGGTGGTAACGGTCGGCGGTCCAGGCGGCCTGCTCGTCGACATTGTCCCAGACACTGGGTGGCTGGTCGCTGGGGCCGCTGAGTACTCCGAAGAACGAGTCGTCACCCATATTTGCGCGGGCGACCTCGGCATCGGCGAGCAGTTCGTCGCTCAGATACAGCGGTGGCAGTGTGGTGCCCGGATGTAGGCGCTGGATCTGCTCCACGTACTTGCGGAACAGCATCTCCTCCAACGAATCCGTGCCGACCATGTGATACGTGAGGCGCAGGATCTTGCGGCCGGGCAGCAGTTCGTCGTACTTGCCGACCAGAGGTGCGAACGTCGTGCGCAGCGCCGGGTCGTCGCGCAGCGCCGGTTCGTTGCCGAGCAGGGCGTACAGTACAGCCATGAAGTGGCTCTTACCGGAACCGAACGAGCCGTTGAGGAACGCCGCCCTGGACTGCCGCTGACCGATCGCGTCGGCGATCATGCCGAGCGCCTGCTCGAAGTTCTGCTGCAGAGAGTCGGTGAGTACGTACTCGGCAAGGGTCTGGCGCAGGTGTTCGGCGCTGGTGCCATCGGTCAGTTTCAGCACGTAGTCGTCGGTACCTGCACGAACCGGAATCTCGATGACATCCCGCAGGAACATACTCATGCTGGGCCCTCCCTCTCGGCGGTGGCACGGGTTGCCTTGTTCCGCACGACGTTCATAGCAGGGTCTCGGGTTCCTTGGTGCGTCCGGTGGTCCGGCGGCCCCGCCCGGCCGGCTCTGGCCGCCACGCCGCCGCGTCCTCCGGGGAGATGCCGAGTTCGACGCAGCGGGCGCGGATCTGCTCGTCGATCAAATCAGCCATGCTGATGCCGTATTCGAGGTCGATTTCGCTGTGCCATTGCCGGACCCATGGAGACAGCTCCACCAGGCCCGCGATCAGGGGGATGAGAGTGGCCTCGGTGGCACCGTCCTGGATCCGGCTGCCGATGATCCCGGCCAGGGCGAGGGCCTGCTCCGCATGGTTCCAGCCGGCCCAGCCGAGGAGTTCGGACTTGTCCTCGGGGCGGTTGGCATTCGGGTAGGAGATGAAACGCTCCTTCGGGAGGTCGAGTTTGCCGCGGCGGGACCAATAGGAGGGTTTAGTGAAATCGGTCGGCTTGTACTTGGGTGGGACGGGAATCGGCTGGTCAAGAGTTTCGCCGGCATCCTCGCGCCGCTGCTCGGTCCAGGTGTGCTCCCATGCCTTGCGTTTTTCCAGACCGGAAGGCTTGTAGCGGTAAGTGGCGAGGAACGGCACACCCTCTTCGGTGAGGAGTTTCTTCAGGGCAGCGCTGGTGGAAGCTTCGGGTGACTGCGCCCACATGCGCAGGACCCGGGCGAAATCGGGGTCGCGGTCCAGCTCGTCGGCGAGCTGGGCGACGCTTTTCGGGGTAGGGCGGTTGTCCCGGTCGAACCAGAGTGCGCGATTTTCCACCTTGTCCAGCAGCCAGCCACGCAGGGCCTCGGTGACGCGCTTGTCCCACGGCTCGGTGGCCCACCGGCGCTTGTATTCAGGTTTTTCCAACAGGCGCAGATGCGGGCTGGTGGCAATGGTGTCCAGGCGGTGTTGCAGGAGTTGCTGGTAGTCGGCGGGGAGGTGCTGCGGGATCTCGGTAATGGGGGTGGAACGGTGGCGTTCGAACCAGGCGGTGTGTTCGCCGTCCTTCATGCGGCGAGCCAGTAGGATTTCGAAAGCCCGCTCGCCCAAGGAGATTTCGGGGAGGGCGCCTTGATAGGTGAGGTCCTCGTCGATGAGACCGTAGAGGCGGTAGCACTCCCAGTCGAGTTCCTCTTGATGGGCGATCATTCGGTGGAGGAGATGGTGGTATTCGGCGTGGGCTGAGTCGAGAGACTCGGTGGTGAGGGTTGAGTGGGCCGCGATCTTTTCCGGCGTGTGGTCGACCAGGTGCTGAGCGGTCTGATCCATGACTTTTGCCCGGTGCAGAGGAAAATTTTTGGGTAGTGGAAAGTTGCCAACTGTAGTGCCGTTGAACTGATATCGTTGTTCCCACGCTTCGTCGGCGATCCCGCGGCCGATCCCATTTCCGGATTTGCTGTGGCAATTTTGCTTTAGCCAGAACGCCGCTACAGAGCTGTTCAGCACACCGAGCAGCTCCAGATGGTCGTCCTCACTCGCCTCTTCTGGAAGTTTTATCACCGGCGCGGTCTGCTTGAACACGTTTCCGCCGCGATCGAGGACGAAATGATTATGTGTCGCCACCTCGCTATACGCTATTCCAAGTGGAATCCTTATCCTTTCGGGATATACTTCTCGAAGCTCCCACCATTCGATGTCCTTAATTTCATCGAACGGTACCCCGAATCGTTTCCTTCTCTGTAGTACCCTACGGCACGGCCAAAGGCGTTTTTCGATATTGGGCTCGATCGAAGGGGACAGAGACTGATCGTAAGGCCATGTCACCAAGGAGGGCTCCTCGGTGCAGTAGTCCCGCACGCGGTCGCCCTCGATAATTGGAATGGCAGTCAGCTTGTTGCGGTCGGCTGACTTCTTGTCAGGTACCACAAATGCTGATTCTTCGCCCGGTATCACTACGCTTCCAATGTTGACATGCATTGAAGAAAGCGAATTACTGCTCTCCTCGATTGTTGCGAGTGTCTGGACTGCGCCACCGCCTGAGATGCTCCATGGATGGGTGTATAGGGTTGCTCGTTCGAGGTTGGTAACGCTGATCCAGTCACTTTCATAATGGGATTTTGAGGCATTCTCGACTATCGATGTCCATACGACTCCTTGAGCTGGAATTTCTGGACGCCCGGGCTCTCCGCGGATCCCGAGCACAGCCTGTACGGAGGTTCCCATTGGTGCTCTGTTACGGCCGATCAGGACTACAGTAGGAGTCCCGTGGCCGGGAATGTACGCTCCAGACGTATCGATGACCTTCCGCAGATCCCGCTTGGCAAGGAACTCCTCGATCAGCTTCGACCCGAACTCGCGTTTCATGAACGAGTTCGAGGTGATTTGCCCCATCCAGCCCGCCTTGCGGTTGCGCTGATCCGTATAACCTAGATCGAAGAACAACTCCATGAACGGAACAGTCAGCGCATATTGCCGGTGGCAAGTAGAGTACAACAGCCGATACGTCGAGTTCAATGCAGAATCTTTGACGGTAACATAAGGCGGATTCCCTACTACTACATCGTGTTCCCGTTGCAAGATATCTGTCAGTGACTCGGCATTCTCAGTAGAGTACGCGAACTGTGTGAGACCGAAAGTCATCAGGTCGCCCAGTGCTTGCTGGCGAGCCCCCCACAACAACGAATCCCCGGTCGCCAAATTCAGCTCGAAGTCGACCGCCTGCTCGATCCGGCTCCCACCACTCGCCTCTAGTGCCGCGAGCAACAACCGGAACCGCGCGATCGCGACGGCCGCCGCATTGATGTCCACCCCGTACACGCTCCCCAGAGCTTTCCCCACCAGCACCCGCACCGGCAACGCCGGTGCCTGCCGCTCCCATTCCCGCAGCAGCCGCCGGAACGCCCCGAGCAGGAAATGCCCAGACCCGCAGGTCGGGTCGATCACGGTGAACCCTTCCAGCGGCCGTTCCGCCAAAGCCGGCGTCAGAGTCTGATCGAGGATGAACTCCTCAACGAACTCCGGGGTCTGCAGCAGTGCGTACGTCTTCTTCGCATACTCGGACAGGTCCTGGTATACATCGCCGAGGAATCGGGAATCGACGCCGGTGAAACTCCACCATGGTTCGCCGGATTCATCGGTTTCCCACCAGAATTCGAGTATTTTCCGGGCGGCGTCACCGGAGGGCGCGATACGGTGCAGTGGCGAATACTCGTCGACCAGCGCGCGGGTGGCGTCGTAACGGGCGAAATGGGTGACGATCTGCTCGAGCCATTCCCGGTCCGACGGTATGAACTCGGGGGTGGTCTGCTCGGCGAAGTACGTCTGCCGTGCGTCGATGGCGTTGCGGCGTTCGTCAGGGGTCGCACCCGCGATCCAGCGCGGCGTGACCAGCGCGTTGTCTTCCACATACCGGGCGAAGACGGTCAGCAGTACCCAGGCCACGGCCGACTGGGACACCCGCTCGTCGCGCCATGCTTCCCAGGACGCGGCCGTGCGACGGGCCACGAAGGCCTCGTCGTACTCGCCGCGCCACGTTGCGTACGCACCGGCCTGCCGCGCCACCACCTCCGCCCCGTCGACCCGCGTACGCAGATCGCCCTCCACCGTGAGCACCAGTTTGCGCAGCGCGGGAACCAGGCCGACGATGCCGGTCATCTACCTCATCACCCTTTCCGGGTCGGCGGCGTCGGCACCGAGCCGGTACTCGACGAACTGTCCAGTGAGAGAACCGAGCTGGATCGGCAGACCGTCCACCTGGGCGCCGCGAATTTGGTGCAGTTCCGGCAGGATCACCCAGATCGGGCGACGGCGCGGTGCGGTCAGATCGCTCCAGCGGGCCACACGCGGCAGGAATCCATAGCGGGCCAGCGGTCCCAGTTCGGTGAGGATCAGCGGCCGCGCGGACCCGGGTTCGGCGAAGATCGCTGCATCGATGCGGTCCAGGACTGCTGGGGTGATGCGGTCCACGACCGTGCGCAGCCCCCTGGCGTCACGGGGGGCCGCATCGGCGGCGTCGGCGGTCAACACGTCGGGCCAGGGTACCCGGCCGTCGGTGAACTCCCGGATCTCGGTCACCATCGCGCCGGCGACGTCCAGGATGTCGCCGCCGTAACGGCCGGCCAGCTGCTCGGCGGCGCGGGTGTGATCGTCAGCGCGGCCGACAGGGACGCCGATGGCGAGGAAACCGTAACTGTCGATCGAGCGGCGCAGGATCGTGGCGCGAGTGCTGTCCGCATATCCGGTCCACACGGGTTCGGCGTCCGGAGCAGGCAGGACCGCGCCGGTGGTGGACTTCCGGGTGGGCAACCCGGTGGTCCCGGGTGGCTCGACATCTCGGAACCGGTACACCTTGGCGGACTCGTCATAGACCAGACCGAGTTCGGCATTGGCGACGACGACATCAAGGGCCGGGCGCATCGGCAGTTTGTCCAGTACCGGGAACCGTGCGGCCACGCGTTGGCGCAACTCGGTTGTGCTGAGGGATTCCGATTGCGACAGTCCGGCCAGGGCGATACGGATCATCGCCGCCGGTGCGATGTACTTGCCGTGCAATTCGCCGCGACCGGAGACGACGGCTTGGCGGGAGGCAGCGGCCGCCAAGCGGATCAGCCGCTCGTCCGGGGGCGGTGATACGAGCACACCCGGCGCGGCACTGCGGTATCCCTGCAGGTATGCCTCGCGCACCTCCCTGGCCGCGACCGCAGGCGCGATGACCCCTGCCGGAACGCCGCGTACCAGATCGTCGGCGCACCGTCCTGCGCGTTCGGCTGCGGCCAGCAGTTTTTCGTCCCCCGCGACCAGGGCGAGGCGGCCATTGTGCCGGCGGCGCACGAGCTTGCGGGCGTCGTCCAGTCGTTCGTGTTCGCTGAGCCGGTCGAAGGCGACCCGCACCAAGCCCTCGGCGGCCCGACCGGCCACGTACTCGTCGGTGCCCACCGCCTCGGGGAGCAGCGCCCGCACCTCAGCGCTGAGCATGTCGACGGCGGCTACCCCGCCGAAATCATCGATTACCCGGGTCACTACGGCTGCCACATTGTCGAGTAGGTCCGCAGCCGCGGGAACGGCGCCCCAATCCTCCTGCAGCTCCTTCAGTAGCTGGTCGCCGCGGGCTGGCGTCATCCCCAGCGCATCGCCGAGCTCCGCCGCACTGGCGAAGGCATCCAGGCGCCTGGACCTGCCGAGGATCAGATCGGCGGCCTGCCGCCGGGTCGACTTGTTGTCGGCATCGGAGTTCGCCGCCTTCGCCTTGCGTCGTGTGCGTTTGCCGGTGCCGACCGAGATCAACAGCAGATCGACCGCTTCCGACAGGCCGGGGAGTTCGGTGCGGGCCGATGATTTCCGGGCGCCCAGCCGTTGTTTCCACTGTTTGTAACGAGTGGTGATCTCCTTGCGAGTGGTGGCGGTTTCCTTGGACAACAGCCGGTTCAGCTTGGTGGAGTCCAGAGCGAGTAGCTCCCCGATGGTCGATACCTGCAGGGTCGCCAGCGCGGATACTGCGCGCACACTCAAACCAGAATCGGCTAGCGGTGTTGTCTCGCCGACCTGACGATCGGGTTCCACGACCGTCGGAGCAGTGTCCAGCGCATTGAACACCTGGCGCCACGCCCGCAGCATCTCCTCGGCGGTGTCCGGACGGCGGGAGGTCTCCCGGGATAGGGCCGCTGTGAAGAATTCACTCAGGTCCGTTGCCACGGCCGGTTCGAATCGTGCCGGGTCGATCGTGACGTCGTGCTCGACCGCAGCCGGATTCGCATCCGGATCCGGACCGTATTGAGGCAGAGTCCCGGTCGCCATCTCGTACAGCACGACCGCTGCACCATAGCGCTCCGCGGCGCTGTCGTACTGTCTACGGCCGGGTGTACCGAGAAACGGATCCAGATAGGGCGGGGTGCCCGCCTCGACGTCGCGGGCGTCTACTCCGGCCATGGAGAAGTCGAATAGAGTCAGGTGGGATTCCGACTTGTGGTTGGACACACCCAGATTTGCCGGTTTGATATCGCGGTGCGCGAGACCGGCCTGCTCGAGTTCATGCACGGCCGATAAGAGGTCGGTTCCCCACCGTTCCAGTAGGTTGATCGACAGTCGTCCCTTGACCGATAGTTCCTCGGCCAAGGTGGTCGCGCCGGCGAAGCTCAGCACGAGCGTTGTGCGGCCACCCACCTCGGCATGCTGGATGAACCGCACGATGCGGTCGTGATCGAGCTTGACCAGCAGCTGGGCCTCTTCGAGCAGGCGCACTGCTGCGGCGTCGTCCTTGGCGACCTTCAGCACTCGCTGAGCGCTCGCCGCCTCTTCGTCGGTGACGAGCAGGCCGACTGCCGTCGACCCGGACCCCAGCCGCTGCTTGTAGACGAACCGGCCGAGGGTGTCGCCAGGACCGGCTTCCAGCGGATCGGTTCGCCCCGGCACCCCGACCAGTTCGGCGCGCACTGCATCCAGCTGCTTCAAGAATTCTGCGACGGTGCCCAGCCGTTTACTCGGGCTCGGGCGGGTGGTTTCCAGGATGAGTTTGCGCAATGGTGACGGCACCTGGGGCAGCTCCGCAGATACGTCCAAGCCGCTGTCGCGCCGCAGCCGCGTCATCAGTTCGCCGCGTTCGGCGGCCGGGGCAGCGCCACCGGTGACCAGGTAAAACGCCAGAATTCCGAGGCCGAAGACATCCACGCGTGCCGGGTCGGAGCTCGTACGGCCCTCCGGGCAGGCGTACAGCTTGGCGATT
Organism: Nocardia spongicola; assembly: GCF_047200775.1. Taxonomy (NCBI): domain Bacteria; kingdom Bacillati; phylum Actinomycetota; class Actinomycetes; order Mycobacteriales; family Nocardiaceae; genus Nocardia; species Nocardia spongicola. The sequence continues at coordinate 342,530 of NZ_JBJZOO010000004.1, read as the reverse complement.
CCGAGACGGTCGCCGGCCAGGCCGGACAACGGGCTGGCTGGCAGACCACGCAGACCGGTGTCCAGCGTCCCGGTGGGCAGTACGCCGGCGGTGTTCCAGTCGGAGATCAGTGGGAGCAGCACGTCGCCGCGTTCCTTCACTGATACTGCTTGCGGATTCAGCCCGCGATGCACGACGCGGTGCCGGTGGGCGTACTGCACGACGGTGGCGATCCGGTTCAGCAGCTCTAACTGCCGGTCCAGGCTCAGACCAGCCTGTTTGTCGAGCAGCCAGAGGTCCAGGCGCGCATAGTCTTTCGGATCATCGAAGATCCAGCCGACCCCGAGCTCGGCATCCTCGCACAGTTCGACCGGCACTTGCAGGCCATCGTGACGTAACCGGTTCAGCAGCCGGAAACCGTGCGTGACAGCGCGTTTGCCTTTGTGTATCTCCGCATCGGTGGCGCCGGGGACCGGTGGATAGAACCGGATCCGGGCCTTGCGGGTATCGTCGACGTAATGGGTTGCGGGCCAGTCCTGCCAGCCGTCGCCCTCGCCGAGGGTGTCGTCGGTGATGACCCAGTTGCCGACTTCGCGAGAGCGTTGCGCGCGGATGCCGAAAGAGTGGATGAGGCCGGCGAGCAGGTCGGACTGCTTCTCGGAGATCGGCTGACTCTGGGGTGGGGCGAGCAGGATGCTCGATATTCCGGGCAAACCGGACGTCTGATCGTGGTTGTCGAGACCATACAGGTTGATGCGTGAGGCGAGCGGTAGCTCGCAGCGGGTGTGCTCGTGATGCAGGAATACCAATTCCTGGATGTGGGGTACGGTCTGCGATGGCGCCTTGCCCTTGGACACTTTGTGCAGTTCGTTTTTCAGCTGGCTTGCGAGGTACTGGGCTTTGCGGCGAGCGAGCAGTAGCGGCGAGGACACATTCTTGCCGTGACTGCGTTTCCAGCGCTTGTCGTCTCCGCTGATCGTGCCGTAGAAATGTTTGAGCTCGAGCAAGTACATTCCACCGCGGGTCAGCACCAGCAGGTCGACCTCATGCCAGCGTCCATCCTGATCCCGGAACTCGAAATTCGACCACGCCCGATAGGGCGGTGCGTCCGGGAGCAGATCCCTGACGATCTGCAAACCTTCGCGCTCATGCGGGAACCGCGAGGGACTTTCTTCCACCCACCGGCCGCCCTGCATTCGGCGTCACCCCTTCGCTCCCGCCGTCATGTATGAACCGGCGTTCTGTCGAACTCGATCCTGTGTGTCCGTCGAAAGACTATCTTGCCGAGCCGGCCGCGGTGGCGGCGCGTTTCGGATCGGCAATCGTCCGGCTCAGGGGAGAGTGATTCCCAGCGCTGTGGGAACTGCGATCTCGGCCGCGATCGGTGTGTAGATGTCGACCTCAGCGCCTATGCGGATCGAGATGATGAGGCTGTAGCGGACAGGCTGGTCGACTCTCTCGCTGCGGCTATTGTTTTTCCACCAGCCCCCGACAGGATAGACCGCGATGCGGTCGCACTTGGCGAGGTCGGCCGCAGACCCTTCCCAGATGTCTTGATGCAGCGAACCGTGTGTGCGCTGTTTTTCGCCGAGCAGCCAGTGGTGTGAGCCACTCGGTGGTCGGCTGCCGGTTTCCTCGTCCTGCGCCTCTTGATTGACCCTCGCGATGAAATGCTGCACATCAGTTTCGAGAGGACTGCGCAAGATAAACCGCAGCCCGTGCGAGCCATAGGCGTAGCGGCTGTTCCAGCCGCGCCGGGAGGCTGTGGGTTCGATGAAGTACGACAGTGTGATGCGCAGCTGCACTTCGGCTTCAGCGAGTGCGTAGAGCTCGGCTGTCGGCATGGGCAGGTCGTGCAGCCGGAAATTGCGTGAGACCCGTTTCGGTCCGCTGAAGGGGACGAATTCGTCCTGTGTGACCAGTGTTACGGCGTTTGCTGCCGAGGTGAGCACGGCTTGTTCAGTAGGCACGCCCCATCCGTAGCGCCGCAGGAGCTGTTGGCGGGCCCGTTTGGTACGGCTGCCGTAGACCTCTTGACGCATCGACGGGGTCCACTCTGCCGAGTGCACGAGTAACCCTCGAATGCTTTCGGGCCAGTAGCCGGGATAGCCGGCCATGGCCCTGGCCGCCAGTCGCGCGGCCTGTGCGGTCGCGGCGCTGGTGGCATTGGCTTTGGTCACAGTGAAGTCGTCGCGGCCGGAGGTGGTACGGACGCACACGATGGGGTGGTCGTGAACGTCGGTTCCGTTGGTGAGGAGGTTACCGCCCTCCATGCAGATGTCGGGCTTGATCGGCCATGTGGCGCCGAAGTGCAGGGAGGTGCGGCTGTGTGGGGAGAGTTCGCCATCCCCGGCCAGGCAGGTCCAGTTTTCGAAGCTGGGGTCGGTGGGGGTCGAGGTCAGTCTGGTGTGCGCGCCGACAGTGAGTGCGTTCCATGCCTGTGCTGGTGTTTCGATAGGCGAGTTATCGCAGAGATCCAGGTAGTTGCTTCCTGGGATATGTTCGTGCACAGGAGTGTTGCCTGCCGAGATCAAGAACAGTCGTGCGGCTGCCGGATCGGGTGCGCCGAGCAGCCCGATCCCTTCCGGCGATTGCCCGATATCGGTTCCAACGCTCAAAGCATCGATAGCGGCCGACCACAAGGTCGGCTCTCCTCCTCCCGTTTCCGGAGGCGCTGTGATTGGCATGCAGAATACCCGGGACCTCTCTGGAGCTGCGGTTTCGACAGATGCCGTGGCTTGGGCGGTGATCAATCCGTAAGCCAATGGATCATTGGACACCGGCGGATCTGGAAGTATCTTCACCGATTCGAGCCTGTGGGTGAGGAGCACGGGCTCTGTGCTGGTCAGTAGGTCGTCGAGGGGACCGAACAGAGCCAAACCTGCCATTTGCGTGCCGTGCGGTTCTTTCACGATGTCACCGAGGTCGACAACGGAATGCGTGTCCGCGGGCGCCAGTGAATCCGACAGCAGGATGTGCGATCGCCGCACACCTGTGTCCAGATGGCACACCGCTGGCGCCAGCCTGTCGGCGGCCTGGATCAGTTTGAGCAGGTCAGAGGTGTACTCCTCATGCTCCTCTCTGGTGAGATCCTCGATTGTGTCGACGAATTCCGGCTTCCGTATCTCGGCGACGGGGACTCCGGTGAACGGCAACGCTTGTAACTGGTCCCAGCATGCCTCAACCCATACGATCATGCGATCGTTCAGTTCGAGGCGCCGCATGACTGTACGCAATCCGTGAGCTCGGGTGAAGGTATCCAGCGCCTCAGCTCCCGTGGGCGTACGGTCGAGCCAAATCTCCCACCAGTGCACACCCCGCAATGGGGGCCCTATCTCGGATTGCCAGAGATCGTGCAGCACTGCTCGTTTAATTGTCCCGATGTTGGCGACCAGGGACCGGTTGGTCGGTTTTCCGTGTGGGTTGTCCTTGGTCAGGAAGTCTTCGAAGAGTTTGAGGAACTTCTCGCGGTAGGTATCGCTCACCCACACAATGGCGCTTTCGGGGCGTTCCTCAGTACTGGGATGCACTGCGAGTAGCAACCATTGGGGCTGTTTGGGCACTTTCCTGTGTGGTGACCAATGCTCGAGTCGATGCAGCTGAAGCGGGAATGCCGAGTCGGCGGCATCGAGCACGATGACAGCGCCAGTTGCTAGTAGCTCTTCCGGGCATGATTCGGAAGTGGCGGCGTCACGGTCCATATCAGCGTCATGCAGCGAACCTCTGAGATCACCGAGAAGCTTCTGACCATGAGATGCCCGGTCGACATCCCTGATTTTTGTCCGCGGGCCGCCTGTTCGAGACAGGCTATGGTCTTCGGTGCGGTCGGTGACTGTCAGGTGTGGGAAACGGGCGGGTTGATCAGGCACCGGCACGCGCCCGGCGATCCCGCAACGCCTTGATCAATTCAGCTGTCGACACGTTTCGTTCCCCCCTCAAGATCGCCTGCTTGGCCGCTGTTTCCGCCGCCTTCACCAACTCGGCGTGACTCAGTTCCGGTTCCTGAAGTTTTGATAGTACCGTTGGCCAGTCGATATCTTTGCCTAACTGGCCGAGGCGAACTCTCATCACTTCGGCGGCTTGTTCCGGATCAGGAAGGCGGTAACTGATCGCTAGATCGAATCGTCGGAACAAAGCGTGATCGAGGATAGCCCGATGGTTGGTCGCTGCGATCACAATGCTTTCCGTGTCGGCTTGTTCCAGAAATATAAGGAACGAGTTGAGGATTCGGCGGGCCTCACCGACGTCGTTGCCAGTCCGCTGAGCGCCTAGCGCGTCGAACTCATCGAACAGATAAACTGCGCGCTGGGTTGCAGCCGCGTCGAATACCGTCCGGAGCTTGCTCGCCGTCTCGCCCATGTACTTGCTGAGCAAGCTGTCCAACCGCACTGTCAGCAGCGGTAGCGACAGCTCATGAGCGATTACCGCTGCGGTCATGGTCTTGCCGGTACCGGGTGGGCCTTCCAATAGCAGCCGGTTCGACGGCGTGAATCCATGCTCGAGCAGAGCCTGCCGTTGCCGTTGTTCATGAAGGAATTCGGAAATCGAGTCTCTTACTGCCGGAGGGCTGATGAGATCTCTCGAGCTGACATCCGGAAAGCTCGCAGACACCAACTCGGCCAGATCACCGCGAGGTTGGGCAATCGATGTGACCTTCCTCGCGACCGGTTGGTGGCGCGCTGAATCGATCAGGCGCTTCAGATCGCCAGCGAGATTGCTGTGCCCCTGACGTGCAGCCTTGGCCGCAACCTGCAGTGCGACGGCATAGAAGGCATCATCATCACCGGCAGCATGGCTGCGCACCAGAGCTTTGATGTGTTCCCCAGATGCCGCCATGGGTCTAATCCTCCCACGTCCGTACTCATCGCGTACCCATCTCGGCTCGGGTCCAACGCTGCCGGTGCGGTATCATCACACAGCAGACTTGCGGCCTGTGGACAGGTTCTTATAACGGCGATTGCGGCGGAACAACCAGCGTAATTACGGGCGGTCACTTCTGTTGGTGCCGCATCACGCAACGTTTGCCCTGTTGATGATTCCTCTTAGGTCCTCATCGGTGGCGCGCTTGCTCCGCCACTCCATCAGAGTGACCGGACCTTTAGTCGACACACCGCGGCGGTCGGCGTGTCGACCACAGCAGGGTAAAGGTTCCCGGGCGCGGTACTGGCATCAAGGCTGTGCAGTTCGGGTTTCCTCCTGGTTGTCAACCGGGCTGGAAGACGGCTCGCCTCGGAAGAGTCACACTCATCTCGGCTCAGCCAGGAAAGACAGCCGCGACCATACCCATGACGATCGTGGTCAGGGATAGTGCTCCGGTACCGAATGCCCCAGCGAGCGCATAGCCGATGAGCGTGTCTTCCACAGTCGGCTCAGGTGGGACGGACATCGTGTTCACGATCGGGATCATCTCCGGCGTTGCCCAGAGAACTCCGACAGATCCATCGGGTCGGGCGGTGAAATCGCCGTACTGCTTCTCGATTTCGTGTGGTTTCCCATTGACGAACGTGCAGGTGTCGATGCTGTCGGGTCGGAAACTGATGATTCTGTCCTCGATTTCCACCAGTATGCGGTAGCTTCTCTTCAGAATCCTTCCACTGCCGGGGATCACGGTGATCTCGAGGTCGTTCACACGCGCGGTGAGGAACTTTGGGTCCCGGGTTCCGATGGGCACGTTCTTCCGTGTCCGAGGGCCGATTCTCTCGATGGTGACCACGGTCGATTCATCGGACTCCAGTCGTGTCGAGACACTGCTGTCTGTCCTGGTGATCCGGATGTTTCCGAAGATCACGCTGTCGACTGTCACTTGCTGGGGGTCGGAGACCGGCACGCTCGTTCCTTGCGCTTGTAGTCGAGTAGGAATCTGGCCTGTCCCCGGTGATGCGATGATCGAATTCGCCAGGGACAGGCCGAGTTCACCGTTCTCGGCAGGGGAAGTCAAGTCTTTGAAGCTGGGCTAAGCGGGGGCCTGGTGCTCACCGACAGCGCCGGCAACGTTTTGGGTGATATCGCACTATTCGCCCCACCTGGTACTGGTGCGGGCTGACGAACCTCTCGATGCGTTGTACATCGGGCCGTGTGACCGGGTGGGGCGGACATACCGGTGACTGCCGGCCTCGGAGCGGTTCGGTACCGAGTGGAATCGATACCCCGCGGACCTGCCGCTGAGCTGTGCGCGAGAGGGGACTTGAACCCCTACGTCCGTGGACACCAGAACCTAAATCTGGCGCGTCTGCCAATTTCGCCACTCGCGCTCGATGGTACGACCGTCCAAACTCTACCGGGCGTTTCGGTCATAGCGAAGCATTGGGTAGGCGTGGCGTACCCACCAGTAACCTCACCTGGGCTTATAACAATTTGGAAACTGCCAACATGAGGGGAGCTCATGTTTCGTACGTGTTGGTAACCGGATGGACCAGCGGGTTCGAACATGAGGAAGAGTCATGTTTCGCACCGTTTTGGTTCGGTCGTACCTGAATACTCGCCGGTAGCAGCTTCGTTGGGGGGCAAACGTGAGGATTTCCTCATGATTTTGTGTCATCCTCGCCCGTATCAGGCCGATCATCCGCGATCACCCGCGTATTGGTAGGGACCGGCGTGTCGCCAAGGCATGTCGCACGGAGAAGGAAGTCGAAGAGTCTTGACGATCAACGAAAGCACCAGGGTTGGAGCCGGGCACGGCTCGAAGGTGGTTGCGTCCGCGCGGAAAGCCGCGTCGGACGAGGCGCGGTCGCCGCTGTTGGATCGTCTGCTCGGCGGCGTGCCGTATGCGCTCGCCTTCGGTGGGCAGGGTGCGCAGTGGTTGAGCGAGCTGGAGGAGATCTGCCGCGATAGCGCGCTGGAACCGGAATTGACCGCACTGGTCAATGCGGCGGCGGCGTCGCTGGAGCCGGTCGCTGAGCAATTGCTGGTGGTGCGTCCTTCCGGTTTCGATCCGATCGGCTGGCTGCTGGAGAACGAGCTCGCCGATGCTGAGGCGGGTGAGGTTTCGGCGGCGCCGTCCGAGCAGGTGTTGCGTTCGGCTGCGGTGTCCATGCCTGGTGTGATGTTGGCTCAGGTGGCGGCTGCCAGGGCATTGCGACTGCAAGGTCTGGATGTGGGCGAGCATGCCCCGGTCGCGATCATCGGGCATTCGCAGGGTGTGCTGGCGACGGCGGCGATCGAGGCTGGTGGCGCGCGTGATGCGGAGCTGCTGGCGATTGCCCAATTGGTCGGCGCGGCAGCGAGTATGGTGGCGCGGCGGTGTGGGCTGATGTCGGTGGGGGAGCGCTCGCCGATGGTCGCGGTGTCGAATGTCGATCCAGCGCGGCTGCGCGCTGTGGTGGCCGAGGTGTGCGCTGGTGTGGATCCGGCTGCGACCGTGGTGGTCTCGATTCGCAATGGCCGCAGGCGGGTGGTGTTGTCGGGTCCGACTGCGCGATTGGAGCGGGTGCGGCAGCGGTGTGCGCAGATCCAGGACGAACAGTCGCGGGAACGGGACGCGAAGATCCGGGGTGGCTCGATATTCGCTCCGGTGTTCGAGGATGTGGCTGTCGATGTGGCGTTCCATCACCCCGCGTTGGCCGATACCGTCGATCTGGTGTCCGGCTGGGCTGCTCAGTGTGGCCTTGATGCCGAGCTGGCCGGCAGTATGGCGCAGCGGATTCTGGTGGATCCGGTCGACTGGGTCGACACCGTAGAGGGGGTGGTCGCGGCCGGTGCGCAGTGGGTGCTCGATCTCGGGCCGGGTGATCTGTTGTCGCGTGTCACCGCGGGTGCGTTGAAAGGCACCGGGATCGGTATGGTCGCTGCTTCGACCCGGGCTGGGCAGCGCAGCCTGCTCACGCCGGGTGCGGCGCCGGAGCAGGCGATTGCGTGGTCGGCGTTCGCGCCGCGGCCGGTCCGGCTGCCTACCGGACGTGTCGTGGTCGAGACCGCTTTCACGAAGCTGACCGGTCGGTCGCCGATTCTGCTCGCGGGGATGACCCCGACTACGGTTGACGCGCAGATCGTTGCCGCCGCGGCCAATGCGGGGCACTGGGCGGAGCTGGCAGGCGGCGGTCAGGTGACCGAGCAGATTTTCACCGACCGGGTGGACGAGCTGAAACAGCTGCTGCATCCGGGGCGGGCGGTGCAGTTCAATTCGCTGTTCCTCGATCCCTATCTGTGGAAGTTGCAGCTGGGCGGTAAGCGCTTGGTGCAGCGGGCCCGTACGGCGGGCGCGCCGTTCGATGGTGTCGTGGTGACGGCGGGTATCCCGGAGTTGGCGGAAGCCGTGGCGCTGATCGAGGAACTCACCGAGGTCGGTATCGCGCACGTCGCGTTCAAACCGGGCACCGTCGCTCAGATCCGCGCCGTAATGCGGATCGCCGACGAGGTTCCGGACTACCCGGTGATCATGCATATCGAAGGCGGCAGGGCCGGTGGTCATCATTCTTGGGAAGACCTGGACGATCTGCTGCTTGCCACCTACGCCGAGCTGCGCAACCGCCCGAACGTGGTGGTGTGCGCGGGTGGCGGTATCGGGACTCCCGACCGCGCGACGCTGTACCTCACCGGGGAATGGGCGGTGCAGCACGGCTATCCGATGATGCCGCTGGATGGTGTGCTGGTCGGCACTGCGGCCATGGCGACTCTGGAGGCCACGACCGCGCCGGAGGTCAAGCAACTGCTTGTGGACACCCCGGGCACGCCCGAATGGGTTGGCGCGGGCACTGCCTCCGGCGGGATGGCTTCGGGCCGTAGCCAATTGGGCGCCGATATCCACGAGATCGATAACGCCGCTTCCCGCACCGGCCGGCTGCTCGACGAGGTCGCCGGAGACGCCGACGCGGTTGCCGCGCGCCGGGGCGAGATCATCGCGGCGCTGAACGCGACCGCTAAACCGTACTTCGGTGATCTGGCGGCGATGACCTACCAGGACTGGCTGGAGCGTTACGTCGAACTGGCGGTCGGCCTGGATCGGCGCAAGGATTTCGATTGCGGCAGCGATCTCGGCGATGCCATCGTCGATGCCGCCCGCTCGGTGTGGCTCGACATCACTTGGCGTGATCGTTTCGCGGAGATGGTGCGCCGCACCGAATCTCGGCTGCATCCGGCCGACCGTGGTGAGATTCCCACGCTGTTCGCCGACGATGCGGACTTCGAGAACCCGGTCGCCGCGCTGTGCGGTCTGCAGGATCGCTATCCGGCCATGCGGCAGGTGCTGCTGCATCCGGCCGATGTCTCGTTCTTCGTCTCGCTGTGCAAGACCCCGGGCAAGCCGGTGAATTTCGTGCCGGTCGTCGACGGTGATGTGCGGCGTTGGTGGCGTTCGGATTCACTGTGGCAGGCACATGATCCGCGTTATTCGGCCGATCAGGTGTGCGTTATCCCCGGTACGGTTTCGGTCGCTGGGATCACCAGGGTCGATGAACCGGTCGGTGAGTTGCTCGACCGCTTCGAGCAGGACACCGCGGACTCGCTGCTGCGTGCGGGCGCGGTACCGGCTCCGGCGGACGCTCGGCGCATCGCGGGTATCGCCACCGGTCCGATCGACGCCGTGCTGGCCGCGCCGGATGTCCAGTGGGCCGGGCGCACCACCATCAATCCGGTACACCGGCTCGGTGATCTGGCGGAGTGGGTTGTGGAGGGGCAGGCCGCGGTGCATCCCCCGAGCGGGGCGACCCTCGTCGAGACCACCGGACCCGAACCGGAGCACTCCTACCTGGAACTGACGGTTCCGTTGGTGGCGAGCAATGTGGTGCGGATCCGGATCACCGTACCTACGTCCGTCTGCACCGGCGGCGCCCCGGTGATCACCGAAGCCGATGCCGACGCGGCGATGGCCGCACTGCTCGCCGTCGCGGCCGGGCAGGCGTTGCCCGAGGTCAAGGGCACGGTCGCACACGTGAACCTGGCTTGGACACCGGATCTCATCGCCGATCACGCCGGTGTCACCGGTTCCGGGTTGCCCGCCACGCTGAGCACTCTCGGCCGGATCGTGCCCGATGTGCTGGTCGGCGCCTGCTGGCCCGCCGTGTTCGCGGTGCTCGGCGCCGCGCGCACCGCGGCGGGCGGCAGCGTTATCGAGGGCATGCTCGATTTGGTGCATCTCGATCATCAGATCCGGCTGCTCGCGGATCTGCCCGCCGATACAAGCGTGCTGGCGGTACGCGCGGAGGCGGGGCAGAGTCTCGATACCGACCTCGGCCGGGTTGTCGAGGTGCGGGTGCGGATCACCGCCATGCTGGACAAGCCGGAGACCGGGATGTCCATGCCGGTGCTCGCCGAGCTCACCGAGCGGTTCGCGATCCGAGGACGCAACGGCACGGGCGAACTCACCGATCCGCCACGCGCGGCGGGCATGGTGTCCGATACGGCCACCGATACCCCGCGCAGGCGGCAGCGTGATGTCGGTATCACGGCGCCGCGGACCATGCATGCCTTCGCCGCGGTCTCCGGCGACCACAATCCGATCCACACCAGTGATTCCGCCGCGAAGCTTGCCGGACTCGGCAGCCCGATCGTGCACGGTATGTGGCTGTCGGCTGCCGCGCAGCATGTCGTATCGGCGGTCGATTCGGCGGGCTCGGCTCCCGCACGGACACTGACCGCGTGGACCACCAGGTTCCTCGGTATGGTCCGCCCCGGCTCGCCGATCGATGTGCGGGTCGAACGTATCGCGATCGACGCGGGCAGTGAGATCCTCGAGGTCTCCTGCCGTAGCGACGGTGAGCTGGTGATGACCGCGACCGGTCGCACTGTGGCGCCGAAGACGGTCTACGCGTTCCCCGGCCAAGGTATCCAGCGCAAGGGGATGGGGTTGGACGCCCGCGCCCGTTCGAAGGCCGCCAAAGCGATTTGGGAGCGTGCCGATAAGCACACCCGTGCGGCGCTCGGTTTCTCCATCCTCGCCGTGGTGCGCGACAACCCGACCTATCTGAAGGCGCGTGGTGTCGAGCATCGGCATCCGGACGGTGTATTGCATCTGACCCAGTTCACCCAGGTCGCCATGGCGACCCTTGGCGTCGCCCAGGTGGCGGAGCTGCGCGAATCCGGGGCATTCGTCGAGGGTGCGATGCTCGCGGGCCACTCGGTCGGCGAGTACAACGCGCTCGCGGCCGTCGCCGGGGTGCTGCCGCTGGAGGCGGTGCTGGAGGTGGTGTTCCAGCGCGGTTCGGCGATGCACGAGCTGGTGCCGCGAGATGCGCAGGGTCGCAGTGACTATCGGATGGCTGCTATCCGTCCTTCGCAGATCGGGCTGCCCGATGATCAGGTGATCGGTTTCGTCGCCGAGGTCGCGGAGCGGGTGGGGGAATTCCTCGAGGTGGTCAATCTGAACCTGCGTGGCGCGCAGTACGCCATCGCGGGCACCGTGGCCGGTTTGGCGGCGCTGGAGGAGGAGATCGACCGGCGCCGGATGGAATTCGGTGGCAAGCGGGCATTCATCATGGTTCCCGGAATCGATGTGCCGTTCCACTCCACCGTGCTGCGCGCGGGAGTGCCGGAGTTCCGGCATAAGCTCGAGCAGTTGTTGCCCGCTGACCTGCATCCGGAGATCCTGGTCGGCCGTTATATCCCGAACCTGGTGCCCAAGCCGTTCTCGCTGGATCGGGCGTTCATCCAGGAGATCGCGGATCTGGTGCCCTCCGAGCCGCTGGCCATGGTGCTGGCCGATTTCGACAGCTGGGCGGCCAGGGAGGCCGAGCTGTGCCGCGTGGTGTTGATCGAGTTGCTCGCTTGGCAGTTCGCCAGTCCGGTGCGGTGGATCGAGACCCAGGATCTGCTGTTCACCGATACCGCGCACGGCGGCCTCGGAGTCGAGCGATTCGTCGAGATCGGTCTCAGCGCGACGCCGACGGTGGCCAATCTGGCAAGTCAGACGTTGAAGCTGCCCGATTTCAGCGGCGCAACGGTCGAGGTGCTCAACATCGAACGCGAGGCGGCGATCGTGTTCTCGACCGATACCGATCCGGCTCCCGTCGAAGAGCCGCTCGAAGAGCAGGCAGCGGCAGAGTCCGCCGCACCCACGGTTGCCGCCCCCGTGGTGAGCGCGGCGCCCGCGCCGAGTTCGGCGGGCCCACGTCCGGACGACATCGCGTTCACCGCTGCTGATGCCACCCGCGTGCTGATCGCGCTGTGGACCAAGCTGCGGCTGGACCAGATCGGTCCGGTGGACACCATCGAAGGGCTGTGCGACGGCGTATCTTCCCGGCGTAATCAGCTGCTCGTCGACCTCGGTGCCGAACTCTCCCTCGGCGCGATCGACGGTGCGGCCGATGCCGATATGGGGGCGCTGTCGGTGACAGTGGAGCGATTGGCCCGCACCTATCGCCCGTTCGGTTCGGTACTCACCGACGCCATCGGTGATCATCTGCGCAAAGCGTTCGGCCCGAGCGGTAAGCGCCCGGCCGCCATCGCTGAGCGGGTGCGTAAAGTCTGGGAACTCGGTGACGGGTGGGTCAGCCACGTCACCGCCGAGGTCTCGCTCGGCACCAGGGAAGGCGCGAGTGTGCGCGGTGGCGAACTCGGCGGGCTGGTCCCCGGTGCGCTGAGTGATGCCGCCTCGGTCGATACGGCCATCGATGCCGCTGTGCAGGCCGTCGCGGCGCGCCGCGGTATCACCGTGGCGCTGCCTACGGCCGCCGGTGGGGCAGGGGCTACCGTCGACGCGGCTGCCCTCGGTGAATTCACCGATCAGATCACCGGCCCCGATGGTGTGCTGGCCACCACCGCGCGGGTCGTACTGGAGCAACTCGGTCTGGCCGAGCAGGTTTCCGCGCCGGAAGCGACCGACGACGCACTGGTCGATCTGGTTTCGGCCGAATTGGGTTCGGACTGGCCTCGTTTGGTCGCGCCGGCATTCGACGCGCGCAAGGCGGTGCTGCTGGACGACCGGTGGGCTACGGCCCGTGAGGATCTGGCCCGGCTCTGGCTCGCCGATGACACCGACCGCACGGAGGAGCCGGTCGATGGATTCCTCGGTGCGGGTGAGGCTGTTGCCGCACAAGCGAACTGGTGGCGGCAGCGGGCGATGCACGAGGCACGCTCGATGCTCGCCGGGCACTACCAACGTATTGCCGAAGCGGCGCTGAGTGTGGCCGAGTCAGGGGAGTGGTCCGCCGAAGTCGCGGTGATCACCGGTGCGAGTAAAGGATCGATCGCCGCGGCGGTGGCGGGTAAGCTGCTGCGCGGCGGCGCCACAGTGGTGGTCACCACCTCGTCGTTGAACGACGATCGGCTCGGTTTCTACCGGACGCTGTACCGGGACCATGCCATGCATGGCGCGGCCTTGTGGATCGTGCCCGCGAACATGGCCTCTTACCAGGATGTCGACGCGCTGATCGACTGGGTCGGCACCGAACAGGTCGACCAGCTGGGCGGCGCGAAGGTCGTGGTGAAGAACGCGATGACCCCGACACTGTTGTTGCCGTTCGCGGCACCGCGAGTGGCCGGTGATCTCGCGGACGCTGGCGCTCGCGCGGAGCTGGAGATGCGGGTGCTGCTCTGGTCGGTCGAACGGCTGATCGGCGGTCTGTCCGCACTGGGCGCAGATCACGATGTGGACGCGAAACTGCATGTGGTGCTGCCAGGCTCGCCCAACCGCGGCATGTTCGGCGGGGACGGTGCCTATGGCGAGTCGAAGGCGGCGTTGGACGCGGTGGTCGCCAAGTGGCGGGCGGAGAAGTCGTGGCCGAGCCGGGTCACCCTGGTCCACGCGCTGATCGGCTGGGTGCGTGGCACCGGCCTTATGGGTCACAACGATCCGATGGTCGCGGCGGTCGAGCAGGCGGGTGTGCACACGTGGTCCACCACCGAGATGGCCGATGAACTGCTCAAATGGTGTACGGACCGGGCTCGGTACATGACTGCGGCCGGACCACAGCAGATCGACCTGACCGGCGGGCTCGCCGGGGCGAAACTGGATCTGCCCGCGTTGGCCGAGCAGGCCGCCGCGGCGGCAGAGCCGGAGAGCGCGGCGGATCCGGAGAAGACGATCGCGGCGCTGCCCGCACCACCCGCCATGACCTCGGCGCGGCCGGTGCCCGAATGGGGCGAGGTGACCGCGGATCTCACCGATATGGTGGTCATCGTCGGCGCGGGTGAACTCGGGCCGTACGGTTCGGCGCGTACTCGCTTCGAGATGGAGGTATCCGACGAGCTGTCGGCGGCGGGTGTGCTGGAACTCGCCTGGACCACCGGCATGGTCACCTGGGAGAACGATCCGAAACCGGGCTGGTACGACGTCGAATCCGGCGATTATGTGCCCGAACACGAACTGGCCGAGCGCTACCACGACGCCGTGGTCGCCCGCTGTGGTGTGCGCCGCTATGCCGACGACGGCGCCATGATCGACAACTCTTCCCCCCTGATGACCTCGGTCTTCCTCGACCGGGATCTGTCGTTCACCGTTGGCGGCGAGGCCGAGGCCCGTGCCTTCCACGCCGCCGCTCCGGAACACACGGTGATCACGCCGGTCGCCGACTCCGGTGATTGGACCGTAACGCGCAAGGCGGGCACCGAGATCCGCGTACCGCGCCGGGCCAAGCTCTCCCGCACCGTCGGTGGTCAGATCCCGACCGGCTGGGACCCGACGACCTGGGGGATCTCGGCCGATATGGCTGCCTCGGTGGACCGGGTCGCGTTGTGGAACATCGTGTGCACGGTGGACGCGTTCATCAGCTCCGGACTCAGCCCCGCCGAACTGATGAGCTGGGTGCATCCTTCCCTGGTTGCCAATACTCAGGGCACAGGTATGGGTGGTATGTCCTCGATGCGTTCGCTCTATGTCGACAATCTGCTCGGCGAACCGCGGCCGAACGACATTCTGCAAGAAGCACTGCCGAATGTGGCGCTGGCGCATGTGGTGCAGTCCTATATCGGCAGCTATGGCGCGATGGTGCATCCGGTAGCGGCCTGCGCGACCGCGGCGGTGTCGGTGGAGGAGGGTGTCGACAAGATCCGGCTCGGCAAGGCCGAGCTGGTGGTCGCGGGCGGTTACGACGATCTCGGTATCGAAGGCATCGTCGGCTTCGGCGATATGTCCGCCACCGCGGACTCGGCGGCCATGAGTGCCAAAGGCATCAGCGACCGGTACTTCTCCAGGGCCAATGACCGGCGCCGCGGTGGGTTCGTGGAATCACAGGGCGGTGGCACCGTATTGCTCGCCCGTGGCGATATCGCGGTAGAGCTGGGCTTGCCGGTGCTCGGTGTCCTGGCCTACGCCCAGTCGTTCGCCGATGGTGTGCACACCTCGATCCCGGCGCCAGGCCTCGGTGCTCTCGGCGCGGGCCGGGGCGGGTCCGAGGCGAGGTTGGCCACCGAGCTGCGTAAGCTCGGGGTGCGGCCCGACGATATCGCGGTGATCTCCAAGCACGACACCTCGACCGCGGCCAATGATCCGAATGAATCGGAGCTGCACGAGCGGTTGGCTACCGCGATAGGGCGGTCCGATGGCGCCCCACTGTTCGTTGTCTCGCAGAAGAGTCTGACCGGCCATGCCAAGGGCGGTGCGGCGGCTTTCCAGTTGATCGGGTTGTGCCAGGTGCTCGACAGCGGTGTGGTTCCTCCGAATCGGAGTCTGGATTGCGTGGACGACAAGCTGCGTGAGTACCCGCACCTGGTGTGGGTGCGTGAGCCGCTGCGCTTCGGTGACCGGTTGCCGCTCAAGGCGGGATTGGTGACCTCGCTCGGCTTCGGGCATGTGTCCGGCTTGCTCGCTGTGGTGCACGCGGAGGCGTTCATCCAGGCCATCGAACCGGGGCGGCGTGAGCAGTACCAGCGCCGGGCGCAAGAGCGGCAGCTGTCGGGCAGGCAGCGGATCGCCGAAGCGATGTGTGGCGGCGCACCGCTGTACGAGCGGCCCGCGGATCGCAGGCTCGGTGGGGAAGGCACACCGGCCGAACGGATTCGGCAGCTGGAGGCCGATATGTTGCTGTCGCCGGAAGCACGCCTGGCCGGGGACGGTACCTATCGGGTGAGCGGACTCGGATGCGAGTGACCGTAAACGCGGTGAGGCGACTCGCCACGCCGGGTTCGCGCCCCGGTGCGGCGAGTACGTCGTAGGCTGCCCGCCTATGACCATTCTCGGTATCGGCTTGGACTTGGTGACGGTCTCCGAGTTCGCCGAACAGCTCGATCGCGTCGGAACCACCATGCTCCGAGAGAGTTTCACCCCAGGTGAGCGTCGCTACTGCCAGAGCAAAGGGACCGACCCGGCGCGCAGTTACGCTGCGCGGTGGGCGGCGAAGGAAGCAGTGCTCAAAGCATGGGCGTCGTCACGGTTCGCCCGTAGTCCGCAGATCGGGGACAACCCCTATCCACTGATCGAGGTGGTCAACGACGCATGGGGCAGGCCGAGTATCAAATTGCACGGTCTCGCCGCCGAATTCCTGCCCCGGGTGCGGGTGCACCTGTCGCTGACCCACGATGGCGATACCGCGGCCGCGATGGTGGTGCTCGAAGACCCTGGTGAGCTGGCCGATCTCATCGAAGGCCGGGATAGCTCGGGCTGAGGTGCGCGGTGGTTCCGGTAACCCGGACCACCGCGCATTATCCCTGGTTGCCGGAACGCGACTCTTTCTCCGCGACCAGCAGATAGGCCACCATCAATCGTTTGAGCTCGGCGACCGCTTCGGCGTTGCTCTGCCCGTTCTGCACCGAGAAGTTCAGCATCGAATAGACCACATGCACCAGCACTTCGGCCATCATGGTGCGTCGTGGCCGCGGGGTGCGCGGAGTGAGCGGCCGCAGCATCTGCGATACCACTTCGGCGAACTGTTTCTCGTGGATCACGCCGGTTGTCCTGGTGGAGGGAGTGGACTGCATGGCGAGCCAGACCTCACGCCGGGATGGGTCGGTCATCCAGAGATTGGCCAGGTGATCGACGAACTGATTCATATGCCGTAGCCAGTCCAGGGAGGGGATCTCGCCGTGGAAGTCGGCCAGCTCCTGGGAAACGGCAACCAGATCTTGGCGATTCAGCTCACAGACGATGACGTACTTATTGGCGAAGAACTGGTACAGCGTGCCGATCGGCACCTCAGCCCTTGCTGCCACCTCTTCGCAGGTGAACGATTCGAACCCCACCTCGACGAGCAGTTCCCTCGATGCTTGCAGTAAGGCGTCGAACTTGCGTTTGCTGCGTTCCTGCGTCGGCCTGCGGCGCGGCATGAGTTCTTGCGGGTCGTCCTGCAGCTCCAACGCAGGGTCCGGACGACGTTTCGACCTGGCCTCTGCGCTTACTTCCACCCACCTAGGCTACCGCTGGGATACGTGCGCGTTAACCGCATCGGCTTTTCGAGCCCAGCGGCCTCGATTTCCCACCTATCCACATGGGCTGTGGTATAGAACACATATCGAGCATGCGTTTATCTCGACATGTATTCCGCTCAGGGGAAATATGCGGCTTTCGATGAGCCGGTGAGCCGGTCGATGCGCAGAGGGAAGGCGTGATCAGTGGTGGCTGAATCTTTGGTGACTCTCGGCGTTTCCACCGAACGCGGTACCGTGCACGCGGTCGCGCTCGCCGACGGCGAGAAGCTGGCCGAGCGGGTGCGGTACCGGTGGATGGAACCTGCCGGGGACAGTCCGGCGGATGCGGCGGTGGCAGTGGAGACCGCGCTGGACGCGCTGGCCGCTCAACTCGGTTCGGATCGGGAGATCGGTGGTGTTGCGGTCGCGTACCGGGATGCCGCGCAGCGACGCGCCATCGTGACCCGGCTGGCGGCGGGTCCGTGGCACACCGCTTCGATGGTCTCGGCGAAGTCGGCTCATCTGAGCGCGGCGGGCATGATGACCTGGCTCGATACCTTCGACAATCTGCTGATCTGTGAGGTGGTTCGGGGATACCAGGCATTCACCTTGGTCGACCGCGGCCGCCGCCGGGTGCTCGCGGCGGTGGGGCAGGCCGCGGGCGCGACGTGGCAGTCTCTCGGCGCGACGGTGACCGCGGCGTGGGATCAACTGGATGCGGCCGAGACGCGGCCGGACGCGGTGACGGTGATCGGTTCGGAGGCCGGGGAGCCCGATGTACAGGCCGCGGTCGAGGGGTTCGGAGCGCCGGTGTTTCCGTGCAGGCTGTCCGCCTTCGCGGCCGCGGCAGGCGCCGCGGCGAACGCGCGTATGGAAACGGAGACCTATGCTGAACCGGTCGCCGAGCCGCATCGGGTGCGTGGTGGGGTGGCGTTGTTCACAGCGGCAGGTGTGCTGGCAGGCGGGGTGGTCGCAGGCGGAACCTATCTGCTGAAAACCCCCTCGCGTCCGGCGCCGAGTGTGGTCGCGGTCGAAGCCGGGGCCGATAGTGTCGAGGCGGTCGAGGCGGGTGCCGTTTCCGGCGGTTCCGGCCCTGGCCGGCGCAGCGCGGCGGACGGTCAGGTCCCTGGCCCGCTCGGTCCGGTCACGGGTTCGCTCGGTCCGGTCATGGGGTATGCCTCGACCGGAGCGCAGCGTTCCGGGGAACGTTCAGGCGCTTTCCCGGGCAGAGGGCCGCTGCGGCTGGTGCCGGCGGGAACCGCGGACGAGGAGACGGCGGATGCCCCGGCGCCGCGGGTACCGGGGACCGGGATACCTTCCAACCCCAAGCTGGGCCCACCCAATGGCGCGCTGCTCTTCCCTGGTGAAGCCCCACCGCCCGCAGCTTTCACCCCGGAGGCCGCGGACTGGTGGGACGAGCACCTCCGGTTGATGGCGCAGTGGGCTGTTCAGCAGATGCTGCAGATCTGAGCGCTGTCGCGGGGGTGGTGCCGCGCAGCGCCCAGCACTTCTGTGTCGCCGGGCTTTTCGCTGTGCGTCCTACACCGCGAGATCGCGACGCAGCTTGGCGACGTGGCCGGTGGCTCTGACGTTGTACTGCGCCACCTCGATCCGTCCCTGTTCGTCTACCAGAAAGGTAGAACGGATAACGCCGACGACTGTCTTGCCGTACATGGTTTTCTCGCCGTAGGCACCCCATGCTGTGAGTACGGTTCGATCCGGATCGGATAACAGCGGGAAGGTCAGTTTCTCGGCGTCACGGAACGCGGCCAGCTTCGTCGGTTTGTCCGGCGAGATACCGAGAACATCGATGCCTGCCTCGCCGAGGTCGGCCAGATTGTCGCGGAAATCGCAGGCTTGTTTGGTGCATCCGGGGGTGCTCGCGGCGGGGTAGAAATACACGATCACCTTACGGCCGCGATAGTCGGCGAGCGAGATACTTTTTCCGTCGGCATCGGGCAGGGTGAACTCCGGAGCGATATCGCCGGGGGCGAGTCGATGGTTGGTGGTCATCTTCAGCACGGTAACCGACTGCGCGGATCGGGAGACGGCCGCGCGGGCTGTATACCTCAGGGTGGGGTGGATAGACTCATTCGCGCACCCTGGCGCTCCGAAAACGGCTTAGCATACGTGATCAGTGGGCCCAGGCGCGGCAATCGACAACAGGAGGCTGGAACGTGGCAAGGGATACCGAGCGGATCGAGCGGGATATCGAGGCTGCTCGCACTCGGCTGGCGAGCACACTCGACGAGCTCGCGGTACGCACGGATCCACATCGGATCGCGGACGACACCAAGCAGATCGTGGTCGCGAAGTTGAACGACCCCAAGGTGAAATACAGCCTGATCGGCGGCGCGGCCCTGTGCGTCGGGCTGGTGCTGTTCAAGCTCTTCCGCTGAGCGCGAAACAGTGACCCCCGGTAGGCGATGCCTACCGGGGGTCACTGTTTCCCGTGGTCGGTTCAGACCGTCGGGCAGGCGAAGCCATCGCCATCGGGATCCAAATGCGGTCCGAAGCCTGGTTCTCCACGAAACAGTGGTGCCCTTCCAGCGGCGCGAGCCTCGTCACAATTGGCGAAAGCGCCACGGGCCGAACCGGATTGCGCCAGACTGGCCGATCCGGTCATGGCCGAGCCGGTGTCGATGGCTGAGGAGCCGGTTCCAGCGGAACCGGTACCGGGCGGAGGGGCGGCCAGGGCGGCGGGTGCGGCCAAGAAGGTCAGCCCCACGGCGACCGCGCTGACGGTGAGCCGGCGAACGTTCATATATCCCTCTGTATGTTTGCTGCGGCGGTTGGGCGCCCGGCCGGACGCCGCATCCACTGTTGTGACGGCTCGCTGTCTTGTCAACCGATAGGGCCGGAACCAGTGCAATCTCTTAAGAATTAAGTTTCCATGTCAACTAAAGACGGCTAAACTCTATTCCTATGGTCCGGTGGTTGCGTGATGACGAGCAGGAGACCTGGCAAGCATACGTACGATTGCGCCAGCGTTTGGACGGTGCGATTTCTGCGGGACTGGCCGAGGACGGGCTGTCGCTGGCGGATTACGAGCTGATGGTGGCATTGGCCGCGGCGCCGGGCGGATGTCTGCGTGCCAAAGAGTTGGCTGGCGAGGTGTGCTGGGAGAAGAGCCGGTTGTCCAAACATCTGGCCAGGATGGATGCCCGCGGGTTGGTCGAGCGTAGGCCCGCGACCGAGGATGCGAGAGGCATCATTGTTCAGCTCACCGCGAGCGGACGTACCGCGTTGGAGCGCGCCGCACCGAATCATGTGGACTTGGTTCGCCGTGTGTTCATCGAGCCGATGTCCGAGACGGAGGCTCGGTCGCTGCGCGCGCTCGCGGACAAGGTAGTTACCGAAGTAGAGCAGGCGGCCGGGCTCTGAGCTCGATCGGCGGGAGCGCGGTGGATCAGGACCACGGCGTGATCGGGGGTTTCACCCAGAGCAGCTTTTCGTCGGTGTGCGCGCGGTGCGCTGCCGGATGCGCGGGGTGCCGTTCGGCCCAGCTGTCTTTCTCGTCCAGCAATGTCGCCACCATCACCCAGGTTTCGTCGGTGCTCGGTGGATTGGTTCCTGCGGCCTTGGCCGCCTTGCGTCGCATGGGCGCGGGCATCGCGAGCACCTCGGTTCCGGTGATGTCGCGGTGCCAGAGGTAGCTCGCCAGTCGGCGGGCTTTCTGGGCGCGGCTCTCGGCGGCTGCGGCGCTATGTGCGTAGTCGGTCATGGCATGTCCACGGGGTCGGGTGCATAGACCTTAACCGACCTCGAGGTGAACGGGCCGGAGCGCGCCACGGCCTCCCCGTCGGCGATACGGGGAGGCCGGTCGGCGGTACTTGCTCAGTACGCGCCGTAGACGTTGTCCATCGAGCCGTAGCGAGACGCCGCGTAGTTGCAGGCGGCGGCGATATTGGCGACCGGATCGAAGATATCCCAGGAAGTTCCGGGGACGTGATAGGCGTTGAAGGTCGGTTCGATCACCTGGAGCAGGCCCTTGGACGGGGTACCTGCGGCGGCATTGGAGTCCCACAGGTTGATGGCCTGCGGATTTCCGGTGGACTCACGCATGATGTTGCGGTGGATGGCTTCATAGGAGCCAGGGATGTTGTTCGCCCGCATGATGTCGAGCGCCTCGCGGATCCATCCGTCCAGATTGTTCCCGTAGGAAATCGGCGCGGCGACTATTTCCGCTACCGGTGGGGCGAGGGGTGCCACAGCCTCGGCGACGGGCGTCATGACCTCAGCGATGGGTGCTGCGATGGCAGGGGCAGGCGCCTCGGTGGTCGGTGCTTCGGTGGTGGCTGCCGCCGAAGTAGTGGTGGAAGGCTGCTGTTCGGCCATCATGGTGATACGAGACGGGGCACTGCCATCGGCCATGGACACTGCGGAGGATGTGGTGACGGCCACGATGCCCGCTGCTGCGGCGGCGACTGCGACGGTGCCACGAAGCGAAGGGCGCCGCGAAGGGCGCCGGTGGGCGGGGCGACGGTGGGCGGGAAAGCGGCTGTCAGACATTGCGAATCGGTTCCTTGATCGGGGACTTACTCGATCCGGCCGCGTTCGGGCAGCACGGATTCTGCGGCGCACGCTCGTGGTCGTTCGCCGAAACGGCCATCTGCTGTTGTGTGGTTCTGCTGTGGGGACGTCCCTGTCCCCGGAGCGCGACCGCTTCGCGGGTAATGCCGGCTCGCCCGGTATGGGCCTCGGCTGCGGTGTCGCGCGGACTCCGCATCATGGATGCGAAGAGATAGGCGGAGAGATCGAGATTGCGGATCCGTTGCCGGACCGCCGGCTCCGCCGACCGCGTGGTTGGCTGCTGCTATCCGTCTGGCTGTTACCGAACTGATGTCTGTGACTGTTCGGTTCGACCAAACTTCAGGTCGTTCTGTGACCTGATTGCAGAATGGTCACGCTAGGTTAACGCAAAATGAACGGATATAGAACAGAAGGTTCTGGCGATCTTGAAGCGGCTGGCATACGAAGGCTGAATGTTGCCTTAAGCAGGGAGTTTGCTGGCGTACTAAACGTGTTGTGGATCACAAATTTTTTTATTGCAGAACTGAATATCCGGAGCCGACTCTGGGTATAGATGTCCGAATTGTGACCTGTGGTTCGTCTGAGAAAAAGCGTAGGACACGCTGAGGTCACGAGATTTTCAGTGTCCTGAATCACCGCAGCGCACCCGTTATGAACTACGGGTGCGCTGCGTGACGGGCTTATCGGGACTGTGATAGCGGAGGGTCGCCGGGCCGGATAAGCGGCCGGTCGAGATATGGCTGTGATTGTGGTGCTCGAGCAGCTGAAGCTCGCACCGCTGCCTTTCTGGCAGCGGTGCGAGCGGATCGAATATTGGTCGTGAGTGGGGGGACATGCTCGATGAGGTCGAGCACGAAACACGTCCGTCGCGGACGGTGATATCAAGCGGTCGAAGTGTGCGCTATCGCGTCGGTGGCTTGAATGAGCCGAGTGGAAGATGAACCGCTATGGATTATGGTGAGAGGAAACTCACCGAGCTCTGTCGGTAACCGATCAGAGTCGTGCCGCGCACAGCGCATCATGGCATGTGCAACCCTCGTCCTGGAGCTGTCCGGCGACACCGAGTACTTCCTCGGCCGACCGCACCTGGGGCTTGTGTTCGGTAAGCCAGGTCAGCATCTGAGCATTCAGCCTGCGTGGCTGGCAGCCACGCAGTTCGATCACCAATGCCGAATCCATATCCAGCAGTCGAAACATCGCGGACTGTCCCGCTGATCCGGGAACCATATCCAGCTGTACGCTGCCGATCTTCCAGCTACGGTTCTGTTGGTCTGGGTCCATCATTGCCGATTATCCTTTCCTGTCCCGCCGAAACTCACCCCTCGCTACGAGGGGGTACGCGGGTGACTGTGCGGGGTGCGCAGATGATCCAGCCGGCGGTAACTCCGAAATCGGACATAATTACCGTCAGAATAATTCCGAGCCACCAGCCCTACGAGTCCATGTGATGGGACGGTGGTCAAGTGTGGCCGCGAATTACTCCAGCTGGAACGGCATCACAACAGCATATCCTTATCTATCATTTACGCAAACCGCAAAACCGGTCATGAGCTTCGCGATGACGGAAACCATCGTCCGTTTTGTTCGTATTGCCCCAGAGTGGCTCTTCACCGGCGATAAGTTCTTCTCGGCCTCGGGCCGCTGCGTCCGCCACAACTCGAACTCCCCTTCCTACTGGAGATCTCGATGGTCACGCCATTACGCCATGTGTAGTGCATTCGACGGGATATCGAATGGATCGGTGCCGGGTGAGGTGTCAGCGGCGTTGGTCTCATCACATCCCGGCTCAGCGCGTAGCCGAAGGGATGGCGCTCGGGGTTTGTGGTTGCCGGGCGGGTGACCGGCCTACTCGCCTGTACGGCGAGGTCACGGTACAGGCGCTGCTCGGGCACGTCTCACCGGTTGTCACGGGACGGTACGTGCGCGTATCGGATGAGAGCCTGTGCCGGTTGGCGGATGCCGTGTGGTGTGTAGTCAGATATCGGTGGTGGTGCGGAGGGCTGTGGCGCGCTCCTCGTCGATCAGTTCGAGCTTGCTGATGGCGGCGGCGAATGTGTCGTGCTGTAGCCAGGCGATTTCGATATGTTCTCGCAATCGGCTCATCACGTTGTCGGTGGGGTCGATGCCGCCGCCGACGGCTTTCTGCTCGAATTTGGTTCGGAGTGCGACGGCGGATGGCAGGCTGCCCCAGCCCGACAGCTGTCCGAGGCGGCTGGCGTCGTCCAGGCAGTTCGACAGTCGTTCGGCATACTTCGCGGCGGCGGCGCGGAGTGTTTCGCCGAGTTCGTGTTCCATGCGGAACTCTCCGGCCATGGCTTGTCGGCCGAGGTTCGTCCAGTAGGCGTGTTGGTCCTCGATGTTCGGTGCCATTGGCTCCCCCCTTTGCTCTGTTGGTTACTGCGGTAGGTGTGGTTCCAGGGCCGCGGCGTAGCCGGTGACGATCTCGCACGGGTCGTTGATGTCGGGGCCGTAGTCGCTGAGCTGGCGCGTATCGACTATGAACATGCCCTGCTCGGCCTCGAACGACAACCAGCACGCGTCGCCTGCCGAGTCGCTGCTTTCCAGGAAATAGAGTGCGCGTCGGCCGTTGACAGTCCCATCGCGGAGGATGGTCACGCTTTCCTTGTTCCGCTCCTCCTCGAGGGTGTGGGAGGTGGACCACACGCCGACCCTGTAGTTGGTCGGTCCGTACCGGTTGTCCATCGGTTCCCATACGCATACGCGGAAGCTGGAGACTCCGGTGGGTGGGTCGGTCAGCACGTGCTTGGTGGTCGGGTCCAGCCCGGCGTCGATGAGTACTCGGTCGCTGATGCCGGGGTCGCGGCAGACGTTGTAGACGATGATCTCGTCGATGTTCCGTGTGGTCGGCTGTGCCGTCCCGGTGGTGGTGTCGTTGCACGCGGTGAGGCCTGTTACTGCCAGCCCGGCCGCGGCGATCGCTGCGACGCGCTTCATCCCCGCCCTTCCCTCGATTCAGACGGGAGCCTACCTCTAGTCAGGGGGTGGGCCGCTGCCACGCGAGGCGGTCGCGGGAGCACATGCTTTGCCCGCTGGTGTGGAGCTGTCGCAGACCGAGTCGGCCGAACGGCCGGATGTGACGCACCGGACGATCGTGAACTACGAGAACGGAGCGCCGGGGAAGATGTCGGCGATAGTGATGTGAGGCGACTATCACCGTCAGGAAGAGGATGACGCGGCACGCGATCACATAGCGCTTGTCAGCGACAGCTGAAGCTACAGCTGCCATGAAAAAGCCTCTCCGAGTTCAGCATATGAGCTGCTCGCAGAGGCTTTCTGTGGTGCGCCATCAGGGACTCGAACCCCGAACCCGCTGATTAAGAGTCAGCTGCTCTGCCAATTGAGCTAATGGCGCCCGCACCGCGTTCCGGTGCGGGACAAACCTTAACAGGCCGGGGCCGAAGAAGGGAAATCGCGCCCTGAGCAGGGTTGATGTAACACCTTACTGCGGCGGTAACGCGGGGGCGTGTGGAATTGATCTATCGGTTGTAACGCTGCAGTGACGGGCGTGGTGTTCACATTGGTCTGGAGGTGTCCGACTGGCAGAATGTCCGATCATGGTCCCGACCGCGCGTGGCACGGAAGGGGTGGGCGGCGTGGCGGTTGGTATCCGGGGCCATCGGTGTGTTCAGGGCACCGAGACTTGAAACGGGGTTGAGATGAGCATTGGTCAGGGTCGGCGTACGTCGGCCACAGGATGGTCGCTACGAAATATCGCAGGGCCGGTAATCGTCGTGGTCGTCGCCGCGTTGGCATTGACGGGGTGTTCGTCGCTCGACGACGAGGACGCGGCCGAGGTGCCTATCGACCGCAACCCTATTACGGAATTGATCAAGCCCAAGCTGTCGTCTCCGATCAAGGACGGCGAGGTGGGGGTCTCTCCGATCATGCCGATGACTTTCGCGGTGGAGGACGGCAAGTTCACAGATGTGACTTTGCTCAATCCGCAGGGCAAGGAGGTGAGCGGCGAGCTGGCTGCCGATGGGCGGTCGTGGGAGACCACCGAAGTGCTCGGTTATGGCAAGACCTATCGGTTACAAGCCGATGCGATCGGGCTCGGTGGCGCGAATTCCGCGACGCTGAGTTTCACCACCAGTTCGCCGGACAACCAGACCAAGCCCTATCTGATCCCTGGCGAAGGGCAGGTGGTCGGCATCGGTCAGCCGGTGGCCATCCAGTTCGACGAGAACATCCCCGATCGAAAGGCCGCACAGGATGCGATCAAGATCACTACCGAACCACCGGTGGAGGGTGCGTTCTATTGGTTGAACAACCGTGAGGTGCGTTGGCGGCCGGAGCATTTCTGGGCACCTGGGACCACGGTCACTGTCGATGTGAACGTCTATGGGCGAGATCTCGGTGACGGACTGTACGGCCAAGACGATATTCATTCGTTCTTCACCATCGGTGACGCGATGGTCTTCACCGCGGACGACAACACCAAGCAGGTGACCGTCGAGCGGAACGGTCAGGTGATCCGGACCATGCCGACGTCGATGGGCAAGGACAGCACGCCAACCGACAATGGCATCTACATCGTGGCGGAACGGCACGAGAAGATCATCATGGACTCCTCGACCTACGGCGTGGCGGTCGACTCAGCGGACGGTTACCGGACTCCGGTGGACTTCGCGACGAGAATGTCCTACAGCGGTATCTTCTTCCACTCGGCACCGTGGTCGGTCGGCCAGCAGGGCTATAGCAATACCAGTCATGGTTGTCTGAATCTCAGTCCGGCGGACGCGCTGTGGGTGTATCAGAACGCCAAGCGCGGCGATATCGCGATCGTGAAGAATACCGTGGGCGGCACCCTGTCCGGTGTGGACGGCTTGGGTGACTGGAACATTCCGTGGCAGGTCTGGAAGGCGGGTAACGCCGACGACAACCGCTGAGCCACAACAGGAGAACGCCGGACGGGCCACCAGGGATCTGGTGGCCCGTCCGGCGTTCTCCTGGACGGTGGTCTCAGGGATTCAGTATGTCGCAGTTCAGGTAGGCGTCGCCGAGGAGGGCGAATGCGCTGCCGGTGGCTGCGCACAGCAGTTTGCCGCTCTCGGCGGATCCGGTGATGGCCAGCCCGCTCACCGAGCCACTCGATGCCGAGCCGGATTCGGGTGTCGATGGGAGGTCGAGGCCCGCGGCCGCGGTCCCGGTGGACCCGGTCAGGACAGTGGCGCCGACGAAGGCTGCGATAACCGCAGAACGCATCACGAGGTGTCTTTCTGGTCGAACAGGGAGGGTGCTCCAGCGACACCGCCCCCGCGAGCAGTCTACGGGTGTCTTCGGGTGCTGTATCAAATTCTGGAAGATATTCGGCTACAACACAGTCGGTAGCGGACATCCCGACGGTCTGATACGCCGTACCGGCTGCGGGCCGGGGCTCGGTGAGAAGCGGGCGCGAGCTGAATGGAGTTCGTAGCTTGAAGAGCGCTGGTGACCCGAACAGAGCTGTGGCCCAGGTGCCGGAGTTTCTCCGGCACCTGGGCCACTCTGGGGTGAGCGACGGGACTCGAACCCGCGACAGCCAGGATCACAACCTGGTGCTCTACCAACTGAACTACGCTCACCATTGCCGGTGAACAACCGGCGCGCTAGATACTAGCGCGTTACCCCCCGAACTCCCTAATCGGTATCCGGCGAGCCGTTGACCTGGGACGTTTCGTTCTGTTCTGTGCTGACCTCCGCGGCGACCGCCGCGATATCGGTTGTGGATGGACCGGGCTGGGCGACGAACGCGGTGCGCCGGTAGTACTCCAGTTCACGGAGGGACTCCTTGATATCGGCCAGAGCCCGATGGCTCAGGCCTTTCTCCGGCTGACCGAAGTAGATGCGTGGGTACCAGCGACGGCACAGTTCTTTGATCGAGCTCACATCGACCATCCGGTAGTGCAGATGGGCATCCAGTAGCGGCATATCCCTGGCGATGAACCCGCGATCGGTGGCGATCGAATTACCGGCCAGCGGCACGGTGCGTGGGGCGGGAACGTATTGGCGGATATAGTCGAGCACTCGCTGCTCGGCCTCGGCCAGAGTGACAGTGGAACGGCGGACCTCGTCGGTCAGGCCCGACCGCGCGTGCATCTCGGCGACCACATCTGGCATCGCGGCGAGCGCCTCGTCATCGGCGTGGATGACGATGTCCACGCCCTCGCCGAGGATATTGAGATCGCTATCGGTCACCAGTGCGGCCACCTCGATCAGCTTGTCGCTGTCGAGGCGTAGGCCGGTCATCTCACAATCTATCCACACCATGTACTTGTCGCTCACTCGAGCAACATTAGCCGGGGCGACTCGCCGCACCTGTACTATGCCCGATTCGCTCGTTTCGGTGCGTCGGCCGGCGCAGTGCGGTCCGCGGCGGGTTGTTCAGCTACCGAGCTTCTTGTAGAACGCGCCCGCGATGGGTGCGGTGAACCCCCGCGGACCGTATTGTCCCGCTACGCTCATGCCCTTGCTGATCAGCCCGGGAACTACGCGCATTTTGTTGTGTACGAGCGCGTCGATGGAGACCTTGGCGGTGTATTCCGAGGAAACCCACATGAAGTCGGGTACCAACCGGTCGACGATGGAGGCATTCGCCGGGTCCGGGGTCTCGGTGCGGACCGGGCCGGGGGCCAGCAGGGTGACATGCACCCCGGAGCCCTTCAGCTCGCCGCGCAGCGACTCGCAGAAGGTATTGGCGAACGCCTTGCTCGCGGCGTAAGTGGCATTGTTCGGGATCGGCATATTGCCCGCCGCCGAACCACTGACCAGAATGCCTCCGCCGCCGCGGGCGATCATGCCGGGAAGTACAGCCAACGTGAGATCATGCACCGCGACGGTATTCAGTTCCACCTGCGCGCGCTCGTAGTCCGGATCGAGGTCGGCGACCGAGCCGAAGGTTGCGATCCCCGCGTTATTGCACAGCACGGCGATATCGCGGGCGGCCAGCTCCTCGGCCAGCTGGGCGCGTTGAGTACGGTCGGCCAGATCGACGGGTCGCACTTCCGCGGTGATGCCGTGTGCCAAGGTCAGTCGCTGCGCGAGCTCGGTCAGCAGTTCGCCGCGGCGGGCGGTGAGGATCAGCGAGTAGCCACGGGCGGCGAGCTCGGCGGCGAGTGCGGTACCGATGCCGGAAGAGGCTCCGGTGACGACCGCACGGTTATTCGAAGTAGGGGAGGGCAGGCTCACCTGGTGCAGCCTAGGCGATACGGCGCACCATCGCGGTTGTGCCTGCCACTCCGGGGGACAGCGGCCGAGGTTCCTGCTCGGCCGCTGGGACGGTCAGAGCCTGGCGGCCAGTCTGGTGCCCTGATCGATGGCTCGTTTGGCGTCGAGCTCGGCGGCGAGCTCGGCACCGCCGATGAGGTGCAGGTTGACGCCCGCGGCCTGTAGCGGGGCGACCAAGTCGCGGACGGATTCCTGGCCCGCGCAGATCACCACATTGTCGACCGGGATCAGCTGGGGCCGTTCGCGCTTCTCACCGAAGCTGATGTGCAGGCCGTTGTCATCGATGCGTTCGTAGTTCACGCCGCCGATCTGCTCGACGCCCTTGGTCTTCAGTGCGGCGCGGTGCACCCAGCCGGTGGTCTTGCCGAGATCTTTGCCGAACGGAGTGTTCTTACGTTGCAGCAGAACGACTTCCCGGGTAGCCGGAGCAGGTCGGGGAGTAGTGAGCTGTCCTTGGGCTTGTTCGTCCTCGGTGGTGATGCCCCACTCCTCTTTCCATTCATCCAGTTTGAGCGTGGGATGTCCTTCGACGGTGAGGAATTCGCTCACGTCGTAGCCGATACCACCCGCGCCGATCACGGCGACCCGCTTACCGACCGGCTTCTCCTCGCGAACCAGCTCGGCATATGACAGCACCATGGGGTGGTCGATACCGGGGATATCGGGGATCCGCGGCTGCACACCGGTGGCGAGCACGACCTCGTCGTAGCGTCCCGCGATGAGTTCGTCCGCATTCGCTCGCTTGTTCAGGTGCACGGTGACACCGGTGAGTTCGAGCTTCCTGGTGTAATAACGGATCGATTCGTCGAATTCTTCCTTGCCGGGAATACGGCGGGCGATATCGAACTGGCCGCCGATCTTGTCATCGGATTCGAACAGCTCGACCCGATGGCCGCGTTCGGCGAGATTCACTGCCGCCGAGAGTCCAGCCGGTCCCGCACCGACCACCGCGATGCGTTTGGTGCGTCGGGTCGGCAGCAGTTTCAGTTCCGTTTCGTGGCCTGCGCGCGGGTTGAGCAGGCAGGAAACGATCTTGCGTTCGAAGGCGTGATCCAAGCAGGCTTGGTTGCAGGCGATGCAGGTGTTGATCTCGTCGACGCGATCCTGCGCGGCCTTGTTCACCCATTCCGGGTCGGCGAGTAGCGGACGGGCCAGTGAAACGAGCTGGGCGTCGCCACGGGTGAGGATCTCCTCGGCCACCTCGGGCATATTGATCCGGTTGGACGCGCAGACCGGAATGTTCACCTGCGCGGTGATCTTCGCGGTGAACTCGACGAAGGCCGCACGAGGTACCGAGGTGACGATGGTCGGCACCCGCGCCTCGTGCCAGCCGATATCGGTATTGAGGATATTCACCCCGGCTGCTTCGAGTTCCTTTGCCAGTGTGACGATCTCGTCGAAACTCTGCCCCTGCTCCACCAGTTCGGCCATGGACAGCCGGAACACGATGATGAAGTCCGGGCCGACCGCGGCGCGGGTGCGGCGCACGATCTCCACCGCGATTCGGCGCCGATTCTCTGCCGATCCGCCCCACTTGTCGGTGCGCTTGTTGGTGCGCGGCGCGAGGAACTGGTTGATGAAATATCCTTCACCGCCCATGATCTCGCAGCCGTCGTAGCCTGCGAACTCGGCCAGCTTCGCGCAGCGGGCGTAATCGTCGATGGTGCGCTCGACACCCTTGGCCGAGAGGGCGCGTGGCCGGAACGGATTGATCGGGGCCTTGAGCGATGAGGCCGAAACACTGCCTGGCATATAGGAGTAGCGGCCTGCGTGCAGGATCTGGATGGCGATCTTCCCACCCTGCTCGTGCACCGCCTTTGTGATCGCCCGGTGCCGGTATGCCTCGGTCTTGTTGGTCAGTTTCGCGCCGAACGGCAGCAGCCAGCCGGTGCGGTTGGGCGCGTATCCGCCGGTGATGATCAGACCGGCCCCGCCGCGCGCGCGTTCGGCAAAGTAGGCGGCCAGTTTGTTGGTGTCCCAGGCGCGGTCCTCCAAGCCGGTGTGCATCGACCCCATCACCACGCGGTTGCGCAGTGTGGTGAAGCCGAGATCGAGCGGCTCTAGCAGGTGGGGGAAGGAACTCATGAATGCGGTCGCCTTTCTCCGTCAATCCGCATGCGAAGCCGATACCCGCGGGTGCGGTGCGTGCGGATGTAGGGCTTGCAGAACTTCATCGCACCATTCGATGAACCCGGACTCCGCGCGAATTCCCGCGCGGAGGACGAGGTACTGGTGCAGGGTCGTCCCGGTGAGCTGTTCCGGGACGGGGAAATCATGGTGTTGGATATGCGAGTACAGCTCGAGTCGATGGGCGTGCTGGTCGCGGTGGCGGGCCACTTCGGCGCGCAAAGCGGTGATATCGCCGTAGGCGGCGGCGCGGATCTTCACCGCGAGTTCGTTACGTGGTGTTTCGGGATCACTCGGTGCGGCGATCCAGCGAGCCAGCTCGGTGCGGCCTGCTGGGCTCACCGAGTACACCTTCTTGTCCGGCTTGCCGGTTTGGGTCACTGCCGTGCTGTGTACCCAGCCGGACTTCTCCATCCGTTTGAGGACGCGGTAGATCTGTTGATGGGTCGCGCTCCAGAAATAGCCGATGGATTTGTCGAAGCGGCGCGCGAGCTCGTAGCCCGAGCCTGCGCGCTCGGTCAGCGATACCAGCAGCGCGTGCTCGAGTGCCATGTGGTGAGCGTAACCGTCGCAGACCACCCTATGCAACTAGTTGCATAGCATTTCTGGCGCCTATGTTGTTCCGAGCCGAGTACCAAGGGCGGTACTGCGGACTGCCGGAGTACCGCACTCGAGCAGGTTGTGGCGGCTATGCTGCGCGGCATGACGGAGGCAGACGCGCCTGCTGCGAGGCGCGGGCAAGTAATCGCGTGGGGGTTATGGGACTGGGGGTCCGCGGCATTCAACGCCGTTATCCTCACCTTCGTTTTTTCGGTCTATCTCACCGATAAGGTCGGTGATGATCTACCCGGCGGGATCTCGGCCAGCGCCTGGCTGGCCTGGGCGCTCGGTATCGCGGGCTTGTTCGTGGCATTGACCGCTCCGATCAGTGGACAGCGTTTCGATGCGGTGGCGAAGCGCAAACTCTCCCTCGGGGTGCTGACCGCACTGACGGTTGTGGCGATGACGCTGATGTTCTTCGTGCACGACGACTATCACGACCTGTGGCTCGGCCTGGTGCTCCTGGCATTCGGGTCGGCCTGTTTCGAATTGGCCAATGTGCCCTACAACGCGATGCTGCGGCAGGTGTCCACACCGGGGAATGTCGGCCGAGTATCCGGATTCGGTTGGTCGATGGGCTATTTCGGTGGCATCATCCTGCTGCTGATCTGTTACTTCGGTTTCATATCCGGGGAGGGGGACACCCGCGGACTGCTCCAGGTGCCGACCGACAACGGGCTCAACATCCGGCTGGTCGCCGTACTGGCGGCGGTGTGGTTTGCCGCCTTCGCATTGCCGATCCTGTTCGCGGTGCCGGAATTGCCGCGAGCCGCTGCCGGTCCCCGTGCTGCTGCCGCCGGGTTCTTCGGCTCATACCGGGTGCTCTGGCGCGATCTGCGCGACCTATGGCGCGCGGATCGGCGCACGGTCGGGTTTCTGCTGGCCAGTGCCGTGTTCCGCGATGGCCTCGCCGGGGTGTTCACCTTCGGGGCGGTGCTGGCGGTCCGGGTCTACGGAATCGCCGATTCGGATGTGCTGCTGTTCGGTATAGCCGCCAATGTGGTCGCCGCGCTGGGGGCGATCGTCGCAGGCCGTTTCGATGACCGCGTCGGGCCGAAGGCCGTCATCGTGGTATCCCTTGTCGCGATGTTGGTATGCGGGCTCGTCCTGCTCATCGTCTCCGGCCCGCTGCTGTTCTGGATCTTCGGTCTGTTGCTCACTGTTTTCGTCGGCCCAGCGCAAGCGGCGGCGCGCTCATTCCTGGTCCGGCTTGCCCCAGTGGGGAGTGAAGGACAGCTCTTCGGCTTGTATACGACTACGGGACGCGCGGTGTCCTTCCTGGCCCCTAGCCTCTTCGGTTTGTTCGTCTGGTTGTTCGAGGCGGATCGCGCGGGCATCGCCGGCCTGCTCGTGGTGCTCGCGGCCGGACTCGTGGTGCTGCTTCCGGTCCGGTCGCCGGACCCGGTCGCCGACCGGGCTTCTGGGAAATCCGGCGCAGCGTGATCGATGCGAAACGCCGATACCGAGTTCGTGCGGGGGCTGGCAGGGGCAGAGGGTTCCCATTCGGGCGCGCACCTGTGGACGCGAATGGTGCGGTCGATGACCTCCATGGCGCCGAGCCGGGAGAGTAAGGCATCACCCGGACTTTCCGGGATATGACGTAAACCCTCCGGAGGGTATCGGAAAAATATGAATAAATCAGGGGTGGGAATGTTCGAGTAATTCGAAAGCGTCGAGAGAATAATTTAATAATTGACATCTTCCAGCGCTGGGCACACCGGTGGTGTCGCCGACAACCGCACCGGCGATACCACCGAGCCGACCAGGAGATCGGCGCGTGGATCGCCGGTGCGATCGAGTTGAACCAAGAGGTCGCCATGGCGCCAGGGGGCGGGCGCGTCGGGGCGATTACCACACTGGCAGCCGCCGCCGGTGTTCGATGACGTCGGTGATCAGATCCTGATAGCCGTCGATCAGTTCGGCGAGCCTGGTCCAATGCAGGTGAGCTTCCCCGTCCCCCTGTGCCGGATGGGGCTGCTCTTTTTTGTTGTCGGTCAAAGATCGTTGGGCGGCAACCCACTTCGCCGCTATCCGATCGATGACCGCACCGAGCGTCTCGGTATGCACCGAGGCCCCCGCTCGATGCTCTACGTTGGTGGTCACCCACGAGTCGATGTATCCGACCCATTCGGCGCGCCTGCCATCGATGTCCTCCAGCAATTGACTGTACGCCGCGACATGCGTGCTGCAGGCTCCGGGGGCGTGTAGCCGTTCGAGCGCCCGACCTCGCTGTTCATGGCATTCGACGAGCCTGCGCGCGGCGTGCAGTACGCGGTGGCGCTGCTGTTCGGCAGTATCCGGTTCGCGAAATGCGTGAAGCAGTGCGGCCGGTGGTGGCAGCTCTTCAGCCGTCAAGCTGCTTTGCGCGTATTCGGTTGGCATGGCATACCTCTGCGACACAATCAGAATTTTGGCTACGCCGAGGTCGAGGGGATCGGAGGGGAGGAGCGCCCCACGGCCCAGCGTAGTCCCGCACCCGAATGCTATCCCATAGCCCACCGTTGCGTCGGCGGCGCCGGGAAATTCTCGCTGATGCACGAGAAGACGGGTCCGAGAAATTGAGACACTTTCAGGAAAGCGCGGTATCCGAATCGGCGCAATAGCGCGGTGTGCAGATAGTAAAGCTGCCGGGAAATTGTTATGTTCCGTTACAGATCGGTCACCCGTTACCGCGTTCCGATACGCACTCATTAATGGCTTGGCACATGAGTGGCAACCATATCGGGACTGGTGCTGCGTGTGCCCATCCGATCGATTAACCTCGGTATTCGTGCCTGCCTATGTGTCATCGCCTGAGCTGACATTCGGCTTCCTGTTCGCGTTGGAAGACCCCGAGCGAATCGCGGATGTCGTACGCACTCTCATCGTCCGCAAGGCTGTCTCGGTCTTCCGTCTTGCCCGGCTGTCCGATGACGACGGTCCACCGGAGCGGTATGTGGTCAACTGGGCGGTCATACCGCAGATCTCGATCACCACCATCGTGCCGGATGCGGACGAGCTGTTGGCGACCAGAACCATGCTGGTCAATGCATTCCTCAGTGAAGACGGCGAGGTCAGTCTCTATTCGGCACAGTCGAGCGGACCGACCTGATCGTCCGGACCGGGTAGCTGCCCGGAACGGGCGGGTCCGAACGACTTCGGGTCTCCCGGTGCTGTACCCGAATCGAAGGTTCCGGTGCGGGTTTCGATATTCGGGTGCGCAGTAGCCTGCGTACCCGATCTGTTGGCGTGTCGGTATCGGATAGTGCCGTTCCTGGGCAGCCTGATACGCGACAATCAGGGCATACCGTGCTGGTTGCGGTGAGGTGTGAGCAACCGGAAGGAGCGTCGCTCATGGAACCGGAAAAGCCTGTCGTGTCAGCCACCCCGATTCGTGTACGTGGTGATCTCGACCCCGCGCTGTCTCGATGGATGTGGTTGATCAAGTGGCTATTGGCTATTCCGCACTACATTGTGCTGTTCTTCTTGCACATCGCCTATCTGGTTCTCACGGTCATCGCGTTCTTCGCGATCTTGATCACCGGTAA
Source organism: Nocardia spongicola (assembly GCF_047200775.1). Taxonomy (NCBI): domain Bacteria; kingdom Bacillati; phylum Actinomycetota; class Actinomycetes; order Mycobacteriales; family Nocardiaceae; genus Nocardia; species Nocardia spongicola. Next base: position 307,326 of record NZ_JBJZOO010000004.1, on the reverse strand, counting down.
GTACCCGCGAGCGGTGTTCGAGTTCAATGTCGGCGTGATGCGCTGGAGCTGGCGGGTTGTCTTCTACTCCCTGTTCGTGCTCGGTACCGACAAATATCCGCCGTTCAGTCTCCGGTCGGACGCGGACTACCCGGCCGATCTGGAGATCGACCGCCCGGAGACATTGCACCGCGGTCTGGTCTTGGTGAAGTGGTGGCTGCTGGCCATCCCGCACTATGCGATAGTGGCCGCGATGACGGGCGGGGGTGTCTCGATAGGAATGAGCGATAGTGAGGACTTGGCTGGTGCCTCGATCCCGCTGGGCAGCATCCTGCTGATCATCGCGGTGCTCGTGTTGTTGTTCACGGCGCGCTATCCGCGCGGTATCTACGATTTCGTGATGGGCATCAACCGCTGGTTCATCCGGGTGCAGGCGTACGCGGGGCTGATGCGGGACGAATATCCGCCCTTCCGGCTCGACCAGGGAGCCCGCGAAGCAGACTGACGGCAGGCGCCGTCCCGCGTGGCGCATCGGGCCGGGGTGCGCTGGGTCACCACAAGCGTTTGTTCACAAAGTCTTTCGATGCTGCCACTCGATCAGGGCGGCAGTGATATCCCGGACGCGGGCGATCTTCCCGCCGCCGCGTCCGTGTCGAGTCCGCCGGGGGCGGCATGAACATCGGCTGGACCTCGGTGCGCGCGATCCCGCAAAACCGCACTGGCGAAAGAGTAATCGATATCTCCGTTGGGTGCGGATCCCGGAAATCATGAACACCGCTGCGCTATAAGATCTTTGTCGCAGCGATGGCGCACGCGGATGCCGCGGATCTTCGCGATACGGCAGTCGATCGGCATCATGAGCAATTCAGTACAGGGACGAGCGTGTCACGGCAGGCGGCGTACTGATAGCGCCATGGGCTCCGCTATCCAGCGCCTAGCGGAGCTGGATAGCGGGCGGTGTCGCGGAATCGTTTCCCGATGGCCGAGTTGTTCGGTATGCCGCGTATGCGGCGCCGGCTTCGCAGGCCTGGGCTGATGGGGATTCCGCGCAGTTTTGGGAAAAACGCGACAGCATGCGGCTCCCGGTGTTAGAAACACTATCGCTTCAGATGTTCGGAGCCTGTGCACCACGAGTAAGGATGGCCGATGACCGTCGCTGAGATGACTGTTTTCGAGGCACTCGAATCGAATGTGCGTGGGTATTGTCGCTGCTGGCCTGCCGTCTTCGATACCGCGAGCGGAGCGTGGTTGCGAGACGAGAACGGCAGAGAGTATCTGGATTTTTTCGCGGGGGCGGGTTCGCTCAACTACGGTCACAACAACCCTGTGCTCAAACGGGCGTTGCTGGACTACATCATCAGGGATGGCATCACTCACGGGCTCGATATGTCCACCGTGGCCAAGCGGGGTCTGTTGGAATCCCTGCGCGATATCGTCCTCGACCCGCGCGGACTGGACTACAAGGTTCAGTTTCCTGGGCCGACCGGCACGAATGCCGTCGAGGCCGCATTGAAACTCGCCCGAAAAGTCACCGGGCGGCAGACCGTGCTGAGCTTTACCAATGCCTTCCACGGCATGTCGCTCGGTGCTCTCTCGGTTACCGGGAACACGGCTAAACGGGCAGGCGCGGGAGTACCGCTCGGGCACGCCATGCCGATGCCCTACGACGGATATCTCGGTGTTGCCGACGACCTGCTCTGGATGCGCCGCGTGCTCGACGATCCGTCCTCCGGAGTAGACCGGCCAGCCGCGGTGATTGTGGAGACGGTGCAGGGTGAAGGGGGCGTCAACGTCGCACGTGCGGAATGGCTGCGCGGGCTGGCCGAGCTGTGCTCCGCGCGCGGCATCCTGTTGATAGTCGACGACGTGCAGATGGGCTGTGGCCGGACCGGACCGTTTTTCTCCTTCGAGATCGCCGGCATCGTCCCGGATATCGTCACACTGTCCAAATCAATCGGTGGCTACGGTCTGCCGATGGCGTTGGTGCTGTTCAAGCCCGAGCTGGATCAGTGGTCGCCTGGCGAGCACAACGGGACTTTCCGAGGTAATAATCCAGCTTTCGTCACCGCGCGTGTCGCGCTGGAGCACTATTGGTCCGATCCCGCGCTGGAGCGCGCCACACTGGCGAAGGGGGAGCGGCTCGGCCGAGCGCTGAGCGAACTGGCCGCGGCGTTCCCCGGCATCACCACCCGCGGGCGCGGTCTGATGCATGGCGTCGCCTTCGCCGATAGATCGCATGCGGAGAAGGTCGGCCGCGCCGCGTTCGACCGTGGTTTGCTCGTCGAGACCTCTGGTTCGGTCGACGAGGTGGTCAAGCTGATGCCACCACTGATCGCCACCGACGCGGAGATCGATCGTGGTGTCGAGCTGCTCGCCGGCGCGATCGAGGCGGTGTGCGGCTGAAGTACGCACACAGCGCCTCTCCGGCCGTGGAACTCCCCTGACCAGCTCAAGGTAAGACCGGCTCGAAGGGGAGGATTTCGCTTCTACCGGGGCAGACGACACCACCTGATGATTCGGGCACTTCGGTCCAGTCCCCCGGAAGATCGCCGAGTGGCTCGGAGACCACGAATCGGATTTCTTCGTTCAGGTGATCGGCATCCTCGATATCCGGATGTAGTGCGCACAGCGCCGAACTGTCGGTGGAATAGAACAGCGATCGGGTCTGCCGCTGACTGGAATAACGGAAGAACCACATGCACTCGCCGTCAGTCGTGGCGACAGTCATCTGTACCGGGGCGGGAATGTCATGTGCGCGGCTGATCGCTTCGACCAGGCCGACCGCGCGGGCGACCGCGCCGAGCGGGTCGTCGTCGAGGCCGAACGTCAGCGCCAGGAAGAACAGTAATTCCGAGTCCGTCGAACCCTCGATATCGGCGAACAGGACCGGGTCGATCGCTGTCATCAGATCTCGCTTGACGGTCCGGAAACTACGAAGCCCGCCGTTGTGCATCCACAACCACCGGTCGTGCCGGAACGGGTGGCAATTGCTGCGCTGCACCTCGGTCCCGGTCGAGGCGCGTACATGCGCGAAGAACAGCGGTGTTCGTACCTGGCTCGCGATTTCCCGTAGGTTTCGGTCGTTCCACGCGGGTTCGATGTTTTTGAACAGCGCGGGCCGAGGGCCTTCGCCGTACCAGCCGATCCCGAAGCCGTCACCGTTCGTGGTCGTCTCGCCCAGGGTCGAGTGCAAGCTCTGGTCGATCAGCGAATGTCGTGGCCGGAACAAAAGATCACCGGCCAGGATGGGTTCCCCGGAGTAGGCCATCCACCTGCACATACATCGATTGAAGCAGAACGATCACCGGTTCGGTCCGAACTCGATGACTGTTGCGCTGTACTTCGCCTCGAAGGAGCAGACCGGGGCTGCTGCTGTACTGGACCGGCGATAGGAAGCTTGTATCGAATGTGGCGTGTGATCGGGTGTGAGCTTTGTCCTCGAGGGGTAACCCCACTGGTGACCAGTTCGGAACTGGTCACCAGTGTGTGGCGCCCCCGGCAGGAATCGAACCTGCGACCTAGGGATTAGAAGGCCCTTGCTCTATCCAACTGAGCTACGGAGGCAGCGGGTTCCACCATGACCGATATCGGCCATGCTGTCCAGCTGGGAAAGTATAACGGCTGTCCGGATACCGGGCACTCAGACTATCGGCCTAAACCCGACCGGGCTACGGAATACTTCCCGAACTACGCTCAGTCGTATGTCGTTAGCCCAGGTCCCGTCCGTCGCCCCCGAAGCAGAGGCCGCTCGGCCCAGGGCGTCGTTCGCGGCGATCACCGTGGTGGCAGGCGCGATCGCGGCCGTAGTCGCGGCGCTGGTGGTCGGGTTCTCAGCGGCGGAGGCATTGACTCTCCTCGGTATTCCGGACCCAGGCATGCCGACCACCTACGGCCTGCCCGCGGTGCGGGCGCTGGCCGATCTGTCGGCGGCGCTGACTGTCGGTTCGCTGCTGTTCGCTTCGTTTCTGGTGCCGCCGCAACGGAATGGTCTGCTCGATATCGGTGGATACCGCGCACTGCGCCGTGCGTCGAATTTCGCGCTGGTCTGGGCGTGTTGCGCGGCGTTGCTCGTGCCGTTGACCGTATCGGATACCACTGGTCAGCCGGTGGGAGACACATTGCGTCCCGGTCTGTGGCGGGCGATAGATCAGATCGAGCAGGCAGGCGCTTGGCGTATCACCGTGCTCTTCGCCCTGATCGTCGCGGTGGGATGCAGGCTGGCATTGCGCTGGGGCTGGACACCGGTGCTGTTGTGGGCCTCGATTCTCACGATGATGCCGCTGGCATTGACCGGCCATTCCTCCTCCGGCGGGTCGCATGATGTCGCGACCAACAGCCTGATCCTGCACTTGGTCGCTTTCGCGGTCTGGGTCGGTGGTCTGTTCGCCGTGCTGGCACACGCGATACGTGGTGGTGCGTACACCGATGTGGCGGTTCGCCGTTTCTCCCGGATCGCGGTGATCGCGTTCGTTGTGATCGCGGTCAGCGGTGTGATCAATTCCTGGGTCCGTGTGCCGCCAGGCGAGCTGTTCACCAGTACCTACGGCAGGGTAGTGCTGGCTAAAGTCGCCGCGCTCATGGTGCTGGGTGTGTGCGGCTATTTCCAGCGCCGTGCCGCATTGCCCGCGCTTATGGCGGATCCGAAGAATCGGTCGGCGCTGGTTCGGTTCGCGGGTGTCGAGGTGATGCTCTTCGCCGCGACCGCTGGGCTCGCGGTCGGGCTCGGGCGCACGCCACCGCCACCGCCGTTATCGATCCCGACGGTCACCGAGGTGGAACTCGGCTACAACCTGGCGGGGCCTCCGACATTCGCGCGGTTGTTGTTCGACTGGCGGTTCGATCTGCTTTTCGGCACGGTGGCGATCGTGCTCGCGGTGCTGTATCTGCTCGGGGTGCGCAGGTTGCGGGCGCGGGGAGACGCGTGGCCGGTGGGACGGACGATCGCTTGGTTGTCCGGCTGCGCGGTGCTGCTGTTCACGACATCGTCCGGGGTCGGCCGGTACTCGCCCGCGATGTTTAGCGTGCACATGGGAGCGCATATGGCGCTGTCGATGCTGGTGCCGATCCTGCTCGCACTGGGAGGGGCGGTGACATTGGCATTGCGCGCGCTGCCGCCCGCAGGCCGTGACGTACCAGGGCCGAGGGAGTGGCTGCTTGCCGCGGTGCACAACCCGGTATCGCGCTTCCTGACCAACCCCATCGTGGCCTCGGTGATCTTTGTCGCCGGTTTCTACGCGTTGTACCTGGGCGGTATTTTCGACACCTACGCCGATTCGCATGCGGCCCATCTGTTCATGAATATGCATTTCCTGCTCAGCGGATACCTGTTCTACTGGGTGGTGATCGGCATCGACCCCAAACCGCGGCAGGTGGAGCCGCTGACCAAGCTGGCCATGGTTTTCGGCTCGCTACCGTTCCACGCGTTCTTCGGTATCACGCTGATGAGCATGACCACAGTGCTCGGCGGCTGGTTCTATCGCGGCCTCGGCTTGGATTGGAACAGCGATCTGCTCGGCGATCAACGCAACGGCAGCAGTCTGGCCTGGGCAAGTGGTGAGATTCCCCTGGTCGTGGTGATGGTGGCGTTGCTGGTCCAGTGGTCGCGCAGCGACGAGCGGCTGGCGAAGCGCACCGATCGAGCCGCCGATCGTGACCACGACGCCGCCCTCGCCGCGCACAACGCGATGTTCGCCGAACTGGCCAAGCGGGATGGAGAACTGCGTAAGTGAGTGAACGCGTCACTACGGTCCCCCGGCATACGCCGGTGGAGCGCTCGGACGTGCGCGGTGCGCGCAGGCGGACAGCCGGGCAGATCCGCAAGACACCGGTCTTCCATACCTCCGTTTCCAGTCCGTCCGGTCCGGTGCCGGTGACGATGAAGCTCGAATATCTCCAGCACGGTGGGACGTTCACCGTGCGTGGCAGCTTGAACGCGCTGCTGGAGTGGGGGAACGGAGTCGACGAGGTCGTGATCGCCTCCGGCGGGAACACGGGTATCGCCACCGCGCTCGCCGCCGCGCGCCTCGGTAAAACATGCACCGTAGTGGTGCCAGAGACAGCGCCGCACACCAAGGTCGCCGCGATGTGGGCGCACGGCGCCGAAGTGCTCTGGCACGGAACCACCTACGCGGAAGCGCTGAGGCATGCGAGCGATCACGCCGCCGCGCGTGGCGCGATGTTGCTGAATGCCCATGATCTCCCCGCTGTGATCACCGGAGCCGGCGTGATCGGCCTGGAACTCGAAGAGCAGGTGCGTGGTCGACCACCCGTGCTGGCCGCGGTAGGGGGCGGCGGTTTGATCGCCGGGATCGCGGCCGCGGTCGGGCGCCGTCAGCAGGTGATCGGTATCGAGCCAGAAGGCGCCGCCCTGCTCCTGGCGGCACTGGAGGCAGACCGCCCGGTGGATGTCGCCGGTCAGACCCACGCCATGTATTCGCTGGGTCCGAGCAGAATCAGCGATATCGCTTTCGGTCTCGCTCGTCGCTACGATGTGCGGTCGTTACTGGTGAGTGACGACGCGATCGGTGCGGCGCGGGAGTATCTGTGGCGTGAGTTCCGCATCCTGGTCGAGCCTGCCGGTGCCGTGGCACTGGCGGCGATCCATAGTGGTGTGTATGTCCCGGCGCCGGAGGAGCGTCCCGTCGTCGTGCTGTGTGGTGCCAATACCGAGGTATCGCTGTCCTGATCCGAAGGAATCGAAAAGTTTGGTATTCACATAATGGAAAGTTGTGCACATTGCTGGATCGTGCCCCTGGATCCGGCCCGATTCAGCGCACTCTGGAGAGGTCCTTCCTGCGGGGAACGAATTGCGGGCAGGCCTGAATCCGATCGTGAAGGGGCGTCATCATGTACGAGGCGAACGCGACCGTAATAGGAACGATTGCTACACATCCGGTCAAGCGGGACCTGGCCAATGGCGAGCAGGTGGTCACGTTCCGGTTGGCGAGTAATTCCCGAAGACTGGATCACACGTCGGGACAGTGGGTGGACAACGGCACCCTGTATCTCACGATCAGTTGCTGGCGCAGGTTGGTGGCGGGTGTCGATGCGTCATTGCACCGTGGCGACCCGGTCATCGCCTATGGCCGGTTGCGCTCGCACGAGTACCGGAGCAAGGATGGCGTGGAGCGCCGGGATCTGGAGATGCGCGCTATCACGGTCGGTCCTGACTTGTCTCGCTGCGCCGCGCAGGTGCGGCGCTGGTCTGCCGCGGCGCCACGGAATACCGCGGTGGGGGCGAGCGCCGCAGGTGGAGTACCTGGCGAGGACCCGACCGGCGCGGCGGGCATGGCCACCGGTTCGATATCGGGCAGTGGTAGCGCACCGGAGCCGGTCGGCACCTGAGCGTACGACCGGTTTTCTTCCAGGCGGCAGTGGTAGCGCTGCTTCGTCTCTCCTTTTCCCACACCGATAGGCTGCACACTTATGGCTGAGTTCATTTATCAGATGAAGAAGGTTCGCAAGGCGCACGGTGACAAAGTCGTGCTCGACGATGTCACCTTGAACTTCCTTCCCGGCGCCAAGATCGGTGTCGTCGGCCCGAACGGCGCGGGTAAATCCAGCGTGCTGAGAATCATGGCCGGATTGGACCAGCCGAACAACGGTGACGCGTTCCTGGCCGCCGATGCCACGGTCGGCATCCTGCAGCAGGAGCCCCCGCTCAATGAGGAAAAGACCGTCCGAGGCAATGTCGAAGAGGGTCTCGGGGAGATCAAAGTAAAGCTCGACCGCTTCAACGAGATCGCCGAGCTGATGGCGACCGATTACTCCGATGAGCTCATGGAGGAGATGGGCAAGCTGCAGGAGGACTTGGACCATGCCGATGCCTGGGATCTCGATTCCCAGCTCGAGCAGGCGATGGACGCGCTGCGGTGCCCACCGCCGGACGAGCCGGTCACCAAGCTCTCCGGGGGTGAGCGCCGTCGGGTCGCGCTGTGCAAGCTGCTGCTGAGCAAGCCCGACCTGCTCCTGCTCGACGAGCCGACCAACCATCTTGATGCGGAGAGCGTGAACTGGCTCGAACAGCATCTGGCGCAGTACCAGGGTGCGGTGCTCGCGGTCACACACGACCGGTACTTCCTGGACAACGTCGCGCAGTGGATTCTCGAGCTGGATCGTGGTCGCGCCTACCCCTACGAGGGCAACTACTCCACGTACCTGGAGAAGAAGGCCGAGCGCCTCGAGGTGCAGGGCAAGAAGGACCAGAAGCTGCAGAAGCGGCTCAAGGAAGAACTGGCCTGGGTGCGTTCCGGTGCCAAGGCCAGGCAGGCCAAGAACAAGGCCAGGCTCGGCCGGTACGAGGAGATGGCGGCCGAGGCCGAGAAGATGCGGAAGCTGGATTTCGAGGAAATCCAGATTCCCGCGGGCCCGCGTCTGGGCAATGTGGTGGTGGAAGTCGAGCACCTGGACAAAGGCTTCGGCGACCGCCAGCTGATCAAGGACCTGTCGTTCACCTTGCCGCGCAATGGCATTGTCGGCGTTATCGGGCCCAACGGGGTCGGCAAGACCACGCTGTTCAAGACCATCGTCGGACTCGAGCAGCCCGATAGCGGTGAGGTGAAGATCGGTGAGACGGTCAGCTTGAGCTATGTCGACCAGAACCGCGCGGGTATCGACCCGAAGAAGACCGTATGGCAGGTGGTCTCCGATGGTTTGGATTACATCGAGGTCGGCCAGCAGGAAATGCCCTCACGTGCCTATGTGAGCGCGTTCGGTTTCAAGGGGCCGGATCAGCAGAAACCCGCGGGCGTGCTCTCCGGCGGTGAGCGCAACCGCCTGAACCTGGCAATGACTCTCAAACAGGGCGGTAACCTGATCCTGCTCGACGAGCCGACCAACGATCTCGACGTGGAGACCCTCGGCTCGCTGGAGAATGCTCTGGAGAAGTTCCCCGGCTGCGCTGTTGTCATCTCGCACGATCGCTGGTTCCTCGATCGCACCTGCACCCACATCCTCGCGTGGGAGGGTGACTCCGACAATGAGGCCAAATGGTTCTGGTTCGAAGGCAATTTCGAGGCGTACGAGGCCAATAAGGTCGAGCGTCTCGGTCCGGAGGCGGCCCGCCCGCACCGGGTCACGCACCGCAAGCTGACCCGCGACTGATTTCCCGCTCCGGCGGGCGGGCGGGGTACCTACCGGTGCCCGCACCCACCCGCCGGAGCGCCCGCCGCGCGGTGGCGCTGTCCGCCGCACGGGTGATATCGGGAATTCTCATCGGCACCGGTCGGGTCGCCGCGCCGCGAACTGTTGTCGACAATCCGGAACGGTAGTGACACCTACCAGCCCGTAGCTCGCTAGGGTGGAGTTGTGAGTGCGCAGGCGCAGATCGAGCTGTCCATGACTGTGGTCGTCGGTGCAGTAGCGCTATGACCGTATGCGCAGTGACCGAGCTGCCCAGAGGTCCCGGTGCGGTATCGCTGTCGCGGTGGATACGGCTCTCAACGCTCACCTGACATTCCGTAGGTCCGATCCGGTACTGCGTCGAAACCATCTGTTCGCTCTCCGAACTCGGGCGGTGAACGCCAGGGGCATGGTGAAAACTCTGGTATCGGAAGGGAATTGGCCCACGTGTCTTCGGCACGGGGTTACTGTCGAACCAGCGTCGCTTTGTTGCGGAACCGATATCCTAGGGAGTTGGCGAAAATGACCGTCTCGTCCGAATTGTCCAGTGCGGCGTGGGCCGCGAGTGTGCCGCAGTCCCTGCGCGGCGAACTCGCGATGCTCGAGGAAGCATATTTCCGCCACGTCGACGCGGGCGATGTGGACTGTGCGATCACCGGCATCACTCAGATCTTCCGCTTACACATGGAATTGGCGGTCACCCGCCTCCCCGGCCGCGCGCTGGTGCGGGTATACCATCCGGACGACGGGGCCGGGATCGGTGCCGCGGTACAGATCGTCACCGACGATATGCCACTGCTGGTCGAATCGGCCAGTGCGTTACTCAGCAGGCTCGGTGTCAGTGTCAGCGAGATCATCCACCCGATCTTCGAGGTCGAACGGGACACGCAGGGGCGGCTGACGCATGTCGCCGCGCACGAGGTGGATGGCACCGGTGCGGCCGGGTTGCGTGAGTCCTGGATGCATGTGCAGCTACATCCCTCGACCAGCCCTGCGCTGTTGGCCCAGGTCGAGGTGGCTATGCCGGATGTGGTGGCCGACGTACGTCAAGTGGCCGATGACACCGAGGCCATCCGGGCGGTGCAGCGCGCGGTGGCGGGCGACCTGGAAGCGGCCGCGCAATCCGGGGTAGCACGGTTCTCCGCGATAGATCTGATCGACACCGCCAACCTGTTGCGCTGGCTGGCACGCGGAAACTTCACCCTTCTCGGTTACGCCCGGTACCGGTTGAGTGCGGAGCGAGGCGAGCAGCAGCCCACGGTACTGCCCGATACCTGCCTCGGTGTGCTGCGCTCCGATGTCGGTACCGATTTCCAGGTCCCGGTCCATGGCGGCGACCGGCCACTGCTCACCCTGACCCAGGGCCTGGTTCCCGCCACTGTGCATCGCTCGGTGTATCCCTACTTCGTCGAGATCACCGACTTCGACGAGACCGGAACGATCATCGGCGAGCATCTGTTCGTCGGCGCCTTCACTGTCACGGCGGTACACGAGAACGTACTGGATATCCCGGTGATCGAACGTCGGGTGCGGACGGCGATCGAGGAGGGCGGGTTCGATCTGGGTTCGTTCTCCGGCCAGGCGATGCTGGAGGTCATCCAGTCCTTTCCGCGCACCGAGCTGTTCTCCTCCGATGCCGAGACGCTGCGCCGTACCGCTGCCGCTGTGCTCAATGTGAGCTTGCGCCGCCAAGTGCGCCTGTTCTTGCGGTCGGACACTTACGGTCGCTATATCGCGTGTCTGGTCTATCTGCCCAGGGACCGATACACCACCCGGGTGCGGCTGGAGATGCAGGATATCCTGGTTCGTGAATTGGGGGGTGTCGCCATCGACTACTCCGCGCGAGTGGGCGAAAGCGACTTGGCCCGGGTGTATTTCACGGTGCATATGCCGGAGGTGGAGGCTGGCACTGTGCGTAGCATACCGTCGGCGGTGACTTCCGAGCCCAACCGGCTGCGCTTGCAGAATCTGCTCGCCGCGGCGAGCCGCACCTGGGATGACTACCTGAACGACGAGGCCAACGTATCGGCTGTGCTCGACCCAGCCGTGGTCCACCGGTACTCGCATGCCTTTCCGGAAGGCTACAAGCAGGATTTCTCCGCCGCTCGCGCACTCGCGGACATCGTGCGGTTGCAGCGGCTATGCGATGGCGGTATAGACCAGTACCTCTACCGCAAGGTGGATTCGGAGCCGGGGTCGTGGCGATTCACCCTTTACATCGGCGGCGGCGGTATCTCGCTGAGTCAGGTTCTCCCGGTCCTGCAGAGCCTTGGTGTCGAGGTGGTGGATGAGCGCCCTTACCGGATCGACCCGGGAATAACAGCAGGCGGTGCCGAGCGGTGGATCTACGACTTCGGTCTGCTGGTTCGTCCTGAACTGCTCCGTAATTCATTGGACCAGGATCTGGATGCGGAGCTGCTCGAGCCTTCCCCACATGCCGCGATGCCGGAGACCCGGCCAGGTGGTCTGCGTGAGCGATTCATGGAAGCGTTCGAGGCGATGTGGTACGGCCGTGCCGAAGCAGACGGGCTCAACGAACTGGTGTTGCGCGCTATGCTGCCGTGGCGAGCGGTCGTGATTCTGCGGACTTATGCGAAATATCTGCAGCAGGCCGGTTTCCCGTACAGCCAGGCCAATATCTGCCGGGTACTGCTCACCTATCCGGATATCGCACGATTGTTCCTCGACCTGTTCGCGGCGCGTTTCGATCCCGACGCTTGCCGCCCTGAGCGCGCAGCCGAGGTGGAGCTCGAGCTGCGCGAGCGAATAGATGAGGTCGTCAGTTTGGATGTGGATCGTATTCTGCGTGCGATTCTGGGCTTGGTCGAGGCGACGTTGCGTACTAATTATTATGTGGTGGATGGTGCGGGGGTGGGGCGTGGGCATGTTTCGGTGAAGTTGGATCCGCGGGGGGTGGTGGAATTACCGCGGCCACGTCCGTTGTTCGAGATTTTTGTGTATTCGCCGCGGGTGGAGGGTGTGCATTTACGTTTTGGTGCGGTGGCGCGTGGTGGGTTGCGGTGGTCGGATCGGTTGGAGGATTTTCGGACGGAGATTTTGGGATTGGTGAAGGCGCAGGCGGTGAAGAACGCGGTGATTGTGCCGGTGGGGGCGAAGGGTGGTTTTGTGGTGAAGCGGCCGCCGGTGATGACGGGGGATGTGGTGGTGGATCGGCAGGCATTGGGGGTGGAGGGGGTGGCGTGTTATCGGACGTTTGTGTCGGGGTTGTTGGATGTGACGGATAATGTGGATCGGGTGAGCGGGGTGGTGTTGCCACCTGACCGGGTGGTACGGCGGGATGGTGATGATCCGTATTTGGTGGTGGCGGCGGATAAGGGGACGGCGACGTTTTCGGATGTGGCTAATGAGGTGGCGGCGGGGTATGGGTTCTGGTTGGGGGATGCGTTCGCGTCGGGTGGTTCGGCGGGGTATGACCATAAGGTGATGGGGATTACGGCGCGGGGGGCGTGGGAGAGTGTGCGGCGTCATTTTCGGGAGCGGGATGTGGATACGCAGACACAGGATTTTACGGTGGTGGGTGTCGGGGATATGAGTGGTGATGTTTTCGGTAATGGGATGTTGTTGTCGGAGCATATTCGGTTGGTGGCGGCGTTCGATCATCGGCATATTTTTTTGGATCCGGATCCTGATGCGGGGCGGTCGTTTCGGGAGCGGCAGCGGTTGTTCGGTTTATCGCGTTCGTCGTGGGCTGATTATGATCGTTCGTTGTTGAGTGCGGGAGGTGGTGTCTACGACCGCACTGTGAAGGCGGTGCCGATCAGCCCGCAGGTCAGGGTGGCGCTGGGGCTGGCAAACGAGGTCGATTCTTTGTCGCCGCCGGAATTGGTGCGTGCGATTCTGCTCGCCCCGGTGGATTTGTTGTGGAACGGTGGTATCGGTACGTATGTCAAGGCGAGTACCGAGAGCAATGCGGAGGTGGGGGACAAGTCCAATGATGTGGTGCGGGTGGATGCCGATCAGTTGCGGGTCGGGGTGATCGGTGAAGGGGGGAATCTGGGGGTGACGCCGTTGGGGCGGATCGAGTTCTGTCGTCGTGGTGGTCGGATGAATACCGATGCGTTGGATAATTCGGCGGGGGTGGATTGTTCCGACCATGAGGTGAATATCAAGATTTTGCTGGATGCGGTGGTTTCCAGTGGTGAGCTCGCGGTTGCCGAGCGTAATCCGTTGCTGGCCTCGATGACCGATGAGGTCGCGCGGATGGTTCTGCAGGACAATGTGGCGCAGAACCTTCTCATGGGTATCTCACGTACCGAGGCACCGTACATGCTCAATGTGCAGATGCGGCTCATCGACGATCTGGAGCAGCGTCGCGGTCTGGACCGTGAGCTGGAGGCATTGCCCTCCGACCAGGACATGGCGCGCAGGCTGGAGGAGGGGTCAGGACTGGCCTCGCCGGAACTGGCCAATCTGATGGCGCATGTGAAACTGTCGCTCAAGGCCGATCTGCTCGACTCCGATCTGCCCGACAGTCAGTATTTCGCCGCTCGGCTACCCGACTACTTCCCGGAACCGCTGCGTAACCGCTTCGGTGCTGCGATCAAGCGGCACCGGCTGCGCAGGGAGATCGTCACCACCATGATCATCAACGAGATGGTGGACCACGCGGGCATTACCTACGCGCACCGATTGCGCGAAGAGATCGGCGCCACCACCACCGATGCCGTGCGCGCTTTCGCGGCGGCCAGTGCGATTTTCGACCTGCCGGGGATATGGAGACGAATCCGGGCATCCGACGCGCCTACCTCGGTGCGGGACTTGCTCGAGCTGGAGACCAAACGGACGCTGGACCGGGCGTCCCGATGGTTGTTGAGCAATCGGCCGCAGCCGATCGCAGTCGGCGCGGAGATCAACCGATACCGCGACGGTGTGCGCGAACTCGCCCCTAAGGTGCCGGGGTGGCTGCGTGGGCACCATGTGTCCACCCTCACCGACCAGTCCGCAGAACTTATCGCGCGAGGCGCGCCGACCGATCTGGCCACCGAGGTCTTCGGCTTGCTCACGTTGTTTCCGCTGCTCGACGTCGTGGATATCGCCGATATCACCGACCGGGACGGGGACGAGGTCGGCTTGTTGTATTACGCACTCAATGATCACCTCAAGATCGATTGGCTGTTGCAGGTAGTCAGCCACCTCGAACGAGGCGACCGCTGGCACTCGCTGGCGCGGCTGGCGCTGCGCGATGACATGTACGGGTCGCTGCGTTCGTTGACTCTCGATGTGCTCTCCGGCGGTGATCCCGAGGAGACGGCGGATGAGAAGATCGCATACTGGGAGTCGAAGAATCAGTCCCGTCTCGGCCGCGCCAGGGCGGCGTTATCGGAATTGTTCGAGTCCGGGACCCACGATCTCGCTACGCTGTCTGTGGCGGCTCGGCAAGTGCGAAGCATGGTCAGCGGAGTGGGGGCTCAATCGGAGGTACCACGATGACGCGCTCGGCGGATGATCAGGGGAAGAGGCGGGGTAGTTCCGCGCTGCCCAAGCGTTTCCACACCAAGGTGAGTATCAGGTGGTCGGATATAGACGCGTTCCAGCATGTCAATCACGCCCGGATGGTGGCATTGCTGGAGGAGGCGCGGAACCTGTGGTTGTTCGAGGACAATCGTCCGACCGCGGTGCTGCGTATGGGCTGCGCGCTCACCGAACTCCGCGTTCACTACACCAGCCAATTACGGCATGAGGACACGCCACTGGATATAGCCATGTGGGTCGAGCAGCTGCGTGCGATCGACTTCACCATCGGTTTCGAGGTGCATGGGGCGGGTGCCGAGCTCGGCTCACCGCCCGCGGTGACCGCGTCCACGCGGATGGCTGCGTTCGACATGATGGGCCAGCGGGCGCGGCGGCTCACCGACGACGAGCGGGCATACTTATCCGAGTGGATGGAGTGAGCGGTCTTCGGGGATCGGGGGAGTGTTGCCGGCGGAGTCGACTGTGCTAGGAGAGCAGTAGTGTCTGGCGAGCAAAGAGTGCTGCGCGTGCCGGATCCGGCCGAGCGGGAGAATCTCGCGACTTTTCTGGCCAGGGCCGTTCGACTGGATCCAGCAGCGGTGGTGCGTCTGCGTCGCCGGGGGGAGCATTTGGTTTCCGGCTGGGTGGCGACCGGTTTCGAAGCGCTGGCGGTACGCACCGTAGCCGGCGAGCTCAGTATCGATGATGTGACCGTCGGCGCCGATCTGGTGTCGGCCGGGTTGACCGGTGGCAGCCCGATCGACCTCGGGTATTCGATGGATTCCGCTTGGCGGGGAGCCTTACCTCCTGTGGACGGCTTCGCGCATGTCGACAATGTGCCTGCGCGTACTTTGGTCGAGCTCGCCGAGCGAGGTGTGCGGCTGGCGAAGGAACACGGCAGCAGTCACGGCCCGCCTGCCGCACTGCTCGATCAACCCGTGCTGACCGTGACCGGCACGGACATCCAGGTACCGGTACCGCTACGGGTGGTCTTCGCGCTCACGGCCATGGATTTCATCCCGCATTCCGGGCAGAAGACAGATCCGCGTCATATCGCACCCACCGAAATCGTTCGGGTCCGCGCCACGCGAACATGGGTGCGGTTGGATGCCCGCTATGGTTCGGTCGCTCGTCGCCGCACCGGTGCGATCCCGCTGCTACCACAGTGAGCCCGTCGCGCCGAGGAGGCGCCGGGTTCGTTGCCGCGAACGGGTTCACCCTGATCAGGAGAAACCGACCACCCGGACCAGCGCTGTGGTCGCGGCGGCAGCGAGAATCACCACCAGAATGGGGAATTGCTTCCAGGCGAGTACTCCGCCGACGAGAACACCTGCGGGTACCGCGAATCCGAGACTTTCGGTGCCCAACGGCAGGGTTGTCACCGCGACCAGTGCGGTGAGCAGCACGGTAGCGCTGATATCCAGTAATCGCGTTATGCGGTCCGGAGGGCGAATCCGGTTGCGCAGCGCGGGTCCAGCCCACCGGAAGGCATAGGTTCCCGCGGCGAGCGCCAACGCTCCGGCCAGCATTATTGTGCTCCTTTCGGGCGGGAAGGACCGGGGTGCTCGCGTGCTACCAAGAGAACCCCGGAGAGAGCGAGCAGAACTGGCATTCCAATGGGGAGGAATGGTGCGCAGGCCACTGCGATGGCGGTGCCTGCGCCTGCGGCAGTGCGAGTTTTTCGATCACGCAGGGCAGGCAGCACCAGCGCGAGCAGCACCGCGGGAAACACCGCGTCCAGTCCGAGCGCCGCGGTGTCGGTGACCACCGCCCCGAGCAATGCTCCGATCGCCGCGCCGCTCGGCCAAGCGAGCAGCACCCCCAGCCCGGTAACCCAATAGGCTGCCCGCATACGCCGTGCGTCGGGCTGGGCGATGGCCAGCGCGACCGACTCATCGTTCATCAGATGCACCCCGAGCGGTCGCCACCAGCCGCTCCCGACCACTTCTGGTACCGAAAGCCCGTACGGCAGATGTCTGGCATTGACCAGCAGACCCGCCAGCACCGCCGCGATCGGGCTGCCGCCCGCGGCGACAATGCCGAGAAACAAGAACTCCGAGCTTCCGGCGAGCACTACACATCCGAGGAGGATCGGCAGCCAGAAAGGGAAACCCGCACCCACCGCGGTCGCACCGTAGGAGATCCCGATCACCGACACGGCGAGGCAGACGGCCACGATGCCCGACAGCACACTCCGATCGAGTGTTCGCCATATCGAACTCATGTTTCTTATAGTGAACAGAGTTGGGGTGATTCGTCAATATGGTTTCCTGTTGGGCGGCCTTCGATGCGACAGGAGTGGCAATGACGGAGCGGGACGCGACGACAACACCCCAGGAAGTGATCGCCGCCGCGCTGCGCAGAGAGCGTACGCGCGCCGGACTGTCTTTGAGCGAAGTTGCCAATCGCGCGGGTATCGCGAAGTCCACGTTGTCGCAACTGGAATCAGGGTCAGGCAATCCGAGCTTGGAAACGCTGTGGGCGCTGTGCGTAGCGCTGGAGCTGCCGTTCTCCCGGCTGTTGGACCCACCGCGCCCGAATGTGCACGTGATCCGGGCGGGCGAGGGCCCGGTGGTGGCTGCCGAGCAATCGGAGTACCGGGCCACGCTGCTGGCCGCTGGTCCGGGAAATTCTCGCCGCGATTTGTTCCGGATCACCGCCGAACCTGGGCATGCGCGCAGATCGGACCCGCACATCAGCGGGGTTGTCGAACATGTGCTGCTCGCTGAGGGGCGAGCGCTGGTAGGTCCGGTCGGCGCACCCGTCGAGCTGCACCCCGGTGATTACATCGCTTACCCGGGCGATCGGCCACACGTGTTCGAGGCCTTGACCACACCGACCTGGGCCATGCTGGTGATCGAGTACACCTGAACGATCAGGCCGCGCCTTCGCCGAGGTATTGCAACCATGTCGGGTCGAGTTCCGTGGTGGCCGACAACAGGCGCCAGTGCGGGCCCTTCGGCGATACCAGCGGGGAACGCAGCGTCCAACCCAGCTCGCTGAGTAGCTTATCGGCCTTGCGATGGTTGCACGGTGCGCAGCTGGCGACGCAGTTTTCCCAGGAATGCTCCCCGCCCCGGCTGCGCGGGATGACGTGATCGATGGTCTCGGCCTTACCGCCGCAGTATCCGCAGCGATAGCGGTCCCGGTGCATGAGGGCGGCGCGGGTCATCGGCACCCTGGCTCGGTACGGCACATGGACGTAGTTGCGCAGGCGGATCACCGAAGGAATGGCGACCGAGGTCTCGGCGGAGTGCACGACGGGTCCCTCGGTGTTCTGATGAACGGTATCGGCCTTATCGCAGACGAGCAGGACGATCGCGCGGCGCGCTGAGAGCGCGGTGAGCGGCTCATAGGTGGCGTTCAGCAGCAGCACCCTGGTCTTGAGCAAATGCGTGCCCGCGGTGGGTGGTGCCGTGGGGCAGGGACCGTGTTCGTGACGACCACGATGCCCGCCAGGATGATGTTCGGACAAGAGATGCAGCGGAGTAGCCCCCGACCCACGATTGTGGACATCGGCGGGCTGGAGTTGTCGATGCGCACGCGCCTCGTGTGATCGGGCGGTGTGTCGCTGCTTCATCTCGACCTCGATTTCATGATTGGCAGGATCATGTGGTATCTGCGGAGCAGAGACTGTCACCCAGTTGACCATGGAATGTCGAGCATTGCACGGTGATTTTCAACAATGTCCGGTTAACTGTGGCTGAAAAACCATCCAGCTGCGATATTTCGGACGCTGAGCGGCAGCCGAGGGATAGCGGGGCGATGGCGCGGGCACAATGGACAGTGGCGCATTCGGCGAATCGAGAGGGGCCGAGAAGGTCTATGACTTCGGGTGAGCAGACAGCTACGTCGTTCTACGAGGCGGTCGGTGGGGCGGAGACGTTCCATCGGATCGTCGCGACGTTCTATCGCGAGGTGGCGGCCGACGAGGTGTTGCGTCCGCTCTATCCAGAGGAAGATCTCGGCCCAGCCGAGCGCCGCTTGCGGATGTTCCTCGAGCAGTACTGGGGTGGTCCGCGTACCTACTCCGCCGAACGGGGCCATCCGCGCCTGCGTATGCGGCATATGCCGTTCACCATCGGCCCCGTCGAGCGCGATGCGTGGTTGCGGTGCATGCGCATCGCGGTCGCCGAGATAGCGCCGGAGGTCCTCGACGACGAGCGCCGCAAGGCGTTGCTCGATTACCTGGAGATGGCGGCGAACTCGTTGATGAACGCTCCTTTCTGACAGTGTGTTCACAGGTGGGGTTCGCCTGCTCGGTGCGGATGCCGGGCGAAGTGCGTTGATGGCGGACTCGCTGGGAGAAGTCGTGTGCCCAGCGGCCCACCTCGTTGATTTTCGGCACCACGACGGAGGTGGATGTGGCTGATGTGACTGACGCACCGGAGGTGGCTCTTGTGACAGATCTCACTCAACCCTGGTGGCGGTCGGCCGTGTTCTACCAGGTCTATCCGAGATCCTTCGCGGATTCGGACGGTGACGGGATCGGTGATCTCGGGGGTGTCCGGGACAAACTCGGTTACCTCGAACTGCTCGGTGTCGATGCGCTGTGGATCTGCCCGGTCATGCGTTCCCCGATGGCCGACGGTGGTTACGACGTCGCCGATCCGCGCGATATCGATCAGCTCTTCGGTGGTCTCCCCGCGCTGGACGCACTGATCGCCGAAGCGCATACCAGGCAGATCAAGGTCACGATGGATCTGGTGCCCAACCACACCAGTGATCAGCATTCGTGGTTCCGCGCGGCATTGCGGGCGGCCCCTGGCAGCCCGGAACGCGATCGGTACATCTTCCGCGACGGCCGCGGGCCCGACGGTGCCCGGCCACCCAACAATTGGCCGAGTATCTTCGGGGGACCGGCCTGGACCAGGGTCACCGAACCCGATGGCAGGCCCGGCCAGTGGTATCTGCACCTCTTCGCTCCTGAGCAACCCGATCTGAACTGGACGAACCAAGAGGTGGTCGCCGATTTCGAGCAGACGCTGAGGTTCTGGCTCGACCGCGGCGTCGACGGATTCCGGCTCGATGTCGCCCACGGTATGGCCAAGCCGGAGGGCCTGCCGGATATGCCGGAGCTCGCGGTCTCGGCGCTGCTCGAACATGATGACAGCGATCCGAGATTCAACAATCCCGCCGTGCACGAGATCCACCGCCGGATTCGCAAGGTGGTCGCGGAGTATCCGGACGCGGTGACCATCGGGGAAGTGTGGGTGCACGACAACACTCGCTTCGGTGAGTACGTACGTCCTGACGAACTACATCTGGCGTTCAACTTCCGCCTAGCCGAGGCCGCGTTCAGCGCCGAGGCGGTGCGCGCGGCGATCGACAACTCGCTCGCCGCCGTTATGCCGGTCTCCGCTGTACCTACCTGGACGTTGTCCAACCATGACATCGATCGTGAGGTCACCCGCTACGGCGGTGGCGCGGTGGGTGTCGCGCGGGCAAGGGCGATGATTCTGCTGGAGCTGGCTTTGCCCGGCACGGTGTTCATCTACAACGGTGCCGAGCTGGGGTTGCCGAATGTGGACGATCTGCCCGACGAGGTGCTGCAGGACCCGGTATGGGAGCGTTCCGGTCACACCCGGCGTGGGCGCGATGGCTGCCGGGTGCCGCTGCCGTGGCAGGGTGCCGTGCCGCCGTTCGGGTTCAGCACGGCCACGCCTTGGCTGCCGATTCCACCGGAGTGGGTGGAGTCGACTGTCGAGGCGCAACTGGAGGACGCCGACTCGACCCTTTCGCTGTACCGCACGGCGCTGGAGCTGCGCGCGCTGCGCCCGGAGTTCGCGGGTGATCGGATCGAGTGGTGCGCGGCCGCGCCGGACAGCCTCCATTTCCGACGCCGAGGGGGGCTGGTCTGCGTGCTCAATGCCGCTGCCGCACCCATCCAGCTGCCGCCAGGGGATGTGCTGCTGGCCAGCGCACCGGTGCGAGGACGCGAGCTGCCACCGAACGCGGCGGCATGGTTGGTCTGACCGGCTGGAAAACCTGGTTCGCCGGTGGTCGTGGCCGCCGCGGACCGGCTACTGATCCGACCGGGCGCGGAACTACTACAGACGATCGTCTACCGTTGATCCGTGAGCATTCTCGAGACAGTGCTGATCTTCGTCGGCATCCCGCTGGTGATCTACGGCGTGATCGCCGGATTGTCGTTTCTCGGTAAGCCACTACCTGGTGAAAAGCCGGTGCACTTCGCCCTCGGGCAGAAGTGGACCCAGTCGCCGGTGCTGTGGAGTGCCACCGACGAGGTGACCATCTCGGGTCACCACATCGCAGAGGCGCCGCACGGGCAGCATGCGGCAATCGAGTCCACCGCGGTGGAGCTGATCGGAGGACGGGCAAGTGGCAAGTTCTAAGTGGCCCGCGGTGGTCGAGGCCGAGTTGCCGCACGGATACGCGCTCATGAGCAGCGGGCGTGTCTCCGGTGTGCACGAGGCGGGCGATGTGTTCAAGGAAGCGCCGTTCAACGATGACGAACGGCTCGCGATGGACAATGTGCTCACCGAGGCGACGCGCGCGACCAAGGTGCGTTTCAACGTCTACATCGGCGATCTGGGTGGGGATCCGGCCGCTGGCGCGGATGAGCTCTTCCCCGACACGCCGGAGGCGGAGCGTTCGGTACTCATCGCCGTTTCGCCCAACCAGAAGGCGATCGAGGTGCGTTCGGGCCGGGAGGTCGCCGACCGCGCGAACGATCGTGTCTGCCAGCTCGGCGTCACCGCCGCGCTGAGCTCGTTCCGGCAGGGTCAGCTGATCGACGGACTGGTCTCCGCGGTCCGGGTGATGGCCGCGGCGATCGGGCGCTAGTTTTTCGCAGCGGGTGCGCCTGCCTCCGGTACGCGGCCCGCGGTACTGCCGAACCGGCGCGGCCGTCCTCTTCGAAGAGGGTGGCCGCGCCGGTTTCGTTCAGGACCGGATGTCGAATGCCCTGGCCCGCAGGGAGCGTTCGATACCGGCCTTGCCTTCGCTGACCAGTCGGCGCAATGCGGGCGGGTGCTCTCCCGCGAGGAACTTGTCGGCGACAGCCACCGCGTCCTCACTGATCGCCCAATGGGGGTAGAGGCCGATCACCACGGTCTGGGCAACCTCACTGGAACGGCGTTCCCAGACGCCGGGAATCTCCGCGAAATACCGCTCCACATAGGGGGCGAGCAGTTCACCCTGGCCGGGGGGCGCGAAGCCGCCGACAATCGAGCGAGCGGTGATATTGGGTACCGAGTCGTCACCTATCACCGTTGCCCATGCCCGCTCCTTCACCTCGGCGATCGGTCGTGCCGCCGCCGCGGCGGCAGCTTGGCGCTTGCCCGCTGCCGTCGGATCATTGGCCAGCTCCTGATCGATGACCGGGGTGTTCAGTCCGTCCGCATCGATCTCGCCCGCCGCCGCGAGCGCGGAGACGATCCGCCAGCGCAGATCGGTGTCGATCACCAGACCGGCCAGGCCGACTTTCGCCGGGTCGCCGTCGAGCAGTTCGCGCAGCACCTCGGTGTGCCAGGCGCGCAGTTTCGCGCCGGTCAGCCCATTGACGAAGGCCAGCTGATGATCCGAGCCCGGCTCGGCTTCGCGGGCCAGCTCCAGCAGCCGGTTCGCGTAATCCGTCCAGCCGGTGGTCTCCGCCCATTCCGGATCGGCATAGCTGCTCAACGCGGTGTTGGCCTGCATGAGGAGCCGCTGCACCACCCCGATCTCGCTTTCGGCGCCGACACCGCGCGCGACCAGCGCGATGAAGTCGCGGGCGCGGAACTCGGCTTGGCGGGTCATCTCCCAGGCTGCCGACCAGGCCAGGGTGCGTGGCAGTGGTTCAGCGATATCGGCGATGCGGTTGACCAGTACATCGAGCGATTCGGCATCCAGCCGTACCGAGCAATAGGTGAGGTCGTCGTCGTTGACCAGAACGAACCGGCCGCGCGGGACCCCGATCAAGGCGGGCACCTCGGTGCGTTCGGCGGCCGCCAGATCGAGTTCGACGCGCTCGGTGCGCACCAGTTTCCCGTCCTGATCGTCATAGATGCCGATGGCGAGGCGGTGCACGCGCCGCTCACCCGCACCCGGCGCAGCGCCTTCCTGGATGACGGCGAACGAACTGAACCGGCCTTCGGCGTCCACTTCGAATTCCGGACGCAGAATATTCAGGCCGGTGGTCTTGAGCCATTGCGTGCCCCAGGTGGACAGATCGCGTCCGGACGCCTGCTCCAGCGCCGCCAGCAGATCGTCGAAGGTGGCGTTGCCGTAGGCGTGTTCGGCGAAGTACGCGCGCAGCCCGGCCAGGAACGGCGCCAGACCCACATAGGCGACCAGTTGTTTCAGGACACTGGCGCCCTTGGCATAGGTGATGCCGTCGAAGTTCACCTCGACGGCGGCGAGATCGGGGATGTCCGCGGCGATCGGATGGGTGGAGGGCAGCTGGTCCTGCCGATAGGCCCAGGATTTCTCCACGTTCGCGAACGTGGTCCAGGCGCTGGCGTACTCGGTGGCCTCGGCTTGGCACAGCACCGAGGCGAAGGTGGCGAACGACTCGTTCAGCCACAGGTCGTCCCACCACTTCATGGTGACCAGATCACCGAACCACATATGCGCCATCTCGTGCAGCACGGTTTCGGCGCGGCGCTCATAGGACGCCCGGGTCACCTTGGAGCGGAAAACGTAGTCCTCCAGGAAGGTCACCGCACCCGCGTTCTCCATCGCGCCCGCATTGAACTCCGGTACGAACAACTGGTCGTACTTGCCGAACGCGTACGGGATGCCGAAGTTCCCGTGGTAGAAACCGAAACCCTGCTTGGTCTCGGTGAACAGTCGCTCGGCGTCCATGTACTCGGCCAGCGAGGAGCGGCAGTAGATGCCGAGCGGGATACTGCCGTGCTCATCGGTGTAGACGTCGGTCCATTGTGCGTAGGGGCCCGCGATGAGGGCGACCAAGTAGGTGCTCATCTTCGGGGTGGTGCGGAAGACATGCTTACCCGGGCCCGGTGCCGGTGTCTCCACGACCGCGCTGTTGGAGATGACTCGCCAGTCGGTAGGCGCGGTGACACTGAGGTCGAAGGTGGCCTTCAGATCGGGCTGGTCGAAGCAGGCGAACATCCGCTTGGCATCGGCGGTCTCGAACTGCGAGTACAGATACACCGCCGCGTCGGCGGGATCGACGAACCGATGCAGGCCCTCGCCGGTATGCGAGTACTCGCAATCGGCTTCCACCACCAGTTCATTGCGCTCGGCCAGCTCGGGCAGCGCGATTCCGGTCGATTCGTCGTAGCCGGAGACGTCGAGCGCGACACCGTTGAGTACCGCCGAACGGACACCGCGCGCCACGATGTCGATGAACGTGCTCGCGCCAGGCGTCGCGGTGAAGGATACGGTGCTGCGGGAAAAGAAGGTCTGCTCACCCGGATTGCCTGCCCCGTCGGTCAGATCCAGTTCGATGCGGTAGTTCTCGGCCGATATTGTCGAGGCTCGTTCGATCGCCTGGTCGCGAGTGAGATTGGGTGCGGACATAAGGCTCCTTCATGGTCGAAGAACTGGCACGGGCGTCACCCCACAATGCCACTTCGCAGTGGCAGACCGCGCGGAGGTTTGCCCGCGGGCTCCGTTGTGGTGGGCCGGTGCCGGGTGTGGAGGACGGTGGCAGCCGGACCGGGCGTCGGCGGTATTGTGCCTGGTGCAGTGCAGGCTCACCCCATGGATTCGGAGGCTCGACGTTGAAGCATGTGCACGCCGGGAAGGTGCGTGACCTGTATGAGGACGGCGACACGCTGTTGCTGGTCGCCTCCGACCGGGTATCGGTGTACGACGTGGTGCTGCCGACTCCGATTCCGGACAAGGGCGCGCTGCTGACGCAGCTTTCGAGCTGGTGGTTCGATTACTTCCCCGAGGTACCCAATCACGTGATCTCCACCGCCGACGTGCCCGCCGAGTTCGCAGGCCGCGGTGTTCGGGTCAAACCCTTGACGATGCTTCGGGTGGAGTGCATCGCCCGCGGCTATCTGACCGGATCGGGTCTGGCGGAATACCGGCGGATGGGCTCGGTGTCCGGAGTAGCGTTGCCGCCGGGGCTGCGCGAGGGCGACCGGCTGCCCGAGCCGATCTTCACGCCGTCGACCAAGGCCGCCACCGGGCATGACGAACTGATCACCTTCGCCGATGTGGTGAATCAGGAAGGGCGTGCGGTCGCCGAGCGATTGCGTGAGCTGACGCTGCACATCTACACCCGTGGTGCGGCACATGCCGCGGAGTGTGGTGTCATCGTCGCCGACACCAAAGTCGAGTTCGGCTGGGACGGTGATGTTCTCACCCTCGGAGACGAAGTACTCACCTCGGATTCCTCGCGTTTCTGGCCCGCCGACGAATGGGAGCCGGGTCGGGCACAGCGCTCGTTCGACAAGCAGTTCGTCCGGGACTGGGCCACTTCGACCGGTTGGGACAAACAGCCGCCTGGGCCGGAGATCCCCGCCGATATCGTCGCGGCCACTCGCCAGAAGTATGTCGAGGCTTACCAACTCATCACCGGCCGGGCCTGGGCGGGGGCGGCATAGTAGCGGTGGAGAGTGCCTGGTCGGCCACGACTGAATCCTGCTTTCACCGGATTTCGGGTGGGTGAACAGCGTTGCTATCCGTGCGGGCACGACAATTGCCTGTATCCGACGTGACACGCGGTCCAGCGGTCGAGCCGGTGCTCATGTCGTGATATCGAATACGTCGGTGGGGCTGGTGACGAGCACGGTGGGAGTGGCAGTGCCGGTGATCGGCGCCGACACCAACTGAAAGGTACCCGAGTTGGCGATGTACAAGGTGCTGCCGGAGGCGGTGATACCAGCGGGGAACAACAGACCGGTCACCAAGGGGGCTGGTGTACCACCGGTGACCGGCACCGTCACCACCCGGCTCGCCCCGGTCTCGCAAATGTAGAGGAGGCCACCGACCCGGACGAGACCGCGGGGCGCACTCAGGCCGGTCGCCAGCAGGGTCGGTGTGCCGCCGGTCCGCGGCACCGAATACACACTGCCCGAGCCGACGGAATCGGTGAAGAACAGCAGGCCGCCATAGGTGTATGGCAGCGCGTTGCTGGTGCCCTCCACAGAGGTGACGGTGACGCCGACGGTGCCGGTGCCGGGTGGGGCGATGGCATTGATCTGGGTATCGGAGACGATGGTGAAGGTGGTCGCCGTCGCCCCGAACATCACGGTCAACGGGCCGGTGAACCCGCTGCCGAAGATCTCCACTGTGTTGCCGCCGGATTCGGGACCGGAAATCGGGTTGAGCGAGGTGAGTGCGGGTGTGGCCAGGAGGGGCGCCGCGACCGGCGCGAGCCCCGATCGAGTCGACACCCCATCGGTGATCCCGAAGACGCCGGTGGGGCTGGTGGCGACCACGGTGGGGGTGGCGGTGCCGGTGATCGGCGCCGCCACCACCTGATCTGTGTCCCGGTTGGCGATGAACAGGGTGCTTCCGGAGGCGGTGATACCTCTGGGGGTCGACAGCCCGGTTACCAGGGGTGTCGGTGTACCACCGGTGGCCGGCACCGTCACCACCCGATCGCCCCCGGCCTCGCAGATGTAGAGGAGGTCACCGATCCGGACGAGACCGTCGGAACTGCTCAGGCCGGTTGCCAGCAGGGTCGGTGTGCCCCCGGTCTGCGGTACCGAATACACATTGGTGCCGAGATCGGTGAAGAACAGCAGGCCGGCGCCGCCGTAGGTGTAGGGCAGGGGATTGCTGGTGCCGTTCAGCAGGGCGGCGACGGTGACCTCGACGGTGCCGGTGCCTGGTGGGGCGATGGCATCGATCCGGGTGTCGGAGACGATGGTGAACGTGGTCGCTGTCGTCCCGAATCGCACGGTCAACGGGCCGGCGGCAGCGAATCCGCTACCGAAGATCTGCACCGTGTTTCCCCCGGCCGGGGGACCGAAACTCGGGTCGAGCGAAGTGAGTGTCGGCGCCATCTCGGAGCCTCTCAACAGTAAAAGGGATTGTCCTGCAACGGATGTCGATTTGGTCGAGATACCGCTGTATCCAGTAATTCATCAGCGGTGGCGGTTCCGCAACATATCCCTGGTCGCGGTTGCGCAACGAATTTCCCGGCCGGTTTTCATCTCGGCACCGGATCTGCGCCCGGCCGGTTCCAGGAGGTGATAGTTGTTGCCCGGCAGCGGGTATCGGGGTTCGGATGGCATGTGAGGAGTACCGCTATCCCACCGGTCGCATGGGAAACAGGAGAACAATCCTTCGAACTGTGTGTCGGCTACCCACCATCGAATTCGACGCCGCCTAAGGTCTGACTCGGTCCGCCCATCAGGGGCAGCTGAGTGAAGGGATTCGAAGAATGAAGTTCGAGAAGATCACCGCTGCCGTTTTCATGGCCATTTCGGCTGTGGGTATCACTGCGGCAACCGCTTACGCAGAGCCGGCTGTCACGGAGCATCCGACTGCGGGGTACACGACTCGGGGTGTGGATCACGGAATCAACTACCAGATCACCGTTTCACCGGTCGACAGGGTTGTTGTCACCGCTGTCGAGAACGGCACGTTCGAGATCACGCGCAGCGGTGCGGTGGTGCTCGAGTCCGGCGACGGAAGCGTGGTGGCCGAAGTGCCGCGACGGTACGCCGTCGGTGGGCGTTCGATCGGGATTGCGCAGCAGATCGGTGCGGATGGCCGCACGCTGACGCTGACGCCGACCATGACGGCGGAAGATATCGCGGAACTGAAGGACATCAGTTCCTATGACCGGCTCAGGGAGCAGATCGACAAGAACTTGCCCGGTGTCGTCGGCGGTGCCATCGTGGGCGGTCTCCTCGGGGCGACTCTTTTCCTGATATGGGGGGTCAGTATCCCTGTTGGTGCGTTGATCGGTGGAACCGTCGGTGGGTACATCATGGGTGGCCCGGAGTTCCTCGACGCGGTACAGGCGTTCGTCACCGGCCAGCCGTGATCACGGGCAAGTGAAACAACTTATGCACGATAATCAGGGGCGTCGAGTGTAGCGTTCGGGCTCATCGGCCGAGCTTGTCGCCGAGCCGGAAGGGCTGTCACCGTGTGCGGTGGCACCCCTTCCGTGCGCGACTCATTCAGTCCGGGAGTTTTGTCCCGGCGTAACTTCCCCAAGGAACTTCGACGATATCGTCAGGGTTGTCGTTGTAGGTCGAATTGATCCAATCGATGATCGTGTCCTCCACTTCCCGCAGTATCGGCTCCGGGATATCCATCGCGGAGGTCACCTCCAACTCGAAGTACGCACGGTCGGCGGCATCCTGCCCCGGATGTTCTCCAGCCCAATGCAGATGCATCTCGGAGCCATCATCTGCCGTCTGTTCGAGCTGGATCCGCGCAGCGGCGAACTCAGGAAACTTTGCGATCTCATCCGCCAGTATCGAACGGATCGTCTCCGCTTCCGCGGGTGTGCAGTAGAGATCGACAACAAGATAGCTACTCACGGTTGATCAGTCTTATCCTCTCATTTGATGGGATGGCAGTGCCGCTTGTGGTAGCCCGGCGGCATCTGACGATCGACATCCTTCTCGGCTTCCTTCTCGGCTTTCTTGCGGTCGAAGGCGCGGCCGACTCCTACGATTTTCTCCTCCGAGTGTCCACCGGCGGGCGTACCGTTCTTGACCTTGTCGCACCGTACGCGCACGGTGACCTTCTTCGGCTTCTGCTGTGCCAGTGCCCATTCCATCAGGACGGGCTGCTCGGTAGCGGCGGCTGCTACCTGCATAGGGTAGCTCGGTGCCGCAGTCGCTACCGTCGCGCCGGTGACCCCGGCAATCAACGACCCGGCCAGCATGAAGCCGATCGTCGATGCCTTCCGCGTATTTCTCATGTCATCCCCTCGGTTCGGCCTCCGCCACGACTGAGTTCGTCGGGCGGCAGGTCTTGCTCTCCAACACAGCGACAGTCGCCGAACTCGTCCACCTCCTCTGGGGATGAATCCGGAGTTGTTGTCCGTCAATGGTGTTGGACGGCGCTGGTGAAGGAACGGTTCCGCCGGCAACCGATTTGTGACTTGGTTCCCCCTTCTTGTGGGGTGTGTCTGTTGATCGCGTCGCCGTGTTCCGGATCCGTTCTGTGGCGGCAGGAAACTCGGGTAGTGGCTCAGCGCGGCGGGCAAACAGTGGTCTCGTACGCGAGGTCGGCCGCGGTTGATCGAGTTCTATCTCGGTCCGCTGCGGCGCAACCGCGCGGCGCGGATGGTCAGGTAATCGCGTTCAGGAGTGTTCGTCGTGTGGGCAGCGGCCCTGACATAACAGGCGGCCGCAGTATCGAGATCTCCCGCCATCTCGTGGAGATGACCGCGTACGGCGTCGAGCCGGTGCGTGCCCGCCAGCCGCTTGTCGAGTGTCTCGACAAGTGCCAGTCCGGCCTCGGGTCCGGAAATCATGGAGGTGGCCACCGCCCGGTTGAGGGTCACCATCGGATTGTCCTCGTAGCGCTCCAGCCGTTCGTAGAGCGCCAGGACCGTACTCCATTCGGTGTTTTCGGTGCGGGTGGCCTGAGCGTGCAGCACCGCGATGGCCGCCTGGATCTGATAGGGCCCGCGCAGGCCCGCGGCCAATGTGCCGGTGATCAGCGTGGTCCCTTCGGTGATCAGCGTGCGATCCCACAGTGCGCGGTTCTGCTCGGCCAGCGGGATCAACTCACCGTGCTCGCCGGTGCGTGCCGCGCGGCGGGCATCGGTGAGCAACATCAGCGCGAGCAAACCGGTGACCTCGGGATCCTCTGGTAGTAGCCGGTGCACCGTCCTGGTGAGCCGGATCGCTTCATCGGACAGATCCGTGCGCTGCAGAGCAGGCCCCGTGCTGGTGGTATGCCCCTCGGTGAAGATCAAGTACAGCACCCGGAGGGCAGCGCCGAGCCGTTCGCGCCATTGCCGGTCATCCGGTTGCGCGAAGGGGTGGTCCAGGGTGGCCAGCTTCTTCTTCGCTCGCGTGATCCGTTGCGCCACAGTCGATTCTGGTAGCAGGAAGGCGTGTGCGATCTGCGCGGTGCCGAGTCCGCCCACCGCACGCAGGGTGAGTGCGATGGCGGCGGCGGGTGACAGTATCGGGTGGCAGCACAAGAACAGCAGGGTGAGCGTGTCGTCGTGATCACTCGGGGCGGCATCGGCCACATCGCGGTCGGCCACGGCGATCTCGCGGCGCCGCCGCGCCGCTTCCGCGCGCACCATATCGACCATGCGCCGGTGCGCGACCCGGATCAGCCAGGCCAGCGGATCGTCCGGCAGGCCTTGCGTCTGCCACTGGGTCGCGGCCGCGAGCAGGGCTTCCTGCAGGGCATCTTCCGCGGTATCGAAATCGCCGAACCGGTGCATAAGCGATCCGAGGACCTGCGGTGTCAAGGTGCGTAGCAGGTCCTCGGTGCTCGCCGGGGCCGGTATATCGCCGGGCATCGTGTGTCGAGCGCTCAGTGCTCCGAGGCGCCCATCACCGCACGGACCTCGATGTATTCGCCGATCGGCTTACCGCCGGGGCCGGGTGCGGCCGATGCCTGCGCGGCGATCTCGTAGGCCCGTTCGGGGCTGTCCACGTCGACCATCCAGTACCCGGCCAGAAACTCCTTGGTTTCCGGAAAAGGTCCGTCGGTGATCACCGGCGCCGACCGGCCGTCCGAGCTGACTATCCGCGCCTCGCTCGGTCCGGCCAGCCCCTGCGCGTCCACCAGTTCGCCTGACTCGGCCAGCTGTGCACCCAGCGCGTGCTGGAAGTCCATATGCGCCTGGATCTCTTCCGGTGACCAGGTAGTGATCGGTGCGTCGCAGAATGAGGTGTGCCCATAGTTCTTCAGCAGCATGTACTTCATATTTCTTCTCCTATGCTCCGGCCGGTGATCATGTGGTGCGCCGCTGTGGCGTCCATATCGAGGTCGGAGCCGGGAGCACGGATTCGATGGATTTTGTGAGTGATCTACATCACAATGATGTCGCGGTATCGGCCAGCCACTCCGGGTCCACCGGTTCGGCCGCGTGGATCAGTTCTTTGATCCGGTCGGTCACGTCCCATACGTTCACATTCATGCCCGCGAGTACTCGGTTGTTCGCATCGAGCCAGAACGCCACGAACTCGCGTGCCGCCGAGTCGCCGCGGATAACCACCCTGGCGGTGTCGCTCGCGGTGGCGTAGCCGGTGTACTCCATGCCGAGGTCGTACTGGTCGGTGAAGAAGTAGGGCAGCCGGTCGTATACGGCGTCTTTGCCGAGCATGGTCGCGGCCGCGACCGCAGGCTGGTTGAGCGCGTTCGCCCAATGCTCCACCCGGATGCGCTTACGTAGGAGTGGATGCCACTGCGCGGCGATATCGCCTGCCGCGACGATATCCGGATCGCTCGTGACCAGACGTTCGTCGACGAGCACGCCGTTGTCCACTGCGAGCCCCGCGCCGATGGCCAGCTCCACATTCGGGTGTGCGCCGACCGCGACCAGCACCGCGTCGGCTTCGACGGTGCTGCCGTCGGCGAGCCGGACACCATTGGCGACCGTGACAGCGCCTTCTTCGAAGGTGATCGCCTCGACCTGGGTGCCGAACCGGAAATCCACCCCGTTGGCTCGATGCAGCTCGGCGAACACCTCGCCCATCTCGGGGCCGAGCACCCCCTGCAACGGCAGTTCCGCGTATTCGACGATGGTCACCTCGACCCCGGCCGCGCGGGCCGCCGCAGCGACCTCAAGGCCGATCCAGCCAGCGCCGATGATGACGAGCCTGCTCAGGTGGTCGAACAGCTCGAGCAAAGTGTCGGAGTCCTCGATGGTGCGCAAGGTGTACACATTGGGTGCCTCGGCGCCGGGAATGGGTAGCGTGCGCGGCGTGGAACCGGTGGCGAGGGCGAGTTTGTCGTAGGACAGTGTGGAATTGTCCGGCAGAGTGATCGTCTTCGCCGCGGCGTCGACCCCGACGACCGTGGTACCCAGGCGGACCTCGATGTGATGATCCCGGTACCACTGTGCGGGAGCTACGGTGAACTCGGTGAGCGATTTCTTGCCGGCGAGGTGTTCCTTCGACAGTGGTGGAAGCTCGTACGGCAGGTGTTCCTCAGCGCTGAGCAGCGTCACATATCCGTCGAAATCCATGGACCGCAACGCTTCCGCGATTTTGGCCGCGGCCAGCCCACCGCCGACGATGACGAAACGCTGAGCAGAACTCATCACGGACTCCTTCGTCGAAGGGAACCAGGCTCCTGCCGACCAACCCTACTGGCAGCGACGCGCGCGGCTCGGGAATTCGGCACGCTGGATGGGAACGAATCGCATGCCACTGTGGTTACCCGAGAGGGACGGCGAGGTATGCGCCGTCTGCGGCCATGCGATCGAGAGGGAGCTATCCATGCCTGACGAATCCATCGAAAAAGATGTCGCCGATTTCTGGTTCGACCCGCTCTGTCCTTGGTGCTGGATTACCTCACGCTGGATCCTCGAGGTCGAGCAGGTCCGGGATATCGACGTCCGGTTCCACGTGATGAGCCTCGCGGTGCTCAATGAGGGCAAGGATCTGCCTCCCGACTATCAGGAGCTGCTCGCCGGCGCTTGGGGGCCGGTCCGCGTCGCGATCGCTGCGGCACAGCAGCACGGCGACAAGGTGCTTGCGCCGCTGTACACGGCGATGGGCACCCGCATACACAACCGTCGCGCCGAGTACGAACGGCCGAGCAGCGCGGAATCGCTCGCCGCGGTGATCGCCGACTCGCTGGCCGAGGTCGGCTTACCCGCCGAACTGGCCGCGGCCGCCACGAACGCCGACTACGACGAGGCGTTGCGCACGAGCCACCATGCGGGTATGGACAAGGTGGGAGCGGATGTCGGCACCCCGACCATCCATATCAACGGGACCGCTTTCTTCGGCCCGGTGCTGTCCCGCATTCCGCGTGGTGAGGAAGCGGGCAAGCTCTGGGATGGCGCTGTGGCATTGGCGTCCTATCCGCACTTCTTCGAGCTGAAGCGCACCAGAACCGAGGATCCGGTGTTCGACTGAGTACCGGAAGGAGAGTGTCGTGGCAGTACGGCATTCTCCTCGGTCACGGGACGGATTCGGGTGGCTGTGCCGGTGTCCGGCCGTAAGAACTCGGGTAGCCGCCCTGTGGCGGCATACCCGCGGGTGGTTCCGGGCGCAGGAACAGTTTGCCGTGCCTGCTGCGGTCGCGCAGTGCCCACATGCGCCAGGTGAGCACCGGGTGGCTGGACAGGGCGTTCACCATCCAGACGAAGAAGCCCTTCTCGAATGCCGCCCGGTCGGCCATCTCATCGAAGCCGACCAGTTTGTTCAGGTACTTGCCTCCGGCCAGGGTGCCCATCGCGGCGGGTGCGCCGGTGTGCCGGTTGCAGTAACCATGGTTGTCGGCGGTGTACTCCTGCGCGCGGATCAGGCTGCTGCCGATGATCGGCAGAAACGGAACCAGGAACATACCCAGCTGCCGCCAGTACGAGGTGTGCCCGGCCGCGATATGACCGACCTCGTGGCCGATGATGAACGCCAGCGCATCGGGTTCGCGTGCGGCGCCGCCGATCTCGAACAGATCGCTGTAGACCACAACGAAGCGCCGGAAGCCGTGCCCGCTGGCGAATGCGTTGATCTGGCCGTTGCCGAGTACGACGTACGCGTCCGGCACGGTCTTCATCCCGAACCGGGCGGCTGCTTCCACCACCATCTGATAGCCCTCGGGGAACTGGGTCGGCGACATCTTCACGCCGTTCACCCGCTGGGTGGCGTAGTTGATACCGCGGCCTGCCCACAGCAGCAACGGGGCGGCCGCGAACATGAGGAGATACACATTGGCGGCGCCGAGCGTGAGCAACCACAACGCGTAGGGGTAGGCGAATACGGTCAGCACGATCACGAAGACGAGCAGCGGGATTTCCCAGCTGTGCCGGGCGGGCAGGCCGAATGGCGATAGGCCGCGCGGCTGTTGTCGCGGTGCCAGGGGCGGGGCAGGTGCGCCGGGATAGGTGTTGTACGGCATCGGAGCGGTGTGCGAGGGAGCCGCCGGATACGCGCCCGAGAGATGTGGCTGTTCATAGGGTGCGGCGGGAGTGCCCCACCCGCCCTGCTGGGCAGCGGGATCGGCCGGTCGTCCCGGTGTGTCGTGCGGTTGGGGTTCGTACGGCTGCATGATATGAACTCTATTCAGTTGCCGGACCGTGGTCAGGGGCTGCCGAGGGCACCGCCGCCGAGTGACCGGGCGCACAGCCGGGGGATATGCCGATTCGTGTAGGTCGGCCGTGGTGCGCGCAGTGTGGCTGCCCGGTTGCCGGGACGACCATGATGACCTGACACAATGCCTGCCATGCGCGTATACCTGGGTGCCGATCACGCCGGTTTCGAATTGAAGAATCATGTCAAGGCTCATCTGGAGCAGGCGGGCCACGAGGTCGTCGACTGTGGCGCGCTCGAATACGACGCACTCGACGATTACCCCGCGTTCTGCGTCGAGGCGGCCCGCCGTACTGTCGCCGATCCCGGCAGCTTGGGCCTGGTATTCGGTGGCAGCGGCAACGGTGAGCAGATCGCGGCGAACAAGGTTCCCGGCGCCCGCTGCGCGCTGGCCTGGAGTGTCGAGACCGCGAAGCTCGCCAGAGAACACAACAACGCGCAACTGATCGGTATCGGTGGCCGGATGCATTCCACCGAGGAGGCGCTTGCCATCGTGGACGCATTTCTGGCCACCTCGTGGTCGGGCGAGGAACGCCACCAGCGGCGCATCGATATCCTCGCCGAATACGAGCGGACCGGCGTCGCGCCCGCGGTCCCCGCGTACTGAAGTACCCCGCGGCGGTAGCCGGTCGTGCCGGAAGGACATACACTGCACCGCCTCGCGCGGCTGCATCAGCGTCGCCTCGCGGGCGGTGTGGTGCGGGTATCCAGTCCACAGGGTAAGTTCGCCGCGGGAGCGGCCCAGGTGGACGGCCGGGTGCTGACCAAGGCCGAGGCGTGGGGCAAACATCTGCTGCACCATTACGATTCGGGTCTGGTCGTGCATGTGCACCTGGGTCTGTACGGCACGTTCACCGAATCCGGGCTACCGATGCCGGAACCGGTGGGGCAGGTCCGCATGCGCATGATCGGGCAACCGGGCCCGCAGCCAGGATTCGGCACCGATCTGCGTGGCCCGACGGTATGCGAGGTCCTGCTCGCACCGGAGGTTACCGCGCTCACCGAGCGGCTCGGCCCGGATCCGCTGCGCCGTGGCGCCGATCCGGATCGGGCCTGGCAGCGCGTACACCGCTCGCGCAGGCCGATCGGCGCGCTCCTGCTCGACCAAAAGGTCGTCGCCGGGATCGGGAACGTCTACCGAGCGGAAGTGCTGTTCCGGCACGGTATCTCCCCGCATCGCCCTGGTACCGGGCTGACGGCGGACGAGTGGACGGCCATGTGGACCGATCTCGTCGAGCTGATGCGAGTGGGAGTGCGGGTCGGGAAGATGGTCGTGGTGCGGCCGGAACACGATCACGGTGAACCCGCGTACGCGCCCGATCGTCCGCGTACCTATGTCTACCGTCGACAGGGCGCGCCGTGCCGGCTGTGTGGTACGCCGATCGCTCATCAGCTCATGCAGGCCAGAAATCTCTTCTGGTGTCCGACCTGCCAACCGAGCTGACCGGATACGCCCCTCGGCACAGACCATCCGTATGTTCATCAGCCTGCGACGGCGGTACCGATATCCGGTTTATCCGCGAGGGCGAACCGGCGCCCACCTGCGGTTTTCGCGGAGTACATGGCTTGGTCGGCGCGGCGGAGCAGTTCGGTGAAATCGAACGGGGCGCCGGGTGGATGGTAGGCGGTACCGATACTCGCCGACACCGGAACCGGGCCCGCTGAGGACCAGACCGGATCACGCAGCGCGGCGATGATCCGGCGGGCGAGCTCATCGAGCGTGCCGCGGCGCGGGTGGGTCGCCAGCACGAACTCGTCGCCGCCATACCGGCAGATCACGGTATCCGGCGGGCAGGCTTCGCGGAGCCGGTCGGCCATTTCGACCAGTACCTCGTCGCCGATCGCATGTCCGTATCCATCGTTGATCTGCTTGAACCGGTCCAAGTCGATCAGCAGTAGCCCGACCCCGTGAACCGGGTCGGTGGCCATCAGCCGCACCTTGTCCTGCAGTAGCGTCCGGTTGGCCAGGTCGGTGAGCGCGTCGTGGGTAGCCTCGTGGCGCAATCGGTGCTGTAGCGCGGCGATCTCCTGCACCCGCAGCGATACCTTGGCCGAGAGGTTCTGTTCCTGCTGTGCCAGCGCGCGCTCCTGCAGTGCCTGTGCGTAACTGTCGATGGCGTGGCCTGCGATGAAAGGCCACCGAGTAGCCACAAGTGAGCCGGGCGCGCCGGACGGGAACCCGAGGAGCCATCGGGTGGCCTGAGCCAGCATTCTGATCCGGTCGAACGGCGTTTCGGCGAGCCTGGCCCCGAGCATCCGCGCTTCTGGCACCGGGAACGGCTCGGACCGGGCGAGCATGAGCAGACGTTGGACGATCTCGAGCAGCGCAGGCTCCAGCTGTTGCGGCGCCACGCCCGAACCGGGCTCCGCGCAGACTGCGCGGGCCCATGCGCGAGCCATGCGGGCGACCGGGGGCTCGATATCGGCCGGCATCGGACTCACCCGGCGTTGATGCCGTCGGTACCCAGATGTCCTGTGCTGACACAGGTGCGGGCGTCACCTTGTTCATTCTCATTGCCACGCGGTCGTGTCCACCCGCTTCGGTGCACCCTCACCGCCCCCTTTCCAGATACCCCCCGTCCGGCATAAAGGATCCTAGCAAGCCGATCGACATCCAAAAGTGGCGTTTCACAACGGTTATCGAGTTCTTATGAACAGTGCGTCGGGCCTGTGGCGGTCCGCTGGTCCGGTGATACACCCGAATCCGTTTCGTCGCAATGTCCTGGTGTGCCGGATTGTTGCACCCGCTGCTCCGCTGCGCTCAGGATTGTGCGCCGAACGCCGGGCGCGCCGCCTGTTTTGCGGCGATCCCGCCGTGCGACACCCGGCGCGGTGATGCCAGGTCCGTGCTGTCTGTGTACCGGCAAGCGCATGCCGCTCACCGGCCGATTGGCATTTCGGGTGCCCGGTTGGGTAGAGTCGGATCGCATCCGGCATCGTGGCGATCCCATCGATGTCGTTTGCTTGCGGGTGTAGTTCAATGGTAGAACCTCAGCCTTCCAAGCTGATGGTGCGGGTTCGATTCCCGTCACCCGCTCCACGGGAAGTCCGCTCCGAACAAGGCGAATGCGATTTCGGCCGAGCTGCGGTTCTGGATGCTGAACCCAGAACCGCAGCCTATGCGCCCCGGTTGTGGAATCTCTGTCGAAACCGGCACACAGCCCTAGCTCAGCGGATGCTGATCCGTTGCGCGCCATCCCATTCCGGGAAGCCGCGGCGGACCACCGCGTAGCACGGTCTGGAACCAGCCCTTGGATTCCAGGGGGAATCGTTATGTATCGAGCCGACGCCGGGATTGCCTTTTGGTGGTGTTCAGTTCGACGATGATCTTGCCGCGGGCGTGCCCGGAAGCGAGGTGGTCCATCGCCGCTCGAATGTCGGCGATCGGGTAGATGGTGTCTATGACAGTCCGCAGCTGTCCTGACGTCACGAGCTCGGCCAGCAGCGCCAGGTCTGCTTGCCGTATGTCGGCGAGGAACGGCCGCCCTCGTTGGGGAGTGACACCGAAGTAGAGCAGCGTCTCCAGCATGCGCGCGAGCGGTCCGAGGATCGTGTTGCTCTTCGAGCCACCGACCAGGACATAGGTGCCGGTTGATGTGAGAATGCGGCGGCACCCGGCGAGTGCGCGATTGCCGTGGTTGTCGAGCATGACGTCGTATCGTGTCTCGGTCTCGGTGAAGTCGGTGGTGGTGTAGTCGATGACATGGTCTGCGCCGAGTGATCTGACCAGTTCCGCATTCCTGGAACTGCAGACTGCGGTCACCTCGGCGCCGAGCCATTTCGCGATCTGGACCGCCGCAGTGCCGACCCCGCCTGCGGCGCCGTTGATGAGTACGGACTGGCCCTGTCGTAGTTCGCCCTTGTCGCGCAGTGCTTGTAGGGCGGTGACGCCGGTGATGCTGAGGCCGGCGGCCTCGGCGAAGCTGATCGCCGCGGGCTTGGGCGCCAGGTGTTCGGCCGGAGCGACGACGTATTCGGCATACGCCTGTGATGCCGAGCCGAAGACCTCGTCACCGGGCCGGAACGCGGAGACCCCTTCGCCGACCGCGACGACCCGCCCGGCGAAGTCCGATCCGATGACCGGCACTGTGGGCTTGCGTATTCCCGCCTGCGGGCGGGTCAGCCACGGCAGACCGATCATCGCGTACCAGTCGAGGGGATTCAATGCGGCCGCCTCGACCGCGACGAGTACGTGGCCGGGCGCGGGGGATGGGACCGGCGCTTCGGTGATCTCCAGCATGTCGCTGTCGCCATAGTGGTGCCGGGTTACGGCCCGCATGGTCGTCGGGGTCGCTGTGGTATCTGCCGCGCTGGTCGCGTCGCCGTTCGGGCGCGCATTCGGACGGGTCTCGGGGGTGCCGGATGGGCTCATGGTGACCTCGCTGGAATCGGTTCGGATGACGCCGTTTCGTCGGCCCGCCGTACACAAGCATGGGCGTTTTGTCTGTTTTCAGTACGCTGTACGGATAAGGCCGTACGTTGTACGATAAGCTCAACAGGTACTGCCGTCAACCCCTATGCCGATTCAGGCCACTATGAACCCATGTCACCTCGCCCGGTCGCTTCCAAGCGCATTCTTCTTCGATCACGAATCCTCGCCGAGGCGGTCGCCTTTGCCGACGAACTCGGTGTCGACGCGCTCTCGATGCGCAAACTGGCCGACCGGATGGGTGTCGGCACGATGTCGCTGTACACCCACGTGGCGAACAAAGACGACCTCATCGAAGGGATTGTCGACGTGGTGATGCAGGAGATCGATATACCTGTGGGCGAAGGGGATTGGCGCCAGGCGATCTGTGCCAGCGCCGGGTCCGCGCATCGGGTGCTGCTTGCCCATCCCTGGGTGGCCGGAGAGTGGACCAAGCGGATGCCGGGCCCGGCTCGACTGCGGTTCATGGAGGCGATTTTGGCGACTCTGACCAGAGCGGGGCTCGACGAGAGTTTGGTCTACCGGGGCTATCACGCGATCACAATGCACATCGTGGGATTCACCATTCAGGAACTCGGTTATCAGACAGCCGGCGGTGACACGAGCCTCGACGACCTGGCGGCAGGCTTCCTCGATTCGCTCACCAACGCGGACTTGCCTCACCTGGCCGCGCATGTCCGCGCCCATCTCGGGGCACAGGACTATGGCGACGAGTTCACCTTTGTGCTCGATCTCCTGCTCGATGGACTACAGCGCGAGCGCGATCGCCGGAGGTGACCGTCGAGGTGTCCATGCCGCGAACGTTTCTGGCCACATCGGCTGTGCTAAAGTGCCGCGTGGCATAACGGAGGAACAACGGGGTGTAGCGCAGCTTGGTAGCGCATCCGCTTTGGGAGCGGAGGGTCGCAGGTTCAAATCCTGTCACCCCGACAATCAAATTCTCTCTTTTTCCCTGGTCAGGGGCTTTGCATCGAGGTTAGGCAACTTGGCTGGATCGCCTCGCGATACCGGGATCGACCGTCTTTCTCCGACAGCTGTTGCACGTAGATCGCACGCGGACAGATTGCTTATCCGCTACTTCCGTGTATGTCCGGAACCAGGTTGGCCCTGCTGGATGGTGGGCGGCGCACACCGGGGGCTGGCTTCCCGCCTGCCCTGTAGGGCCTGCCCTTCTCGCGTAGAGGCTCCGGGGTCAAGAGTGGCGTAGCCATCACGGAGTGACGCCGTAGGCGCTCTTGACGCGGGAACACAATGCAGGCCGCCATCCAGTAGGAACACGCGGCCGAAGGTCGCGCAGAGTCCCCGCTGTCAGGGTGATGGATTCGGGTTTTCAGGAGGTTGGTGTGTCGGTGCTAGTACGTAATGTCTTGTGCCGTGGGCTGCATCATGCATGTGTATCTGGTTGATTCGGACGTAATCGAGGAGGCGATCTACTCGGAGGACACGGAGCTCTTCGAGGCGATCATCGCAGATTGGTCGGACGATGACGGGGATGACGAGAGTAGCGGTAACGAGAGCGATGGGGACGACGAGGATTGGGACGATGAGGGCGAGGACCTTGATCCCGAGATCGCGCTGCGCGCCTTGATCGATGGAGGACCGTTCGAGGAGGAGTACGGGCGTAGTTACCTGGAGGCGTACGAGAGCATTTGTGATCATTTCGGCGAGTATTTCTGCGATATAACTTTCCACTTGGGCTGGCAGCCCAAGGTCAACGAGGCGTTCGCCGAGCTGGGAATGGAGCTGAGCATGAACCATCTCCTTTTCGGCGGGGCGTGCACCTGTGTTTTTCCTGCCCCGGATTGGGGAGGTGATGGTTGTTGGACCAAGGAGGAATGCGCCAAGGCGTTGGAGCAGTGGGAGGCGTCTGATCCTGCTGTCCGTGCCGCTTTGGACCCGGCCGTGCTCAAAGATGTGGAATGCCATGTCGGTTGGCTGCGTGAATCCAAGCGGACCGGTAAGGACATCTATGTGGTGTGGGGTTGAGCCCGAATCCGGATGGACAGTGCCCCTGACGCTAGTGCGGTGATACAAGTGATGCTGTCCGTGATCTGCGATAGGACCACAGCCGATGGACCGGAGCGCAGCGGGTGTTGGCGCGGAAACAGAAGGATGTGAAATCTTCTGTGCTCTACCATTCTCGGGACGCGAACAGCGGCTCGTGGACCTGCGGATTCGATGAGCACCGGGAAGTCGCACTGCGCTGTGCAGGAGCACGGGTGTGCTCCTGATCAGCACCAGGAGGCATGGGGGCGGCACACGGTGTATCCGTTGCCGTCAGGGCGGGGCACGGGCTTCCAGATCGGGTTGCCGGAATTGTCTCCGGTGGCTGTGTTGCCCGGTGTGGACTGGTTGTTGCGCCGGTGGTATTCCCGGAAAGCGGTATCGTGCTCACGGGTGTCCAACTGGTTGCGGTCCCGGTGGTGGAAGCCCATGGGGTCGATATGGTGCCAGCCGGTGGTGTCGCCCGAGCCCTTGCGTGGGTTCGATGCATGCGCTTCGGCGGATGTGAGGCCCGTGCCGCTTATGGCAAGTGCGCAGGCGATCGCGATACCGGCGAGCAGGCGTCGGGCGATGGCATGAGTGGTGCAGGCATTCATGGTGGGTCTCCGTTCGAATTCGGTTGTGCACGTGGGTATCAGTGCGCGGTGGTGCGGATATGTCGAACGTCGTTAGCCTGGGGTGCCGTCCGTAGTGCGGTGAAAAGCGATCGGGCGGCGTCTGTCGTGATCATGTCGGCCGTGGGGCGGTGCCGATCGGCTCGATCCCAGTTGTCGGGAGGAGTGGAGCCCAGCCCCTCGGATCCGTGGCGGACCGGGTACGCGGAGCGCGTGAACACGATGCCATATCGGGTCCGTCCGGTGCTTCGATCGGCGCCTGTGTCGCCCGGAATAGCCGCTGTCGCACTCACGATATGGACGGACGAGTCGGGTAGGTGTCCGTCGCTGTGGTCTCGGGATGCCGGTTGTCGTGTGCTTTCCGGTTATCTCGTCACCGGGAGGGTCAAGGGCAGGCTGGTGGAGCCTGATCAATAATCCCTATCTATCGTGCCGTTATAACGGCATATCAATTGACGGTTTGTCAGGCATCGAATTGTCGGTCCTGCGGTACCGATGAGAGCACCCGGCAAGCGGATGTGGCAGCTTGCCGGGTGCTGTGTTGTGCAGGGCGGTGTGCGGGCAGCGCGGGCGTCAGCGCGCAGTATGTGCGCTCAGGCGCGCGGGTGTGGCCAGGTCCAGTTCGCGACCTCGGGGATATCGGCGCCGTGCTCTCTGGTCCACGCGCGCGCGGTCCAGCGCGCGTCGACCATCTCCTGGCGCAGCCCCGCGGCGCGCTCACCCAGGTCCGGCACGCGGTCGATCACATCCATCACCAAGTGGTAGCGATCCAGGTCGTTGAGCATCACCATGTCGAATGGCGTGGTCGTGGTGCCGCGCTCTTTGTAGCCGCGCACATGCAGCCCCGCGTGGTTGGTGCGCCGGTAGGTCAACCGGTGGATCAACCACGGGTAGCCGTGGAAGGCGAAGATCACCGGCCGGTCGCGGGTGAACAGGGTGTCGAATTCCCTGCCCGGTAACCCGTGCGGGTGCTCGTCGTGGGGTTGTAACCGCATCAAGTCGACGATGTTGATGACGCGAACGCGCAGTTCGGGCAGTCGTTCCCGCAGAATCGCCGCTGCGGCGAGGGTTTCGAGCGTTGGTACGTCGCCCGCGCAGGCGAGTACCACGTCCGGGGTGGTGCCGATGTCGTCTCGATGGCCAGCCCACTCCCAGATACTGATGCCGCGTGCGCAGTGCTGGGCCGCTTCTTCCACCGACAGCCAGTCGGCCTGCGGCTGCTTGCCCGCGACCACGACGTTCACGTAGTGCCGTGACCGTAGGCAGTGGTCGTAGGTGGACAGCAGGGTATTGGCATCCGGTGGCAGGTACACCCGCACGATGGAGGCTTTCTTGTTCAGCACCACGTCAAGGAAACCGGGGTCCTGGTGGGTGAATCCGTTGTGGTCCTGGCGCCAGACATGCGAGGAGAGCAGATAGTTCAGGCTGGCGATCGGCCTGCGCCACGGTACAGCCGCACTGGCATCCAGCCACTTGGCATGCTGATTGAACATGGCGTCCACGATGTGGATGAACGCCTCGTAGCAGGTGAACACGCCGTGCCTGCCGGTGAGCAGATAGCCCTCGAGCAGACCCTGGCACATATGTTCGGACAGCACCTCGATCACCCGGCCGGTGCGGTCGAGTTTCACATCGCGGGAGTCGATATCGGCCTGCCAGTCGCGGCCGGTGACCTCCAGGATGTCCTGTAAGCGATTACTGGCCAGCTCATCGGGCGCGAAGGTGAGGAAATTGTCCGGGTTGTTCCGGGTGACCTCACGCAGCCAGCCACCGAGTACCCTCGTGGCCTCGTGTTGGGTCGCGCCGGGCGCGCTCACCTCGACACCGAACTCGCGCCAGTCCGGCAGGCGCAGATCACGAACCAGTGCACCGCCGTTGGCGACCGGGTTCGCGCTCATCCGCAGGTTGCCGTCGGGTATCTGGTCGAGCAGCTGGGCCACCGGCTTGCCGGTCGGGTCGAACAGCTCTTCCGGCCGATAGGACCGTAGCCATTGTTCCAGGACTTCGAGATGATCCGGATCGGTGCGCGCGGCGGGTAGCGGGACCTGGTGCGCGCGGAAGGTGCCCTCGACCTGGTCGCCGTCCACCAGCGGCGGGCAGGTCCAGCCCTTCGGGGTGCGCAGCACGATCATCGGCCACGCGGGCCGCGTTCCGTCGGAGCCGCCGCGTGCGGTGCGCTGAGCCTGCGCGATGAGCTCCAGCGCGGTGTCCATCGCGGCGGCCATGGCTTGATGCACCGCGGTGGGATCGTCGCCTGCGACGACGATCGGCTCGTATCCGTATCCGCGCAGCAGCGCGAGCAGCTCCGATTCCGGGATACGCGCCAGAATGGTCGGATTGGCGATCTTGTACTCGTTCAACGCCAGGATGGGCAACACAGCGCCGTCGCGCGCCGGGTTGAGGAATTTGTTCGCATGCCAGCTGGTCGCCAGCGGCCCTGTCTCCGCTTCGCCGTCGCCGACCACACAGAACACGGTGAGGTCCGGATTGTCCAGCGCGGCGCCGAAGGCGTGCAGCAGCGAGTAGCCGAGCTCACCGCCCTCATGGAAGGAACCCGGCGTCTC
The DNA here is from genome assembly GCF_047200775.1 of Nocardia spongicola. Classification (NCBI taxonomy): domain Bacteria; kingdom Bacillati; phylum Actinomycetota; class Actinomycetes; order Mycobacteriales; family Nocardiaceae; genus Nocardia; species Nocardia spongicola. The sequence continues at coordinate 264,020 of NZ_JBJZOO010000004.1, read as the reverse complement.
CGGGGCGCAATGGCTCGGTACGCCGCCGGGGAAGGAGAACTGGTGGAACAGCGCGCCCATACCGGTGGCGTCCTGTGGAGTGTGGCTGTAGAGCTCGGAGTAGGTGCCCTCCAGCCACGCGCACGCGTTCGGCCCAGGTCCGCCATGTCCTGGGCCTGCGACGAAGGTCGCGTTGAGGCCACGCTGCCGGATCGCGCGATTGGCATGTGCCCACACCAGGTTCAAGCCGGGCACGGTGCCGAAGTGGCCCAGTAGACGTGGTTTGATGTGCTCCGGTCGCAGGGGTGTCCGTAACAGGGGATTCGCCCGCAGATAGATCTGGCCGACCGCGAGATAGTTGGCAGCCCGCCACCAGGCATCGATCGCGGTCAGCTCATCGATTGCCAAGGGCCCGGGTATGTCGGTGAGCCGATAGGGACGTGGGGCGACGGTTTCCCCGCCGCTGCTGCCGACATTGTCGGCTGAAGTATCACCACTCGCGCTCGCCGTGTGGGTCATGCGCAGGCTCTCCTCACGTTCATGGCATTTCGAAGTTCATGGCATAAGGGACAGCGCCGCAGCTCGGACGTTGTCTCTGGTGTGTGGTTTCTGAGCGGAATCGGCAACGCCGAAGGGAGGATTCACAGCCAGCGTAGTGGTAGATCCGTCGCTGCGCGCGGTGTGCGAGCGCCCTGCGAGATCATGTCTCATCCCATGGGCACACGTGGTCTGCGGACATCCGTGGTCTAGGGTCCGCGCATGCATATTTTCGGAAGGATCATAGGAATCGGCGCCCTCACCGCGACGACTATCGCGTTGGTGGCGTGTGGTTCGGATGACGAGACACCGGACACGGCGACCACCGGGACGAAGATCGGCGTGTCGGCGGCTCCTTCCGTGGCGCAGCGGCCGGATACGCCGAGCAAGGGCCGCGAATGCGTCGCCGAGGACATCCAGGTGACCGGCGACTTCGGCACCGCGCCGACGATCACCATTCCGGATGACTGCGATCCGCCTCGGCAGCTGATCGTCAAGGATCTGACTGTGGGCAGCGGGCCCGGCGCAGAGCCGGGCCAGCAGCTGACCATGAACTACGCACTGGTCACCTGGTCGGACCGGAAGACGGCGGACAGCTCGTTCGAGCGTGGCACGCCGTTCGAGCTCACCCTCGGTGCGGGCCGGGTCATCGAGGGCTGGGACGAGGGTCTGGTCGGCGTTCAGCAGGGCTCGCGCAGGCTGCTGGTCGTGCCTCCCGAGCTGGGCTACGGCGCGGGCGGGAACGGTATCGCGCCGTACGAGACGCTGGTCTTCGTCACCGACGCGGTCGCGGTCGGGGAGTAACGACGACTGCGACGGCCACCGCAGCCACTGCCGGGTGCAAGCCCGCTCGGTCGGTCAACTAACCTGGTCGGGATGCGTGGCATGCGTCGCATACCTCATCGTCCCGGCCGCGGCCTGGACCCGGTTCGGATCAGTACCGGTGGGGAGTGTGGCGCCGGCGTAGGTCAGCTTCGCCTGCCGCTCCGGTCTCCGGGGCGCGGCGGGCACACCGAACATCAACCGATACGAACGACGAACAAGGAGCATGTCCGTGAAGAGCACCGTCGAGCAGCTGAGCCCGACCAGGGTCCGGATCAATGTCGAGGTGCCCTTCGAGGAGCTGAAGCCGGATTTCGACCGGGCGTACAAGGCACTGGCCAAGCAGGTCCGCATCCCCGGCTTCCGTCCGGGTAAGGCGCCTGCGAAGCTGCTGGAGGCCCGCCTCGGCCGCGGCGCGATTCTGGAGCAGGTCGTCAACGACGCGCTGCCAGGTCGCTACAGCGAGGCCGTCACTACCGCTGAGGTGAAGGTCATCGGGCAGCCCGAGATCGAGATCACCAAGATCGAGGATGGTCAGGAGCTGGCCTTCACCGCCGAGGTCGATGTGCGGCCGGAGCTCGCGCTGCCGGACTACGCGAGCATCGAGGTCACCGTCGACGCCTTCACCGTCGGCGACGAGGACATCGAGGAGCAGCTGCAGTCGCTGCGCCAGCGCTTCGGCACCCTGACCGGTGTGGAGCGGCCGGTGGGCGAGGGCGATTTCGTCTCCATCGATCTCGCGGCGACCGTGGACGGTGCCGAGGTGCCGGAGGCCTCCACCACCGGCCTGTCCCATGAGGTCGGCTCCGGTCAGCTCATCGAAGGGCTGGACGAGGCGCTGATCGGCTTGTCGGCCGGTGAGTCGAAGGACTTCACCTCGAAGCTGGTCGCGGGCGAGTACGCGGATAAAGAAGCGGTCATCACCGTAACGGTGCAGTCGGTCAAGGAGCGGGAGCTGCCAGAGGCCGATGACGAGTTCGCTCAGCTGGCCAGCGAATTCGATACGTTGGAGGAGCTGAAGGCCGATCTGCGTACCCGTGCCGAGCGGGTCAAGAAGGTACAGCAGGCCGGGGAGATCCGCGATAAGGTCCTGGAGACTCTGCTGGAGCAGGTCGAGGTGCCGCTGCCGGAGGCCGTGGTGCGCGCCGAGATCGACGCGGTGACCCATGACGCCGTGCACGGCTTCGACCACGATGAGGCCAAGTTCGCCGAGGCGCTCGCGGCGCAGGGCAGCTCCCGTGAGGAGTTCGACGCCGAGACCAAGGAGTCCGCCGAGAAGTCGGTGCGGACCCAGCTGCTGCTGGACGCGATCGCCGAGGCGGAGGGCACCCAGGTCGGTCAGGACGAGCTCACCGAGCGGATCCTGTTCCAAGCACAGCGCTACGGTATGCCGCCGGAACAGTTCATCCAGCAGGTACAGCAGGCGGGGCAGCTCGGCGCGGTGTTCGCCGACGTGCGTCGCGGCAAGGCGCTGGCGGGTGTGGTCGGTAAGGTGACCGTCACCGATTCGGCGGGCAACCCGGTGGATACTGCCGAAATGTTCGGTGCGCCGGAGGATTCCGCGGATGAGGACAATGCCGAGCAGGCGGCTGTGGCGGGCACGCCGAGCGCGGAATAATTTCATGGAACGGCGGTGTGATCGGCGCCCGAGGGGTGCACTGATTGCGCTGTGAGCGAAGAAAGGGCGGTACCGGGAGTTCGGTGCCGCCCTGCTTCGTTAATGTTTGTGACGGCAAGTTGGATACGCCCTGTTTCGCAGGGCACTGCGTATCCGACCAGTGATGGCTATGTGGTAATCCGCAACGAGCCGGCGAGAGAAGGCAGGTATCCGTGACAATCAATCAGGCAGGGGTCATGACAACCGCGACTGCTGGTCTCAACCTCAGTGATTCGGTATACGAGCGCCTGCTGCGTGAGCGCATCATCTTCCTCGGCACCCAGGTGGACGACGACATCGCGAACAAGCTGTGCGCGCAGATCCTGCTGCTGTCCGCAGAGGACCCCACCAAGGACATCGCGCTCTACATCAACTCGCCGGGTGGTTCGGTGACCGCGGGCATGGCCATCTACGACACGATGCAGTTCGCCGAATGCGATATCGCCACCTACGGCATGGGCCTGGCTGCCTCGATGGGGCAATTCCTGCTCACCGCGGGCACCAAGGGCAAGCGGTTCGCGCTGCCGCACGCGCGGATCATGATGCACCAGCCCTCGGCGGGTATCGGCGGGTCGGCGGCCGATATCGCGATCATGGCCGAGCAGTTCGCGCATACCAAGCGCGAGCTGAACGAGTTGCAGGCAAAGCACACCGGCAAGTCCGTGGAGCAGGTCACCGCCGACGCCGACCGGGACCGCTGGTTCACCGCGGCCGAGGCCAAGGAGTACGGCTTCATCGATCATGTGATCAGCCACGCGAATCAGGCCAACGGCGCCAAGAAATAACGCACCGGATCATCCACAGGCCCCGGACGGTCGAACGTCCACCCGCCGCACCGATTTTGGAGACGAAGATGGCCAATCTGATCGACCCGCGCGCCGGCCTGTCCGGCACCGCTGCGCAGAGCCCGCAGGCGCGCTACATTCTGCCGTCGTTCATCGAGCACTCGAGCTTCGGCGTCAAGGAGTCCAACCCGTACAACAAGCTGTTCGAGGAGCGCATCATCTTCCTCGGTGTCCAGGTGGACGATGCCTCGGCGAACGACATCATGGCGCAGCTGCTGGTGCTGGAGTCACTGGATCCCGACCGGGATATCACCATGTACATCAACTCCCCCGGTGGCTCGTTCACCTCGTTGATGGCCATCTACGACACCATGCAGTATGTGCGCGCCGATGTCGCCACGGTGTGCCTCGGTCAGGCGGCCTCCGCTGCCGCCGTACTGCTGGCAGCAGGTACCCCGGGTAAGCGGGCCTGCCTGCCCAATGCCAGGGTGCTCATCCACCAGCCGTCGCTGGAGGGCGGTATCCAGGGGCAGGTGTCGGATCTGGAGATCCAGGCCGCCGAGATCGAGCGGATGCGCCGCCTGATGGAGACCACGCTCGCGCGACACACCGGCAAGGACGCCGACACCATTCGCAAGGACACCGATCGGGACAAGATCCTGACGGCCGAGGATGCCAAGGAATACGGGATCATCGATACGGTATTCGACTATCGCAAACTCAGCGCCAGGAAGTAATGCGGGTACTAGCCGTTTCCTGATGGCAGGGGTGAGTTGCCGATTTCCGGCGGTATTTCGCTCCTGCCGTGCTCCGCGACAGGGAACTCCGGCCGGGCGGCATGCGTGTGAACGGGTATGCCGTATCGAGGGCGCGCTGCCCGGCCGGTTCGCATCGCCCGCGGTCCGGAGAGCGATCCTGGCCGCAGGCGGGGCAGGTGAGCGGGGACGGTGGCGACTCGCCCGCGGTGGTGACAACTCGCACGAGAAACATGCGCGAGTTGTCGACCTCTATCCGGCACACCGGGTACGGTCGATCTAGGGGCCTGTGCTCCCGGTTGACGGCACTGTCCACCAGTTTCGAAACAGATGTTTTCGAAACGGTTGACGCGGGTGTGGCTGCGAAAGCGACGGACAGCTGGCAACCTGGACGGACGGTTGCACGCGGACAAGGAAGTAGGGACCCACGAGATGGCGCGCATCGGAGATGGTGGCGATCTGCTGAAGTGCTCATTCTGCGGAAAGAGCCAGAAGCAGGTCAAGAAGCTCATTGCGGGACCAGGGGTATACATCTGCGACGAGTGCATCGATCTCTGTAACGAGATCATCGAAGAGGAGCTCGCCGAATCCAGCGAGGTCAAGCTCGATGAACTGCCCAAGCCTGCGGAGATCCGGGACTTCCTGGAGAATTACGTCATCGGGCAGGACACCGCCAAGCGCACGCTCGCGGTGGCCGTCTACAACCATTACAAGCGCATCCAGGCCGGGGACAAGGGCCGCGACAGTCGCGGCGAAACCGTCGAGCTGGCCAAGTCGAATATCTTGATGCTCGGCCCCACCGGCTGTGGCAAGACCTATCTGGCGCAGACCCTGGCGAAAATGCTGAACGTACCGTTCGCCATCGCCGACGCCACCGCGCTCACCGAGGCCGGATATGTCGGTGAGGATGTCGAGAACATCCTGCTGAAGCTGATCCAGGCCGCCGACTACGACGTCAAACGCGCCGAGACCGGCATCATCTACATCGATGAGGTCGACAAGATCGCTCGTAAGAGCGAAAACCCTTCGATCACCCGTGATGTCTCCGGTGAAGGCGTGCAGCAGGCGCTGCTGAAGATCTTGGAGGGAACCCAGGCGAGCGTGCCCCCGCAGGGCGGGCGTAAGCACCCGCATCAGGAGTTCATCCAGATCGATACCACCAATGTGCTGTTCATCGTGGCGGGTGCGTTCGCGGGCTTGGAGAAGATCATCTCCGACCGTACCGGTCATCGCGGTATCGGCTTCGGCGCCGAAGTCAAGTCCAAGGCCGAGATCGACACCACCGATCACTTCGCCGATGTCATGCCGGAGGACCTGATCAAGTTCGGTCTGATCCCCGAGTTCATCGGTCGTCTTCCGGTGGTTGCCTCGGTGACCAATCTGGACAAGGAATCGCTTGTCAAGATTCTCTCCGAGCCGAAGAACGCACTGGTCAAACAGTATGTTCGGCTTTTCGAGATGGATGGGGTCGATCTCGAGTTCACCGACGACGCGCTGGAGGCCGTCGCCGACCAGGCCATCCTGCGCGGTACCGGCGCGCGTGGTCTGCGGGCGATCATGGAGGAAGTCCTGCAGTCCACGATGTACGACATTCCCAGCCGCGACGATGTCGCCAGGGTGGTCGTCGATGCGGATACCGTCAACGACAACGTTCTGCCGACCATTGTGCCGCGTAAGGCGCAGCGGGCGGAGCGCAGGGAGAAGACCGCGTAGGCGCTGTGGCCACAGCGCCACCCGGCTCGCATCGCGGAGTTTCGGATTACTCGGGCTCGGCCCGCATGTCCTCTTGGCCCCAGAAGGCGCGCATAGTGGTGATCCGGCCTTCGGCGTCGAACTCCATCACATCGATCGGCGACAGCGTGAAGCGCTGCCCACCCGCCTTGGTAACCAGTGTGAAAGGGAATGCGGCCTGGTTGCCTGCGATCCGGATGTCTTCTGGCCGCAGCTGGGTCTCCCGATCCAGTGCGGCGATCACCTCGTAGAACTCACGGATGGCCGCATGGCCGCGCTTGACCGGGGTGCCGACCGGGTCCTCCACGGTCGCATCGGGTGCGTATAGCTGGACGATGTCCTCGGTAGGGCCGGTGCCGACCAGCTTGACGTATTGCTCGACCACATCGCGGATCTGCTTGGTCACCGAGCCTCCTCTGAAATGAAACGTGTTCTAGTGCTGAGACTAGCAAGTTCGCGGGCCTGGATCGATCCTTTCGGACCCTGGCAGCCGTCCACGGGTTAACACCGACCGCGCTTTCTTCGAAATACCTGGTGTCAGCGTTAGTGCAAGGGACGGGTTCGGTGATGAATCAGGGAGGTCAACGGCGATCTTCCAGAGCTGGCGCTGTTCAGCTCCGTACGATCGGCGCGACACGGTTCTGCCATGGCTGCGGCACTGCCGAGGACGCGGTATCGCGGCGTTGCGATACCCGCTCTGTGGCCGTATCGCGGCCGGTCGGGGGTGACTCCGTGCACCAGGGCAGGATGGGTGTGTAACCCTTCGCTATTTCCGCTGCTCGTGCCCGGTGTGTCGTGCTTCGGCTCCCGGCGCTGTGATGTTTACTCGGTCCGGTCAACCAGATGTCCGAGTGACGAGTGGAAGCGGAGGAGACATGGCACTGCCTACCATGACCGCAGAGCAGCGCACCGAAGCGTTGGCCAAGGCGGCTGCGGTCCGCAAGGCACGCTCCGAACTGATCGGCAAAGTGAAAGAGGGCAAGGTTTCGGTCGCGGATCTGCTGAAGAAGGCGGACTCCGACGAACTGGTCAAGAAGACCAAGGTAGCTGCCGTGATCAAAGCTCTGCCCGGTGTCGGTCCGGTGAAGGCGGCGAAGCTGATGGATCAGGCGGAGATCCCGGAGGATCGCCGGATCGGTGGCCTCGGCGCGCGTCAGCGTGCGGCGCTGCTCGAAGCGTTGAAGAGCTGACCGGTGCGGATCCGCTCGTCGACGGTGTAGACGTTCATGGTGTCGCCACGGAGGAAGCCCGCCAGCGTGAGCCCGGCTTCGGCGGCGAGATCGACGGCGAGTGAACTCGGCGCCGAGACCGCGCCGAGTATCGGTATACCTGCCATGACGGCCTTCTGCACCAGCTCGAACGAGGCGCGCCCGCTCACGATCAGGACCAGATCGTGAGCGGGGATACGGTTTTCCCGCAGCGCCCAGCCGATTACCTTGTCCACCGCGTTGTGCCTGCCGATATCCTCGCGTACTGCCAGCACCGTGCCCTCGGTGGTGAACAGCCCCGCGGCATGTAACCCACCGGTGCTGTCGAATACCGATTGGCGGTCGCGTAGCGCGGGGGGCATGGCCATCAGGGTTCGGGTGTCCACTATCGGGCCGTCGCAGGACAGCGGGAATCTGGTACGGGTACGGACCTGGTCCAGAGCTGTTTTGCCACACAGGCCACAGGCGCCGGTACTCGGGAAGGCGCGTGGCGGCACCGGTATCGGGGTACGCAGGGTGATGTCGAGGACGTTGTAGGTGTTGCGGCCTTGGTCGTCGGTGCCCGCACAATAGCGGGCGGCCACGATATCCGTCGCGGTGCCGACCATGCCCTCGCTCAAAAGGAATCCGTGCGCCAGATCGATGTCACTGCCCGGTGTGCGCATGGTGACTACCAGCGATTGCCCGCCGAGGCGAATTTCCAGCGGCTCTTCGACAGCGAGCGTGTCCGGGCGTCGGATCTCTGCGGTGGACGAGATCCGGCGCATCCGGCGGCGCGCGGTGACCCGGCTCATGCTGTGCTCGGCTCTAGCCGGACGGTGACCGCCTTGGAGACCGGGGTATTCGATCTGGCCGCGACATGCTCCAGCGGCACCAAGGGATTGGTCTCGGGATAGTAGGCGGCGGCATTGCCGCGTGGGGTCGGATAGGACACCAGGCGGAAGCCGGTGACACGGCGTTCGGTGCCGTCGGTCCATTCGGAGATCACATCCACCAGCTCGCCGTCGGCGAAACCGAAAGCGGCGATATCGTCGGGGTGGACGAGCACCACCTTGCGGCCGCCGTGTACCCCGCGGTAACGGTCGTCGAGGCCGTAGATGGTGGTGTTGTACTGGTCGTGGCTGCGCAGGGTCTGCAGGACCAGCCTGCCCTCCGGCACCGGGGTCCAGGTCAGGGCGTTAACGGCGAAGTTGGCCTTACCGGTGGCGGTGCGGAATTCCCGGCGATCGCGTGGCGGGTGCGGTAGCTGGAAGCCGTTGCGCTGTCTGACTTTCCTGTTGTAGTCCGCGCAGCCTGGTACGACCAGAGCGATGGCATCGCGAATGGTGTCGTAATCCTGCGCGAACCGCGCCCACGGGACGGGATGGTCCGCACCGAGCAACCGTTGCGCGAGTTCGCAGACGATCGCCACCTCACTGCGGAGCTGATCGCTGACCGGTTTCAGACGCCCGGTCGACAAGTGCACCATCGACATCGAATCCTCCACCGACACCTGTTGTCGCACCCCGGAGCGGATATCCGCGTCGGTACGGCCGAGCGTGGGCAGGATCAGCGCCGTCCGGCCGTGCACCACATGGCTGCGGTTGAGCTTGGTGGAGATCTGCACGGTGAGCGCACAGCTGCGCAGCGCGGCCTCGGTCACCGTCGTATCCGGAGTGGCGGAAACGAAATTGCCACCCATGCCGACGAAGACTTTCGCGCGGCCCGCGCGCATGGCCCCGATGGCCGCCACGGTGTCGAGGCCGTGTGCGCGCGGACTGGTGATACCGAATTCGCGGTCGAGGGCATCGAGGAAGGTGTCGGGCATCTTCTCCCAGATCCCCATGGTGCGGTCGCCTTGGACATTCGAGTGCCCGCGCACCGGACAGACCCCAGCACCTGGTTTGCCGATCATGCCGCGCAGCAGGAGCAGGTTCGTAGCCTCCTCGATGGTGGCCACGGCGTGCGACTGCTGGGTGAGGCCCATCGCCCAGCAGATGATGATGGTGCGCGATCGGGCGAACAACTCGGCGGTGTGCTCCAGTTCGGCCATGTTCAGGCCGGTCGCGGCCAGCACAGTGGCGAAATCGACCGTACGGATGTTCTTCTCGTATTCGGCGTAGCCTGCGCAATGGGTGTCGACGAATTCCCGGTCGATCACGGTTCCCGGCGCGCGATCCTCGGCTTCCAGCAGCAGCCTGCCGAGCGCTTGGAACAACGCCAGATCACCGCCGAGGCGGATCTGCAAGAAATCGTCGGCGATGGTCACGCCGGTGGTAACGCCCTTGACGGTCTGTGGATCGCGGAAGCCGAGCAGTCCGGTCTCCGGCAGCGGATTCACCGCGATAATTCTGGCGCCACCGGCCTTCGCCGCCGCCAACGCGCTCAGCATGCGCGGATGGTTGGTGCCAGGATTCTGCCCCGCGACGATGATCAGATCCGCTGCCTGGAAATCGTCGATCGACACCGAGCCCTTACCGATCCCGATCGAACTCGACAGTGCGGCGCCGGAGGACTCGTGACACATATTCGAGCAGTCCGGCAGGTTATTGGTGCCGTAGCTGCGCACAAGCAGTTGATAGAGGAACGCGGTCTCGTTGGCGGTGCGGCCGGAAGTGTAGAAGACGGCTTCATCGGGCGAGGCCAAGGCGTTCAGCTGCTCGGCGATCAGCTGATACGCCTCGTCCCAGGCGATGGCGCGGTAGTGGGTGTCGCCGGGGCGCAGCACCATCGGGTGGGTCAGCCTGCCCTGTTGCCCGAGCCAATACCCGGATTTGGTGCTGAGCTGGGCGATCGAATGCGTGGCGAAGAACTCCGGAGTGACCGTGCGCAGCGTGGCTTCCTCGGCGACCGCTTTCGCGCCGTTCTCACAGAATTCGGCGGGTCTGCGATGGTCGGTCGGCTCGGGCCAAGCGCAGCCGGGGCAGTCGAAGCCGTGCACCTGGTTGACCCGGGCCAGAGTGCGCACGGTGCGGATCACGCCCATCTCCTCGACCGAGCGCTTCAGCGCCACGGCCACGGCGGTGACGCCAGCAGCCTGCTCCTCAGGTGGTGTCACGGTCAGCTCGGACTCGTCGACATCGCGGCTCGGTCCGTTTCGGTGCATGCCGTTATTGTCCTCTCCGCAGTGCCCGAGCCGGTGGGGGATCGGTTCGGGTTGCCGGGTCCGCCGCCGATGGCAGGGTCGTCGGCGCTCAGGTGTGTCGCGGGCTTGCGCTATCGGTCGTGTTTCTGTGCTGGTCCTCGCCGCGGTGCGTGAGGATTCGTTCGCTGATGCGGACCCGCCAGCCCGGTGGTAATTCCGTGGGAGCGGTCGTGATCCGGATCCACTGGTCGCTACCGGGGGCGGCGATGAAGGTGCCTGAGGTGGTGGCGGCGTCGCGGACATAGACTTTGCCCTCGGCGATCGATACATAAGCGTGCACGCGGGAGACGTGGCGATCACGCTGGATGACGAGCGGGGCAGCGGTCGCGGTGCGGACCGATTCGTCGATCTGCGGCCCGCGCCCGAGGACGTAGGGGCGGTCCAGCGGATACGTCGTACCGTCAGCGGTGACCAATGCCCCTGCCACCGTTTCTGCGGTAGCGGACGCCGGAGGTGCGGTGCGCGTCTTACCGTGTTCGGGTGCTTCCTGCAGGGCGATCGGCTGGTGTGTGGTCGGTTGCCGCCGTGACCAGGCGAGTACGTGATCGGTCGCCGGTCGGGTCTGCCTGGGGGTGGCAAGCAGACGCGCTGCTCCGGTCGGTTGTGCGGTAGGTGCCGCGGGGGCGACGGCATCGGACGCGCCGGTGGGTTCCGGCTGTGCCGCGAAACCGGTTGCGGCGGTGGGCTCCGGTTCGGCCTGCGCGGATCGCTCGACGGGCCGTGGGGACGCAGGCCGGCCGGTGCTGGTCTTTTCGGTGCGCCGCGGCGCTATGTTCTGTACGAAGCCGCCGCCGGGTACCACGCCCGCGCGCAGATCGGTGCGGGGCAGTGCGCGCATCGGTGCGCCGGTGTCCGCGCCGATGGTGATGCGACGCACCGGTTCGCGCACGATCTCGTCCACCCAGGTGAACGCGCGCCCGCCGACGAGTCGCCGGGTGCCTTCCGCACCCTGGATCTCGGCGAGCACGGGGCCGCGCAGCAGGATCACTGTGCCGTCGGCGGTCGGCGCGACGATACCGAACGGCGGTGGCTGCGCCGTACCGCCGAAGATGACTGTGGCAAGGCGGGTGGCCAGTGCGGCGCCGGGGTATTCCTCTTCGGCCACAGCTTCGATGGTGCCGAGTATGCGATCCGTGGAGGCGGTTTCCGCGCCGAGGTAGGCGACCACCGCCCCGAAACGGGCGATGAGTCCTTCGCCCGCGACAACACCCACGGTGAACGGTTTTCTGCGCACCTGCGCCCTCCTTCCCGGCGCACTACCGGCATACCAGAGCCAGCATAGAGTGTCGGGCGTCGGTCTCATCGAGGCTCGAAACGCTGCTCGAGAGTATGATAAAAGTATGAAGCGCATTACGATCAGCATTCCCGACGATGTGGCCGCCAAGGCCGAGTTCGCTGTCGAACACGGCGAGGCCACTTCGGTGTCGGCCTGGTTCTCCGATATCGCCCGCCGCGAACCCGACTGGGTCACCGCCCGCGAGATCGCCGACCAGCTGGCCGTTGCGGCAGGCGTCGGTGATGCGGAGCTGATCTGGGCCGATGAGGTACTCGGCCCGGACGACCCGGTGCTCGGTGGTGCGGCATGACCGTGGTCCTCGACGCGGGAGCGCTTATCGGCCTGGAGAAGCGAAACGCTCGCGTCGCCGCATTGATCAAGCGCGCCATGGAGATTCGGGTACAACTTCTCGTACCTGCCCCCGTGCTCGCGCAGGTGTGGCGCGACAGTCCTCGCCAACACCCACTCGCCCGTCTGCTTTCCACCGCCGGAGTGCAGGTCATCGACCTCGACCAACGCGGAGCGCAGGCTGTCGGAGCACTCCTGGCGGCCACGGGGGCCGTTGATGTGGTCGACGCCCACGTGATCGTGTGCGCCCACCTTACCCGCGCTCGCAAGGTCGTCACCTCCGATCCTGACGACCTGCGTGCCCTCGACCCAACTGTGCCGCTGACGGTGGTCTGATCGATATCCGCCGCCGGTGCGCCCGGTGGCTGCCGGAGCACAATGACCCGGTGATCCGGTTCGCGACAACACATGATCTGCCCGTGCTCCAAGACATCGAACGCGCGGCGGGCACGCCCTTCGCGGAGATCGGTATGGCGATGGTTGCCGAGGACGAACCGCCCTCACTGGAAACGTTGCGCGCGTTCCAGCGGGCCGGACGGGCCTGGGTCTGGACCTGCGCCGATCGCCCGGTCGGCTATCTACTCATCGACGTGGTCGACGGTAACGCGCATATCGACCAGGTTTCGGTGCACCCCGATCATGCCGGTCGGCGAATCGGCAAGCATCTCATCGACCACGCCGTCCGGTGGGCCACCGATGCGGGGATGCGGGCGATCACGCTGACCACGTTCACCGAAGTGCCCTGGAACGGGCCGTATTATGAGCGGCTCGGCTTTCGCTATCTCTCGGTGGAGGAGGAGACGCCGGGCCTGCGCGCGGTGCGCGCAACGGAACACGCGCACGGACTCGATCGCTGGCCCCGGGCGTGCATGCGTGCGGAACTGGTGGCGTGGTCGATGGACTGAACCGCTCCGAAAGTTCCTGTTTCCCAGTGGCTCAGTGATTGACGTATCCATGTGACCGGTGGCACAGTCGATGAGAAGTTCGGGCCCCGATGTCGACAGCGAGAGTGCTGCCATTCGGCGGCTATTCGAGTACGAATTCGGGTTCCGATGTTTTCGTACTCGCATGGTCCGAGAGGTAGTACCACATGGAGACAACCGTGTCCGAAGTCGCCGGCGTCTGTGATGACCGATTCTCCGGTGTGCGAGCGCTACTGGCCGAGAACCTGAATTCGGGCGCCGAACTCGGCGCGTCGATCGCGGTCACCGTCGGTGGTGTACCCGTAGTCGATATCTGGGGTGGCTGGGCCGATACGGAGCATGCGAAGCCGTGGGAGCGGGACACGATCACCAATGTGTGGTCGACTACGAAAACGGTGACAGCGCTCGCGGCGTTGATGCTGGTCGACCGTGGTCTACTCGAGATCGACGCGCCCGTGTGCCGATACTGGCCGGAGTTCGCGGCAGCCGGTAAAGAAGGTGTCGAGGTGCGGCATCTCTTATCGCATACTTCTGGTGTCGCGGGGTGGGAACAACCCATGACGATGGAAGACATGTACGACTGGTCGGCTTCGACGGCTCGTCTGGCCGGACAAGCACCGTGGTGGGCGCCAGGAACCGCGTCCGGCTACCACCCGTTGAATTTCGGGCATCTGATCGGCGAGCTGGTCCGCCGGGTGGACGGGCGGACACTCGGCCGGTTCGTGGCCGAGGAGATCGCGCAACCGCTGCACGCCGACTTCCACATCGGTCTGCCGTCGTCGGAGTTCGGCCGGGTTTCCAACGTCGTTCCGCCGCCGCCCTTGCCGATCGATGTCACCCAGCTTGATCCGGACAGCATCATGGTGAAGGCCCTCACCGGCCCCTTACCGGATGCCACCGTGTCGTGGACACCAGCATGGCGTCGCGCGGAGATCGGCGCCGCGAATGGTCATGGCAATGCGCGGTCGGTCGCGAGAATCCAGTCTGCCGTGGCCTGCGGCGGCCGGGTCGACGGTGTGCGGCTGCTGTCACAGGAAACCATCGAGCTCATCTTCGAGCAGCAGTCCGACGGTATCGATCTGGTTCTCGGCGAGCAGGTGCACTTCGGTATCGGTTACGCCCTTCCTTCACCTGCGGCGACGTATATCCCAGCGGGACGAATCTGTTTCTGGGGTGGTTGGGGTGGCTCGGCGATTGTGGTCGATACCGAGCGTCGGGTCACCATTTCCTATGTCATGAACAAGATGGGGTCGGGCTTGCTCGGCTCTGAACGGACAGCCGGGTATGTGTCCACGATCTTCGCGGCGCTGGACTGATGTGGGCTATGTGATCATGGCGAGTGCGGCAGCGGCGGCCGGGGCGGCCGCCGCCCGGTCCTCGGCGACCAAGCCGATGCGGGTACGCCGGTCCAGCAGGTCGTCGGCATCAAGAGCGCCCTCATGGGTTATCGCGAACGCGAATTCGGCTCCGAGTACATCGCTTCCCGGCGCAACCGGTTCGGCGAGTGCGGGATCGCGCTGTGCCGCGGCCGCTACGGCAGCTGCCTCGGTGCCGTAGCGCTCGATCAATACCGGTGGGGCGCTCAGGTGATCGCGTGCCGCTCCGGAGACCGCGCCGACCAGGGGGAGCTGCTTGGTGCGGCACGGTCCTGCGGTGAGTCCGCCGTGCGCGATAGCCGCATCGATGGCGTCTTCGGCCATCTTCCGATAGGTGGTCAGCTTGCCGCCGACGATCGTGACGATCCCGGTGGGGGAGTGCAGGACCGCGTGTTCGCGCGAGATATCGGCCGTGCTGTTCTCGTCGGTCTGCAACAGTGGGCGTAGCCCGGCGTACGAGCCGAGAATATCGTCGCGGGTCAACGGTTCGCGCAGGGCGGGATTGATGGTGTCGAGCAGGAAATCGATTTCGGTATCGGCCGGTTTCGGTTCGTCGGGTACCGGTCCCGGTGCGTCCTCGTCGGTCAGGCCGAGGTAGACCCGGCCGTGTGCGGCGGGGAAGGCGAAGACGAACCGGCTGATACTGCCGGGCACCGGCACGGTCAGCGCGGCGGTGAGGTTGCCGAAGGCCTCGGCCGGGAACACCAGATGAGTGCCACGGCTGGGGCGCAAGTGGATACTCGGATCTACTTGGTCGGCCCAGACTCCGGTGGCGTTCACCACGATACGGGGACGTACGGTGAGGGTTTCACCGGTCATGGTGTCGCGCAGCGTCGCCGAATTCCCGGTTACCTCGAGCGCCTCGGTGCGAGTGAGGACTCGCGCGCCGTGCGCGGCCGCGGTCCGGGCCAGCGCGACGACCAGGCGCGCGTCGTCGACGAGTTGGCCGTCCCAGGCCAGCAGTCCGCCGCGTAGTCCGGCGCGGCGCACGGTCGGTGCCAGCCGCACCGCTTCCGCGGCAGCGGCACGCCGGGAGCGGGGCAGTATCGCCGTTGGAGTTCCCGCGCCGCGTCGCAGTAGATCGCCCGCCAGGAAACCGGCTCGCACCAGCGCGGCCTGTGCCGTGCCGATAGCGGGCAGCAATGGCACCAGTTGTGGCAGCGGGCGTACCAGATGCGGGGCTGTGGTGCGCATCAGGATGCCGCGTTCCACCGCGCTTTCATGAGCGATACCCACTCGGCCACCGGCCAGATAGCGCAGGCCGCCGTGGACAAGCTTGGAGCTCCAGCGACTGGTGCCGAAGGCCAGATCGTGGCGTTCGACCAGCACGGTCCGCAGCCCACGGGTGGCGGCGTCCAACGCGGCGCCTGCCCCGGTGACGCCACCGCCGATCACAAGTACATCGATTTCGGCGCCGTCGCCGAGCCGGGACAGATCCGCGGTGCGCCGGGCGGCGTTGAGCGCGGAGCCTGTTGTAGGTGCCGAGTTCGTGGTCATGGCATACCTTTCCGGACTTTTCAAGCCTAGAGATCCGTGTCGAGCCTTCCCGATGTCACCGGGGTGGCTTCTGGTCGCCGAGATATCCGTCGAGTGCGCGACGGAGTTCGGTGTCGAGCTGCTCGCCCGTCAGTAGCGGTGCGACGGTGCCTGCGGATTGCACTGCGGACTGGGCGATCAATAGCAGCATGGTGGCCATCTGGTCCGGATCACCGTCGCGTACGGAGCCGTCTGCCTGGCCTTCTCTGATGCTCGCCGCGAACAGTTCGATCAGCGCGCGCTGATTGCGTCCGAGCCGACCGAACACGTAGGTGAGCATCAGATCGGTGTCGGTACGAAAGATTTTGCCGAACAACGGATTCGACCGGATCGTCGCCGCGCCGGCAACCACGCCCTCGACCAGTTTGGTGCGTCCGTCGCCTACCGAGGGCATGGCCGTCGCGACGATATCGCGCAGCTCGCGCACCAGCAGTTCGGCTACCAGGGCGCCGGTATCCGGCCAGCGCCGGTAGACCGTCGGCCTGCTGATGCCTGCCCGTCGGGCCACCTCGGTGAGTGTGGTTTTCCGTACGCCGAACTCCTGTACACATGCGCGAGCCGCGTCGAGAATCGCCAGATCGATCGTCGAGAGCGGGTTCTCGGCGGGTGTGCCGGGAGCGGGCAAGGTGTCACCACCAGTGGTCGCGGTGTCGATGGCAGTGCCATCGACAGAGGGATGAGAGGTCGATCCATCGTTACTTATTGACAGTATATGTCAAACTGTAACGTATGGAGGAAACGCAGCGCACCGGCAGTGATCCGGCTATCGCGGCAAAGCGGACCGCGAACGGGCCCGTGGCGAGTATGGTCTGGGATGCTTGGGGCATTCCGGCCGGACATCAGCCACTTTCGGAGCGGATCCGGGCCTTGCTGACGCAGGTGTTCGGGGTGTCCGGTGATCCGGTGGCGCGCCGCGATGAGGGTGACGTGCCACTGCGCGAATCGGCATTGACGTCCGCGCAGCGAGCCGGGCTGGTCGCGGTGGTCGGCGAGGGGTATGTGTCGACCGACCACCGCGACCGTTTGCGGCACGCGGGTGGCAAGAGCACGCCCGATCTGTTGCGTCGCCGTGCCGAAGGTCCGCAGGAGGCGCCCGACGCTATCGTCTGCCCCGCCGACCACGACCAAGTCCTCGCGATACTGACCTACTGCGCGGAGCAGGGGCTCGCGGTGGTTCCCTTCGGTGGCGGCACCAGTGTTGTCGGTGGTGTCGAGCCCGTGCGCGGCCGCTTCTCCGCCGTGATCGTGTTGAACCTGTACCGGCTCGACCAGGTGCGGGAGGTCGATCCGATCAGCGGTACCGCCACACTCGGCGCGGGACTCACCGGCCCGCGCGCGGAGGCGCTGCTCGGTGCCGACGGGCTTTCGCTCGGTCACTTCCCGCAGAGTTTCGAATTCGCCACGATCGGTGGTTTCGCGGCGACGCGATCCTCCGGCCAGGCCTCGGCGGGATATGGCCGCTTCGACGATATGGTGCAACGACTGAAGGTCGCCACCCCGAGTGGCACCCTCGAACTCGGCCGCGCCCCCGCTTCGGCTGCCGGACCCGATCTCCGCGAGCTGTTCGTCGGCTCGGAGGGAACGCTCGGGGTGATCACCGAAGTCACGGTTCGAGTGCATCCTGTCCCCGAGACGGTCGTTCACCGAGCCTGGTCGTTTCCCGATTTCGAAGTCGGAGCCGCCGCGCTGCGCGCGGTGGTGCAGGCCGGGGCGGCGCCGACCGTGCTCCGATTGTCCGATGAGGTGGAGACCGGGATGAACCTGGCTCGTTCCGGTGATATCGGCGGTAACGCCGTAGCCGGCTGTTTGGCCGTCACCACATTCGAGGGCAGTGCGGCGCATGTCGCGGCGCGCAGCGCCGAGGCAGGTGCGGTGCTGTCCGCCGCAGGTGGTACCGAGCTGGGGGCGACACCCGCCGAAGAGTGGGAGCACGGCCGTTTCGCCGCACCGTATCTACGTGACGCCCTGCTGGATGTCGGTGTGCTGTGCGAGACCCTGGAGACCGCGACCACGTGGTCGAACCTGGCGGCACTGAAGGAGAAGGTGACGACGGCGCTCACCGACGCACTCGGTGGTCAGGGCACCCCGGCGCTGGTCATGTGCCATATCTCGCATACCTACTCGACCGGCGCTTCGCTGTATTTCACTGTCGTCGCCAAGCAGTCCGATGATCCGCTGGCCCAGTGGTCGGCCGCCAAGCGCGCCGTTGGTGACGCCATCGTCGCCGCGGGCGGCACCATCACCCATCATCACGCGGTCGGTATCGACCATCGGCCCTGGCTACCGGATGAGGTCGGTGAGCTCGGGGTACGAATTCTGCGCGCGGTAAAAGCCGAAATCGATCCGACGGGTGTGCTCAACCCTGGAAAGCTGTTGCCGTGAAAGAATATTCGCCAGTACGGGCGATCACGGTCGTGACCAATCCGCGCTCGGGGCAGGGCAGCGGAGGCAATGTCGCGAGTGTCGCTATCGACCGATTCCGCGCCCATGGTGCCGAGGTGACCGAGGTACGGACCACCTCGGCCGCCGAATCGGTTCGGCGCGTGCGGGAGGCGATCGCGAGCACCGCGAAACCCGATGCGGTGGTCTGTATCGGTGGTGACGGCCTGATGAATGTGACTCTAGAGGCCGTCGCGCAGACCGGAGTCGCGCTCGGTGTGATTCCCGCGGGAACCGGCAACGATTTGGCCAGGGAACTCGGTATTCCGACGAACGATCCGATCGCCGCGGCCGATGTGATGCTGCGCGGGCGAACCAGGACGATCGATCTCGGCCGGATCGAATCCGCTGCCTCCGGTACGCCGCCGATGTGGTTCGCCACCGTCATCGGTACCGGGTTCGACGCACGGGTCACCCTGCGCGCCAACGAGATGCGCTGGCCGAAAGGCCGGATGCGCTACACCGTCGCGGCACTGGCCGAGATCTCCGGGCACCTCACCGTGCCCTATCGGGTCGAGCTGACCGGCGCGGTCACCAGCGGACTGGCCAATCCCGGTACGGGTTCCGTACTGGAAACCGAGGCGGTCATGGTCGCGGTCGGTAATACCCGCACCTACGGTGGCGGCATGCTGATCTGCCCGGATGCGGTGATGGACGACGGTCTGCTCGATCTGACTGTGGTCGGTGGGCTGTCGCGGCGGGAGATGCTGCGCCTGCTGCCCGCGCTGTCCGCGGGTAAGCGGCAGGAGCATCCCGAGGTCAAGCAGTTCCGCGCCGCGGCGATCACTCTCTCCGCGCCAGGCGCGCCCGCGACCGCCGACGGCGAACCCGCGGGTAGCCTGCCGATCACGATCCGCGCGGTTCCCGGGGCGCTGACTCTGCTCGTTCCCTGAGCTCGACCGGAGTTCAGCCGGTCGAGCGGCGTATGCCGCTCGGTGCGTCCTGTCGCGCATGAGGTGGCAGGCCCGCCTGCCCGCATCGGCCCTTACCGCCTGGTGTACCTCCCGGTCTGTTGCCACATTCACAGCTGGATGGGACGCTGCGAACAAGGAGGTGAGCGCAGGTGAGTGAGGTATATGACGTAGTGATTGTGGGTGGGGGCGCGGCGGGACTTTCCGCGGCGCTGGTCTTGGCCAGAGCCAGGCGACGAGTTGTCGTGGTCAAGGGCGGCGCGCCGCGGAACGCGCCCGCTGAGCATATGCACGGGTTCCTGTCTCGGGATGGGATGCCACCGGCGGATCTGCTCGCGACCGGTACGAGTGAGGTCATGCGCTACGGCGCGGAACTGCTCGACGAGGTGGCGACCGGTGCGTGTGCGGAGCCGCAGGACGGCTACAGCGTGCGGCTCGGCAGTGGCCGGGTGGTGCGGGGACGCCGGGTACTCGTCGCCACGGGGCTGCGTGACGAACTGCCCGACCTGCCAGGGGTTCGCGAGCGCTGGGGCAGCGATGTGCTGCACTGCCCGTACTGCGAAGGTTATGAGGTCCGTGATCAGCCGCTCGGCGTGCTCGGCGGCCCGGAACCGGGTGCGCTGGCTCATTCGGTGCGACAGGCGCTGTTGCTGCCCCAGTGGTCAGCCGATGTGATCTTTTTCCCACGTGGTATGCCCCTGTCGGACGATGATCGTGTTCGCCTGGACACTCGGGGCGTCCGAGTACTGGAGGGTGCGGTCGCCGGGCTCGTAGTAGACGGTGTACTGCGCGGCGTGGAACTGTCCGAAGGGTCGATGGTGGAGCGGACGGCGGTATTCGTCGCGCCGACCTTCTACGCCAACGACGACGTGCTGGTGGCACTGGGCTGTGCGTTCGACGACGAAGGCTGGGTGGTGACCGATGAGTCCGGGCGGACCAGCGTTGCGGGTGTCTGGGCCGCGGGCAATGTCAGCGATCCGGCGGCTCAGGTGATTGCCGCGGCGGGTGCGGGTTCGGTCGCCGCGATGGCGATCAACGCCGACCTGGTTTTCGCCGCCGCTGAACCCGCCTCATGAGGAAATATCCGGTGTGATGAATGCCGGAAGCTGAGAATTACATATGGATCCCTATGGATCCAGGGTTGCGCTCCGGATCGCCGGTAAGCTGAGGGCATAGGCGGAGTGTTCGGTGTCCCTCATCCACCGAACACTCCGCCTTCTTACGTTCCTACCTTCGTATGCTGCTCCTCGGCTGTGCGAGTCACGGCTGTATGAGTCCCTGCCGTACAGGTCTCCGGCAGTTCCGGCTGGCGGACGCGCGGTAGCACAACTCGATCTCGGCGACAGCCTGCCCGGTAGATCCGCGTTGTTCCGGCCCGCTCGACGGCAGGCGGGTCGACCGACACGGAGCGGTGAATCGCCGGGCTCTAGAATCGCGGGGTGACCAGCGCAGCCCCTGACAACACGCGTAATCGTGCCGATGCTCTGCCCAAGAGCTGGACTCCCGGCGAGGTAGAGGCCGAGATGTACGAGCGCTGGGTAGACGCAGGCTATTTCACCGCCGACCCCGCCAGCGGCAAGCCCGCGTACTCGATGGTGCTGCCGCCACCGAATGTCACCGGCACCCTGCATATGGGCCACGCACTCGACCACACCCTGATGGACACGTTGTCCCGGCGCAAGCGCATGCAGGGTTACGAGGTGCTCTGGCTGCCAGGGATGGACCATGCGGGCATCGCCACCCAGACTGTGGTGGAGAAGCAGCTCGCGGTGGACGGCAAGACGAAGGAAGACTTCGGCCGCGAACTGTTCGTGCAGAAGGTGTGGGACTGGAAGCGCGAATCCGGCGGCGCCATTCAGTGGCAGATGCGCGCGCTCGGCGATGGTGTCGATTGGAGCCGAGACCGCTTCACCATGGACGAGGGTCTCTCGCGCGCCGTGCAGACCATCTTCAAACGGCTCTACGACGCCGGCCTGATCTACCGCGCCGAGCGGTTGGTGAACTGGTCGCCGCAGCTGCGCACCGCGATCTCCGATATCGAGGTCAAGTACGAGGATGTGGAAGGCGAGCTGGTCTCGCTGCGCTATGGCTCGCTCGACGACAACGAACCACATGTGATCGTGGCCACCACCCGGGTGGAGACCATGCTCGGCGATACCGCGGTGGCCGTACACCCGGAGGACCCGCGCTATCGGGCGCTGCTCGGCACCACCCTGGAGCACCCGATCACCGGCAGGCAGATCCCGATCATCGCCGATGAGTATGTCGATCCCGAATTCGGCTCCGGTGCGGTGAAGATCACCCCGGCGCACGACCCCAACGACTTCGAGATGGGGCTGCGCCACGGACTGCCGATGCCGACCATCATGGATGAGCGCGGCCGGATCACCGGTACCGGCACCGAGTTCGACGGTATGGACCGGTTCGAAGCCCGTGTCAAAGTGCGTGAACGGCTCGCGGAGGAAGGTCGGGTCGTCGCGGAGAAGCGGCCGTACCTACACAGTGTCGGGCATTCGGAGCGCAGTGGCGAGCCGATCGAGCCGCGCCTGTCCATGCAGTGGTGGGTGAAGGTGGAGTCGCTGGCCGAAGCCGCGGGTGACGCGGTGCGCGACGGCGACACCGTCATCCATCCCAAGAGCCAGGAGCCGCGCTGGTTCGACTGGGTCGACGATATGCACGACTGGTGTATCTCGCGCCAGCTGTGGTGGGGGCACCGCATCCCGATCTGGTACGGCCCAGAGGGTGAAGTGATCTGCGTCGGCCCCGATGAGCAGGCGCCGGAGGGCTGGGTGCAGGATCCGGATGTCCTTGACACCTGGTTCTCCTCGGCGCTGTGGCCGTTCTCCACCATGGGCTGGCCGCACGCCACCGCTGAACTGGAGAAGTTCTATCCCACCAGTGTGCTGGTCACCGGGTACGACATCCTGTTCTTCTGGGTGGCGCGGATGATGATGTTCGGCATGTACGTCGCCGAGGACGCGGCGCTGACCGCGGGTAAGGGCGGCGCGCGGCAGGTGCCGTTCCGGGACTTGTTCCTGCACGGCCTGATCCGTGATCAGTTCGGCAAGAAGATGTCCAAATCGCGTGGTAACGGCATCGACCCGCTGGACTGGATCAATACCTTCGGCGCCGATGCCACGCGATTCACCCTCGCGCGCGGCGCGCAGCCAGGCGGTGATCTCTCGGTCGGTGAGCCGCATGTGCTCGCCGCCCGCAGCTTCGTGACCAAACTGTTCAACGCCACCAAGTTCGCGCTGATGAACGGCGCTCGCGTCGGTGAACTGCCCGACCGCGCGCAGCTTTCCGACGCCGATCGCTGGATCGTGGATCGGCTGGACGCGGTACGTGCCGAAACGGACGCGGCATTCGATGCCTATGAGTTCGGTAAAGCATGTGAGGCGCTCTACCACTTCGCCTGGGACGAACTGTGCGATTGGTATCTGGAATTGGCCAAAGTACAGTTCGCTGCCGGGGGTGCCCGCGCAGAGGCGACGCAACTGGTACTCGGCACCGTGCTCGATGCTGTGCTGCGCCTGCTACACCCGGTTGTCCCTTTCGTCACCGAGGCGCTGTGGCAAGCACTGACCGGTGGTGAATCGATAGTGGTCGCACCGTGGCCACAGCCCTCCGGAGTGCCTGCGGATCAGGCTGCCGCCCAACGTATTTCGGATGCACAGCGGTTGATCACGGAGGTTCGCCGCTTCCGCAGCGACCAAGGCCTGGCCGATAAGCAGAAGGTGGCGGCCACACTGATGGGCGTGGAGGCCGCAGGGCTCGGCGAGCTGACGGAGTCGGTGCTGAATCTGGCCAGGCTCACCGAACCGGGCGCCGATTTCGCCGCGACCGCATCGGTAGAGGTGCGTTTGAGCACGGCGACGGTGACCGTGGAACTGGACACCTCCGGTGCGATCGATATGGATGCCCAACGCCGCCGCCTGGAAAAGGATCTCGCCGCCGCGCAGAAGGAACTTCAAGGCACCGAGGCCAAGCTGGGTAATGCGGCCTTCTTGGCCAAGGCGCCGGAACCGGTGGTCGATAAGATCAGGAGCAGACAGCAGGCCGCCGCCGCGGAAGTGGCGCGTATCGAGACCCGGTTGGCGGAGCTGAGCGGCAAGTGAACCACGAGCTGCCGCCACAGGACGGTGACGAGGAGCGCCGTGGCGGTGCGCCGCTCGGCTCCGGGCCTTCTCCGGTGGACCTGGCCGAAATGGCGCTGGCCGAAGCGGAACTCGACCGGCGCTGGCCGGAGACCAAGATCGAGCCCTCGCTCACCAGGATCGCCACTCTGATGGATCTGCTCGGTTCGCCGCAGCAGGGCTATCCGGCCATCCACGTCGCGGGCACCAACGGCAAGACCTCGGTGACCAGGATGATCGACGCGCTGCTCACCGCACTGCACCGGCGTACCGGCCGGATCACCAGTCCGCATCTGCAGCTGGCCACCGAGCGGATCAGCATCGACAATGCGCCGATCTCCCCGGCCTGGTACACCCGGACCTATCGGGAACTGCTGCCCTACGTCGAGATGATCGATAAGCAGTCGGAAGCCGCGGGCGGGCCGGCCATGAGCAAGTTCGAGGTGCTCACCGGTATGGCGTTCGCCGCCTTCGCCGAGGCGCCGGTCGATGTCGCGGTCGTCGAAACGGGGATGGGCGGCACCTGGGACGCCACCAACGTGATCGATGGGCAGGTCGCGGTGATCACCCCGATCGGCTTGGATCATATGGACTACCTCGGCCCCGACTTGGCCTCGATCGCGCGGGAGAAGGCAGGGATCATCAAGCGTGCTCCCGACAGCCTCGTCCCGCGCGACAATATCGCGGTGCTCGCGGAGCAGGAGCCGGAGGCGATGGAGGTGCTGCTGCGCCGAGCCGTGGAGGTGGACGCGGTAGTCGCGCGGGAGGGCTCCGAATTCCGCGTGCTCGCCAGGCAGATCGCGGTCGGTGGCCAGCAGCTCGAATTGCAGGGCCTCGGCGGGGTGTACGACGAGATCTTCCTGCCACTGCACGGCGAACACCAGGCGCGCAATGCGGTGCTCGCGCTCGCGGCGGTAGAGGCGTTCTTCGGTGCCGGTGCCCAGCGGCAGCTCGATATCGAGGCCGTGCGCGCCGGTTTCGCGAGTGTGACCAGCCCGGGCAGGCTGGAGCGCCTCCGCAGCGCGCCGACCATCTTCATCGACGCCGCGCACAACCCGGCGGGTGCCATGGCACTTGCGCAGACCCTCACTACGGAATTCGACTTCCGCAAGCTGGTCGGTGTGGTCGCGGTGCTCGGCGACAAGGATGCCGACGGTATCCTCGCCGCCCTGGAACCGGTATTCGACGAGATCGTCGTCACCAGCAACGGCTCCCCCCGGGCACTGGATGTGGAGACGCTCGCCGATCTCGCGGTACAACGGTTCGGTGATGAGCGGGTGGTTACCGCCTCGACCCTGCCGGATGCAGTGGAGACCGCGATCGCGCTCGCCGAAGAGGCCGGTGAACAAGGTGAGATGATTTCCGGCGCAGGCGTCGTGGTCACCGGTTCGGTGGTGACGGCAGGCGCGACCCGCGCACTATTCGGAAAGGATCCAGCATGAGCGGTCAAGCCCGGAGGCGGCAGCGGAGCGTGGCCATGGAGGGCTCCGCTCGTGCTGCGAGGATTACAGCATGAGCGGTCAAGCCCGGAGGCGGCAGCGGAGCGTGGCCATGGAGGGCTCCGCTCGTGCTGCGAGGATTACAGCATGAGTGAACCGACCGACTCCGATCAGCATCCGGTGCCGCCACCTGCCACCGACCCGTGGAAGGGTTTCCGCGGGGTGATGGCAGGTACTTTGGTGCTGGAGGCGATCGTGGTGCTGCTCGCATTGCCGGTGGTCGCCGATGTCGCCGGTGGGGTGACCTGGTGGTCCGGTAGCTATCTCGTAGTTCTCGCGGTGGTGATGTTCCTCGGTGCCGGGTTGCAGCGGCGGTCCTGGGCGTTGCCGTTCAACCTGGGATTGCAGGTGCTGGTACTGCTCGGTGCGCTGATCCATCTGTCTATCGGTTTCATCGGTGTGGTATTCGCCCTGGTCTGGGGCTTCATCGTGATGTTGCGAGCCGATGTGCGCGGCCGGATGGAGAAGGGATTGCTACCGAGCCAGCGTGTCCGGCGCTCCTGAGTTCGCCCTCGTGGACCAGGCGAATGACGGGAGTGGTTTCGGCGCTATCCGCGTTGTAGCAGTGCGCGCCGTGCTGTGGTGTGTGGCGCGGATCGCCGACCGCTGATCCGGCGCGACACGACGCCGGATAGGCTGTGCGCCGTGACTGAACAGACGTTGGTGCTTATCAAGCCGGACAGTGTGGCCCGTGGCCTTGTCGGTGAGGTGCTGGCACGAATCGAGCGCAAGGGCCTGCGAATCGTCGCCCTCGAGCTGAAGCACGTATCCAGGAGACTGGCCGAGAGCCATTATGCCGAGCACGCCAAGAGGCCGTTCTTCGATTCTCTGATCGATTTCATCACATCGGGACCGGTCGTCGCGGCCATCGTGGAGGGCCCGCGCGCCATCGCGGCATTCCGGCAGATAGCCGGTGGCACCGATCCGGTCGAGAAGGCCGTGCCCGGCAGTATTCGCGGAGACTTCGCTATGCAGACGCAGGAGAACTTGGTGCACGGGTCCGATTCGCCGGAATCGGCCAAGCGTGAGATCGCCCTGTGGTTCCCGGAGTCGTCGGACTGACCGAGTGCCTGCCGCTGTCCTGCCCAACCACGGGCAGGACGTAGCCGAGCGCCGATGGCGGACGTCAGCAGCGCGGTGTGGGATACTGACATCGGCTGCTTTCGGTACCGATTGTTCGCGCGAGTGCGGGAACGAGAGGTAGCGAGCGCGGCCGGATGATACTGCGGTTCGATGCCGATCATCGCTGTCATGAGCAAAAGGCCTGGTTATCCGGGTCTGCTGTTCATATAGGCACGCTGGATGAGCGCTCGATCCGTGGAGTTCAGCCATACAGCCAGGCGCCGCGTGACCAGTTAGTCCGAATAGCGAACGACCAAGGAGATAACCGGGCACGCGGGGCGAGACCACATGACCTCGCGCCTACCGGGCGTGAGTCGAACGGACAGTGCCCCCGCGTCGGCCGCGTCACTCCGCAAGGAGGGACGCGCCCGGGGGCCCGAGGAGACTTCGTGGCCGATCAAGAGCCGCTGGGAACAACATCACAGGATGCCGAACAATTGCCGGAGCGAATCCGAGTTCACGCACTTGCCAAGTTGCTGGGAGTAACGAGCAAGCGCATCCTGGCCAAACTGGCCGAGATGGGGGCAGACGCGCGCAGCGCGCAATCGAACGTCGATCGAGCTGTCGCGGAGTCGGTCCGTGACGCCCTGGTGACAGTCGAGCCCCCGGCCCCGGTCGAGCAGCCTGTGGCAGAGCAGCCGGATCCTCCCGCCGCGGAATCTGCGGGTGAGACCTCGGTAGCGCAGGCTCCCGTTGCGGAACCGGTAGGTGAGGAACCCGCCCCCGCCGTAGCCGAACAACCGGAAATCACCCGATCGGAGTCCGCGGCACCCTTCTCTGGCGCCGGTGTCCTCTTCTCCGCACCCGACGCGTCGAGTCCAGGACAGCAGGCGCCGATCGCCGATGCGACGGCTGAGCAGGCGCAACTGTTCACGCATTCGGCCCAGCAGCCTCCGGAGCCGGTCGCCCCGGTGGTGTTCGAATCCGCCGCCGCTGTCCAAGCACCGCTGTTCCTGCCACCGGACGCCACGGCCGCCCAGGAAGCACATAGGCAGCGGCGCGCTGAACGCGCGGCGCGGCGTGGCGAGGAGGCGGCACCGGAGCAGACGGAAGCCGAGACCGGGGTCACCGAGGACGAGCGCGAATCATCCGACCAGCAGGGTGATGCGGAGGATCAGCCGCGCCGCAGGCGTCGTGGTCGTCGCGGACGTGGGCGTGGTCGTGGCGAACAACAGCCCGATTCCGATAGCGAGAACACGGAATCCGAGGACGACACCGACGAGCGAGCGGATTCCGCGACTGCCGACTCCACCGAAGCAACGGAGTCCGCCGAGCCCGCTACTGATGCCGAGAACGAAGAGGACGAGTCGGAGGGGGTGAGTCGTCGTCGCAGGCGCCGCAGGCGCCGCAAGGTGGCCGGTGAGTCCGGTGAGAACGAGGCCGCCGATGACGATCCGCCGAATACGGTCGTGCATGAGCGTGAACCGCGTAATAAGAGCCGTGGCCGCGCCGCGGCCGACGAGGTGCAAGGCATTACCGGTTCCACTCGGCTGGAGGCCAAGCGGCAACGGCGGCGTGACGGTCGTGAGGCAGGCCGCAGGCGCCCGCCGATCCTGACCGAGTCCGAGTTCCTGGCCCGGCGTGAGGCGGTGGATCGGGTCATGGTCGTACGGGAGAAATCTTTCCCCGACCATCCGACCGCGACCCAGGTCGCGGTGCTCGAAGACGACGTCCTGGTGGAGCACTTCGTGACGAGCACCGGCTCCGCGTCGATGGTCGGTAACGTCTACCTGGGCAAGGTGCAGAATGTATTGCCCAGTATGGAGGCGGCGTTCGTCGATATCGGCCGCGGTCGCAATGGGGTGCTGTACGCGGGTGAGGTGAACTGGGAGGCTGCCGGGCTCGGTGGCAAGGAGCGCAAGATCGAGCAAGCGCTCAAGCCGGGTGACCAGGTGCTCGTCCAGGTGAGCAAGGATCCGGTCGGGCACAAGGGCGCCCGCTTGACCACACAGATCAGTTTGGCCGGTCGCTTCCTCGTCTATGTGCCCGGTGGTACTTCCACCGGGATCAGCCGCAAACTGCCCGATACCGAGCGCAAACGCCTGAAGGAGATTTTGCGGGATATCGTTCCCGCCGACGCGGGTGTGATCATTCGCACCGCTTCCGAAGGTGTCAGCGAGGCCGAGCTGGCCAGGGACGTGGAACGTCTGCAGGCGACCTGGCGCACGATCCAGGAGCAGACCAGCGTGAACAGCGGTGCGCCCAAAGTGCTGTACGAGGAGCCCGATCTGCTGGTCAAGGTCATCCGGGACTTGTTCAACGAGGACTTCTCCCGGTTGGTCATCGAGGGAGGCCGGGCATGGAGCACGGTCGAGAAGTACATCGGCACGGTCGCGCCGGACCTGCTCGCCCGGGTCTCTCGCCATGAGAACAACGGTGTCGACGTGTTCGAGACCTATCGGATCGATGAGCAGCTGGCCAAGGCGATGGATCGCAAGGTATGGCTGCCCTCCGGTGGCACCTTGGTGATCGACCGCACCGAGGCCATGACCGTGATCGATGTGAATACCGGTAAGTTCACCGGTTCCGGCGGCGGAAACTTGGAGGAGACGGTCACCAGGAACAACCTGGAGGCGGCCGAGGAGATCGTGCGGCAGATGCGGCTGCGTGATCTCGGCGGCATGATCGTCGTCGATTTCATCGATATGGTGCTGGAGTCCAATCGGGACTTGGTGCTGCGCCGCTTGACGGAGGCACTCGGGCGTGACCGCACCCGGCATCAGGTCTCCGAGGTCACCTCGCTGGGGCTGGTCCAGATGACGCGCAAGAAGCTCGGTACCGGACTGGTCGAAGCTTTCTCCACCACGTGCGAGCACTGCCACGGTCGCGGCATCCTCGTGCACTCCCATCCGGTCGATCCAGGCGCTGGCGAGGAGTCCGCGGGACGGACAAGGGAAGGTGGTTCGCGCAGGCGGCGTGGCCGGGACAAAGGGGCGGCGGCACAGGCGCAGCAATCGAATGGGACCGCAGCCACGGTCGAGCACCCCGATGAGGATGCCGCCGTCAAGCGGGCCCATCCGGTAGCGCTGGCGATGGCCGCGCACCAGTCCGAGGAGGCGGACGAGCAGACGCAACAGGCAGTGGACACAGCGGACGAGGTCGCTGCGGTGGCGGTCGCCGAACCATCGGCCGCACGGACTGCCGCGGCCGAGGTCGCCGGTGAACCCGATTCCGGTGCTCCAGCCGATAAGGGGGACACGGGCGCGGAGCAGGCGGGCGGAGTCGGGACACCGCCGCTTGCCGAGGAGCCGGTGACTGCGTCCGCCGAGCGGGCCGAGCCTGTCGAGCCGACCGCGGAGGAACCGGTGAAAGAGCCTGCCCCGGCTGCCGAATCCGGTACTTCGGCGACGAGCAATGGTGCGTCCACCCTGCCTGCCCGGCGCCGTCGGGTCGCCCGGTCGGCCGCCGCGCCTTCCGCCGATAGTGCGGGAGCGGTGTTCGTGTTGTCCGCCGAGGAGCCTGTGCCCGCGGCCGCCCTCGACTACTCCCAGCCGGAGCCGGTGGAGGTGCCACTGCGCAATCGGCCGCGGCGGCGAGCGGTCGGCAGGCCCGCGGGTGCGCCGGACACGTCGAACTGATCGGATGGTTCGGAGCCGTGGCCCCCGCTGGTTCGCCCAGCGGGGGCCACGGCTGTATCCGGTGGCGCGGGCACAGTATGCGCCGGGATGCCGGTTTGGTCGTGGCGGTATCAGTCCTGTAATCTTGGACAGTCGCTGCCCGGTGACAACGTGTTTGTCTTCGTGGCCCGGTTCTGGACAGCTCGATAAAGAGTCATCGGATACCGAGAGCCATGAGGTACCGAGGCTTATCGGGTACCGAGGCAGTGGCGTCACCAGACCAGTCATATGGCGGCTTCCGGTGGTATCAGACCGGAACAACTGCCATGTGAACATGTGCCGAGCACTACAGGAAGAAGGGTAGCCGACCGATGGCAACGTACGCGATCGTCAAGACCGGCGGAAAGCAGTACAAGGTCGCGGTCGGTGACCTGGTGAAGGTCGAGAAGATCGAGGGTGCGCCGGGCACCGCTGTGGCGCTGGATCCGGTTCTCGTCGTCGATGGCGCCGAGCTGACCACCGATGCCGCGAAGCTGGCCGAGGTCTCCGTGGCCGCCGAGGTGGTCGAGCAGACCAAGGGCCCGAAGATCCGCATCCACAAGTTCAAGAACAAGACCGGCTACCACAAGCGCCAGGGTCACCGTCAGCCGCTGACGGTCCTGAAGGTCACCGGCATCAAGTAAGACACCCCGAGGAGAACCAGCCATGGCACACAAGAAGGGTGCGTCCAGTTCCAGGAACGGACGCGATTCCAACGCCCAGCGACTCGGCGTCAAGCGCTTCGGCGGCCAGACGGTCAAGTCGGGCGAGATCCTGGTGCGGCAGCGCGGCACTCACTTCCACCCCGGCGTGAACGTCGGCCGTGGCGGCGACGACACCCTGTTCGCCTTGGCGGCGGGCGCGGTCGAGTTCGGCACCAAGCGTGGACGCAAGACCGTCAACATCGTGGTTCCGGAGCCGGTTCAGGCCTGACCGCCTAACCACTTCCGGGCAACAAAGAGCGGGTCAGGGTCTCGAAACCCTGGCCCGTTTTCGTGTTTCCGAACAACTGGCTGCCGAGTACGACCAGTCCTGAAGGAGGATGATCCGGCGTATGTCCAAGTTCATCGACCGTGTCGTACTGCATGTGCGTGCGGGTAAAGGCGGCCACGGGTGCGCTTCGGTGCATCGCGAGAAGTTCAAGCCACTCGGTGGTCCTGACGGCGGCAACGGTGGTCATGGCGGAGACGTCATCCTCGAGGTCGATCCCAATGTGCACACTCTGCTGGATTTCCATTTCCATCCGCACGCCAAGGCGGGCAACGGCAAGCCAGGGGAGGGTGGCCACCGGGACGGTAAGCGGGGTGCCGAACTCGTGCTGAAAGTGCCGGACGGCACCATGGTGCTCGACAACGACGGTGCGGTGCTCGTCGATCTGGTCGGTGCGGGTAACCGCTTCATCGTCGCCCGCGGTGGGCGCGGTGGTCTCGGCAACGCAGCGCTGGCTTCGAAGGCACGCAAAGCACCGGGTTTCGCACTGCTCGGTTCTGACGGTGAAGAGCTCGAACTGGTGCTGGAGCTGAAATCGGTCGCCGATGTCGGGCTTGTCGGTTTCCCTTCGGCGGGTAAGTCGTCGCTGGTCTCGGTGCTGTCGGCGGCCAAGCCGAAGATCGCGGACTACCCGTTCACCACACTGGTGCCCAATCTCGGTGTAGTCGCCAGCGGCGATACCACGTTCACCGTCGCCGACGTGCCCGGTTTGATCCCCGGTGCGAGCGAGGGCCGGGGACTGGGACTGGACTTTCTGCGGCATCTGGAGCGCTGCGCGGTGCTCGCCCATGTGGTGGACTGTGCCACCTTGGAGCCCGGTCGTGATCCGGTATCCGATGTGGATGCGCTGGAGGCCGAACTCGCCTCCTATACTCCGGCGCTGAGTGCCGACGCCGGACTCGGTGATCTGGCCGAGCGCCCACGGGTGGTGATCTTGAACAAGATCGACGTACCCGATGCCGCCGAGCTGGCCGAGATGGTAACCCCGGAATTCACCGAGCGGGGCTGGCCGGTGTTCGAGATCTCCGCGGTGAGCCGGGCCGGCCTGCGCACCTTGACCTTCGCCCTCGCCGATCTGGTGCGCAGGTACCGCGAGGAGCATCCGAAGGCGGCGCCCAAGCGCCCGGTCATCCGTCCGATCGCGGTGGACGAGGCCGGATTCAGCGTGGTCGCCGACCCGACTGAGCCAGGCGGCTTCCTTGTCCGCGGTCCCCGGCCCGAGCGCTGGGTGCGGCAGACTCAATTCGACAACGACGAGGCCGTCGGCTATCTGGCCGACCGCCTTGCCCGGCTCGGGGTCGAGGACGAGCTGGTGCGACTCGGTGCCGAACCAGGAGCGCCGGTCACGATCGGTGAGGTTACTTTCGAGTGGGAGCCACAGATCTCAGCGGGGATCGACATGGTGCCTACCGGGCGTGGTACCGATATCCGGTTGGAGCAGTCCGATCGGGTGAGTGCGGCCGAACGCAAGCACGCTTCTCGGGTGCGGCGCGGACTGGTGGCCGAAGACCGAGAAGATCGAGAAGATAGGCAATAGCGGGTGTTCGGCGATCGAGCAGCTCCGGTGCCACGGTGTGGGCCCGCTCGGTGGGCTGGATCGTGCGCTTCGGTCCTGGTATCCGGCCCGGCTACTATGGTTCTGTTCGTGCTGCAGGGAGTTGGGTGGGCATGCAGGTGAATTCGATTACCGCGGAAGCGGATTCTCTCGGCTCCAGCGCGGCCCGGCAGGCGATTTCCTCGGCGCGACGCGTCGTGGTCAAGATCGGCTCGTCCGCTTTGACCAGTCTGAAGGGCGGTTTGGATACCGCGCGACTGGATCAGCTCGCGGACGCGGTCGAGGCGCGCATGCGTGCGGGCTCGGATGTGGTCGTGGTGTCCTCGGGAGCGATCGGCGCGGGGATCGCGCCGCTCGGGCTGAGTAGCCGTCCACGTGATCTGGCTACCAAGCAGGCTGCTGCGAGTGTCGGTCAGCTGGCTCTCGCCCATGCCTGGGGAACGTCGTTCGCCCGGTACGGTCGTACGGTCGGGCAGGTGCTGCTGAGCGCCGACGACTTCGCCCGCCGTGAGCACCACCGCAACGCGCAGCGCACACTGGATCGCCTGCGTTCACTCGGTGCGATCGCGGTGGTGAACGAAAATGACACTGTCGCGACGGAAGAGATCCGTTTCGGCGATAACGACCGGCTCGCGGCGCTGGTCGCGCATCTGGTCGGCGCCGATGCCCTCGTGCTGCTGTCCGATGTGGCCGGCCTCTACGACGGCGACCCACGTAAGGGCGCGGCCACGCTTATTCCCGAGGTCCGCAGTAGTGCGGATTTGGACGGTGTGATCGCTGGCAGCGGTGGTGCGCTCGGTACCGGTGGGATGGCGTCCAAATTGTCCGCGGCCCGTTTGGCGGCCGACGCGGGCGTACCTGTTCTGTTGGCCGCCGCGTCTTCGGCCGCCACCGCACTGACCACCGGTACGGTCGGCACCGCGTTCGCTGCCCGCCCGGTCCGGTTGTCCGCCCGCAAATTCTGGGTCCGGCACGCGGCCGACAGTCGCGGCGCGCTGCTCATCGATGACGGCGCGGTCCAAGCGGTGGCGAACCGGCGTCGATCACTGCTTGCCGCGGGAATCGTCGGCGTCCGGGGCCGTTTCTACGGCGGTGATGTAGTCGATCTGGTGACCTCCGATAATCGTGTTGTCGCCCGCGGCGTCGTCGAATACGACAGCACCGAACTGGCGAGCATGCTCGGGCGCTCCACCACCGAATTACCCGACACGATGCAACGCCCCGTCATCCACGCCGACGATCTGGTCAAGGTGTAGTCCATATCGGAGTGTGTGTCGCGAAGCGCGAGACCGCTTGTACCGCAAGCGTTCTTCGGTGCGAAAGCGGGAAGTGTCGTGCCGGGACGATGCGCTCGCTAAGGGATGACCCCGGGTTGATTCGCCGTTGGTGGCTGGTGCTGGTTGTCTTCTATCGGGCCGGTGACACCGGGTTGGCCTCCTGGGTCGGGTAGTGGGACGGTGGGTTCTGCTTGGTCTGGGGCCGGAGGTGGTGTCGAGGGTGCGGACTCTGGAAGCTGCTGTGCGGGAGGTGGGCTCGACGGTGCTGGTGTCGGAGTGGGGGGCGGTGCTTGTCTGCTCTGTGGTGGTGGCTCGGGTGCGGGTGCTTGCGGTTCGGGTACCGGGGATTGCGGTGCGGGTGCCGACGGTAGTGGATTGTTCGGTTGTGGTGCAGGACTTTTGGGGGAGTAAGGCGCGGAATGCGTTGTTTCAGAATCTGATTCGATATCCGGACACTCCGGTTCAGGGAGCGGATGTGCTGGTCCGCTGGGGCTGATCGGTTGCGATGGGGGCGTTGCCGATGGCGTGCCGGGTGGGGCGGGCAGGGCAGGGACGCCGGTTCCCGCCGCGGTGTAGGCAGGCTTGTAGATCATGTTCATCGCCAGCACTGCCTCTTGACGGAGCGCTTCCCGCGCCATCTGCGCATCGATGACCTGCGCGGCCTCCAGGATTCGCGCGATCGTGCCGACCGGTCCGGTGCCACCGGGTGGTGCCACCGCTACTTTCACTGCTTCGGCAGCCGCGGCGACCCCGCCGAGTCGGGCACCGACCTGGTCGAGCACTGCGGCCAGCTCGTCGATCGATGCCGCGAAGCCGCGAGTTCCCGCCTCGGCGGCGTCCGCGGTGGCTCCTTCCCATTCCATCGAGTTCATGACACGTTCCACGGCAGCGCGAGTGAGCGGGAACGAGGTGGTGAGTGCTGCGGCCACCTCCAGCCAGGTCGTCGCGGCGCACACTATCTGCGCGGCATCGATCTGTTGTGCTTTGGCGTAGATCTCTTCATGACGTAGCGATTCGAAATGTTCCATCGAGCTGATGTAGGTGGGATCGAAGCCGGTCATCGCGACAGCCTCGTCTCGATGGCGCGCAGGGCGGCGGCACCGGCGGCGTCGGCTTCTTCGAGGAGGCCGCCGCTGATCAGGAATGCTTCCTGCAGCTGGTAGGCCGCCGCTATGTAGTGGTCGAGCAGGGCTGCCGCGTCCTTGGCCTTATGCCGGAAACCCGCTTGTAACTGCTGTGCGGAGACGAACTCGCCGAATCCGTCGAGTTCTTCGGCGGATTCCAAACGCTGTTGCAGGTAGAGCAGCCGATCGGCCTGCAGGTGATACATTTCGGCGCACCTGCGCGCTGCCGCCGGATCGAATTGGATGCGCCCGGCCTGCGCTGCTTGTTTGAATCGGGCGATATCGGCTCGGCTGGTCTCGATCGTCATCGCTTACCCCTGAGGTCGGTCGATATGGCTCAGACTAACCGGAAGCGGGCGCCAGGTCGGGGTTAACCAGAAAGGGTGCGGTGACAACATCATCCGGTCCGGCACCGGTACTGCGACCGGCTTATCCAGGAATGCGTTTCTGCAATTGGACAGCGATCTGTTCGGGCGAGGCCGGGGTGATGTGAACTTCACCGCCTGCCCTGATCAGATAGCGGCCGTCGTCGTTCACATCGATCCAGGTGTAGTGGATCGGCGGTGGTTGGGCAGGCCGATCCAACCGCATTTCGATGCGGATATGTCCTTCCGCGGTATGCGGAGCGAGCAGCAATCTGCGGATCCGCGCCGCGACCGAGCGCGGCGCCGCGACGGCCTGCTCATCGCGCACCGCGTCGTCGGAGGCGACCCGAGCGGGTTCGGTGCCCGGTGGGGCGGGTGGCAACAGTGCCGCGATCCGCTTGCCGAGCTTGGCACTGTGGCCGATCGAAATATCTACGTGACCACCGAAATCCGGGGTTGTTCCCGGTCGCTGTACCGCGAGCACAGCATGGTCGTAGACGCAGGCGGCCAGCAGTCGTAGTTCGTTGCCAGGTTGGTTGGTACCGCCGACGACCACGATCCTGGTGTGTGGTTCGGCCAGGATGCGCAGGCACGCCGACAGATCGGGATCGGATCGCGCTGGCAGCCGCTCGGCGAGCGTTATGCGAAGCTGTTCGGCTTCGTTCTCGGTGCCGGGTGTCGCTATGACGCGCAGTGGGAAAGGAAGGCGATCACTGCCGGTCTCACACCAGATATGAGCGAATTCATCTGGGGTGAATGTCCAATCCACGGTCGAATCACCTCTTCGACGAATTCGCTGATGTTGTTGTCAGCCTAGCGCTTTCGGCCCGATACTGAAGTGAGCCGATGAGTACGGCCAGGATCGGGGTTCGATGTCGTGGAGCGGTATGTGCTGTGCCTGCAGTTCGCCGATTCGGTTGGCGGACCTGGCGAAGCGGCATTGTCGTGCTGTGGTGTCGCACTCGATCGATGCCGCTGTTTCTGGTGGAATACCTGGAAGGGTCAGGGCCGTGAGTGCGGCGGAGCTGCCCTTCCGGCAACAACGACCAGGTATGGGCGCGATGTACCGAGAAAGGGGTGGCGGTGCACAGGATGATGGTGCGAGTATGCGGCGGAGCCGGTCTGCCCGTTGTGGCAGGGGGACTCGTCCTCGCTGCCGCTGGGCCGGCCGGGGCCGTACCGACCGGCTGTTATGTCGACCGGGGTGTTACCGATGCCGCGGCTCTCTGCCACAGTGGTGAGGGGTTGTCGGTCTTGGAGGCCGAGTGTCTCGGTTTCTACGTTCCATCGGCACAATCCGGGCCGGTATTCGGTCGCTACAGCGGTTTCGAGTCGAAGCGGACACCAGTGGGCACGCCGATGCGCGTGACATGTGTGTCCGATAGTGCCGTTGGGGTCGCGACCGCTGCGTTCGTCGTGACCGTCGCGATGCTGTAGTAAGCCGCGATCCGGTCATCCGTTGGTCGTGGTTCAGCTGAGCCTGGCCTCGAGTATGTCCAGGGAGGCTACGGTAGGTACCCGTTCGATCAGGGTGAAGCCGTGTCGAGCGAGGAATTCCCGGTACTCGGACTCGGTTCGTTCCCGGCCGCCGGGGTGGACAAGCATCTCGAGGTCGATGGCCTTGCTCGGGTGTGGAGCGGTGTGCTCGGGGACGACCATTTCGATGATCAATAACCGGGCATCGGGGTGCATGGCGGCGCGCAGTGCGCTCAGGATGCGCTCGGCCTCCGGCTCGGCCCAGTCGTGCACGATGCGCTTGAGCAGGTAGGCGTCGCCCCCTTCGGGGATGCTGTCGAAGAACGATCCCGTCGCGACGGTGCAGCGGTCGGCCAAGCCGATTTCGGCGAGCCGGTCGGGTACCGCGGCCACCACATCGGGCAGGTCGAACAGGATTCCTCGCGATCCGGGGGCACGGCGCAGGATCTCGATGATCATCGAGCCCTTGCCGCCACCCACGTCGACGAGGGTTTCGTAACGACCGAAGTCATAGGCCGCGAGCAATGGTTCCATCTCCATGGTGCCGACACTGGTCATCGCGTGGTCGAACAGGTCACCGAATTCGGGGTCACGACGCATGTACTCGAAGAACGGCACCCCGTCCAGCCTCTCACCGACGGGTTCGCCTGTGCGTACCGCGTCGACGAGATGCGACCAGCGATTGCGGTGCACGGACGAACCGATGAACAGCGCGAAGTCGCGTAGTGATATCGGTGAGTCGCGGCGTAGCGCCTCCGCCATCGGTGTCAGCGCGTATCTGCCGTCGCGTTGCTTGGTGAAGATGCCGTAGCTGATCAGCAGTCGCAGCAGCCGCTGAAGGGCATCGGCGTCCGCGTCGACCGCGGCCGCGAGTTCCGCATTCGACCGGGGTCCGTCGGTGAGCTCATCGGCGATACCGAGCTCGGCGGCGGCGTGGATCGCCTGCGTGATCCATCCGGCGGTGATCAGCTCCATCAGCGCGACATGCCCTGGCACCAGTCTGCGATACGCCGTGGCCAGCAGATTGCGGATCGATTCGACGGTCTGGACCAGCGGCAGGGGAGGAATTCTCATTCGATCGAATATCACAGCGACTCCATAAGCCAGTACGTCGAGCAGCGACGTCGCCCACTTCGCGGGACGACCGAAGTAGCGGATACCGCGTTACGAGAGCGGGCGGACAGGGTTGTGCCGATGCAGGTGTGGTCGCGCGTAGGCCGGCGGCGACCACGCGGGCATTCGGTTCAGCTCACCCGAGCTTCCAGGATGTTCTCCGGGGAGACTGTCGGCACCCGCCTGGTCAGTGTGAACCCATGACGGGCAAGGAGCAGGCGGTATTCGTCTTCGGTTCGTTCTCTACCGCTGACCTGCACCAGCATTTCCAGATCGATGAACTTGCCCGGGTGTAGGCCCGCGTGTTCCGGCAGGACCATTTCGATGATCAGTAACCGGGCACTCGGCTCCATGGCGGCGCGCACCGTGTCCAGGATGCGCCCCGCGTCGTGCTCGTCCCAGTCGTGCAGGATGTGTTTGAGGAGGTACGCGTCGCAGCCCTTGGGCACGCTGTCGAAGAATGATCCGCTTTCGACGGTGCAGCGGTCGGCGAGTCCGAGCTCGGCCAAACGATCGGGTGCGGAAGCGATGACATCGGGCAGGTCGAACAGAATGCCTTGCGACCGCGGCGCGCGCCGCAGGATCTCGGTGAGCAGCGTGCCCTCGCCGCCCGCGATATCGGCGATGGTCTCGTAGCGGCCGAAATCGTAAGCTGCCAGTATCGGCTCCAGCGCGAAGGCGTTCATGCTGCTCATCGCGCGGTCGTAGCATTCGCCGAAGTCCCGGTCGCGCTGCAGGTATTCGAAGAACGGCATACCGTGCAGCTTCTCGGGGACAGGTTCACCAGAGCGGACGGCCTCGACCAGGTACGACCAGTGGTTGCGGTGGCTGGGCGAGCCGAAGAGCAGCACCGCGTCGCGTAGTGATACCGGTGAGTCGCGGCGTAGCGCCTCCGCCATCGGTGTCAGCGCGTATCTGCCGTCGCGTTGCTTGGTGAAGATGCCGTAGCTGATCAGCAGTCGCAGCAGCCGCTGAAGGGCATCGGCGTCCGCGTCGACCGCGGCCGCGAGTTCCGCATTCGACCGGGGTCCGTCGGTGAGCTCATCGGCGATACCGAGCTCGGCGGCGGCGTGGATCGCCTGCGTGATCCATCCGGCGGTGATCAGCTCCATCAGCGCGACATGCCCTGGCACCAGTCTGCGATACGCCGTGGCCAGCAGATTGCGGATCGATTCGACGGTCTGGACCAGCGGCAGGGGAGGGATTCTCATTCGATCGGACAGCACAGCGACTCCATCTGTCGGAGGGACGAAGGTCGGCTCGAGCCAGAGCTGGGACTTTGTGTCGACTGAGAAATACGTCACGACTGTTAGAGAGGGTACGTCGTGCCGGAGCTGATGTACGCCGAAGCGGGCATATCGGATTGTGCGTGTCGGCCGGGTGGTGCTGCCGTGGTTATGCCTGCGAGCGCCATTGCCGAGAACACCGGCGGGAACCCGCCGGGATGCGCAGCAGGCTCAGGGCTCCGGACTGGATTCGGTACGCTCCCGGTCCGCGGCCGTGGCCAGATAGTCGCCGAGTTCGCGCCGCAGCGTGACGTCAAGGGAACGGGCCAGCGTGGCGTGTACCGAGGCGACCGCAAGCTCGCGCATTTTGTTCAGCATCATGGTGGTTTCGGTGATCTCGCTGCTGGTTTCCGGCAGCCAGCCGGGTCCGTGCGCATCGATGATGTGTTGTTCGGCGGCGGTGATCATAATGTGCGTGATGTCATCGATCCGCTCGGCCACCGCGGCGTAGATCTCGATGAGCGTGCGCAATTCCAGACCGTATTCGTGTAGCTCGGTGAACGTGGTGAGCAGTTGGGTCTCGGTGAACACCACGGTATCGCCCTCGAACCGGATCAGCTTCATCTCGTGCAGCCGCTCGACCAGTTCATCGGCCTCGGCGCCGAGTATGGTGCCGATCAGCTCGCGCGGTACTTCGAAGGCTTCGTCCTTGGCCCAGGCGGCTGTCACGGCATGTTGCAGACCGAGTATCTCGGTCAGGTCTTTACCGGTCTCCCAGCTGGTGATGAAGTCGGCGATATGCGCGGTGGTGAAGCCGCGCTGTAGCAGTGCGTCGATCAGGCGCAGGCGCTCCAAATGCGCGTCGGCGTAGATGCTGGCCCTGCCGTCCTTGCCGACCGGCGGTGGCAGCAGTCCGCGTTCCTGATAGGCGCGCACATTGCGAGTGGTGGTGCCCGCGGCGCGCGCGAGGTCATCGATCCGGTACTCCGGCGTCGACCTCACCTCCTTCGCTCACCGCGGCATTGTCGGAGCGGCGGTACGTGGCTGAATTCCCGCGGATCGCATTCTATCGCCTGCATACCTGGTCCCTGGCCTCCGCTTTTCGTCTGTCCTTATGGCACGGTGGATGAGATAGGTCTTTCCTTTGCCGCACAGATGATTCCGATGCCGGTGAATTCCTGGGGTCAGTAGCCGACGAGCGAGGGGAGCTGTGGTTGCCGCCGGTCGGCGGGCGACTCGACCACGAGGTAGTCGTCCAGATCGACGGTCCGCAGCTGGCGGCGGTATTGCGTGGCGAACCCCGGATACATGGTCGGGTTGAATCCGTCTTCGGTGAGATACCAGCTGCGGCATCCCGAGTTCCAGGTCGTGGCGGCGAGCCTGCGCTGAATGGCGGTGTTGTAGCGGTCCTGTCGATCCCGCCGGACATCGAGCATCAGCAGATCCAGGTCGAGGATCGTGCGAATGGCGTCGACCAGGTAATCGATCTGCGCCTCCAGATACACCAGCGCCGAATTGTGTCCAGGTCCGGAGTTGGGTCCGAAGGTGAGGAACAGGTTGGGGTATCCCGCCACCGTGATGCTCTTGTAGGCGTAGGCCCCATTCGCCCACTCCTCGGCGAGAATCCGTCCGTCTCGACCGATCACCGGTATGGGTGTTCCGGTCTTGGGCACTTCGAATCCGGTCGCGAAGATGAGGCAATCCGCTTGGTGCTCGATACCTTCCGCGGTACGGATGCCCTGCTCGGAGATCCTGGCGATGGGCCAGGTGATCAGCGTGCAGTTATCGCGCTGGAGGGCTGGGTAGTAGTCGTCGCTCAGCAGCAGGCGTTTGCAGCCTGCCCGGAATTCCGGGGTGAGCTGGCGGCGCAGCCAGGGATCTTCGACCTGTCTGCGCAGCTGTGCCTTGCCGACCAGTTCGACCACTCGGGTCAGTGGGGTGTTCCAGACCACCCCGAGTGCGACCGACTCGTGCCCGTAGAACCAGGCGCGCCGAGCCAACCGTTCGGTGACGGGCGCCCTGCGGTAGAGCTCTTTGAGGAGACCGGGGGTATGCGGGTTGATTCTCGGCAGCACCCAGCCGGGGGTGCGTTGGAACACCTTGACCGCGGCGGCCTTGTCGACCAGCTCGGGAATGATCTGCACGGCACTGGCTCCGGTGCCGATGACCGCGACTCGTTTGCCGGTGAAATCGTAGTCGTGATCCCACCGCGCACTGTGGATGGTGTGGCCTCGGTAGGTCTCGATACCGCGGATATCGGGGAGTCCCGGCTTCGCCAGCGGCCCCGATGCCAGCACCACGGTGCGTGCGAGGAGCGCGTCGCGGTGCCCCTCGACCGTGATCTCCCAGCGCCCCGCTTGTTCATCGAATACGAGGCCATCGACCGTGTGCTCGAATCGAATGTGTTGGTGCAGGTGGAATTCGGTGGCTACGGCTTCGATATAGCCGAGGATCTCGTTGCTGCCGGAGTAGATATGTGACCACTCCGGGTTCGGTGCGAAACTGTAGGAATACAGCCGGGACGGAATATCACATGCGGCACCGGGATAGGTGTTGTCCCGCCAAGTGCCGCCCAGAGTGCGGCCGCGCTCCAGGATCGCGAAATTATCTATCCCGCGCTGCTTCAGGCGGATAGCCGTGCCGATTCCGGCGAATCCGCCGCCGATGACAGCGACATCGAGGGTGTGTGTGCTCATGTGGTTCCCCCGCTATGCGGCCGGTTTATGGGTCAGCTCCCTCGACCAGGTCGGATTACGGCGCAGTGTCGCTTTCGGGACCAGGCCGGTGATCCGCACCAATGCGTCGGCGAGGAGGTGGTAGGGATGGTGACGGTTGATGACCCAGCTGCCGTGCAGCTTGACGATCTGGTACATCGGGAGCCTGCGAGCGAACTCACTGCGTTCACCGACCCCGGCGTATCGCTTGAGCGCGGTGTACAGCTTTTCCTCGTCCACACCCATCGCGACGATATTGTCGCGCATCTTGTTCAGCAGCGGGATATAGCTCAGTACGCCGATGAGCAATGAGGGTTTGGCCCAGCCGCCGACCAGGTCGATGAGCAGTTTCCGCGTCCGCGCGTGCCCGAGTAGATCCATCACCGCGAAATCGACTGCCAGATGGCGAGATTCGTCGGCATTGATCTTCTTGAAGGTCTCCTGGCAGATCGGATCCTCGATCTCGTCCATGATGAACTTGATCAGCGCCCCGTCCAGCGTGACCTCCAGCATCGGGATCACGGTACCGAGAAACGACAGGGACATATCGTCGGAGTATCTGTCCAGGAAGTCGATCACCAGTGCCACATTCACATTCGGTCGCGGGATCTCATCGCCGTCGAGCATGCCCCACCGGTGCATCAGGGCCAGTTCCGCATTGGCATGCCGTTGTTCCTCGGCGTGGAAGTAGCGGTAGATCTCGCGCAGGGTCGCATTCGGCGCCTTTTTCGCCATCGCGGCGAAACCGCGCGCCCCGACGTTCTCGATCCACACCAGGTCGGCCATGAACGGTGCCAGTTTGGCATGTAGTTCGGGGCTGATCAGCTCGGCGCCCGGCGCCTGCCAATCGATATCGGCAAGTGCCCACTGGCGGTCTTTGATCTTGCGCAGCATATCGTCGAAGTCCATTGTGATAGCCATGTCAGCTCCCTGTCCTCGTGGCGGCCGAGGTGTTCCCGGTAGTGCTGGAGTCCGCATGGGGCAGTAGTTTTTTCAGCAATCCCAAGGCATAGGTGTACCGCGCGGGGAAGTGCCGCTTGAGCAGCCAGACCAGCTGTGCGTCCAGCTGGGGCAGCGCATAGAGCTGCCCGCGGTCGTGCGAGTCGAGGGCGGTGCGGGCAATGCGCGCGGGTGAGGAACCGATCCAGCGCATGAGGAAGTCGGCCAGCTGCGCCGATTCCTCGGTGATCCGGCCGTCGCGTGCGACATTCGTCTGGACGAAGGTCGGGCACACCACGGTGACCACGACACCGGTGCCGCTCAGCTCCGCGGCCATAGTTTCCGATAGGGCCAACACACCTGCCTTGGACACGTTGTAGGCGGCCATCGAGGGTGCGGCGGCGAATCCGGCGGCAGAGGAGACGTTGATGATGCCGCCGCGCCCTGCCGCACGCAATCGCGGGGTGAATACCTCGCAGCCATGGACCACGCCCCGCAGATTGATATCAAGGGTCCACTGCCAGTTGTCGAATCCGATATGACCCACCGGTGTGCCACCGACGCCGACACCAGCGTTATTGATCACCAGGTCGACCGGGAGCTCGAAGAGTGCCTCGGTGGCATGAGCGAGCAATTTCAGGTCTTCGTGCCTGGCCACATCGCAGTGGAAGGTGTGGGCGACGCCAGGCCGGGTGCGTTCGATGAGAGCGACCGTCTCGTCGGCGCGTTCCGCATCGATATCCGCGCAGAGCACATGGCCGCCACGGGCGGCGATCTCCAGGGCGAACGCGCGCCCGATGCCGCTACCCGCGCCGGTGACCACGGCGTGCGCGCCATAGGTGCGTCGGGACCTGCCCAGTAGTCTGTCCGATCCGAACATCTCAGATCGCCTTTCCGCGCCGGAGATGGCCATTGGCACACAAGAAGCTGACGGCGCGGTCCGCGGGTGGTGCGTGCCGAGAGTGTGATGGGAACGCCGAGGACCGAGGTCCGCGGCGACCCTGTCATCTATTGAGAATCAGTCAGTAATGTGCCAGTTGTCAATGGTTCATCAATAGAAGGCTGATCAAGTCTTCGCATCCTTTCGGTGTCCGCCGATGCCGATGGGGGCGGATGCGCGGAATCGGGGTGCGCGGGTGGCGAGCCT
The DNA here is from genome assembly GCF_047200775.1 of Nocardia spongicola. Taxonomy (NCBI): domain Bacteria; kingdom Bacillati; phylum Actinomycetota; class Actinomycetes; order Mycobacteriales; family Nocardiaceae; genus Nocardia; species Nocardia spongicola. The sequence goes on along the minus strand of NZ_JBJZOO010000004.1, from coordinate 220,334 downwards.
CGATCAGTAGCCGCGTGCGGGATCGATCGGAGCCAAGAGCTCTTGTCCGGTGCTGAACCGCAGGACATTCGCGGCGACATGATCGGCGAATGCCGCGAGGCGCAATTGCGGTGGATTCGAATCATGTGGCGTGACAATGGCATTGGGTAGCGACCACAGTGGGTGGCCATCCGGGAGGGGCTCGGGATCGGTGACATCGAGTCCCGCGCCGCCGATCGCGCCCGATGCCAGCGCCGCTACCAGCGCGTCGGTGTCGATCAAGCTGCCGCGGGCCACATTGATGATCCAGGACGATGGTTTGAGCCGGGCGAGTTCGTCCGGGCCGATGAGATGTCTGGTGGCGGGCGTGGCGGGCGCGGCGATGATCACATGGTCGGTGTGCGGCCAGATCCGGCCGAGATGGACGGAGGGGATCGTTTCCACGGTCTCCGGGATACCGGGGCCGCTGACCGGTCGCCCGCTGCGGTTCACCGCGATGATATGCGCGCCGAGTGGGAGCAACATCGGGATCAGCGCGCGGCCGATGCCGCCCGCGCCGACGATGGTCACCGTTTTACCGCGCAGTGTGCCGACGTACGGAAAGAAGTCCTGTTGCCGCCAACCCGTCGCGCGTAGGTGCTCGGGCAGGTAGCGGATACCCGCGAGGAGCAGCATGAGTGCGTGTTCGGCCACACTGGCTGCGAAAGCTCCTGCGGCGGAAGTGAAGACAACACCGGGATGTTCGGCGAATATATCGGCTGCGAACCAATCCTCGACGCCGGCGGCCGGGAGCTGGACCCATTCCACTGTGGTGGGAAGGGTGCCAGGGAACTCGCTGGGGCCGCCGACCCAGATCAGCCCGCGTGCCTCGTCGAGCTCGGTGATGACCGCGCCTGCCTCCAACACCGCTTTCTCCAGCAGGATCGAAGGAGGGTCGGTGGGGCCGATCGCGATCGGCACGGCCGCTCGGCTCACGGACAGATCTCCTTCGACGCGATGGACAGGGCTGGCGCAGCTGAACAGCGGTTGGACCGCCGCTGTCAACGTAGCACCGCAGTAGCGACGAGAGTATGCCGTAGGGGCTCCAGCCGTTATCTCGCTCTGGTATGTATGCAGGTATGGGCAAGGCGACTCGGGTGACCATCACATTGGACCCTCAGGTAGCCCAATGGGCAAGGGAGGTCGCCGATCACAGGCAGCGCAGCGTCTCCTCGGTGATCAACGCCGCACTGCGCACCGCGTTGGTGCACGACAGTCTGAGCGCGCTGATCATCGATGAGCAGGCCGAGCTGGCTGCCGCCTACGAGGACATAACGCTCACTCAGGCCGCCGAAGACGACGATGCGCACGGCACGGCATGAGGCGTGGTGAGATCTGGCGCTACGCACCGACGCTCAGTGATGGCACGCCGTTCCCACGTCGTATGACGGTGGTGTTGGTGTCCGATTCCGCGATGATCACCGCACGGTATCGCTGGCTGCATGTCATCCCGCTGCGTGAACACGACCCCGGCCATGTGCTGGCCACAAGGACCGAGCACGGCTGGGCCGACGCGCTCGAACTGTATCGCGCTTATCGTCCCTGGCTGACCGAATATCGCGGCATGCTGAGCCCGGTCGAGACGGAATCCCTCGACGCACGGTTGCGGGCGACGCTCAGCCTCTGAGCGCGGCGCCTGACATCATCCCGCAGGCGTCATCCCGGTCACTGCGTGCGGTCACGTCGGCGTGGCCAATGCGAACGGCAGGATGGCCGCGGCGCCGGCGGTGCGCAGCGTGTGGGCGGCGACGGTGAATGTCCAGCCGGTATCGGTGACTGTGTCCACCAGCAGGATCGGCCCCGGCACGGTGGAGAGATCTGGAACCTCCCATGAGTCGAACAGGCCCGCGACGCGATGCGCGGAATTCGCCGCGGAGATCGGTGGCCTGCCCGGTCGGGAGCGTAGCGTGCCGAGGTCGCGTAAGCGTCCGACTGTGGCGAGCCGGGCGGCGAGGGTGGTGGTGAGCACGGGATGGCGTGCGGACTCCAGCGCGAGCACCGCTGTGGGACGGACCGCCCAATCCCATTCACGTAGCACGTCGAGGCACGCATCGAAGATATCGTCGGGGACGGGGGTGTCCGGTCCGTCGAGCAGGGCACGCAGCCGCTGCCCCCAGCCGAGGTCGGTCAGCCTGCCGAGTACCCGACCTGGCTGTGCGCCTGTGGTGATCTTGCCGGACAGGGGAACTCCGAGTTTCGACATCCCGGTCGGCCACTGTTTGCGCGGCGCGATATCGATGCCGGGACGGTCGAGACGAGCTCTTGTCGCGGCGATGGTGTCGGCGGCGACTGCTGGGTCGGGGCGGGTGCCGGTGCAGTTGTCACAGCGACCACAGCCGAGCGAATCCGTTGGATCGGCGGGTAGCCCTGGGTCGTCGAGTTGGCGCCGGAGGAACTCCATCCGACAACTGGAGGTGGCCTGATAGTCGAGCATGGCCTGCTGTTCGGCCTTACGAGCGGCAGACAGGCGTTCGTAGCGTTCGGTGTCGTAGGTCCAGGGGCGACCGGTGGCGATCCAGCCGCCGCGGACCCGGCGCACCGCACCGTCCACATCGAGGACTTTCAGCACCATCTCCAGCCGGGAGCGGTTCAGCTCGACCATGGGTTCCAGTGCCGCGGTGGACAGTACGCGTTCAGCGCCGGATGGACCTGGGGCCAATGCTTCTAGCACCGCGTGTACCAGGTGTTCGGGCGGAAACGCGACGGAGGCGAAGTAGCTCCAGATCCGAGTGTCCTCCAGACCGGGCAGCAGAATGACCTCGGCGCGCGCGCTGCCGCGCCCGGCACGTCCTACTTGCTGGTAGTAGGCGATGGGGGAGGAGGGCGCGCCGATATGCACCACGAACCCGAGGTCGGGTTTGTCGAATCCCATACCGAGCGCTGAGGTGGCGATGAGCGCCTTCACTTCGTTGTTCAGTAGTGCGGTTTCCAGTGCCTCGCGTTCGGCGGGGTCGGTCTGGCCGGTGTAGGCGGCGACGGTATGGCCGTGCGCGTTCAGCACATCGGCCAAGTCGTGTGCGGCGGCGACGGTGAGGGTGTAAATGATGCCGGAACCGCTCAGTCCGGGTAGCTGATCACTGAGCCAGGCGGTGCGTTCCACGGCATCGCCGAACCGGAGCACCGACAGATGCAGCGACTCGCGATCCAGCGAGCCACGTAACACCGTGGTATCAGTGCCGATCTGGGTGGCGACATCGGTGACCACTCTGTCGTTGGCGGTCGCTGTGGTCGCGAGTACCGGTACATCGGAGCCGAGGTCGGCGATCAGGGTTCGGATACGCCGGTAATCCGGCCGGAAGTCGTGGCCCCAATCCGATACGCAATGCGCTTCGTCGATCACCACCAGCCCCGCGTTCGCCGCGAGCCGGGGCAGCACATGGTCGCGGAAGTCCGGGTTGTTCAGCCGCTCCGGACTGACCAGTAGCACGTCTACCCGGCCAGCGGCGACGTGCGCGTGGATATCGTCCCATTCGGTGACATTGCCCGAATTGATGGTCGCGGCGACCACTCCGGCACGCTGTGCGGCGGCCACCTGGTTACGCATCAGCGCGAGCAGCGGCGACACGATCACCGTCGGTCCGTGACCGGCTCCGCGCAGCAACGCCGCGGCGATGAAGTACACCGCCGATTTGCCCCATCCGGTGCGCTGCACGACCAACGCCCTGCTCCGCCGCACGACCAGTGTCTCGATGGCGGTCCATTGGTCCGCGCGCAGCCGAGCGCTCGGCCCGGCCAGCTCGCGTAACAGCTGTTCGGCGTGTTCGCGCAGGTCCGGGGCGGTGAGATCGATCGACGCGGTATCGGTCGTCGTGGTCATGCGCTCCATGGTGCCCGAGGCTGCCGACACACTCGTGCCAGAGGGTGCCGCACACTCAGGCTCGCCGCGATGGTTTGTGTGCTCAGGTGGGCGATGGTCTGTGCGCTCAGGCGGGTCGCGTAGTCGCCGCGGCCAGCTCGATCAGCCGGGCTCGGACCAGATCCGGTCGCTCCTCGACGATGAAGTGCCCGCAGTCCTCGACCAGCTCGAGGCGATAGTCATCGGCTCGAGCCGTTGCCTCGGCCGCGAGTGCGGGATGGACCGCGATGTCATCGACGCCGAAGAGGGCCAGGATGGGTACTCGGGCCCGGCGCTGTTCCCCGTGCCGAGCCGAGTGTGGCATTTCGCGCAGCAGAAAAGTGCGATAGGTGTCGGTCGCGCTGCGTGCGCAGATCGGGTCGCGGAAGCGGTCGGCGTAGCTGCGGATCACCTCCGGTCCCAAGGCGTCGCGATGGCGGACGCCACCGGCGAAGACCAGCCGTTCCAGAAATCGGGTCCGCCGCTGCAGGTACTCGCCGAAGGCGGCGACCGATGGTTGATAGGCCAGCATGCGCCACGCGTGCGGAAGGAAACTACCCGGTGTCTGCCAGGGATGGGCGATGTTCAGCGCCAAGAGCGCGTCGAATCGCTCCGGTGCCCGCAGCACCAGCAGGTGGCCGATATAACCGCCCCAATCGTGCCCGGCCAGCAGCACACGCTCGAGACCGAGCGCGTCCAGCAGCGCGAGCAGGTCCGTGGCGACATCCTCCTTCGCCCAGCGGTGTGGCGCGGGCCCCGACCAGCCGTATCCTGGCAGGTCCGGCGCGATGATCCGCAGCCCGTCCGGCGGGTCGACGAGCAGGTGACGGTAGGCGTAGTGATGCTGCGGCCAGCCGTGCAGGACGAGCACAGGGCGCCCGTCCACAGGCCCGGCCTCGGTGACGTGGAAACGGACATCGCGTGCGGTGACGAATGATCTGCGCACGCCACGGATCTCCGGCGGATCGGCTACCGGGGCGGGGTCCGCCGCGGGGAGGAGGAACGAGGGCCGCCAAGGCATAACCAATGGTATCCAGGAGACCGCTGGGAAATCTACGTCGGCGATATCGTTCGATACCGGGCGACATGCTCCGTGAAAACACTGTCGAAGCCGGACAATAGAGTCGGTAGTATCCCGGTCCAGGTTTCGTGCAGGAGGCAGCTATGTCGAGCCACTACCAACCGCAGGCGGGTTGGGTGCCGCCAGGTGCGGAGTTCCGTACCAGTGGACACTTCCCCCGCACCGTATTCGGCGCACTCATCGGCCTGGTGGTGACGCCGATCGGAATCGGTCTGGTAGCCAATGGCGGCCTCGGCAGCAGGCAATGGGTGATCCTCGGGGCCGCTGAGGACCGATGGAGCTCGAATGCGCAGATCCTCGGAGGCGCACTGCTGCTGTTGCTGGTCGCGCTGCTGGCAGGCTATTCACCCGTTGGCACGGTGCTCGCCGGTTTGGTGTGGGGTCTGTTGCCAGGTCTCGCGCAGATCTTCTTTCCCGACGACACGTGGCGCCTGATCGAGCAATCCACGGTACTGTCGCCGGAACTTCGCTCGGCCGCCCATCATTGGGTACTCAACGGTTTAGCTCTGGTGCTCGGACTCGTCCTGATCGGTACCGGGCTCGCCGCCGCACTGCGGCGACGCTGAATGTCGGCCTCGTGCCGGGCGTATGTGATTCGCCGGGCGCGAAGCCGACTATCCGAGCCGATCAGATCGTGTTCATCCCTTGACGCAGAGCACCTGGCGCAGTGTCGCGACGACATCGACCAGATCCCGCTGTGCCGCGATCACCTCATCGATGTCCTTGTACGCCGAGGGGATCTCATCCACCACGCCCGCGTCCTTGCGGGACTCCACACCTTCGGTCTGGGCGACGAGATCGGCGACGCTGAACTGCTTCCTGGCCGCATTGCGGCTCATCCGTCGTCCCGCACCGTGCGAGGCCGACTGGAACGACGCCGGATTCCCTTTGCCGCGAACGACATACGATCGGGTACCCATCGAGCCGGGGATCAACGCTAGCTCGCCGGCGCCTGCTCGTACGGCGCCTTTGCGCGTCACCAGCATCGGAACGTCATCGATGAGCTCCTCGGCCACATAGTTGTGGTGGCAGGAGATCGGCTGCTCGAAACGAACCGCGCGCCCGGCGAACTCGGTACTCACCGCGCGGCAGACCAGGGCGAGCATGACTGCGCGATTGCGCGCGGCGTACTCCTGTGCCCAGGTGAGATCACGTCGGTACGCCTGCATCTGCGGTGTGCCGGAGACGAAGACCGCCAGGTCCGGATCGGGTAGATCGGCATTGTGCGGCAGTGTCCGCGCGATCGCCATATGCCGTTCGGCGAGCTCCTTACCGATATTCCGGCTACCGGAATGCAGCAGAATCCATACCCGGTCGTCCTGGTCCAGGCAGAGCTCGATGAAGTGGTTACCACCACCGAGCGTGCCCATCTGCTTGTGCGCCTTGGACTCTCGTGCCTGTACGTGACCATCGAGGGTATCGAAGGAGTCCCAGAAACGCGCCCAGCCCGTGCGCAGCGTCGCTGTGCTCGCGCCGAGGCAGGCGACCTGGGCGCCGAGCCGGGTGATGTCGACCGGGTCGCGGTGGGTCTTGAACCCGACCGGCACCGCGGCCTCGATACGTGACCGCAGGGTGCGCAGGTTGTCCGGCAGATCGGCAGCGGTGAGGTCGGTGCGCACACTCTCCATACCGCAGCCGATGTCAACGCCGACCGCCGCGGGTGAGACCGCATCACGCATCGCGATCACCGAGCCGACTGTGGCTCCTTTGCCGAGGTGCACGTCCGGCAGCACGCGGACGCCGTGTACCCAGGGCAGCGCGGCGATATTACGCAGCTGTTCGAGCGTGGTCTGCTCGATCTCCTGCTCGGGGGCCCACATCAGCGTCTGCGCCTCGGTGCCGCGCAGCTCGACGGGAAACATGGTCTCGATCCTCTCTGTCGTCTTCGTCATCAACGGTAGGGATCGAGGGCACTCGACGCACTCGAATATCGATCGGCGACGGCGCCCGATCAACCGGTGTCGTGGCCGAACCCAGCGCGGTAGCCGCGCTCGGCTGTGCCGCTGTCGATACCGTGGCACCGGTGGTCGGTGCGCGAAACGCCGCCGCCGAACCGAGCCGCATGGGGAAGCCGCGGCGTGGGCACCGCCCTCATTCGTGTGATACCGGCGTTGTCGACGAAGGTCAGCGCGACCATGGCTGCGTCGAACTCGTCGATCAGCGCCTTGGTGTCGACCTCGGCGGGAATGCGGTCCGGCGCGGTGGCCATGTGCATGACGATAAACGGCTCTGGCCCGCTCCAGGTCGAAGCAGCGCTGGTTGCCACTCGGTAATCGCTTATTGCTACTCAGCGCTCATGACGGCGGCGATCTCTTCCCCTGTGGGGATCGCGCTGCTCGCTCCCAGCCGGGTTGTTGCCAGGGATCCCGCGGTGCAAGCCCAGTTCAGAGCCCATTGTGGCCCGCGCCGCCAGGCGGCGGCCAGTGCGCCGGTGAAGGCGTCGCCCGCTCCGGTGGTGTCGATGACGTCCACGTGTGGGCTGGGGCGTGACAACTGTATGTCGCCGGGTCCGCGATAGGTGGCGCCCGCCGCACCACGGGTGACGACCACATGCGGAACCGGGGTAAGATCGGCACCCAGCTGTTCGGCTTCACCTGAATTCAGCACGGCCACATCGATATCGGCCCATAACTCGGCGGGCAAACAGCGGACCGGGGAGGGGTTCAGCAAGACCGTCGTGTCGTGAGCGCGGGCGTGCCGCGCCGCGGTGGCCACCGTGTCGATCGGGATCTCCAACTGGCATAACAGGATATCGGCTGCCGCGATGGCCGCCAGATCGGCATCGGTCAGCTCGGTCAGCCGCGTGTTGGCTCCGCCGACGACGATGATGGTGTTCTCGCCGCCATCGTCGACCACGATCGTGGCGATGCCGCTCGGACCAGGGACCGTGCGCAGCCGCTCGACCGCGACATCGGAGTCTGTGAGCGCCCTCCGTAGCTCCGCGGCGAACATATCGTCACCGACCGCCCCGAGGAATTGCGTTACCGCACCGGATCGCTGCGCCGCGATGACCTGATTGGCGCCCTTTCCGCCAGGAACCATGGCGAAACCCGTGCCGAGCACCGTCTCACCTGGATCGGGTCTTCGCGCGGTCGTGGTCACCAGATCCATGTTGATGCTGCCGAGCACCACGATCACCGGGGCGTCCGATTCGGCTGTCATGCTGCCGGACGGTAGTCGCCGAATCCGCGCCGCGCATCCGAGTCGCCGCGCCGCGCAGCGGGTGGAAACAGCGCCGTACCCGGTGCGTAGGCTGTACCCATGACGGTAGGAACGACGACCAAGCCGGAGCTGCGCGAAGTGGTACACCAGGCCGCACGCAGGGCTCGGATCGCGGCGCGGGCGTTGGCGCAGCTGACCACCGCGCAGAAGAACGACGCGCTGCATGCCGCCGCCGACGCGCTGCTGGCAGGCGCCGATCAGGTACTCGCGGCGAATGCCGAGGATATCGCCGCGGCACGGGCCGCAGGTACCGAGGAGTCGTTGCTGGACCGGCTGCGGCTGACCGAGGCCAGGATCGATGGCATCGCCTCCGGGCTGCGTCAGGTGGCCGGGTTGCCCGATCCGGTCGGTGTGATCATCCGCGGCTCCACCTTGCCGAACGGCCTGGAGATCAAGCAGGTGCGCGTTCCGCTCGGTGTGGTCGGCATGGTGTACGAGGCCAGGCCGAATGTCACCGTCGACGCCTTCGGACTCACGCTCAAGTCCGGTAACGCGGCCCTGCTGCGTGGTTCCTCCTCGGCGGCCCGCTCCAATGCGGCCCTCGTCGCTATCCTGCGTGAAACGCTTGCCGCGCAAGGTATCCCGGAAGACTCTGTGCAACTGTTGCCGAGCGAGGACCGCGCCAGCGTGATCCATCTGATCCAGGCGCGCGGTTTGGTCGATGTGGTCATCCCCCGTGGTGGCGCCGGACTGATCAACGCGGTTGTCCGCGACGCACAGGTGCCGACCATCGAGACCGGCACCGGGAACTGCCATGTCTATGTGCACGCCGCCGCTGATCTTGATATGGCCGAGCAGATCCTGATCAACGCCAAGACCCGCCGCCCCAGCGTGTGCAATGCGGCCGAGACCCTGCTCATCGATGCCGCGATCGCCGATACCGCGCTGCCCCGGCTCACCGAGGCGCTGCAGCGGCACGGTGTCACCATCCACGGAAATCTGCCGGGCCAGGTCCCTGCCACCGACGCCGACTGGGGCGAGGAATACCTCACCTTGGACATCGCGCTCGATGTGGTCGACGATCTGGATGCGGCGGTGGAACACATCAATACCTGGGGCACCGGCCACACCGAGGCCATCGTCACCGGCGACTTGGCCGCGGCGCGCGAGTTCACCAGCCGGGTCGACGCCGCCGCGGTGTTGGTGAACGCCTCCACCGCCTTCACAGATGGTGAACAGTTCGGTTTCGGCGCCGAGATCGGCATCTCCACGCAGAAGCTGCATGCCCGCGGGCCTATGGCCCTGCCGGAGCTGACCTCGACGAAGTGGATCGTCTGGGGCGAGGGCCAGATCCGGCCCGCCTGATCCACAGGTCGTTCGATCCACAGGTCGGGCCACCAGGGTGACGCCGCTACGGCGTCACCCTGGTGCTGCCGTAGCGTGGAGATGGGTTCGGAAGGAAAGGTGCCGGGTGGTGTCGGACAGGACAGAACAGGAACCGGTCTTCGAATCGGTGCAGGATGTGATCGACCGATTGGCGAGTACCGGTTATCTGGCGGATAAGGCCACCGCCACCTCGGTATTCCTCGCCGATCGGCTGGGCAAGCCGCTGCTGATCGAGGGACCGGCAGGCGTCGGCAAAACCGAGCTGGCGCGCGCGGTCGCGCAGACTTCGGATGCCGAGCTGGTCCGATTGCAGTGCTATGAGGGTGTGGACGAGGCCCGCGCGCTCTATGAATGGAATCACGCCAAGCAGATCCTGCGGATCCAGGCTTCCAGCGAGAACGATTGGGCGGAAACGAAAGCCGATGTCTTCACCGAAGAGTTTCTGCTGTCGCGGCCGCTGTTGACCGCGATCCGGCGCACCGATCCCACGGTGTTGCTCATCGACGAGACCGATAAGGCCGATGTCGAGATCGAGGGCTTGCTGCTGGAGGTGCTCAGCGACTTCGCGGTGACGGTGCCGGAGCTGGGCACCATTACCGCCGAGCGGAAGCCGTTCGTGGTACTCACTTCCAACGCCACCCGTGAGCTGTCCGAAGCACTCAAGCGGCGTTGTCTCTATCTGCATCTGGACTTCCCGGATGAGGAGCTGGAGCGGCGCATTCTGGCCAGCCGGGTACCGGAGCTGTCCGACGCGGTCGCCGCGCAGCTGGTGCGGATCGTGCACGTGCTGCGCGGGATGCAGCTGAAGAAGCTGCCCTCGGTCGCCGAGTCGATCGACTGGGGGCGCACGCTGCTCGCGCTCGGGGCGCAGGATCTGGATGACACCACCGTGCGGGCCACGCTCGGTGTTGTGCTCAAACACCAGAGCGACCATCGGCGCGCACTGGCCGAACTGAAGCTGGCCTGAGCCATGACCGCGGGATCGGGCCCTGCGGATACCGCGTCGTCGTACGCGCCGCACGGGCTGCCCGGACATCTGGTCGGATTCGTGGCGGCGCTGCGGGCGCGCGGGATTCCGGTCGGCCCCGCCGAGACGGTGGACGCGGGCCGGGTGATGACCGTACTGGATCTGCTGGACCGTGAAACGTTGCGGGAAGGTTTGGCATGCGCGCTGCTACGCCGCACCACTCATCGCGCTACCTTCGACGGGCTGTTCGATCTGTGGTTCCCGGTGGCGGTCGGGGAGCGCACCGCGGCGGTAGACGAGGTCGAGATTCCACGTAAGCCGTCGGGGCAGGTGGATATCCCGGCATTACGTGAGCTGCTCGCGGAACTGCTCGCTCAGGGAGACACCGCGGCGCAGCAGCTGGAGGCGCTGGCCGCGGGGCTGGTCGAGCAACTCGGCCAGTACCAGTCCGCGCGTGGTCCCTCGTTCTCGGCGTACCAGGCACTGAAAGATGTGCAGCCACAAACCTTGCTGGCCAAGATGCTCGCCGGATTGGTCGATAAACCCGACGCGGGTGAGTTCGACCTGGAGATCGCCCGGCGTGCGGGGCGCCGGCGCATCGCCGGTTTCCGCGCGACCGTCGAAGCGGAGACCAAGCGGCGCGTCGCCGAGCGGATCGGTCGCGAGCGGGTGGCGAGTTACGGTGTCGCCAGGCAGGCCGAGGATGTCGATTTCCTGCGCGCCTCCGAGACCGAACTCGCCGAACTCAAGCGGAGTACCCAGCGGTTGGCCCGCATCCTGGCCTCCCGGTTGGCGGTACGGCGCAGGCACGCCAGACGCGGCGAGATCGATCTGCGGCGAACCCTGCGTGCGTCCATGTCGACCGGTGGGGTGCCGATAGATCTGGTGAATCGCAAGCCACGACCCGGACGTCCGGAACTGGTGCTGTTGTGCGATGTCTCCGGCTCGGTGGCCGGTTTCAGCAACTTCACGATGCTGCTGGTAAGCGCGCTGCGCGAACAGTTCTCCCGGGTGCGGATCTTCGCGTTCGTCGATCAGGTCGACGAGGTGACCCGTTTCTTCGATCCGAATACTCCGCCGGATCAGGCGATGACCAGAATCTTCACCGAAGCGAGTGTGGTCGGCCTCGACGGGCACTCCGATTACGGCCACGCATTGGCCGGGTTCGCCGATACCTACCCGGATGCGGTCACCAGTCGCAGTTCGTTGCTGATCCTCGGCGACGCCAGGACCAATTACCGCGACCCGGAATTGTCCACTCTGCGGTCGTTGGTCGAGGTCGCCAAGCATGCGCACTGGCTCAATCCGGAGCCGCGTAGCCAGTGGGGGTCCGGTGATTCCGCCGCCGATGCCTACCGCGAGGTGATCGAGATGCACGAATGCCGTACAGCCGGACAGCTCACCGCGGTGGTCTCCCAATTGCTTCCGGTGTAGAGACCGGATAGTGGCCGAGATCGGGTTCTGGTCATCCCCCTATGGCCGGACCGGGTGCTCGGCCGGATGATCCGAACGGCACCATCGTTGTCGGAGCCTGTGTGCGGGCAGGTGTCATCAGTCGGTATGTGTCTCGTTTGCCGGGCTTGTGCGGGGTTGTGTCCACTGTCCCTTACCGGGCTCTGCTCACCGCCCCGTACCGGGCGGAGGAGACCCGTTAAGCTCGGCAGTCATGCACGAGACAGGTCGGGATGGGCGCAAGCTCGGGGTGATGGGCGGCACATTCGACCCCATCCACCACGGGCACCTGGTCGCGGCCAGCGAAGTCGCCCATCGCTTCGACCTGGACGAAGTGGTATTCGTCCCGACAGGACAATCGTGGCAGAAATCGCATAAGCAGGTCAGTCCGGCCGAGGATCGCTATCTGATGACGGTGATCGCCACCGCGTCCAACCCGCGATTCTCGGTCAGCCGCATGGATATCGATCGCGGTAAGGCCACCTACACGGTGGACACACTGCGGGAGATGCGATCGCAGTATCCCGGGGCCCAGCTGTACTTCATTACCGGTGCGGACGCGCTGGCCAACATCCTGACATGGCAGGATTGGGCGGAACTGTTCGAACTGGCGAAATTCGTCGGGGTGAGCCGTCCGGGGTATGAGCTGAACACCGATCATCTCGAGAAGTATCTGCGAGATCTTCCGGTGGACGCGGTGACCATGATCGAAATCCCCGCGTTGGCGATCTCGTCGAGTGAATGCCGTCGCCGCGCCGCCGAGAACCGGCCGGTGTGGTACCTCGTCCCCGACGGCGTGGTGCAGTACATATCGAAACGGCACCTGTATGTGCCCGGAGCAGCGGAAGGTAGCTGAGCGTGAGCGAGCGCAACGAGGTGTCCCGCATGAGCGGTCAGGCCCGGAGGAGGCAGCGGAGCGTGACCACGGAGGGCTCCGCTCGTGCCGGAAGGAATATGGCATGAGCGGTCAGGCCCGGAGGAGGCAGCGGAGCGTGACCACGGAGGGCTCCGCTCGTGCCGGAAGGAATGCAGCATGAGTGCGTCGGTCGAGGCGGTGGCGATGGCACAGGTCGCGGCCCTGGCGGCGGATGAGAAACTGGCGTCGGACGTGGTGGTGCTCGATGTGTCCGAGCAGTTGGTGATCACCGATTGCTTCGTGATCGCGTCCGCGCCCAATGAGCGTCAAGTGAATGCCATTGTCGACAACGTCGAGGAGAAGCTCCGCGCGGCGGGGCACAAACCGGTCCGCCGCGAGGGTACTCGGGAAGGTCGCTGGGCGTTGCTGGACTACGTCGATGTGGTGGTGCACATTCAGCACAACGACGAGCGCAATTTCTATGCGCTGGAACGGCTGTGGAAGGACTGCCCTGTCGTACCGGTCGCCGGGATCACCGGTGCGGCTGCGCAACAGCACGCCGCAACCACGATGGAGGACGAGGCCTGATCGTGAGCAGATATGCCGGCGTGCGCACCCTGATCCTGTTGCGCCACGGGCAAACCGAATGGAACGCCGCCGACCGGATGCAGGGGCAGATAGACACCGATCTCACCGAGCTCGGTCGCAGACAGGCCAAAGAAGCGGCGCGTGAGCTGGTCTCGCGCAATGCCATCGCGATCCTCTCTTCGGATCTGCGCCGAGCCAGGGATACCGCCACGGCGCTGGCCGATCACACCGGGCTCACTGTCGTTCCTGATATCAGGCTGCGCGAGACCAGCCTCGGCGAGTGGGAGGGATTGACCCACTTGGAGGTGGATGCGGACTATCCGGGCGCACGGATGGCGTGGCGGCTTGATGCGAGCTATACCCCGCCGAACGGAGAGAGCAAACTCGAAGTCGGCGCGCGGGCGCTGCCGGTGGTACGTGAGTTGCTGGCCGAGCGGCAGGATTGGCCAGGCCGGACTATCATTTTGGTGGCGCACGGCGGGTTGATCGCGGCCCTTACGGCTGCGCTGCTCGATCTGCCGCCGCGGAACTGGCCCATTCTCGGAGGATTGGCCAATACCAGCTGGGTGCAGCTCAGCAGCCATGGCCCCAGCATCGAACAGCCCGGATGGCGTCTGGATGTGTGGAACGCGGCGGCGAAGGTGGCACCGGATGTCCTCTGAAGAGCGGATCGGATCGGCTGAGGCCGAGTCGTCCCATGCCGGGTCGGCGCAGGCGAACGATGAATCGGCGGTCGGGGCGACCGACCCCGAATCCGCTGTCGCCGCCGATTCCGCCGAATCGGGAGAAACCGGGCGCCCGGTACTGCTCGTGCTCGCCGATTCGCTCGCTTATTTCGGCCCCAAGGGCGGGTTGCCCGCGAATCATCCACAAATCTGGCCGAATCTTGTCGCGGCCGAACTGGATTGGGATGTCGAGCTGGTCGCGCGGATCGGCTGGACCTGTCGGGACGCGTACTGGGCATTGATCGGCGATCCCCGGGTCTGGGCCGCGGTACCGCGTGCCGGCGCGGTGGTTTTCGCCGTTGGTGGTATGGATACGCTGCCCTCGCCGCTGCCGACGGCGTTGCGTGAGCTGATCCGCTATGTGCGGCCGCCCGCCATGCGTCGCATCGTCCGCGCCGCGTACACCTGGTTGCAGCCGAGACTGTCGAAACTCGGCCGCCCCGTGGCTCTTCCGCCGAAAGTGAGCATCGAGTACCTGGAACAGGCACGTACCGCACTCGAGCAGTTGCGTCCTGATCTTCCTGTTGTCGCCGTGTTGCCCTCGGTACACAACTGCGACGCTTATGCCCGCGTGCACACCGGAAGGTCGCCCGCTGTCGAAGCGTTGCTGGCCTGGTCCGAGCGGACGTCGGTACCGCTGGTCGATCTGGGTTCCGCGGTGCGCGACAACGTTTTCTCCGGTGAGGCGAACCCGGACGGCATCCACTGGGGCTGGGCGGGGCATACGTCGGTGGCCAACGCGATGGTCAAGACCTTGCAGGAGGTTCAGTAGTCCGTGGCCGTCGTGGTCGTCACCGATTCATCAGCCAGTCTTCCTCCCGAAATCCTCGACGAACTGGGTATCGCCGTCGTTCCGCTACATATCTTGGTCGGCGATCAGGCGCTCCGGGAAGGTATCGATCCGGTGGCCATCGACTATGCCTCGGATACGGTCACCACCTCGGCTGCCTCACCCGGTGAATTACGCGCGGTGTACGAGCAGGCGTTGGAGCGCAGTGGCGGGGACGGTGTTGTCGCGGTGCACCTTTCCCGGCAGCTGTCCGGTACATGGGAGGCCGGTCGGCAGGCCGTGCGCGATATGGGCGCCGACGGCACGATCCGTCTGGTCGACTCGCTCGGGGCCGGTTTGGCGACCGGACTTCCGGTACTGGCCGCGGCGCGCCAGGCACGGAGGAATGCCCCCTTGGCAGCGGTCCACGACACCGCGGTCGCTACCGCCGCGCGTGCCCGCACGTTCATCCTGGTCAATCGGACCGAGCAGTTACGCCGCAGCGGCAGGCTGTCCTCGGCGGCGTCGTTCTTCGGATCCGAACTGGTTACCAAGCCATTACTCCAGATGGTCGAGGGGCGGCTCGAACTTCGTGAGAAGGTCCGTACCCGGTCCAAGGCCTACACGAAGTTGGTGGCGGCGGCGGTGGACGCGGCGGGTGCGGACGGTGCGGCGGTGGCCGTACAGCACCTGGGTGCCGCAGAGGCAGCGGATACCATCGCAGGCAGGCTGCGCGAACTCGTCCCCGGCATCGGTGAACTCTTGGTCGCCGAATTCGGTCCCGCGCTGGCGGTGCACCTCGGTCTCGGCTCGGTCGGTGTTCTCGTCGTCCCCGGTGGTTGCGGGTAACTCCATTGCTCGGACCACCGCCAGGGTGGTGCTCCCGCCCGATGCGGAGGCGGTGCTTCGGCAGGAGCGGCTGTGTGATCGCGATGAATCAGGATCCAGTTCGTCGCGGTAAGGCGTATGTGGCGCATCTCTTGGGTGTGGAACCCGGCGGACCACACCGTGGTCCTGGTGTCGGAGGCCGCGCCGTACACAGCACGGTGGTTATCAACAGGTTTATCGAATCAGCTGGTCGGCACGGATCACGCATGGTGTGGCGGAACTACTGTCGCCGCCATGTCACGACAGGACGAACGTGAGCGGGTGCGCCGACGGTTGGACGAACTGTCCGGCCGGGTCGGTGCGAGCCGAATGGGTGGTGCGCGAACCGCTCTCGTCGATCCGGGACAGGCACGAGTTCCGTTCGCTCGCACGATGTGGCCGTCACGTGAGCCGGCACGTAATTCCGAGTGGACCGATCAGGCGGCCGGTTCCGAGCCGATCGTTTCGGATGATTCGGCAGTACTGAGCGGGGTAGCGGCGAGTAGAGCCGC
Source organism: Nocardia spongicola (assembly GCF_047200775.1). Taxonomy (NCBI): domain Bacteria; kingdom Bacillati; phylum Actinomycetota; class Actinomycetes; order Mycobacteriales; family Nocardiaceae; genus Nocardia; species Nocardia spongicola. Next base: position 204,116 of record NZ_JBJZOO010000004.1, on the reverse strand, counting down.
GGCGAGCGAGGCAGCTACGCGCGAAGCGGTGGTGCGTGAGCACGTATCGGCTCCGGCCGAGCCATCGCCGCCACGGGGTGGTGACGAGCGGAACTCCTGGTCGGCGAGCGGTGAAGCAGGCGGGATGGACTCCGTCCACAGCGCTGCTGGGTATCGATCGGAGCAGGCGCAGTGGGCGTCCGCCGGCCAGGGGCATGTGTCCCGGACCGGAGCACGGCATCGCCGGGCTCCAGCCGGGCGGTGGGATCTCGAACAGTTGCCTGCTGATCAGGACCAGGACTGGGGTTCGACACGGGAGGAGGACGATGCTGTCGGTCGCGTGCGATCGCCTGGTTGGCTGGACGACCCTGTCGCCGAAACACATTGGCGGGATCGTCTTATCCCGGAACGTTTCCGGGGTATGCGGCTCGATCCGGGCAGCCGAGGGGTGCGCGTGCTGGCATTGGTCGGGCTCGCCGCGATGGTGATCGCCGGAGTCGTGGTGTTCCTGGAACGGCCGATCACCCAACCGGTGCCACCGGTGCCCGCGATCATGCCTGCTGTCGCCACGGATCTGCCGGATGCCGCGTGGCCGGAGCACGCGGTCGCAGGCCCAGGCACGGCGTCTGTGTCTACCGCACCGTCTGGAGCGGCCATCGCGGGGCAGCAGGCCGCGGATCTGGTGGTCAGTGTGGTCGGCTTGGTGCATCGTGCCGGCCTGATCCGGCTCCATCCCGGCGCACGCGTCGCTGACGCGCTCGCCGCGGCGGGTGGCACGCGTGAGGGTGCCGACACCAGCGGGCTGAATCTGGCCCAACGATTGGCGGACGGAGATCAGATCATGGTCGGTCCGGCCGGAGCCGATACCGGTCTGCCGCAGACAGGGAGCACGACCATCAGCTCGGGCGGCCTGCCGTTGTCAGCTGCCGAACCAGGGCGGCTGCCGACACCAGCGGGCAAGGTCGACCTCAACGCGGCCTCCGAGGCCGAACTCGATGCCCTCCCCGGGGTCGGCCCGGTCACCTCGGGTGCCATCATCGCCTGGCGCACAGCCCATGGGCGCTTCACCTCTGTAGAGCAGCTCGGTGAGGTCGATGGCATCGGCCCGGTCCGCTTGGCTCGGTTGCGTGATCTGGTCACGGTATGAACGCCGATCGGCCGAGGGGGAGGGTTCATGAGGGTCGGGTCCCTGGTGGGCAATCGGCCGGGACCGGCGTGCGTATCCGTTCCGAATCCGATCCGGATGCGGGTGGTGGGCCCGCGGTCGGTTCCGGTGTCGCCCAGGTGCTCGATGCGCGATTGTTGCCCGCCGCATTGTGCTGCTGGGGTGCGACAGTGGTGGTGTTGACGGCGGGTAGGCAGGCCGGGGTGGCACTGGCCGCGGTATCGGCGACGCTGGCTATCGGGTTGTGGGTGTTACTGCGCCTGCCTACCGTACGGCGCGACCGACGCCGCCGAGCGGTGGTGCTGGTCGTGCTCGCGGCCGTGTTGCTCGGTGCCGGTTTCGCCGGTGCGGTCGCGTGGCGGGAACATCGGGTCGCCACGCATCCACTGCGCGCCCTCTCCGGGCTGTCGCTGCGTGTGGTCGTCACACCGACGGGAGATCCGACACCGCTGCGTACCGCGATATCGGGTAACGGCAACCAGTGGATGGTCCGGGCTGACCTGAGGCAGTACCGGCGTGCGGACAAGACGGTACGTGTCGGGGGTGGGGTGGTGGTGCTGGCCACCGGTCCGGAGTGGGCCGAACTTTCGCCGGGCAGGCCGGTGGAGTTCTTGGCTCGGGTGGATCAGCCGCGACGAGCCGATCTCACCGTTGTGACGCTCCGAGCACAGGGATCACCTGTAATCGCCGGGCCGTTGCCGTGGTGGCAGCACATCGCGAATTCGATACGCACGGATTTCGCGGCATCGGCGGCGCGGGCTCTCCCGGCTGACGCCGCCGGATTGCTGCCCGCGCTGGTGGTCGGCGATGTTTCGAAGCTGCCCGATCAGGTGCGTGCCGATTTCGAGATCGCGGGACTACAGCACGTATGCGTGGTCAGTGGTGCGAATTTCACCATACTGCTGTCGATTGTCCTGTTCATCGCGCGTCTGCTCACCTTGGGACCACGTGTGGCGGTGGTTGTTGCCGCGGTGGCGCTATTGATGTTCGTGGTCGTCGCACGACCCGATCCGAGCGTGTTACGTGCCGGTGCGATGGGCGCGATCACGCTCCTCGCCGTCCTCACCGGTCGTCGTAAACAAGCATTGCCCGCGTTGTGCGCGGCGATCATCGTGCTGTTGGCTTTTTGGCCGGGACTGGCTGTCAGTGCCGGTTTCGCCCTATCGGTGGTCGCGACCGGCGGGTTGATCTTGTTGGCGCCTAGCTGGGCGGACTGGTTGCTGGCCAGAGGGTGGTGGCGCGTGCCTGCCGAGATCGTCGCGGTGTCCGCAGGGGCGTTCCTGGTGACCACGCCGATCATGATCGCGCTTACCGGTGAGCTCAGTTTGGTTGCCGTGTTCGCGAATATCCTCGTGGCGCCGGTTATTGCGCCGATCACGGTGATCGGCGCCTGTGGCGCGGTGTTGTCGTGCCTGTGGTCTACACCGGCCGAGCTCGTCCTTTGCTGTACCGCGCCGCCCCTGTGGTGGTTATTGACGGTCGCGGGACAGGCCGCGGCATTGCCCGGCGCGGTTATCGCGGTGCCAGGTGGTCTCGGCGCCGGGCTGCTGGCAGGTGTTGTCGTTGTGCTCGTCATCGCGGTGCTGCGTTCGCGTGCCATACGGCGGGTCATCGCGGTTGTACTCCTCGGTGTCGCAGCGGTTGTCCTTCCGGTGCGGTTCTGGCAGCCTGGCTGGCCGCCGAACGGCTGGGTGCTCGCCGCCTGCGATATCGGCCAAGGGGATGGCCTTGCCCTCGCGACCGGTCCGGGTACCGCTGTGGTCATCGACGTCGGGCCCGATCCGCGGACGATCCGGAGGTGCCTGGATGGTTTGCGTATTTCGCGCATTCCGCTGCTGATCCTCACCCATCCGCACGCCGACCACATCGGTGGGCTCGCGGGCGCATTGCACGACCGCACGGTCGATGCGCTGGCTGTCGGTGTCCATGAACTCGGCGTGCTCTCACAGACTGCGGCGCTGGAACCCGCTCGATCGACCCGGGCAACTGGTTCCGAATGCCCGACCCGCGGGGACGACCCAGCTTCTTCATCGAGAATGCCTTGTGGTCCGGTGGATTTCGGTACCGAGCGAGCGATGTCGAGAGCGGGTGCCGACCGTCCGCGGATATCGGATACCGGGCTGGCGCAGGTTGTGACCGTAGCCAGGAGCGCAGGCGTGCCGTTGCTGGAGCTGGCGGCCGGACAGGTATTGGATTTCGGCTCGGTCGAACTCGAGGTGCTGGCTCCGAGCCGCAGCGGGCCCCGTCCGGTTCGTGGCGCGGAAACCGATGGCGCGAACGATCGTTCAGTAGTTGTCGCCGCCGACACCCCCGCCGGTCGTATTCTGCTCACCGGAGATATCGAAGCGGCCGCGCAACGCGCGTTGCTGCGTGCCGGCGCCCCTGTCCGAGCAGATATCCTCAAGCTTCCACATCACGGATCACGCACTACCGCAAGGGAATTCCTCACAGCGGTGCATCCTCGTCTGGTGTTGGTCAGTGTCGGCGCAGGCAATTCGTTCGGGCATCCACACCCTGATGTCCTCGCAGATTTGTCCGCGCTCGGTGCGACAGTGGCGCGAACCGACCGGCACGGCGATATCGTCCTGCTCGGTAACGGCGGACAGCTGCGTATGACCAGTTCACGTCGAGCGGTGTACTTCGGAGCAACCAGAGACCGGCATCGCCTGGCGGGCAAGGGGGTGATGCCGGATCGTAGGATCGGGCTGTGAGCGAGCGTGGTGAGCGGACCAATTCGGCAGAGCTCGAGGATCGTCCGGCCGAGGGGCGGTGGTGTGGTGAGTGAGCATCCCGCCCCGGTACACCTCGTGCTCGGCGAAGAAGAACTGCTGGTCGAGCGAGCAGTGGCAGCGTTGACCGGACAGGTACGCGCGATGGCCCCTGATCCGGACGCGGTACCGGTGGATCGGCTGCGCGCGGGAGAAGCGGGCACAGCGGAGCTGGCGGAATTGCTGAGCCCCTCCCTGTTCGCCGAGGATCGAATAATCGTCCTCGAGGCGGCCGCAGAGGCGGGTAAAGACGCAGTGGCGGTGATCACCGAGGCGGCACAGAACCCGTCCGACGGCGTGGTGCTGGTGGTCTTGCATTCCGGTGGTGGGCGAGCCAAAGCACTCGTGCCCGCCCTGCAGAAGGCAGGTGCGGTCACGCATGACTGCGCCAAGCTGACCAAGGCCACGGAACGCGCCGAATTCGTGCGCGGTGAGTTTCGCAACGCAGGGGTGCGGGCGTCCGGTGACGTCGTACAGGCAGTGTTGGAGGCGGTGGGCTCGGAACTGCGGGAACTCGCCGCGGCCTGCGGTCAGCTCGCCGCGGACACCGGTGGAAAAGTCGATACCGCGGCGGTGCGTCGCTACTACTCGGGTAAGGCAGAGGTCTCCGGGTTCGACGTGGCCGAGCGCGCGGTCACCGGGGATCGCCCCGGTGCGATGGAAGCGCTGCGCTGGGCGAGCGATCGTGGCGTACCGCATGTCGTGCTCGCCGACGCGCTCGCCGATTCGGTGCACACCATCGCACGTGTCGGTTCGGCTGGGCGAGGTGATCCGTTCAAGCTGGCCCAGCAGCTCGGCATGCCGCCGTGGAAGGTGAAGAAGGCGCAGGCCCAGGCGCGTGGCTGGACCGTGGAGCGTATCGGCTCGGCGCTCCACGTGGTCGCGACTCTCAACGCCGAGGTGAAAGGTGGTGCCGCCGATTCGGGCTACGCCCTCGAACACGCCCTCGTCCGGATTCTGGATCTGCACGGCACAGGGTAGGAACTGTGGAGTGTCGCGCCATACGCGGATATCGGCACCGCATCGGCTGGATGACGAGTGCGCAGGTCCGCGCCGGATGCCCCGGTGACTCGCTGAGCAGCGCGTCGAGCACCGATGGTCGGCGCGCCGCAATATCAGGCCATTGACGAGCACTTTCCGGCGGCGCAGGGTCCTTTTCGCCGAGCCATGCGCCGTACCGGGTTATTCCGCCGAGTTGAGTACCAGCTCGACCTCGCCGTCCGCTTCCTCGTAGCGGCTCTCCCACTCCTCGAAAGCGGGTACATCCTCATCTCGCGTGACAATCCACTCCAACGAGTAACCGCCCTCGTCGTCGGGAACCAGCACATTCTCGATCCTCAACCCGAATCCGAGCACCTCGGCCGCCCGGATCACATCGGGCAGATCCTCGGCACGGACGACCGTCTGATTGGCATACACGGTTACCATGTGCGGAATGGTAGCTGGAACCTCGGATACGTGCGGGGTGATCCAGAAACCTCTGGATCGCGCCCTTCCGGCGGAATGCCGGCGAAATGCCAGTGCAACGACAAAAGCCACCGTGGTCGTCGAGGCCACGGTGGCTGCGTCAGAGCTTGCGGGCGGTATCCAGGCGATACCGGAGAGAGTCAGAGCTTGTTGAAGGCCAGCGCCAGCGCCGACTTCTTGTTGGCGGCCTGATTGGCGTGGATGACACCCTTCGAAGCGGCCTTGTCCAGCTTGCGGCTGGCGAACTGCAGACGCTCGGCGGCCTTGTCCTTGTCACCGGCGGCCGCAGCTTCACGGAAACTACGGATGGCAGTGCGCAGCGCGGACTTGACCGACTGATTGCGCTTGCGCGCTTTCTCGTTGGTGCGGATCCGCTTCATCTGAGACTTGATGTTGGCCACGCCTGATTCCTCGTGTTCCTGTCTGGTGGTCTGTCCTGGAAGTTCGGGAGCGCGCGGCACACCCGTAATGCCGGGCAACGCAGCGCCGAAGATCGAGGCTACCAGTCGTACTCCAGCTCACGAAATCGGCACCGTTTCGGCGGGGTGGCGCCACGGTCTCGGAGTCGGCCCAGAAGCCATTGTAGAGAGCATCGGACTCGCGTAGCGTCCTGAAGAATAACCGTTGTTTTCGAGCGGCTCTGTTGTCGAAGCGGTACCACGACTCGTCATGACATGTCTGGAACGTGGAAGGTGGACAGATGTCTCCAACGGCCCAGGAAGTAGTCGAAGAGGCTGTCGAGAACAAACCGATTCCCGAGAGCAAGAAATGGGGTGCCGAGGCGCTGGGCACCTTCGTCCTGGTCATGTCCGGGGTGGGTACCGCGGTGCTGGCGGGTGAGCGGGTCGGTGTACTCGGCGTCGCGGTGGCTTTCGGACTGGCACTGATGTTTCTCGTTTACTCGATCGGGCCGATTTCGGGTTGCCACGTCAATCCGGCGGTCACAGTGGGGCATCTACTGCTCGGGCGGATCGGTGGGGTGGCCGCGGCCGGGTATGTGATCGCGCAGCTGATCGGCGGGTTCCTGGCAGGCCTTGTTTTGTTCGCACTGGCCAAGAACCTGCCGTCCTACGATCGTTCGATCGACGGGCTCGGTGCGAACGGGTGGGGTGAGCACAGCCCGGCGGCGGCACGGGGTCCGCTCGCCGAGGTGGTCGTGGAGAACGGATACGGGCTGGCCGCGATGATCATCGTCGAGGTGATGCTGACGGCGCTACTGGTTTTCGTGGTGCTTTCCTCAACCGATCAGCTCTCCGATGTGCCGTTGGCAGGCCTGTCCATCGGTGTGACGTTGACCGTCATCCACCTGGTGTCGATCCCGGTGGACAACACCTCGGTCAACCCGGCCCGCAGTCTCGCCGTGGCGCCCTACCAGCCCGGTGCGATGGGCCAGGTCTGGGCATTCGTGGTGTTCCCACTGATCGGTGGCACTTTGGGCGCGCTGCTGTACAGCCTGCTCTACGGGCGTTCCCGCGACATGATCTCTTGAGCTGTGTCTGATTGGCAGCGCCTGCGGCGCTGCGTGTTCACGGCCCCTTCAAGGCTTGTGTCCGAGTGGGCGAGACTCGCGACTGCGTCGCATGCGCTTCGCCCACTCGGACACAAGCCGGGCCGTGAACGGTGCTCGTAAGACTCGCACCCGATGGGGCTGGGTGGTTTGATCCGTCACTCGTCTACTTGATGGAGTTGGTGTAGACGTTCGGCTCGTGTCCGATGGGGCTGGGTGGTTTGATCCGTCACGCGTCTACTTGATGGAGTCGGTGTAGACGTTCGGCTCGCACCCGACGGGGTCGGGTGGTCTGGTCTGTCAGCGACGGCCCGTTGCCTGTGTACTTTCGGAGCGTTGCTACGAGTCGCCTTCCGTATGAGTCCTTCGGCTGGCCGTCCGCCTCGCGGTGGCGCTCAGTACCAGGAGTATTCCGTACAGAGCCGATGGGCTATCGAGTCGAATGTCTTGCGTGCCAGGATCGCGCCTTCGCGGCGGATGCCCTCTTCCGGGACGTCGAGCACCCGGTCGAGTCGAACCCAGCTCGGTCGTCCCTCGTGGTCCCAGGACCCGCTGCCGATGCCGATCCAATTGTGGTCGTGCGCGCGGGCCGGATTGGACGACAGCATCAGACCGAGCAGCGTATGACGATCCCGCCCGACCACGAGCACCGGGCGGTCCTTGCCGTTGCCGGGATCCTCCTCGAACGGCACCCAAGTCCAGACGATCTCGCCGGGATCGGCGCGGCCGTCCAGGTGTGGTGCGTACACGACCTGCCGGGCCCGCTCGGCTGTCGGGACCGGCCTCGACGCGGCGGGGCGTACCGCGATGCCATTGGATGCGCGGCGCTGCGCCAGAGTGCTCACCAGCCGCTCGACCAGCCGCGGCCCTTGCTGCTTGACGATCTTCGGCCCCTGCTCCTTCGCGATGAGACCGATCTGCTTGCCGAGTGAGTTCCAACTTCGGGCCATCTCTGGAGGATAATGGGGTACCCGCCGCTTCTCATCCGCTCCGGAGTCATCGCGTAGCCGGTGCCACCGCGATTCGGCCGGTACCCGCTCTCCCACCTGGACCGGCAGTCCATCGGAGTGCCCCGGTTCGTTCGGATACCGATCTCGGTCAGCGGTCGAGTTCGTGCCAGGGAGGCAGCGGTGGGGTGTCCGGTGTACAGGGGTTCATCCGGTTGGTAGGTGCTCCCGGCGACCTGGTTTCGCCGAGGGGGCAACTGGTCGGAGTACCCGGGCGAGTCATGTTCGTGGTGTGTTCCGTTTCGGAGCAGCCGAAGAGTAGGGGCGTCGCACCGGGATTGTCGGTGCTTCCTGCAGGTACGTGATTGCCGCGAAGAGCATAGAAGCCGTCGGCTGGCGGTGCTTGCCTGCGGAGATGGTGTGAGTCTGCCCCGCAGTTGATGCGGGGAGGCGACTGTCGGTGAAACAGGAAACCCCGGGTGTGAACCCAGGAATCTCCCGAGTTCAGGCGGGAGAAGAAGTCGATTTCTGGAAGAAAGCGGTAGAAGGAGCGCTCAGGGCCTGGTCGGGTACAAGTGCCGCTCGATGCCGGAGACCTCGATCGGCTCAGCAGCCCTCGGCCTCTCAGTAGCCCCCAGCCCCGTCGGGTGCGAGTCTTACGAGCACCGTTCACGGCCCGGCTTGTGTCCGAGTGGGCGAAGCGCATGCGACGCAGTCGCGAGTCTCGCCCACTCGGACACAAGCCCTGAAGGGGCCGTGAACACGCAGCGCCGCAGGCGCTGCCAATCAGGCACTGCCATCCAACACACAAGCACGGTACTGGTCATGGGACGATGGATGGCAGTTCGCCGATAACCATGAGGAGTGGAGTGCCCGCCAGCTTCGCAGACACGACGTTCACCGATCCCGCTCGGATCCGGAACTTCTGCATCATCGCGCACATCGACCACGGTAAGTCGACGCTGGCCGACCGGATGCTGCAACTGACCGGTGTTGTCGAGGAGCGGCAGATGCGCGCTCAGTATCTGGACCGAATGGATATCGAGCGGGAACGCGGTATCACGATCAAGGCCCAGAATGTGCGACTGCCCTGGAAACCCCGATCGGGGGAGAACACGGGCACCGATTTCGTCCTGCATCTCATCGATACGCCCGGTCACGTGGACTTCACCTACGAAGTCTCGCGCGCGCTGGAGGCGTGTGAGGGCGCGATTCTGCTGGTGGACGCCGCGCAGGGCATCGAGGCGCAGACGCTGGCCAACCTGTACTTGGCGCTGGACAAGGATCTGACCATCATCCCGGTGCTGAACAAGATCGATCTGCCCGCCGCGGATCCGGAGCGTTATGCCGCTGAACTGGCGCATATCGTCGGTTGCGAGCCTTCGGAGGTGCTGCGTGTCTCCGGTAAGACCGGCGAGGGAGTGGCCGATCTGCTCGACCGAGTGATCGACCAGGTGCCGCCGCCGGTCGGCGTCGCCGACGCGCCCGCCCGTGCGATGATCTTCGACTCGGTCTACGACACCTATCGCGGTGTGGTCACTTATGTCCGTGTGGTGGACGGCACACTGACTCCGCGCGAGAAGATCAAGATGATGTCCACCGGCGCGACCCATGAGTTGCTGGAGATCGGCATCGTCTCGCCTGAGCCCAAACCGACCCAGGGCTTGGGGGTCGGCGAGGTCGGCTATCTCATCACCGGTGTGAAGGACGTGCGTCAGTCCAAGGTCGGCGACACCGTGACCAGTGCGCGTGGTGGCGCGGCCGAGCCGCTCACCGGGTACCGCGAACCGCGTCCGATGGTCTACTCCGGCCTCTATCCCGTAGACGGTTCCGACTATCCGGATCTCCGGGATGCCTTGGAGAAGTTGCAGCTCAACGATGCCGCGTTGACCTACACACCGGAAACCTCCGTGGCACTCGGCTTCGGTTTCCGCTGCGGTTTCCTCGGCTTGTTGCATATGGAGATCACCCGAGAGCGACTCCAGCGTGAGTTCGGCCTCGATCTCATCTCTACCGCGCCGAATGTGGTGTACCGAGTGGAGATGGAAGACGGTGTCGAGCATGTTGTCACCAATCCCTCGTACTGGCCGGAGGGTAAGGTCCGCACGGTCTACGAGCCGGTTGTGAAGTGCACCATCATCTCGCCGAGTGAGTACATCGGTTCGATCATGGAGCTGTGCCAGGCCCGTCGCGGTGAACTCGGTGGGATGGACTACCTCTCGGAGTCCCGGGTCGAGCTGCGCTACACCCTGCCGATGGCAGAGATCATCTTCGATTTCTTCGACTCGCTGAAATCGCGTACCCGCGGTTACGCCAGTCTCGACTACGAGGAGTCGGGTGAGCAGGAGTCGCAGCTGGTGAAGGTGGATATCTTGCTGCAGGGCGAGGCAGTGGACGCGTTCAGTGCGATTGTGCACAAGGACGCGGCCCAGGCTTACGGCCACAAGATGACCACCAAGTTGCGCGAGCTGATTCCGCGCCAGCAATTCGAGGTGCCGATCCAGGCCGCGATAGGTTCCAAGATCATCGCGAGGGAGAACATCAGGGCCATTCGGAAAGATGTGCTCGCGAAGTGCTACGGCGGTGACATCAGCCGTAAGCGCAAACTGCTGGAGAAGCAGAAGGAAGGCAAGAAGCGGATGAAGACGATCGGCCGCGTGGATGTTCCGCAGGAAGCCTTCGTGGCCGCACTGTCCTCCGACGCGGCCGCGGACAAGCCGAAGGATAAGAAGTAGGGTCGCGGGCCTGCCGTGGAGGTGCGCGGCGGCTCGGTGCCTCCGCCGCGCTCTCGTCGAGTCCGGCAGTGCCGGAAAGTATTTCGGTGTGCCGGTGTTGTCTGTCCGGTGACAGCCTGGTATGCCGAGCCCGGCATGAACGTGATGGGAACGTGGGCATCTTCGTGCCGCTTCCGTCGAATGCGTAGGTCGTCCGATTCGTCGGCAGGAGGCCGGTTCTGCGGTGCTTCACCGGTAACTCTCAGTCAGTCTTTAGTTTTCGCTCATTCGACCCGATGCTTATCGACTTCAGCTGGGCTGTTTCCGATCGTTGCAGGCTGGAAGGCTCTTTCGGTCTGGAAAGCCGATAGGAATAGAGCTTTCCATCTCATAATTGGCATGAGAGAGTTGTGTTGCTCGGCGCAGCAGGATTCTCTACAGTCCAGAAGTATGTGAAAGCCGAGTTTTCCCGAGAAACCGCTGGGGGATCTGCACTCGATCGAACCGGCGTGGGATGCCGGACAACCCGAGAGTGGAGCTCTGATGACGCGTGATCTGCCCTTCGCCGACGACACCGAAGGGGACGAGCGCGCGGGTGACACCGCCTATCGTGTGGCCACCGGCGTCGCACGGGTCGCGCGGGCGGGCGCCTACGTCACCGGTGGCGCCCTGGTAGCGGCCAATGGTGGCGGTGTTCCCGCGCAACCCGGTGAATCCCGGCTCGATAGCTGGAACGCTGGATGGGCGTACAACCCCGATCCCGATCCCGATCAGCCGAGCCCGGTGGTCTCCTTCCCGGATCCGGTGGCCGAGCCGGCGCAGTTCTCTTCGGCTGCCGCTGATGTCCAGGCATCGCATTCGGACTCGGTGCCGGATATCGGCACCGAGTCCGCGGGGATGACACTGCCGACGCTCGATGGTGGGTACGGCGGAACCGATGCGGATTTGACACTGTATGGCTACTCGGCCGGTGGCGTACCCGGCGGTTCCGGAGTTGGGTTCGGGCTTCCTGGGGTAGGAGGGACTGTGCCGAGCGAACTTTCGATACCCGGTGCGGGCACCGAATCCGCAGGTGATCCGGAGGTGCCAGGGTTCGGCTTGCCCGGCCATGGACTCGGCCCGGAGGGGCACGGGTTCGGCCTGCCCGGTCCGTACGGATTCGTCGCCCCCGGTTCCACCGTCTTCGACCTGCCGGGAAGTAACGGGCTCGGTACGACGACGGCGTCGGCGGGGGATCTGTTCGATGGCGTCGGCGAGGGCGGCGAGCATCTCGGAGTGTTCGTCGGTACTCAGTGGTCGGTCGATTTCGGGATCGGCCTGGACGGGATCTATCTCGAGTCGGAGATGAAAGTCGAATTCGGGGTGGGCCGAGTCGGTGATCAACTCGACGAATACGCCCACTGGCTGGGTGACAACATCCGGATACCGTCCGGCACGGATCCTGTGATCGATGTAGCGCAGATGCCGGGGCAGAACAACCCTGGTTCGCCCGGTGAGTTGAGGGGACCGGCCGCGAGTACGTCGACTGCACCGTCTTCGTCGGTGCCGGGTGGTGTGCCGTCTTCGTCGGTGCCGGGTGGTACGGCGCCTTCGTCGGTGCCGGGTGGTACGGCGCCTTCTTCGGCGCCGATCGGCACTGCGCCTGCTGCCCCTGCCCCCACGGTTGCCGCGGCAGGTCCGGCGGTTGTCGCGGCTCCAGCTGTCGCGCCCCCGCCGGTGGTCGCGGCCACTCCGTTGCAGACCACTATCCAGCCCGATGCCGCCACGACGCCGATAGCCAATGTGCTCGCGGCTCCAGAAGGGCCGTCGGTGCTGACCGCACCAGCCGCAGCTGTTCCCGCATTGTTCGACGCGGCACGGCCGACGCCAGCGGTGAAGCCAACGCCGACCGACCCGCCGTCATCCCATTCGACCGGCTCATCTGTAACCACAACGGCAGCGGATCCGACGGTGACAGGTGGGGCAGTGATCCTGACACCGACGGCAACTATCCCGACGACAGTGACTGGTTCGACATCGGTGACGGATTCGCCCTCGACGTCGAGTTCGCCTTCGACGACCGGTTCCACGTCGGTGACCGGTTCGCCTTCGACGTCGGTGACCGGTTCGCCTTCGACCTCGGTGACCGGTTCGCCTTCGACGACCGGTTCGCCCTCGGCGACCACCGTGACCACGTCGACGCCAAGTGCTCCAGCCACGGCGACCACTTCGCCGGTTCCCGGTACAGGGGCCGGCGATGTCACCGCGACCCCTACGGTGTCACCCGGCGGCGCCACCGGTACTCCTACTCCGGATGTGACGAGTATCGACACCCCGAGCGTGACGGTCACGCAGCCCTCGCCCCCTGATGTGACGAGTATCGAGCCCCCGAGTGTGCCGAGCACCCAGGATCAGCCGTCGACGCGCATCTCGACATCCGATCTCGGCGACGATGCGTCTGCATCAGGCCCTGATACCGGCGTTCCGAGTGCGGGTGCGGGAGTTCCGCACACTCAGCAGACGGTATCCGATCTACCGTCCGCCGCCGTGCCTTCCGCGGCCCCGTCATCCGCACCGGTGTTCTCCGCACCGGACCAACCGGTTGCGCCGCCCTCCTACAGTGCGCCCGCCTCCGATCCGTACCCCACGCCCATGGTGGCCGATATCACTCCGTTCCCGACTCCGGCTCGGATGCCGACCGAGGCACAGGGGATCGATCACAGCCCACAAGGGATTTCGGCACCGCTTACCATGGGGCACTCGAGCGGGCTGCTGCCGGAACCGTTCATACCTGGAACTACTCCGCATACCTTTTCCGGTGCGTCGGACATATCGCTGATATAGCTGATATGGCAGGGCGGCAAGGGGGAGGCCGATCGCGGGGTGTCCGCGAGTACATCGATCGAGAGTAAAAGGAGGCGGGTTGTCTGCCGCTGCCGGGCTGAAGGCCGCGACTGTGAAGCATCCGGACACGATGGCCCCGCTCATCCACATACTCGACGAGTTGCGGGAAATAGCTCAATTCGTGGGGCGCGATGACCTCGGCAGCCGGTTGAGCATGGCTCGTGCCAGAGTCAGTGATCCCAGGCTGCGGCTTGTGGTTGTCGGTCAGCCGAAAAACGGCATGAGCACATTGGTCAACAGCCTGGTCCACGCCTCGGTCAGCGCGACGAACAGCGATGCGAGTGTTCCGGTGATCGTCGAATACGGCCCTGAGCCGACCGCGACACTGGTGTGCCGGACCGAGTACGGCCGTATCGAACGCCGACCGGTCGACCCGCTCGATGCCGGTCCGACTCTGGCCGCTCGAGGTGTGATCCGCGCCGAATTCACCCAGCCGAGCTCATTGCTCGCCAGCGGTGTCGTGGTCATGGACGCACCAGGCGCCCCGGGTGGCAACCGCACCATGTGGTCGATGGTGGCCGCGGCCGACGCCGTGCTCTATGTCGCCGATGCCGGCGCCGAATTGACCATGGAGCAGATCGCTGAATTGCAGCATATCCAGCGGATGTGTCCGACGGTGGTCTGTGTGCTGAACAAGATCGATCTTTTTCCGCATTGGTCGCATATACAGCAGCGCGATCGGGAACTACTCGACGCGGCGGGGCTCGGTTTCGCGGTGGCACCGGTGTCCGCACAGCTGTATCGGCAGGCCGGGATGCGGGGTGATGTCTATCAGGACGATATCGAATCCGGAGTGCCGCAACTGATCGATCACCTGCGTGATTATGTGATCGCCCGTGCCGACGCGGTGACGCTGGAGGCAGCGGTCGGGGATATCAATCTGGTCTGTGACCATCTCGCCTCGGCGCTGCGCTCCGAGGCCGAGGTCCTGCGTGATCCACGTCGCAGGACCGAGATCGTCGATCAGCTCGCCCGCGCCCGCGATGAGGCCGACCAGCTCCGGCAGCGTACCGCGAACTGGCAGGTCGCCCTGGCGGATGGCGGTACCGAGCAGATGGCGGATATCGAACATGATCTGCGCCATCGGTTACGTAGCCTGACTCGCGACGCCGAAGCCGAGATAGCCGAGACCGATCCGGCGCCCAAGTGGAAGGAGTTCGGCGCCGATCTGGATGCGCGGATCTGCGAGGCGGTCGAACAGAACTTCGAGATGGCGTACTACCGGTCGGTCGAGCTGTCCGAACAGGTGGCTGCGCTGTTCCCCGCCGATCAGCGGAGCCCACAGCTAGCCGAGCTGCGGCTGGCCAAACCTGGCGATGTGCTGGACGCTGTCGTGCCGCTGGAGCCGTTGGCCAGCGCGAAGTCCACGGCTCTCGCTCATTTCCTCAGTGCCTTGCGTGGATCTTATGGCGGCATCCTGATGGTCGGGCTCGTCACGAGCATGTTGCATATGTCGCTGGTGAACTGGTATTCGGTGACAGCGGGCGTACTGCTTGGCGCCAGTGCGCTCTGGGATGAGCGCAAGGCCTCGAAGAATCGCCGCCAAGCCGAGGCCAAGGTCGCGGTCACACGGCTCATGGATGATGTGCTCTTTCAGGTCAGCAGGGAATCGCGCACTCGGTTGCGCGCGGTGCAGCGGGCGCAGCGCGATCACTTCACCCAGGTCGCGAACGATATGCATCGCTCGCTCGATGCGATGCTGCGTACCGCGGAGGAGGCCGGTGTGGTGTACTCCGATGAACGGCGCAATCGCCGGATAGCCGATATCGAGCAACGCGCTGTCCGCCTGCGGTCGTTGCGTGAACGCGCCGCGACACTGATCTAGCCGCTTTCCGATTCGCCGCCCCGCTCACCCGGAGACTCTTGTGCCTGGCGCGTCGATGGGACCTGGCTCGCGGCGGGATACGCGGGCTGGAACTGGCCCGCGGGCGTATGCGCGGGCTGGAACTGGCCCGCACGCCGGAGATCCTCCGCCCTTATCACGTGCATCACAGCATTGATCAGGGCGAGATGGGTGAATGCCTGTGGGAAGTTGCCGAGGTGGCGACCGGTGTGTGGATCGATCTCCTCGGCGAACAACCGCAGTGGGCTGGCGAAGCCGAGCAACCGTTCGCACATATGCAAGGCGCGCTGGAGTTCGCCGATTTCGACCAGCGCGGAGACCAGCCAGAACGAGCAGATGGTGAACGCGCCCTCGGTGCCGATCAAGCCATCGTCCGTTGTTTCGGTCCGATACCGCAGTACCAGGCCGTTTTCGGTGAGCTCATCGGCGATGGCCAGCACTGTAGCGCGTATTCGATGATCGTTCGGCGGCAGGAAGCGAGTCAGGACCATGAGCAGCAGCGAGGCGTCCAGCGTATCGCCCCCGTAGACCTGGGTGAACACGCCCTTGGAGTTCACCGCGTTGGCCAGGACATCGGCCTTGATCTCCTCCGCGATCGCCATCCATTCGGTGGCGTGGTCGAACTGGCCGTGTAGTTCGGCGAGTTTCGCGCCGCGGTCGAGCGCCACCCAGCACATCACCTTGGACGATGTGAAGTGTTGTGGCTCACCGCGCACCTCCCAGATGCCACGGTCGGGTTCTCGCCAATGTTCGATGGCCGCGTGTACTTGGCGGACCAGCAGTGGCCACAATGTTTCCGGTACCTGTTGCCGTGACTTCACGTGTAAGTACACCGCGTCAAGCATGGTGCCCCAGATATCGTGCTGGTCCTGGTTGTAGGCGTTGTTGCCGATCCGTACCGGTCGTGCGTTGTCGTAGCCGCCGAGATGGTCGAGAACGCTTTCGGTGAGCTCTCGTTCGCCGCCGATGCCGTAGAGCACTTGCAGCGGAGCGGGTTCGCCGTCTCCGCTATTGGTCGCATCGTTGAGGAAGGCGAAGAAGTCGTCGGCCTCACGGTCGAGACCGAGCGTGTACAGACCCCACAGAGCGAAACTGGCGTCCCGTACCCAGGTGTATCGATAGTCCCAATTGCGTTCACCACCACGGGTTTCCGGTAGTGACGTGGTCGCGGCGGCCATCAGCGCCCCGGTGGGCGCGTAGGTGAGTCCTTTGAGTGTGAGGGCGCTGCGCTGCAAATAGGCGCGCCACGGATGGTCCGGGAATTTACCCAGCGTGATCCATTGGCGCCAGCATTCGGTGGTCTGCCACATCTTCTGCGAGGCTTCGTCGAAGGTGCGCGGTGCGGGCAGTTCCGACCAGGTGAGTGCGACGAAGACCTGGTCGCCCTCCTCCATCCTGGTGCGGGCGCGAGCTTCCCTGCCTTCGAGGCCGAGGCGCAGATTCGTGGTGAGCACCAGGGACGGACCCGAACTCGGATCGTCACTACGGATCGCGGTGGCTTCCTCGTACACCTTGCCGGTGTACTCCCAGTGGGCGGTGGCCCGGTGGTAGTCGAACGCGGGTTCGCAGCTCATTTCGAGTTCCACGGTCCCGTTCACGCATTTCACTGTGCGCAGCAACAGGTGTTCGGCATCCCAGTCCATCGGGGTACGCCGGTGCGTCTTACTGCGTTGGTCGTTGTTGTGCCACTGTCCGAGTACCAGTGCGTCACGCACGATCAGCCAGCCGGTTTGGGTCTGCCAGGTGGTCTCGAGAATCATCCCCCCTGGCAGGTAGCGGCGAGCGGCGGGCACGTTGACCCCATAGGGTCCGATCCGGAAGTGACCGGCGCTGCGATCCAGGATCGCGCCGAAAACACTCGGTGAATCCGGCCGTGGCACACACATCCACTCCACCGAGCCATTACTGGCGATCAGGCAGGTGGTCTCACAGTCGGACAGAAACGCGTAGTCATCGATCGGGGGGTAGGCCCCGTTGCGCTGCGGTTCGGTCAGGCTCGATGCGGCCAGGCTCTCGGGAGTGTCGGTGAAAAAGTCAGCGGAGGACGCCATACTCCCATCTTCGGACCGGGTAGGCCCATAGTCCACTCGCCGGTCGCCGTGATCGCCCGCATGGTGTGACGGCACTGGTTCTCGGGCCTACTAGGCTGGACCCGTGCATCAGATAGCAGGATGGTGGGACGGCTTCGAGCTGTGGGTCGCGGGACTGCCGTTCATTCCGCAGTTCCTGGTGGTCCTCGTCGGTATGGTTCCGATCAGCTTCGCCATTGCCTATGGGCTCGACCGAGTCCTGCGTGCCGTACTGCGTCTGCGTGATCGTGGTCTGGGCGATCGTGTCCTCGGTGATCACAGTCACTCCGTGGACACCGCGCATATCCGGTTCGAGATGACGGAGCTCGAGCCGGAGCGGGTGGCCGACGACCGTGGTCCGGTACAGCGCCGACCGGTACAGAGCGGAGTCCGGTGATGCCTCGTTCCCGAGTCCAGCTCGCGCTGATCGCCCTGCTCGTGCTCGTCGTCATCGCCTGGTTGCTCACCCGCTGAGCCGGGTGCGCTCACTGTGTTCCGGTCCGTCGGCCGGTGAGTCGTTTGCCGATCTTCGAGACGGTATCGCCGACCTCATGGGCGACCGTGCTCGCCGCCGCGCCGACATCCCGGCCCAGGGTGCGCACTGTCCGGATGAGCGGATCCTCGGACTGATCGAAATTCGCGCGGTAGGTGCGGGCGGCTTCTTTCATCTCGTCGGTGATCCTGGTGCCCTGGTCCTGGTCACGGTGTGGATAGCTGCCAGAGAGTATGCGGTCGTAATCACCGCTGTGGATCCAGCGCCGCAGCTCGGCCGCGCGCAGCACCGAGAACGGGTGGCTCTGTAATTCGAGATTGAGCAGTTTGAGCACCCCGTCGCGCAGATCTCCGGAACGCTCGTAATCGTCGGCCTGGGCCAGGAACGCTCCATGATTCATCTGCTCGACCCAGGCGCCGCCCGCCATCTTCATATGCACTCGTACCGAGGCTTCGACATCTTGTCCGCATAGCAGTCCCGCGCGGTCACCCGACAGCTCGGACTTGCGACTCCACTCCATCAACGCCGCGACAATGGCACGCAACGCCCACCCGCCTACCGGCATCCATCCGACGCTCGCGGTGAGCCGCAGCAGATGCATCAGCATCGTCCGATATACCGCATGTCCGGACAGCGCGTGCCCCAGCTCGTGGCCGAGCACGAAACGCAGCTCCTCGGTATCCATGAGATCGATCAGTCCTGTGGTCAGCACGATGAAAGGCTGATCCATACCGATGGTGAAGGCATTCACTTGCGGGTTCTGCAGTACGAACAGCTCAGGCGTGGTCGGTGCGTCCAGGATGTGCACACAGTCGTCCCGCAACTGGTGCAGCGTACGGAACTGGCGTTCATCCACCCTGACCGCGGTGGCCAGGTACAACAACCGGTGTTGACGTTCCTGGAGCAGGCTCGACAGTGTCCGCAGTACGACGTCGAACCCTGTCAGCGACCGCAAGGTGACCAGGGCGGTGCGGTCGGCGGGGTGTTCCCATGCACGGGTGCTGATACCGGGAAACTGCGCGCGGACGCGATCCGGGCTTACGGTCATGGGATTACCCCCTCTTCCTGGAACTCTTCGATTCGGACTCCGCCGTCGGCTCTGCTACAGTCTGCCCGTGTCTTCGAGCGCCGTCCCGCAGGTCCGCCATGAGCTGGCGTTGATCGCTGTCGGTGATCTCGCGGTCGCGGACATCTACTGTCGTTGATCGGTGACCGGGCACGTCCGTGTCTTGTCCCCGCGGGCTCGCGCCTGCGCAGCGGAGGGACGCGGTCTTCTCCGGGGCCGATACGCTGCTCTGTTATCGCATGTCCTATCGCCAGGTCTGCTGATCAACGTTCATTGTCGCTGCCACCGAAGAATTATCGGACGTGGCGGTCCGCACGAAAGGTCCACCCCGATGGCTCGCACATCTCGGCTCGCACTGCGCCGCCGCCGCGGCGTTGTCGCCCTTACCGTGCTCGCGGCGATGGTGCTGACCGCATGTGGCGGCGGAGCCAGCGATTCGGTCGGGGGCAGTAGCGTCGACGGCAGCGGTGGCACCGTGAATCTCTACGCCTTCGCCGTACCGAAGCCTGGCTTCGACAAGGTGATCGCCGAGTTCAACCAGACCGAGCAGGGGGCGGACGTGCAGATCCGGTCCTCCTACGGTGCTTCCGGTGACCAGTCCCGCAAGGTGAAAGACGGCGCCGAGGCCGATATCGTCAACTTCTCGGTCGAGCCCGATATCACCCGTCTCGTCGACGCGGGTCTGGTCGACCCGAGCTGGAACGCCGATGCCACCAAGGGGGTTCCGTTCGGTTCGGTGGTCGCGATCGTGGTGCGCAAGGGCAACCCGAAGGGGATCGAGGATTGGGATGATCTGCTGAAGCCTGGCATCGAGGTGGTCACCCCGAACCCGTTCAGCTCCGGATCGGCCAAATGGAATCTGCTCGCGCCGTACGCGGCGAAGAGCGACGGTGGCAAGAATCCGCAGGCGGGTCTCGACTATCTGAGGCAGTTGATCTCTGCCGACCACATGCGGGTGCAACCCAAATCCGGTCGCGAGGCAACCGAGGCATTTCTGCAGGGTACCGGTGATGTGCTGCTGAGTTACGAGAACGAGGCGATCTTCGCCGAGCGCAAGGGGGAGCCGATCGAACATATCGTCCCGCCGGTCACCTTCAAGATCGAGAACCCGGTGGCGGTGCCGAAGAACAGCAGGAACCCGGAGAAAGCCGTCGCCTTCCGCGATTTCCTGTTCACTCCCGAGGGACAGCGGGCCTGGGCCGAGGCCGGTTTCCGGCCGGTCGATCCACAGATCGCCGCCGATTATGCCGAGGACTTCCCGGCCCAACGGCAGCTGTGGACGATCGCTGACCTCGGCGGCTGGAAGACTGTGGACGAGGAACTGTTCGCCCAGGGCAGTGGTTCCATCGCGCTGGTATACGACGAAGCGACCAGGTGACAGATGATCCCCATTACCCCGGATACTGGAAGACTGTGATCGACCGCCGTAACGCCGGATCTGTATCGACAGACGACTCCGGCGTCTCAGATATCAACCGTAGGACCGGTCGCCGAAGCTTGTCGTGGCTGCGGATGAGCGGGTCGGTAGGTCCGCTCGGTATCGCCACCGCGGTGCTGTGGCTGAGCATCATCGTGCTGCTGCCATTGGCCGCGCTCACCGTGACCAGCTTCGAGAACGGCTGGTCCGGTTTCCTCGACGCCGTCACCGCGCCCGCGGCACTGGCCTCGTTGCGCGTCACCGTGTTCGTCTCGGTGGTGGTGGCGCTGATCAATGTCGTGATGGGCACGGTGATCGCCTGGGTGCTGGTTCGTGACGAATTTCCTGGCAAAGGCATCGTCAATACCTTGATCGATCTGCCGTTCGCGTTGCCGACGATCGTGGCCAGCATCGTGCTGCTCTCGCTGTACGGTCCGCAGAGCCCGGTCGGCATCCATCTCAGCGCTACCCAGCCTGGCCTGATGGTGGCACTGGCGTTTGTCACCTTGCCGTTCGTGGTGCGCTCGGTGCAGCCGGTACTGATCGAGGCCGACCGTGAGGTCGAACAGGCCGCGCTTTCTCTCGGCGCGAACAACTGGACCACCTTCCGGCGGATCGTGCTTCCCGCGCTCACTCCCGCGATCATCAGCGGTGGCGGGCTCGCCTTCGCGCGCGCGATCGGTGAGTACGGGTCGGTGGTGCTGATCGGCGGCGCGATTCCACACAAAACCGAGGTGGCCTCCCAATACATCCAGAAGCAGATCGAGATCGATCGGCCTGTGAACGCGGCGGCGGTATCGGTCGTGCTGTTCGGCATCGCCTTCGCGACGCTGCTCGTTCTGCGACTGCTCACCGAACGTACCGCGCGTAAGGAGCAAGCGACCCGATGAAACATAATCGCGTAGCGTTCGTCGGGTCGCTGGGGTGCGGGAACTCCCGCAGGGCAGAGCGCGACCCGATGAAGCATGATCGCGTAGCGTTCGTCGGGTCGCTGGGGTGCGGGAACTCCCGCAGGACGGGGCCGGCCCGATGAAATTGTCGGCACTGACCCGTATCTCGTTGCGTACGGTGGCGCTCGGCTACCTGTTCGCACTGTTGTTGTTGCCGTTGCTGATCATTCTGTGGCGCACCTTCGGACAGGGCATCGGAGCGTTCATCGACTGGATCACCACGCCGGCGGCGATCTCCGCCTTCCAGTTGTCCCTGCTCATCGTGGTGATCGTTGTCCCGATCAATGTGGTTTTCGGTGTGGTCACGGCGCTGGCTCTGGTGCGAGGAAAGTTCCCTGGACGCACTCTGGTGCAAGGCATGGTCGATCTGCCGTTCGCCGTCTCTCCTGTGGTCGTCGGTGTTTCGTTGATCCTGTTGTGGGGTGCGGGCGGCTGGTTCGGTGGACTGGAAGACCTGGGTCTGAAGATCATCTTCAGCTTGCCGGGCATGGTGATCGCGACCATCTTCGTCACCTTGCCGTTCGTGGTGCGCGAGGTCGAACCGGTGCTGCACGAGATCGGCGACGACCAGGAACAGGCCGCGGCTACGCTCGGTGCGTCCGGGTGGCAGACATTCTGGCGGATCACGCTGCCGGCGATTCGTTGGGGCCTCACATATGGTGTGGTGCTCACCGTGGCCCGCGCGCTCGGTGAGTTCGGTGCGGTGATCATGGTCTCCTCCGCGCTACCCGGTGAGTCGCTGACTTTGACCTTGCTGGTGCACCGTCGATACATCAACGATCACAACACCTTCGGTGCGTACTGTGCCGCGACCTTGCTGATGGGCATGGCCCTTCTCACTCTTTTGCTGATGACCCTCCTCGAGCGTAAGCGGAGCGCCAAGTGATCACCGTGACCAATGCGAACAAGAACTACGGCTCGTTCGCGGCCCTCGACGATGTCACCATCGATATCCCCTCCGGTGAGCTGACCGCGCTGCTCGGTCCTTCGGGCTCGGGAAAGTCGACGTTACTGCGCTCGATCGCCGGTCTGGAGTCGCTTGACTCCGGTGTGGTCAGTATCGCGGGACGCGATGTCACCCGGGTGCCGCCGCAGAAGCGTGATATCGGGTTCGTGTTCCAGCATTACGCGGCGTTCAAACATATGACGGTGCGGGACAATGTGGCCTTCGGCCTGAAGATCCGCAAGCGCCCCAAACCTGAGATCCGCAAGCGTGTCGACGAACTGCTCGGCATTGTGGGTCTCGACGGTTTCCAGCATCGCTACCCGGCGCAGTTATCGGGCGGTCAGCGGCAGCGGATGGCGCTGGCCCGCGCGCTCGCCGTCGATCCGCAAGTGTTGTTGCTGGATGAGCCGTTCGGCGCATTGGACGCCAAAGTGCGCGCCGATCTGCGCACGTGGCTGCGCCGCCTGCACGAAGAGGTGCATGTGACCACTGTGTTGGTCACCCATGATCAAGAAGAGGCACTCGATGTCGCCGATCGGATCGCGGTGATGAACTCCGGTTGCATCGAGCAGATCGGTACGCCCGAAGACGTATACGACCGGCCTGCCAACGAGTTCGTCATGTCTTTCCTCGGTGCGGTGGCCCGGCTCAACGGACATCTGGTGCGGCCACACGATATTCGGGTGGGCCGGGATCCGAGTATGGCCCTCGCGGCGCATGAGGGTACCGCGGAATCGGCTGGTGTCACCAGGGCGACCGTGGAGCGAGTGGTCGCTCTCGGTTTCGAGGTGCGTGTGGAACTACGTAATGCCGCGACCGGCGACTTGTTCACCGCGCAGGTGACACGCGGTGACGCTGAGGCACTGCGGCTTTCGGACGGTGAGACGGTCTACGCCCGTGCCACTCGTATTCCGGAACTTCCAGAGCGCTGACCGGTTCCTGGCCGAGGAGGGATTGTTCTCTATGCCGGTCCGGTGCTGAGAAGTTGCTGTATTTCTGGGTTTTCGATCGGCTGATTTCACGACAGCGTCCTTGTCGATGGCCTGCGGGGAACCACCGCATGTCGATCGTCAGCCGGTGCGGCGTACCGCGCTGATTCCCGAAGGTCGGCCAGACCATAGCGGATATCCACCGGGCCTGGCGTGTCGCAAGGTCTTCCGGTGATCTCCTGGTGTGCGTCGGCGGTCCAGGTGGAGGTGCCCGCGAGTACGCGTACCCGGCGGCGGGTGATAGGCGGCTTGCGGACAATCGGTTGTCCGGACTTGGCATGATGATCGCGGAGTGGTTGCCTGGACTGCGTTCGAAGCACATCGACACGGCGATCGGGTGGATTGCGATGGCGGTTGGTCTCGGAATGAGCGTCGGTACCGTGAATACGGTTTCCGTCCTCGTGGCGGAAGATTCGACTCAGGTTCCGCCGGGGCGGCGTGCCACACCATGCTCGCGGGCACTCATGCGCCGGACAACGCTGAGCTTCGACAGCACTGGCACGGCCGGGCTCGGCATGAGTACCTGGCATGGTCGCGTAGTGACGGAATTCGCCGATCTCACGCGCCGATCGGGAACCAGGGCGCGGGTCGGGAATCGGGCGCTGGAGCCCGCGGACCTCGTCGCCACGGTCGTCACATGCCTGATCGGCGAGATGCTTCCCGATGGCTCTTCGCGCGGAAACGGTTTCGGTGCCACGCTGACCTATCCGGCCCGCTACGCCGATGAGCAGGTGGACGCGTTGGCCGCGGCGCTCGATGCCGTCGGGCTCGGGCAGGTCGCCGTGGTCGCCGAACCTGTTGCGGCGGTGACCTGGTTGGAAGCCGAGCACGGGCCCTTACCTCCAGGCCTGGTACTGGTCTACGATCTCGGCGGTGCCGGACTCGACGTCACAGTAGTCGGAGTGGGCGGGGCGGACCGGAGCCATCCGATCATGGGTGTTTCGTTGCGCTCCACTGAATTCGGTGGCCGCGCGTTCGACGCCGCGCTCGCCGGATACGCCGGGGCCGATCCGCTCGCGGGGGCGGCGCAGGAGCGGGTTGCCGGTCCGAGGCTCGCCGAGCTGCGCACCCGGCATATCCGGGATTCCCTCGAGCTCGTCTCGCGCTGCCTGCGGTTCGCGCAGGTCACTGTTTCCGATATCGACTGTGTTCTCGTGGTCGGTGGCGCGGCGCGGCCTGCCGAAGTGTCCCGGGTGCTCGTGGAGGAGCTTGCCAGGCCGGTGATCACCGCTCCGGATCCGGGGCGGACCATAGCCGATGGAGCCGCCCTCATCGGTCGTAGGGCGGTGGTCGCGGCGCAGGTGCCGAAGCGGCCGCTCCGGCATGGTCGCGCCCGTGGTCACGCGGCCGCCATGACCTTGTTCCCGTCCCGCCGGACCAGGCGTCGGTGGCTCGGGACCGGCGTCGCCGGAGGCGGGCGGACAGCTGGATTCGCGACCTCGTTCCTGACGGCCGGTAGTGGAATACGTGCCCGTTGGGCGAGGATCGGGCCGCGGTAGCGGGTGCTGCCCGGGTGGTATCGATGGATGCCTTCCGGCGGTGCGCGGGATGAGGGCGCGCGCCGCCGGATGGCTCGAACGATCACCCAGTTGACGTAACTCTCTGTAGGTGTAACCATTGGATACAGTTAAATGGTTTCCTCAGAGGAGAGCGGTGACGACGATGTCCACAGCCGTGCCGCCCGCGGTCGACCCCGATCTGGAGAAGGCGCAGCGATACGCCGAAACGCTGTTGCTGCTCTCCGAAGGGTCGGTGAACAAGCATTTCGATCCATTCGCCGATATCGACTGGGATAACCCGGATTTCGCGGTCGATGCCGGTCCGGAGCGTTGGATCCTGCCGGTATCCGCCGATACGTTGGCTCGCCATCCTTGGTATCAGGCATTGTCGACCGAGCGAAAGATCGCGGTCGGTAAGTATCGGCAGGCGAATATCGCCAAGGTCGGCTTACAGTTCGAGTCAATCTTGATCAGCGGTATGATCATCCACAATTTCGGCTTGCCGAATGGTTCGCCGGAGTTCCGGTACTGCTCCCACGAGATGATCGAGGAGCACAACCACACGTTGATGTTCCAGGAGATGGTCAACCGGATCGGGCTGGATGTACCTGGTATGGGTCCGTTGGTCAGCAAACTCAAGTACCTCGGTGCACCGGTGGCGGCGTGGTTCCCCAACTTGTTCTTCATGGCAGTGCTGGCCGGCGAGGAGCCGATCGACCGTATCCAGAAGCAGATCCTGCGTTCGGGTGACGAGGTGCACCCGATCATGCGTGGTGTGATGGCCATTCATGTCGCGGAAGAGGCCAGGCATATCTCCTTCGCGCACGAATTCCTGAAAAATCACGTACCGCAATCGAATCCGACGCAGAAATTCATTCTTTCGCTGGCTATGCCGATCGTTATGTGGTTGCTCGGTCGTGCCATCGTGACTCCGCCGCGGTCATTCTTCACCGAATTCGACATCCCGAAGCAGGTCCGAAAAGAACTGTTCTACGAATCTCCCGACGCCAAGCAGGTCTTCAGCGACTATTATGGTGACGTGCGCTCTCTGGCCAAGGAGATCGGGTTGATGAATCCGATTGCCAAGGTGGTCTGGAAGAAGCTCGGTATCGCCGGTCCTATTACGCGATACCGGTCGGAGCCGCTGCGCGTGCTGAGCAAAGCCGGGTGAGCCGCAGATGCCTTATGTAGTCACCCAACCCTGTTGCGGGGA
The DNA here is from genome assembly GCF_047200775.1 of Nocardia spongicola. Classification (NCBI taxonomy): domain Bacteria; kingdom Bacillati; phylum Actinomycetota; class Actinomycetes; order Mycobacteriales; family Nocardiaceae; genus Nocardia; species Nocardia spongicola. The sequence continues at coordinate 178,201 of NZ_JBJZOO010000004.1, read as the reverse complement.
TGCGTCTTGTGTGTATTCCTGTCCGGTCAACTGTATTCATCCCACGCCGGACGAACCGGATTTCCTGACCGCGGAGATGGTGTACGTCGACCCGGAGGCGTGTGTGGATTGCGGTGCCTGTGTCACCGCGTGTCCGGTCGATGCCATCGTGCCCGCGACGAAGCTGACCGAGGAACAGAAGCCGTTCATCCAGATCAATGCCGATTTCTATCGGCAGATACGGCCGCGCCCGTTGATGGCGCGGCCGGTGCCCGCCGCGCGGATTCATACCGAGGATATGTCGTTGCGTGTGGCAATTGTGGGGTCGGGACCGGCGGCGATGTATGCCGCCGACGAGTTGCTGACCCAACCGGGTGTGTCGGTCACGGTGTTCGATCGGCTGCCGACACCCTATGGGTTGGCCAGGTATGGTGTCGCGCCGGATCATGTGAAGACTCGTGAGGTCGGCGCGTTGTTCGATGTGATCTCGGCGCAGCCGGGATTCGGATGGTATCTGAATGTCGAGATCGGCACGCATATCTCGCATTCCGATCTGCTCGGCCACTTCCACGCGGTGATCTACGCGGTGGGTGCGGCGGCGGATCGTAAGCTCGGCATTCCGGGTGAGGAGTTGCCCGGCGCGGTGTCGGCCACTGATTTCGTGGCCTGGTACAACGGGCATCCCGATTATACGGATCAGGTTTTGGATTTGTCCGGCTCGCGGGCGGTCATTATCGGAAACGGCAATGTGGCTGTCGATGTCGCGCGGATTCTGACCGGCGATCCGACTGATCTGGCCGATACCGATATCGCGCCGTACGCGTTGCGTGCGCTGCGGTCGAGCCGGATCGAGGAAGTGGTGGTGCTCGGTCGTCGTGGTCCGCTTGAATCCGCTTTCACTATTCCGGAATTCGTCGATCTGCTCGGCGGTGATGTCGATATCGTGCTCGAGGGTGAGCTGCCCGAGCTCGGTCCCGGATTGCCCTTCCATCTGGAGCAGAAGCTGCGATTGCTGCACAGTATCCGTACCAGGCCTGTCCGTGGTCGGAAGCGGATCGTCTTCCGCTACTCGACTGTGCCGACCCGGATCGTCGGTGACGATCGGGTGACCGGCCTCGACGTAGCGCGTACCGAGCTCTACTCAGCCCCGGATGGACAGGTCCGCGCAGTCGCGGTGGAGGAGAGCGGCCGGCTCACCACAGGACTGGTGTTGACCTCGGTCGGCTACCGCGGTGTCGCCTTGCCGGGCCTGCCCTTCGACGAGCACGCGGCCGTGATACCGAACCGAGAGGGTCGGGTGCTGGAGCGGTCGGGAGGTGAGGTGCTGGCAGGCGTCTATGCCGTCGGCTGGATCAAACGGGGGGCCAGCGGTTTCATCGGTACCAACAAGTCCTGTGCGCAGGAGACGGTGCGGCAGCTGGCCGAGGATTTCAACGGCGGTCGCCTGCCCGAACCGGTGGGTGGCGCGGCGGATTTCGATCGGTTGGTGCGGTCCCGCCGACCCGAGCTCCGCGCTGGGGGAGCCGTCACTCGCCTCCGCCGCACCCGGCACTTCCTGACCCACACTTGATCACCGTCTCCCGGCAGGCTCCGGACCGGCCTGCGGCCGATCCGCTTGCGGTTTCGGTGCCGGAGCGGGCCGCCGTTCCGATGCTCACCGAGTTGGGTACCCGGAATGTCCGGATTTTTTTGACCTCGTCTTATGCTGCCTGCGGCCTTTCCCCAGTGAATGCGGTCGTCCGGTATCGGCGTCCTTGTTGGCCCTGGTCAGGGCTGGAAGGGATCGTGAGGGATATGGCAGGATGCCACCGGCGCTCCGCGGAGGACATCGTGTGGAAGCTGCGCCGCGTCGACGAACTGGCTGTTGCCGGGTAGACGGGTGAGTGCGCTGCGGCCTGCAGCCACAACCACCATCCTGTGGCCTGCGGCACCAACTGAATAATCGACTCTTCGGACTCCGAAGCCGGGTGGTCGCATTATTGGGGACTGGTTACCTGCGGGGTACGCAGGTAACTGTGACCGATATCGACTGTGATCGCGTGGCCGTCCCGAATCTCGATTTCTCGGCTATCTCTCAGTTGACGCAATTCTCCATAAGAGTAATTATTGAGGGTGGCTCGGAAGCTCAATCGAATAGAGCTCGATTTTCGGAGTAGAGTAGAGATGATCATGCCCGCAGCGGTGCCGCCCGTGGTCGATCCCGATGTGGAGAGGGCGCAGCGATATGCCGAAACGGTATTGTTGCTTTCCGAGGCGTCGGTGGACAAGCATTTCGATCCATTCACCGATATCGACTGGGACAATCCGGATTTCGCGGTCGATGTCGGTCCGGAGCGCTGGATTCTGCCGGTATCCGTCTATGCACTGGCTCGCCACCCCTGGTATCGAGCGCTGTCGACCGAGCAGAAGATCGAGGTCGGTAAGTATCTGCAGGCGAATAGCGCCAAGGTATCCCTGCAATTCGAGTCCATCCTGATCAGTGGCATGGTTGTCTACAATTTCGGCCTGCCGAATGGTTCGCCGGAGTTCCGGTACTGCTCCCACGAGATGATCGAGGAGCACAACCACATACTGATGTTCCAGGAGATGGTCAACCGGATCGGGTTGGATGTACCGGGTCTGCGTCCTTTGTTCAAAGCACTCAAGTACTTCGCCGCGTTTGTGGCGGCGCGGTTCCCCAACTGGTTCTTCATGACCGTATTGGCCATTGAGGAGCCGACGGACCATGCGCAGAAGCAGATCCTGCGTTCGGGTGACGAGATACACCCGATCATGCGTGGTATTCTGGCCATTCATGTCGCGGAAGAGGCCAGGCATATCTCCTTCGCGCGCGAATTCCTGAAAAATCATGTGCCGCAAGCGGGGCCGGTGCGGAAGTTCCATCTTTCGCTGGCTATGCCGATCTTGATGCGGCGGTACGGTCGGGCTATCTTGACTCCGCCGCGGTCGTTCTTCCGCGAGTTCGATGTCCCGAAGCGGGTCCGCAAAGAACTGTTCTACGGATCTCCTGAGGCCAAGCAAGCCTTCAGCGACAACTTCGGTGACGTGCGCGCTCTGACCGAGGAGATCGGGTTGATGAACCCGGTGGCCAAGGCGTTCTGGAAGGCACTACGGATCGACGGCCCTGCTTCGCGATACCGGTCGGAACCGGTACGTGCCGCGAATGGGGCCACCTAGGTCATCCGGGGTCAGCGAACTGCCGGAACGCGGTCGGCGAGGGTACGCACCACTTCAGAGGCAAGGACAGCGTGTCCGCTCATGCTGAAATGAATGAGGTCGGTGCTCATCAGGTCGGGGCGCAAGCGAAGCGGGTGATCCCAGAGTTCGAGCAGGAGTGCGTCGTAATGCGCGGCCAGTTCACAGATCAGGTCGTTGAGGATGGCCATCCGGTCGCGTAGCTGACGCATCGGGGCCATATGCTCGGGGTCCCAGACATTGGCCAGGGTGAAGGTGACCACCTGCGCCTCGGTTCGGGTGAGTGCCGCGAAGAGGGTGTCCAGATTCGCGCGCACGTCGGCGGGAGAGGCTGCCTGCGGGAAGAAGTCGTTGCCGCCACAGTTGAGATGCACCAGGTCGGGGCGGAACTCCAGCACAGAAGGCAGCTGCTCGTCGAGCGCCTGCGCGGAGGTGGCGCCGATCCATCCTGTATTCAGGTAGACCAGGCCGGGACGTACCGATTCGAGGACAGCGGCGACGCGGTCGACCCATCCTCGAGGTTCGTACCCGGGGCTCGGATCACCGATGCCCTGAGCGATGGAGTCGCCGAGCACCGCGTACCGCTGCCATGGCGCAGCAGCGAGCAGCCGACGCGATGCTGCGGGGGACAGCAGCATCGGGTCGTTGCTTTCGGTGCGAATGTCGCTGTCGATCATCTTTTTTCCTTACTGATGGCGGCGAACGGCCATTGGCGGCGAACGGCGGGACGCGGGCCGGTGGGGCCGCCTGGTAGGTGGACGCGCCGGCGATGTTCGCTGGGGATGTCGAGGGGCGCCGATCAGCGCTTGGCCAAAGGCGCGCGAGCGCGGGCATCGATCGCGCGGCACGCCGCCGATATAGCTTCCGTCGAAGGGCTGAACGGGGTCGGTATCGGCAGGCCGGCTACCGATTTCGGTCTCAGCAAGAGCGGCGTCGCCACTCTTTTCGGCAGTAAGGAGGCCTTGTAGCTCGCGGCGGTCGCCTCCGCCCGGCAGGCGTTCATCGCTGCCGTCGTCACACCGAGCCCGCCGGATTGCCACGCCTGTGTGGTCCTGGTCGAGCGCTGGTTCGGTCAGGTGGCCGAACCGTTGTTCTCCGGCGGATGTTTTCGTGTCGCGACCCTTGCGGAGTTCGACAGCAAGCCGGGGCCGGTCCGTGAGGCCATCGCCGAGGATCGTCGGAACTGGCTGGCATTACTGGCTGCGGAGATTCGCCGCGCGCAGGAACAGGGGCATATGGGGCAGGGCGGTGCTGAGATCGTTGCGTTCGAATTGGACGCGGTGATCGCCGCGGCGCACAGCGCCAGGCAATGCGGGGACGACGCGGGCGTCGCCACCGCTCGCACTATCGTCGATGGCCTGCTCGGCCGGACCGCTCCGGGATCGGTGCCCCGCTGAGTATCCGATCCGGGGAGGCTCGCACCAGGTCGGGTCGAGGGCGCGGGCTGCTCTGTGATCATCGTGCGGATGGCTGGACGGCCCGAGCAATCACTCAGTTGACGTAACTCCATGTTGGTGTAATCCTGAGGCAGGGGCAAAAGGTTTCTTTCTGCGGAGGCAGTCATGGCGAGATCGATGAAGCCTATAACCACGGCCGCATCGCCTGTGTCCGATCCTGATCTGGAGAGGGCGCAGAAGTATGCCGAAACGGTCATGCTGCTCTCCGAGGCGTCGGTACACAAGCATTTCGACCCTTATATGGATATCGACTGGGACAATCCGGATTTTGCTGTCGATGCGGGGCCGGAGCGCTGGATCCTTCCGCCGTCGGCCGATCCGATGGGCCGTCATCCCTGGTATCAGTCGCTGCCGATCGAGCAGAAGATCGCGATCGGCAAGTACCGGTATGCGCAAGTCCTCAAGGTCGGTTTGCAATTCGAGTGCATCTTGATCAGCGGCATGACCCTCTACAACTTCCGCCTGCCGATCGGTTCCCCTGAGTTCCGGTACTGTTCCCACGAGATGATCGAAGAGCACAATCACAACCTGATGTTCTATGAAATGATCAACCGGATCGGGATGGACGTACCGGGCATAGCCCGGTTCTACAGCAAGCTCAGATCATTGGGTGCGATACTGGGGGCCTATTTCCCGAATCTGTTCTTTCTGTTTGTGATTGGCGGCGAGGAGCCGATCGACAATATGCAGAAGAAGACTCTGCGTTCGGGCGACGCGATGCACCCGATGACGCGCGGTGTGGTTGCCATTCATGTCGCGGAAGAAGCCAGGCATATTTCCTTCGCGCACGAATACATGAGAAACCGTGTGCCGCGATTGAACGTGGTGCACAGGTTCGTGCTGTCGTTGATCGCGCCGATTTGCCTGATGCTTGTCGGCCGTATGCTGACGACCCCGCCGCGAGCGTTCTTCGCTCAGTTCCACGTCCCGTATCGGGTCCGCAGGAATCTGTACTACCACTCTCCTGATGCCAGAAATACTTTCAGAGGATACTTCGATGACGTGCGCACCTTGGCTGGAGATATCGGGTTGATGAACCCTGTTGCCAAGGCGATCTGGAAGCTGCTCAGGATATACGGCCCGCCCGCGCGTTATCGGTCGGAGCCTTCGCGTACTGCGAACATGGCCGCTTGAGTCGCGGGTCTCACGTCGTCCGGTCAGGCCGAGAGTGCGGTCCGCTGCGCGATCGCCGAGTGGTAGCGATCCAGGATGACGGCGGTGAGGGCAGGATGTGGGCCGAGCACATCGGCATGGATGGCGTCCGGTGCCGCCAGGGCCAGACGATCGGTCAGCCGGCCTGGAGCCAGGAACCACGGCGCCACCAGCACGCGGTCCGCGCCGCGGGCGTGTAGCCGCGTTACCGCCTCGGTCACCGATGGTTCGGTGGTCGCGAAGCAGATTTCGGTGCGCCAGCCGGTACGGGCAGCCAGCAGATCGGCCGCCTCGGCGGTGCGCGCGTTGGCGGCAGCCGAGGAGGATCCGACTGCCGCGACCGCGATACCGAGGCGCCGATCCGCTACAGCGCGCCCTGCGCAGCAGGCGGCGCGTACGCGATCACGTAGGGCGCTGATCAATCCTGGGTCGGTGCCGAGCACGTCGGCTTGGGTGAGCCGCAGTCGGGGGTGACGGGCGCGGGCCGCCGCGAGCAGTCCGGGTAGGTCGACCCTGGCATGGAAGGCGCTGCCGAGCAAGAGCGGCGTCACCACAGCATGAGTATGGCCTTGGGCGGCAACGGCGTCGACCGCCTGTTCGACCGAGGGGGCGGTGAGATCGAGAAAAGCCGTTCGGATGTCGATGTCCGGTCGCGTGTCCGCGATGGCCGCGACCACCGCGGAGACGGTCGCGGCCGATCGCGGATCACGGCTGCCATGGGCCACCGCGATGAGCGCGGGTGGCCGTGCCGAACCGACTTCCCTCGACGCGGCGCTCGGCCGATATTCCGGGTAGCCGGAGCCGTCCGCCGACGCGCCTGCGGATGAATCCGGCGGCATGCCTGTGACGGCTCGCGATACGGTCATATCAGGCTCCGGTACCTACCTCGACCGTGGTCAGCACATCGCCGACCAGGCCTGCGGCCAGTGTGTTACCGCCGGTCGGGTCGATCAGCAGGAAGCTGCCCGTGTGCCGGTTCACCCGGTAGTCATCGGCCGCGATCGGCTCGGCGACCCGTACCGAGATACGCCCGATATCGTTGAGCGCCAGGGACTCAGGGGTTGGATCGGCGGCGAGGCGCTGCTCGTCGAAGCGTTCCAGCAGCGCGCCGACAATCGCCTGGGTGGTCCTGGTGCCGTGCTTGAGCAACAGTCGCGCGCCCGCGCGCAGCGGCTTGTCGCCCAGCCAGCACACCGTGGCGTCGAACGTGTCGGTCGGCTCAGGCGCATCGGTGGCCGAGGCGATGATGTCGCCGCGTGAGATATCGACGTCATCGGCCAGGATCAGGGTGACGCTGCGGCCGGACTGTGCCACCGCGAGTTCGCCGTCCGGCGTATCGATCCGCTCCACTGTGCTGCGGGTACCGGAGGGAAGTACCACGACCTCGTCGCCAGGAGCGACCGAACCCGCCGCGATCTGCCCGGCATAACCGCGATAGTCCGGATAGTCGGCGGTACGTGGCCGGATCACATACTGCACCGGCAGTCGCAGGCCGAGCCGGTGTTCACCGGTGTTGTCGGCATCGACAGGCACGGACTCCAAATGCTCGATCAGCGAGGGACCGGTGTAATAGGGGGTCCGATCCGAACGTGTCGCGATATTGTCGCCGTGCAGCGCCGAGACCGGGATCTCCAGCACATCCTCGTTCGACCAGCCCAGTGAGCGGACGAGCTCGCGGAACTCGGTGCAGATCTCGGCGAACACGGTAGCGGCGTCGTCGACCAGGTCGATCTTGTTCACCGCGAGCACCAGCTTCGGTACGCCGAGTAGTGCGAGCACCGCGGCATGCCTGCGGGTCTGCTCGATAACGCCTTTGCGCGCGTCGACGAGCAGGATGACCAGCTGTGCGGTGGACGCGCCCGACACGGTATTGCGGGTGTACTGCACATGCCCCGGGGTGTCCGCGAGCACGAACGAACGACGCGGGGTGGCGAAGTAGCGGTAAGCGACATCAATGGTGATGCCTTGTTCGCGTTCCGCGCGCAGTCCGTCGACGAGCAGGGAAAGATCCGGGGTAGCGAGCCCCTTGTCCACCGACGCGCGGGTGACGGCATCGATCTGGTCGGCCAGGACGGACTTCGTGTCGTAGAGCAGGCGTCCGACCAGAGTGGACTTGCCGTCGTCGACAGATCCGGCAGTGGCCAGCCGCAACAGGTCGGACATATCAGAAATAACCCTCTCGTTTGCGGTCTTCCATCGCGGCTTCGGATACCCGGTCGTCACCGCGGGTCGCACCACGTTCGGTCAGTCGGGACGCGGCCACTTCGGCGAGGATCGCCTCGTTATCGGCCGCTTCGGAAAGGACGGCACCGGTGGAGGATCCGTCACCGACGGTGCGGTAGCGCACCGACCTGGTCTCCAGCACCTCGCCGTCGCGGGGACCGCCCCATGCGCCTGGCGTCATCCACATACCGTCGCGCAGGTACACCGGACGCTGATGCGCGTAGTAAATGCTCGCCAGATCGATGTCCTCGCGGGCGATATAACGCCAGATGTCCAGCTCGGTCCAGTTACTCAGCGGGAACACCCGCACATGTTCACCCGGTGCGTGCCGTCCGTTGTACAGGTTCCACAGCTCGGGACGTTGCCGTTTCGGATCCCACTGCCCGAAGGCATTGCGCAGTGAGAAGATCCGTTCCTTGGCACGCGAGCGCTCTTCATCGCGTCTGCCGCCGCCGAACACGGCGTCGAACCGATGCTCGCTGATCGCGTCCAGCAGCGGGATGGTCTGCAGCGGGTTACGGATACCGTCGGGGCGTTCGGTGAGCCTGCCGTCGGCCAGGTAGTCCTCCACCTTGGCCACATGCAGGCGCAGGCCGTAGCGCTCGACGATCTTGTCCCGGAACTCCAGGACCTCGGGCAGATTGTGTCCGGTGTCCACATGCAGCAGTGCGAACGGTAGCTGCGCGGGCCAGAAGGCCTTGAGTGCCACATGCAGCAGCACGGTGGAGTCTTTACCACCGGAGAACAGGATCACCGGCCGCTCGAATTCGCCCGCCACCTCACGGAAGATATGGATCGCTTCGGACTCCAACGCGGCGAGCGTATCGAAATCACTGATGCCGAGGGAACGTTCACCTCGGATGGTCTCGGTCATGCGGTCTCTCTTCTCTGCCCGGTCATGCGGTGTTCTTCTGTGCATGTTCGAGGGGTACTGGCTCGGTCATGCTGCGCTTGTTTTCTTGTGCATGTTCGAGGGGCCCTGCGTGGTTACGTGGGCTGCTGACTCGATCATGCGGTGTGCAAACCACATTCGGTCTTGGTCAGGCCGGCCCAGCGACCACTGCGCGGATCGGATCCCGGCTCCGGCTTCCGGGTGCACGGAGCACAGCCGATGGACGGATATCCCTCTTCGACCAGGGGGTTGATCAGGATGCCGTGTGCGGCGATGTAGTCGTGCATCTCGTCATCGGACCACGGTGCGATCGGGTTGATCTTGACAAGGCCGAAGGTCTCGTCGAACGAGATCAGTGGCGCGTTCGCCCTGGTCGGCGCTTCTACCCGGCGAATCCCGGTGACCCATGCGTTGTAGCCGGCGAGCGATTTCTGCAGCGGGATGACCTTACGCAACCGGCAGCACTCGTTCGGTTCGCGGGCGAACAGGTCCTTGCCGAGCAGCTCATCTTGTTCCGCGACAGTGTGTTCCGGCCGCGCGTCGACCACGTGTACGTCGTATACAGCTTCCACCGCGTCCCTGGTGCCGATGGTTTCGGCGAAATGGTAGCCGGTGTCCAGGAACAGGACGTCCACATCGGAGCGGACCTCGGCGGCCAGGTGCACCAGCACCGCGTCCTGCATATTGGAGGCCACGATATAGCTTGTCCCGAAGGTGTTCTCGGTCCACCGCAGCAGTTCGGTCGCCGAGGCTCCGTCGAGTTCGGCCGCCCCACGCGCGGCGATGGCACGCAACTCGTCCTCGGACAGCTTTTCCGCGAGTTCGGTGTTCACAGTTGATCTCCCGTCGGCACTCATCTCAGATCGGCCTCGTCGGCGCGGACCGCCCATTGCGCGAATCGCTCGCCGTCCTCGCGGTGTTTGACGAAATTGCGTACTACCCGCTCGATGTAGTCGCCGAGCTCGTCGGTGGTCACCTTGTGCTGACGCAGTTTGCGTCCGAAGGCACTGTCGAAGCCGAGGCTGCCTCCGAGATGAACCTGGAAACCCTCCACTTGATTCCCGGTGCCGTCGTCGACGAGCTGACCTTTGAAGCCGATATCGGCGATCTGTGAGCGGGCACACGAGTTCGGGCAGCCGTTGATGTTGATCGTGATCGGGATATCCAGCTGCGCGTTGATATCGGCCAGTCGCTGCTCCAGCTCGGGTACCAGTGCCTGCGACCGCTTACGTGTCTCGGCGAAGGAGAGCTTGCAGAACTCGATGCCGGAGCAGGCCATCAAATTACGTCGCCACAGGGAAGGGCGGGCCTGCAGACCCAGCGGCGCCAGCTCGTCGATCAGCGCCTCGACCTTGTCGTCGGGTACATCGAGCACGATCAGCTTCTGATAGGGGGTGAACCGGATGCGGTCGGAGCCGATCCGCTCGACCGCATCGGCGACCTCGGTCAGGATGGTGCCCGATACCCGGCCCGCGATGGGGGAGAAGCCCACCGCGTTGAGTCCATTGCGCAGCCGCTGTACCCCGACGTGGTCGATCGGCTCGGTCGGCTGCTGTGGCGCAGGCCCGTCGATGAGCTTGCGCTTCAGGAACTCGTCCTCGAGTACCTGGCGGAATTTCTCGATACCCCAGTCCTTGACCAGGAACTTGAGCCTGGCCTTGGTCCGCAGCCTGCGGTAACCGTAGTCGCGGAACAGTGCCACGACGGCTTCCCAGACATCAGGCACCTCAGCCAGCGGCACCCACACGCCGACCCGCTGCGCCAGCATCGGGTTGGTGGACAGGCCGCCGCCGACCCACAAGTCCAGCCCTGGGCCGTGCTCGGGATGCACCACACCGACGAACGCGACGTCGTTGATCTCGTGCACCACATCCTGCTGGCCGGAGATCGCGGTCTTGAACTTGCGCGGCAGATTGGAGTATTCCTTCTTGCCGATATAGCGGCGCACGATCTCATCGATCGCGGGCGTCGGATCGATGATCTCGTTCAGCGATTCACCGGCCAACGGTGAGCCGAGTACAACGCGGGGGCAATCGCCGCAGGCTTCGGTGGTCTTCAGGCCGACAGCTTCGATCCGCTGCCAGATCTCCGGGACGTTCTCGACCTCGATCCAGTGGAATTGCACATTCTCGCGATCGGAGAGGTCGGCGGTGTCGCGGCCGAATTCGGTGGAGATCTGACCGAGGGTGCGCACTTGGTCGACGTTCAGCGCGCCCGCATCGCAGCGGATGCGCATCATGAAGTACTTGGCTTCGAGCACATCGATGTTCTCATCGCCGGTCCAGCTGCCGTCGTAGCCCTGTTCACGCTGGGTGTACAGACCCCACCAGCGGAACCTGCCGCGCAGGTCGCCCTTGTCGATGCCGTCGAATCCGGTCTTCGAGTAGATGTTCTCGATCCTGGCGCGGACGTTGAGCGGGTTGTCGTCCTTCTTGGACTGCTCGTTGGCGTTCAGCGGTTCGCGGTAACCGAGCGCCCACTGCCCCTCCGCCTTACGGCGTACCGGCTTGCCGGTGCGGGCGCGCGGTCCGGTGGACGCCTCGGCGCGGGGACGGTCCGGGCGGACGCGGCGTTCGGGGGCGGGTCGTTCGGGGCGCGTGGTGCGCTCTGCTCCGGATTCGGGGCCCGGCTGATCGGCCGGACCGGCGTCGGTGCTCGACGTCATGGGTCGCTCCTGCTGTGGGTGATACATCCTGCTTGGGGCGTGAGGGGCTGGCTCACACCTACGGTGCCAACGGGCCGATACGGGCGGGATCGGCGGGCCGGAATCGGGCTGCTGAGCTACCGGGCAGAATCGGGCAGACAGCATGCGCTGCAGACGCGCTGATAGTCGACATGGCGACGTGCCACAAGCCGTACTCCTAAAGCGCGCATACCGTCATTGTGCCATGCCATCGCGCGCTTTTCGGCCCGCTGCCAGCATTTTCCGCTTATCTCGGGAGAATCCCCTGGAAGTCGGGTCCGCTTTGTGATGATAGTCATAATGCCTATGCTTGTGCCGGAGCGCCCGCACCGGGTTGCCCGGTCGACGGCGTGGTCTACCGGGCGGTCACACTGGACGGGTGAGTTCTTCCGCCGCCGCACGCGGTATCGATGCCAACGCGCCGGTGTTGCGTGATTTCGGGCAGGGGCCGTTCGGCATCTATGTGCACGTCCCGTTCTGCGCGACGCGGTGCGGGTATTGCGACTTCAACACCTATACCGCTGGAGAGCTCGGCACCTCGGCCTCCCCGCAGTCCTGGTTGGCGGCATTGCGTGGCGAACTGGCGACCGCCGCGCGGGAGTTCGCGGCGCTGCCGACCACGACACCGGAGGTATCCACCGTATTCGTCGGTGGGGGGACGCCCTCCTTGCTCGGTGGCGACGGGCTCGCGGCAGTGCTGGATGCCGTGCGCGGCGAGTTCACCCTCGCGGTGGGCGCCGAGGTCACCACGGAGTCCAATCCCGAGTCCACCTCGCCGGATTTCTTCGAGCGCATCCGGGATGCCGGGTTCACTCGGGTATCGCTGGGTATGCAGTCCGCCGCGGCGCATGTGCTGAGGGTGCTCGACCGTGCGCACACCCCTGGTCGCGCGGTGGCCGCCGCGCAGGAGGCGCGTGCCGCCGGATTCGAGCATGTCAACCTGGATCTGATCTATGGGACACCAGGTGAGCGAGCAGGCGATCTCGACGCGAGTCTGGATGCGGTGCTCGCGGCGGGAGTCGACCATGTCTCAGCCTATGCGCTGATCGTGGAAGACGGCACCGCGCTCGCCAGGCGAGTGCGCCGCGGTGAACTGCCCGCGCCGGACGACGATGTGCTCGCCGCGCGCTATGAGCGCATCGATGCCAGGCTGCGCGCGGCCGGTTTCGGGTGGTACGAAGTGTCGAACTGGTCGGCGGGCAACGGTGCGGTCTGCCGCCACAACCTCGGCTATTGGGATGGCGGGGACTGGCTCGGCGCCGGGCCGGGTGCGCACAGCCATCTCGGCGGAGTTCGGTGGTGGAACGTGAAACACCCCGCGCGGTACGCCGACCGGGTTCGGGAAGGTGGTCTGCCCGCCGCTGGCTGGGAGGCGCTCAGCGCCGATGAGCGATACATGGAGCGAATCATGCTCGCGATGCGGCTGCGCGCAGGCCTGCCGCTGGCGGATCTCGCGCCGAGCGCTGCCCCCGCCGTCACCGCGGTCCTCGCCGACGGTCGCGCGCAGCGCACCGGCGATGACCGTCTCGTGCTCACCGATCGCGGTCGCCTCCTCGCCGACGGCGTCGTCCGCGAGCTCTTGGGCTAGCGCCGTGGCCGGGGAACGGCACTCGGGGAGATGTCTCTGATGCGCTGTCCTCGTGAATGTGAACTATCGCACTAGGGGTTCGGTCATTTGCCGAGTCGGGTATGGCATGAGGGGTGGTCAACTAGCCTGTGGCACGGCCGATGTGGTGTACAGCACTGAAATCCGCTGCTGAGCCGCTGGATTGCGTAGTGAACCGAAAGGGACGGAAGTCATATGGAATACGGACGGACCCTACGCGGCATCATGGCGGTGCTCGCTGCCGCGCTTGTCGCGACCGTCTCCGCGGGACCGGCGCAGGCGCAGCAGTTGCCGACGCTCGTGCTCGTTCACGGTGCTTTCGCCGACGCCACCAGCTGGGATGGTGTCGCCGCTGTGTTGCGTGAGCGCGGCTACCGCGTGGTAACGCCGGACAACCCGTTGCGCGGACCGGCCCATGACGCCGCCGCCGTGCAGCGCACAGTGGACACCATTACCGGTCCAGTGGTGCTGGTCGGCCACTCCTATGGCGGTTCCGTGATCAGTAACGTGCGCGATCCGAAGGTCGAATCCCTGGTCTACATCGCTGCCTTCGCACCAGAGCAGGGTGAGATGTCCCAGGCCGCTCTCAACCCGATCCGCTTTCCCGGTAGCCGACTGCTACCGCCCGCATTGCAGGTGAAGGTCGTCGATGACACCACGGGTATCGCGGGCAAGAACCTCGACGCCTACATCGCGCCTGCCAGTTTCAACTCTGTCTTCGCCCAAGACGTCGATGCCGCCACCGCCGCTGATATGGTCGCCCGCCAGCGCTCCATCGCCGTGATGGCCAATCTGGAGCCTTCAGGTCCGCCCGCATGGTCGGATACCCCGAGCTGGTACCTGGTCTCGGCCGATGACCGCGTGATCCCGCCCGCTTCCCAGCGTTTCATGGCGGAGCGCATGGGCGCGCGAACCAGTGAGATCGACTCCTCACATGCCGCTCCCGTCTCCAGCCCCGACGAGGTGGCCGCAGTGGTCGAAGCCGCCGCTTCCCATTGATCGAGCCCCTGTGGGTCGCCACCCTGTGATATGGCCTATGGATGCGGCATCCGCGCCATAGGTGGGTGGCGGCCCCGGATGTGATCGCCAGGGGCGGGTGGGGGTGCGAGCGATTGTTGTCACGTGGGCCGGCGATCGCGGGTAGGGCAATTAGACTGGATCGACCGACGAACCGGAAATTTGCCGCAATCCGGTGATCCGTGCCGGGTGCGGTGCGAGCGGAGACGGGAAGCAGCGAGGAGGTGGGACCGATGTCGAGCACCGAGGATCGGCGCTTCGAGGTCCTGCGCGCGATCGTCGCGGACTACGTCGCGACCAAGGAGCCGATCGGCTCGAAGACCTTGGTCGAGCGGCACAACCTGGGTGTTTCCAGCGCGACAGTGCGCAACGATATGGCAGTGCTCGAGGCCGAGGGGTACATCACTCAGCCGCATACCAGTTCTGGGCGGGTACCGACCGATAAGGGTTATCGGCAGTTCGTGAACCGGATCTCCGAGGTGAAACCGCTATCGTCCGCGGAGCGCCGGGCCATCCTGGAATTTCTCGAATCGGGCGTCGACCTCGATGACGTGCTGCGCCGTGGTGTCCGGCTGCTGGCCCAGCTGACCAGGCAGGTCGCGGTGGTGCAGTACCCGACGGTGTCGGCCTCCACGGTCAGGCACATCGAGGTGGTCGCGCTCAATCCCGCACGGTTGTTGCTGGTGGTGATCACCGACACCGGCCGGGTCGACCAGCGGTTGGTGGATCTCGGTGCCGTGATCGACGAGGAGGATCTGGCCGCGCTGCGCGGCATGCTCGGTGGCGCGATGGACGGCAAACGTCTGGCGGCTGCCTCGGCGGCAGTGGCGGAGTTACCGGAACACGCTCCGGTCCGGCTGCGCGACGTATTGGTCCGGGTGGCTACGGTGCTGGTGGAGACCTTGGTGGAGCATCCGGAGGAACGGTTGGTACTCGGCGGCACCGCCAACCTCACCCGTAATGCCGCCGATTTCGGTTTCCCGGGTTCCTTGCGCGCGGTGCTGGAAGCGCTGGAGGAGCAGGTGGTCGTACTCAAATTGCTCGCCGCTGCGCAGCAGCCGGGTACGGTTACGGTGCGGATCGGTGAGGAGACGCAGGTCGAGCAGATGCGTGGCACGTCGGTGGTGTCGACCGGTTACGGTGCGGCAGGCGCGGTGCTCGGCGGAATGGGTGTACTCGGCCCGACCCGGATGGATTATCCGGGAACGATCGCCTCGGTGGCGGCCGTCGCCCGATACATCGGTGAGGTCCTCGCCGAACGGTGACGTAGTTCGGGTAATACGCACCACTGACACCCTCGACTTTCCGGACGGATAAAGTTGAGTGCACAAGACTGATGCTGTTGTCGGCGCGAGGTGGCTGTGGCGCGGGCATCGGCGGCCCTGTCGAAACGACCAAGGACTAGAGAACTCAAGTGGCACGGGACTACTACGGACTGCTCGGCGTCGCGAAGAACGCGACCGACCAGGAAATCAAGCGGGCGTACCGCAAGCTGGCGCGTGAGCTCCACCCTGACGTCAATCCGGATGAGGCGGCTCAGGTCAAGTTCAGGGAAGTGTCGAGCGCCTATGAGGTGCTGTCGGATCCGGAGAAACGGCGCATCGTCGATATGGGCGGTGACCCGCTGGAATCCGGTGGTGGCGGCGCGGGCTTCAACGGCGCGGGCTTCGGCGGGCTCGGCGATGTGTTCGAGGCATTCTTCGGCGGTATGAACAGCACCGCGGGCGGCGCGCGCAAGCCACGTGGCCGCGTCCAGCCTGGTGCGGACTCATTGATCCGTACTCGGCTGAGCTTGGCGGAGTGCGCGGTCGGGGTGACCAAGCATCTGACCGTGGATACCGCGATCCTGTGTGATGTCTGCCAAGGCTCCGGCGCGCATGACAACGCGAAGCCGGTGCGCTGTGAAACCTGCGGTGGCGCGGGTGAGGTTCAGGCCGTGCAGCGTTCCTTCCTCGGCCAGGTGCTGACCTCGCGTCCGTGTCCGACGTGCCGCGGGGCCGGAGAGACCATCCCTGACCCGTGCCGTAAGTGCGGCGGGGACGGCCGGGTGCGGGCCCGTCGCGAGATCGCCGCGCCGGTTCCGGCGGGCGTCGCGAACGGTATGCGGGTCCGGCTGGCCGCGCAGGGCGAGGTCGGGCCTGGCGGTGGGCACGCGGGTGATCTGTATGTCGAGATCGTGGAGCAGCCGCACGATGTGTTCGTCCGCGACGGCGACGACCTGCACTGCACCATCCGGGTTCCGATGGTCGACGCGGCGCTCGGTACCACTGTCGTGATCGACACCATTTTGGACGGCCCGACCGAGCTGACCATTCCGGCAGGTACTCAGCCGGGTGAGATCTCGGTATTGCGCGGTCATGGCATGCCGCGCCTGCGCTCTGGCGCGCGTGGTGATCTGCTCGCGCATTTGGAGATCGTGGTACCGGCCAAACTGGACAGTAAGCAGACCGAACTGCTGCGCAAGTACAAGGGGATGCGTGAGCGCGAGCATGCCGAGGTGCTGACGGCGCAATCCGAGCACAGCAGCGGTCTGTTCGCGCGGTTACGCGCCTCGTTCAGCGGGCGCTAGGTGGCCGCGACGGTCTTCTATCTCGACGAGGTACCGGAACCGGGTGCGGTCGCGGTACTCGACGGGCCCGAGGGCAGGCATGCCGCAACGGTGCGCCGTATCCGGATCGGTGAGCCGATCACGCTCTCCGATGGTCGCGGTGTGCTCGCCGCATCGGAAGTCGTTGCGGCGCATCGTGATCGGCTGGAGCTGGTGGTGCGTGATCGAGTGCGGTCCGTGCCGAGGGTGCCGCTGGTGACCGTTGTGCAGGCACTGCCGAAATCCGATCGCTCGGAACTGGCGGTCGAGCTGATGACCGAGGCGGGCGCGGACGCTGTCGTCCCCTGGCAGGCGGCACGTTGCGTCGCGAAGTGGGAAGGTAAGGCGGCCAAGGCCACGGAGAAATGGCGGGCCACGGCCCGCTCGGCGGCCAGACAGTCCCGCAGGGCCTATATCCCCGAGGTCGCTGATCTGCACCACACCGGTGATCTGATCGAGCTGATCAGGACCGCGAAGGAAGGCGGAGCGGTCGTCGCGGCGCTGCACGAGTCCGGCAGCGCCCGCTTCACTGAACTGCCTTTCGCCGATGCTGCCGAGATCGTCCTTGTGGTCGGCCCGGAAGGCGGGCTGGACGATACGGAACTCGCTGCCTTCGCGGATGCGGGGGCGACAGTGACCTTGCTCGGTCCAACAGTTCTGCGTACTTCGACTGCGGCCGCGGTCGCTCTCGGCGCCATCGGCGCACTGACCACGCGCTGGTGAGCCCCTGCGGCGGTGCGGCTATCGCATCCGCGCGACACCGCGCGGCCGAGTCCGCCGGGTCAGTTCTGCCGCCGTGCGGATATCGGTCGCGGTGCGATGGCTCACGGTGATAGCGGCGAGGATTGGGCGCGACTGCGCCTGGGAACCCTGTGATCAGAGACCTCTCGGCAACTTATTCGCTGGGCGGTGTCGGTGGAGAGCGTTAAACTCTTCTCAACGTTCGGATATAGCGACGGACAGCGGCAGTCGAGACCGGAAAGCAGGCTATAGCCACTTTTGAGAGCACAAGACGAGATCGGTGATACGGCTACCCCTGCGGTGGGGATCGGCGTCGGCGACAGTGGTTCGGGCCCGGTAGCGCGCACCGTGCGTTCGAGCATCGAACTCGCTCCGGAATCGGTGTTTCCTTTCCTCGGTTCGGCCGACCAGAATCTTCGTGAACTGGAGTCTCTGCTCGACGCGGACATTCATGTCCGGGGTAATTCCGTGACCCTCACCGGTAAGGCGGCCGATGTCGCGCTCGCCGAACGGGTCATCGAGCAGTTGGTCGCGCTCACCGGCCGGAATCGGGTGGTGAGCCCGGAGGCGGTGCGGCATACCGTCTCGATGCTCACCGAGGGTGTCAGCGAGTCCCCGGCGGAGGTACTCAGCCTCGACATCCTGTCGCGACGCGGTAAGACCATCCGGCCGAAGACGCTGAATCAGAAACGCTATGTCGACGCGATCGACGCCAACACCATCGTGTTCGGTATCGGGCCCGCCGGCACGGGCAAAACCTATCTGGGGATGGCCAAGGCGGTTCAGGCACTGCAGTCCAAGCAGGTCAACCGGATCATCCTCACCCGTCCCGCGGTCGAGGCCGGGGAGCGGCTCGGCTTTCTGCCCGGCACGCTGAACGAGAAGATCGACCCGTATCTGCGCCCGCTCTACGACGCGCTGCACGACATGATGGACCCGGAAGCCATCCCGAAGCTGATGGCGGCAGGTGTTATCGAAGTCGCGCCGCTGGCGTATATGCGTGGCCGGACCCTGAACGACTCGTTCATCATTCTGGACGAGGCGCAGAACACCACCGCCGAGCAGATGAAGATGTTCCTCACCCGGCTCGGGTTCGGCTCGAAGATCGTGGTCACCGGTGACGTCACCCAGGTCGATCTGCCGACCGGGGCGCGGTCGGGGTTGCGGGCTGCCAGTGAGATCCTCACCGAGATCGATGACATCCACTTCGCCGAACTCACCAGCAACGATGTGGTCCGTCACCGGCTGGTCTCGGATATCGTCGACGCCTACGACCGGTTCGAAGCCGAAGCACACCCGCAGGTCGGCCCGCATTACGGCGGCAATCGCGCGCAGCGGCGTGCCGCCAACCGAGCGGAGCGGCGCTGAACGTGACTCGGCCGGGCGGGGCTCCGCTCCGCTGACCCGATCGGGGAAATCGTAGGCTATCCGGGTGAGTATCGAGATCGCCAACGAGTCGGGTATCGACATACCCGAAGAAGAGCTGGTCAGTGTCGCACGGTTCGTGATCGCGCAGATGGACGTGCACCCGGCTGCGGAGCTGTCGATGGTGCTCGTCGATCTCGACGCCATGGCCGATCTGCATATGCGCTGGATGGATCTGCCCGGACCGACCGACGTCATGTCCTTCCCCATGGACGAGCTGGAGCCGGGCGGCAGGCCCGACAGCCCCGAACCGGGGCCGTCCATGCTGGGTGACATCGTGTTGTGCCCGGAGTTCGCCATCGGCCAAGCACGTAAGGCGGGGCATTCGCTGGACCACGAGCTCGCACTGCTCACCGTGCACGGCGTGCTCCACCTGCTCGGCTACGACCACGCCGAGCCGGACGAGGAGAAGGAGATGTTCGCCTTGCAGGCCAGGTTGCTCGAGGAATGGTATGAGAGCCTGCGTGCGGCGCGCCTACGCGCCGAGCTCGCCGAACGTGACGCACGGTTACTGGGTAAGGCGGGCTTCACCACCCCCGGTGAGTCACTGGGACCCGCGTGACTTCACTGACCTTCGTGCTGTGCGCGGTGCTGCTCATCTCGGTGGGCGGAGTGTTCGCAGGCGTGGACTCCGCGCTGAATACGATCTCGGCTGCCCGCGTCGAGGATATGGTGCGCGCCGGCCGGTCCGGTGCGGTGCGGCTGAGCCGGATCGTCGCCGACCGGGCCCGCTATGTGAATCTCATGGTGCTGCTGCGCATTCTGTGTGAGATCGGCGCCACGGTATTGCTTGCGGCGGGCTTCATGCGGATCTGGGCGCAGAACGGGGCATTGCTGGCCACTGCGTCGGTGATGGTGCTGGTGTCCTATGTGGTGATCGGTGTCGGTCCGCGCACACTCGGCCGCCAGCACGCGTACTCGATCGCGTTGGCCGCCGCACTGCCACTGCAGGGCCTCGGCGCGTTACTCGGACCGCTCAGCAGGCTGCTTATTCTGCTCGGCAATGCGATTACCCCGGGTAAGGGGTTTCGCAACGGCCCGTTCGCCTCCGAGATCGAGCTGCGTGAGGTGGTCGAGATGGCGGGCGAGCGCGGTGTGGTCGCCGATGACGAACGCCGGATGATCCAATCGGTTTTCGAACTCGGCGATACTCCGGCTCGTGCGGTGATGGTGCCGCGTACCGAGATGGTCTGGATCGAGGCGGACAAAACCGCGGCACAGGCCATATCGCTCGCGGTGCGGTCCGGGCATTCGCGTATTCCGGTGATCGGCGAGAATGTCGACGACATCCTCGGTGTGGTCTATCTGAAAGACCTGGTGCCGTATACGGATCGCGGCCGTGGGGTCGGGGTGCGCGAGATCATGCGGCCCGCGGCGTTCATCCCGGACTCGAAACCGTTGGACAGCCTGCTCGACGAGATGCAGCGCAGGCGCAACCATATGGCCTTGTTGGTGGACGAGTACGGCGGTATCGCGGGGTTGGTGACCATCGAGGACGTGCTGGAGGAGATCGTCGGGGAGATCGCCGACGAATACGACACCGATGAAACTCCGCCGGTCGAAGACCTCGGTGACGGTCGCTACCGGGTATCGGCCCGGTTGCCGGTGGAGGATCTCGGCGAGCTGTACGGGCTGGAGATCTCCGAGGAGGACGTCGATACGGTCGGCGGTCTACTGGCGCACGAGCTCGGCCGTGTGCCGTTGCCGGGCGCGAAAGTCGAGGTATACGGGCTGGTGCTGCACGGAGAAGGTGGTACGGACGCCCGGGGACGGGTTCGGGTGAACACCGTTGTGGTCGATGCGGCGCGTGCGAAGGTCCAGGCTGGGAAACCCAATGGCGACGGCTCCCACAGCGCAAGTGGGGTCAACGGATCGGGGCGGGAGATCCCAGCCGATCGTGACGAGGACGGAGACATCGAATGATCGAATTGGACATCGAGGACAATAAGCTGGTCTTGCTGGCCCGTGGTGCGCTCGGCCGCACCGGTGGGTCGAGCGGAGCGGCTATCCGGGACACCGACGGGCGTACCTATGCCGCTGGTGAGGTGAATCTGACCGAGTTGCGGCTCACCGCATTGCAGGCCGCGGTGGCCGCGGCGATCTCCAGTGGTGCCGAGGGATTCGAGGCGGCTGTGGTTGTCGGTGGCAAGCTCTCCGATTTCGGTATCGCCGCGGTGCGCGAGATATCGGCAGCGGCGCGGATCATCTTCGCAGGCCGGGACGGTGCGGTATTCGAGATCGCCGACGATTCCGTGGGTATTGCCGATTCGTCGAACGTTGCCGCGGCGACCGCCGACGCGCATGAGGTGCATGGTGGCTGATCGATCCGAGCGGCGTGCAAAGGACGAATTCCGTTCCGGATTCGTATGTTTCGTCGGCCGTCCGAATACCGGTAAGTCGACGTTGACCAATGCGCTTGTCGGCGCGAAGATCGCGATCACCTCCTCGCGCCCACAGACCACCAGGCACACTATTCGTGGCATCGTGCACCGCGAACACACCCAATTGATTCTGGTCGATACCCCCGGTTTGCACCGGCCACGCACTTTGCTCGGCCAGCGCCTCAACGACCTGGTACGTGATACGTATTCCGAGGTCGATGTGATCGCACTGTGCATTCCGGCCGATGAGAAGATCGGCCCCGGCGACCGCTGGATCGTGCAGCAGGTCCAGCAGATGGCGCCGAAGACAACGGTGCTCGGTGTGGTCACCAAGATCGACAAAGTGGGGCGCGACCAGGTCGCTCAACAGCTGCTCGCAGTCGCTGAGCTGCTCGGACCGGAGGCCGATGTGGTGCCGGTATCCGCGGTCAAGGGGGATCAGGTCGAAGTCCTCGTCGATGTCATCGCTTCGAAGATGCCGGAGGGCCCGGCCTTCTATCCCGATGGCGAACTCACCGATGAGCCCGAAGAGACATTGATGGCCGAGCTCATCCGGGAGGCGGCACTGGAGGGGGTCCGCGACGAGCTGCCGCATTCGCTGGCCGTCGTCATCGAAGAGATCCTGCCGTATGAGGACCGCGAGGACATGCTCGATGTGCACGCCCTGCTCTATGTCGAGCGGCCCAGCCAGAAAGCCATCATCATCGGCAAGGGCGGCTCCCGGCTGAAGGAAGTCGGTACCACCGCCCGTAAGCAGATCGAGCACATCCTCGGCACAAGGATCTATCTGAACCTGCATGTGAAGGTGGCCAAGGACTGGCAGCGCGATCCGAAGCAGCTCGGCAAACTCGGCTTCTGACCACGCCGCCCCGGCTCGAAGAGGGCGAGCGCGGGGGCGGGGGGAGGAGGCGGATCGGTCACCACCACGGGGTGGGACGATGGCGGTACCACTGGAGTTCGGATTCGAGCTGGGCGGCCAGGGAGATCAAGCGGGGTTCGGTGTTCGCCGTACCCATCAGCTGGGCGCCTACGGGGAGACCGGCATCGGTGAAGCCCGCGGGTACGTTGACGCTCGGCCAGCCGAGGACATTCCACGGCCAGGTATAGGGGCAGGACCCGGTGATGAGGTTGTTGGTGGCGTTCACTCCGAGGCCGTCGATCGCATCGGCGCGCGGCGGCGCGGTCGCGGTTGTCGGTGCGAGAACTACATCGTAGTCGCGGAAGAAGTTTCCGATTCGCTTGTGCAGCAATGGTTCCAGTTGGCGTGCCGCGTACAGGGCCGGGCCGTCGAACACCCGGCCGATCTTGGCGTTGGCCTTGGTGCGCGGATCGGTCCTGATATCGGGCATCTGCTGGTATGCCTGTCGGATACCTGCCATCGACCGTGGCAGGAACGACAGGCCGACCAGGACACCGTAGGGCAGGTCGGCCACGGTCACCGTGTGTCCGAGCTTGCGCAGGGTGTCGGCGGTCCGCCGCACCGCCTGCTCGATTTCGGGGTCGAGCACGGTTTTGACCGGTGCGAAGGGAATATTCAGCGACAGTGCGATCCGTAATCGGCCAGGGTCACGTCCGACAGCGTCCGAGGCGGCGATCGGTGCGGGCGTGTGCAGATCGCCGGGGTGTGGGCCTGCTGCCATATCGAGCAGCAGGGCCGCGTCCGCCACGGTGCGCGCCAGTGGCCCGTTCACGGTGAGCCCGTAGAAGGCCTCGGCCTTCGGCCAGGTGGAGATCCGTCCGCGCTGCGGCTTGATGCCGACCAGATTGGCCCACGCGGCCGGAATACGGACCGAGCCCGCGCCGTCGGACCCCAGTGCGGCGGGGATCAGCCCGCCCGCGACGGCCGCCGACGCACCGCCGGAGGACCCGCCAGGCGTTCTGGTGCGCTCCCACGGATTGCGGGTGTGCCCGAACCAGGCGGCGCTGGTGAACGGCCATTGCCCGAGTTCACAGGTATTGGTCTTCCCCACGATCACCGCCCCCGCGGCGCGCAGCCGCCGAACCGCTTCGGCGTCGGCGGTTTTCGGCGCGAAATCGCCGCCGCAACCGAATGCGGTCGGCTCGCCCGCGATATCGGTGTCGTCTTTCACCGCGATGGGCACACCGAGTAGCGGGAGTCGTTCCCCGGCGGCCAGCCGCCGATCGGCCTCGGTGGCCTCGGCCAGCGCCTGTTCGCGGCGCACGACCCGGAAGGCATTGAGCGTGGACTGCGTTGCTGCTATCCGGTCGAGTGCGCTGCTGACCGCCGCGGTAGCGGTGGTCGTACCGTCCGCGATCGCGGACGCCAGTTCGGTCAGGCCCAACTCCGATGTGTCGGATGAGATTCGGGCCGGCTCCGGCAACGTCATGTGAGCTCCGTCTCGTCGTACTCGATAAACCGTAGCGCTCACTTGGTCGACCGTCCATATCGACAATGCCCATTCCTGTCCGGGTCAGGGTCACTCCTATAGACATACATGCGGTATGTATGTAAAAATTGCCGAGACCCGAGTCCGGGAGGACATATGACAACCAGCACATTGCTCGGCCGCCCGCATGAGGTGGATCTACCCGGCGGACGAATCCGCTATTACGAGACCGGGGAGGGCGCTCCGATCGTCTTCGTACACGGTCTGCTCGTCAACGCGGACCTCTGGCGCATGGTGGTCCCCGCGGTCGCCGCCGCCGGATATCGGTGCCTGACGCCGGACTGGCCGCTCGGCTCACACGAGATCCCGGTTCCGGATGCGAATCTGACCCCGGCCGGTGTCGCCGACCTCATCGCCGCGTTTCTCGAACGTCTCGACCTCACCGATGTCACCGTGGTCGCCAATGACACCGGTGGAGCGATCACCCAGGTGTTGCTGACCCGCGACCGGTCCAGGATCGGCCGTGTCGTGCTCGCCTCGGTCGACAGCTACGAGGGTTTTCTGCCGCAGCCGTTCACAGCGCTTGCGACGTTGGCGAAGATCCCCGGCTCGATCCGCCCGTTGACCGAGTTACTGCGTATCCGGGCGCTGCATCGGTTACCGCTGGCTTTCGGCCTGCTCACCAAACGGCCGATACCGCCGGAGATCGTCGACTCCTACCTGGCGCCGAGCCGCGAGTCGGCCGCGATCCGCAAAGACCTGCGGCGCTTCCTCCGCTCCGTACATCGTCGGTACACGCTGGACGCCGCGCGGCACTTCGCCGACATCGATATTCCCGTGCTGCTGGCCTGGGCACGTGAGGACCGGCTGTTCCCGGCATCCTTCGCCGAACGTCTGGCTCGTGACCTGCCGAACGCGACACTGGAGTTCATCGACGACTCCTACACCGCCCTACCGGAAGACCAGCCGAAGTTGCTCACCGAATCACTTCTGGAGTTCACTCGGCGGTATGCCGCGCCGTAGCCAGGAAGACCGCTCCCGCAATACCAGAGCCGCACTGGAGCAGGCCGGACGCCGCCTGTTCACCGAGCGCGGTTTCATGGGGACCTCTGCGGAAGAGTTGGTCACCGCGGCTGGTGTCACCAGGGGCGCGTTGCACCATCATTACGGCGATAAGCGTGGATTGTTTCTCGCGGTGCTGCAACAGATCGAGAGCGAGACCACGCAAGAGATCGAAAAAGCCATCGATTCGGCCGCTTCCGATGATGTGATGGCCGGGTTGTCCGTGGGTATCGAGGTCTTCTTACGGATCTGTCAGCAGCCCGAGATGCTGCAGATCACGCTCACCGACGCCCCCACGGTGCTCGGCTGGCAAGCATGGCGTGAGTTCGAACTGGCCCATGGCCTCGGCCTGATCACCCGACAGCTCGAGCGCGCCCGTGCGGCCGGGATGATCGCCGATGCCCCGATCCCGGTGCTGGCCCAGCTCATGATGAGCATGATCAGTGAGGCTGCCTTGATCATCGCGCATGCGGAGGACCCGGACACCGCACGGGCGCAGACCCAGCAGTCGGTGCTGCTGTTGTTCATGGGTTTGTTGCGCACCAGCGGTTGAATCGGCGCTCGGCGCGTGTCCTGGCGGTCAGCCGTGTCCCGAGGTGGTGGTCGGCCGGTCGTGGGAGGATGGCGACGTGCGTTTGTATCGGGACGAGGCGGTAGTGGTGCGCCAGCACAAGCTGGGCGAGGCTGATCGTATCGTCACGCTGCTCACCAGGCAGTATGGGCTGGTCCGGGCAGTCGCCAAGGGGGTGCGTCGCACCAAATCACGGTTCGGCGCCCGGCTGGAACCGTTTTCCTATATCGATGTACAGCTGCATCAGGGACGCACCCTCGATATCGTCACTCAGGTACACACCGTGGAATCGTTCGCGGCGGGCATCGTCGATGATTACGGGTGCTATACCACCGCGTGCGCTGTGCTGGAAACCGCCGAACGCCTGGCGGGTGAGGAGCGCGCTCCCGCGCCGAGGCTGCATGCGCTGACCGCGAGCGCGTTGCGTGCTATCGCCGCCAAGCAGCGACCGCACGAGCTGATTCTGGACGCGTTCCTGTTGCGCGCCATGGGGTTCGCTGGCTGGGCGCCCGCGCTGGACGAATGCGCCACATGCGCGACGCCTGGCCCGCATCGGGCTTTCCATATCGCGGCCGGGGGCGCGGTATGTGTGCACTGCCGTCCTCCTGGCTCGACGGTGCCCGCCCCAGGGGTGCTCGATCTGTTGCTCGCGCTGCGGAGTGGGGAGTGGGAGTACGTGCAAGCGACATCTACCGCGGTGCGCAAGCAGGCCAGTGGCCTGGTCGCGGCGCATGTGCAGTGGCATCTGGAGCGGCAGTTGCGTACCTTGCCGCTGATCGAGCGGACCTCGGTGCGGGCTACTCCACCCGGCGGAGCTGCACCGGAGGTGGTTCGATCATGACGCGGTCGCGTACCAGATAACCGGGTAGCGGAAGAATCGAGTAGCGGAAGCGCAAGACATCCGCCGGGAATCGCGGAATTCCTCAGCGAGCGACGCGGTAGCGGGGTGGTGGCGGCGATCAGGCAGGATGGAGTCCGTGATCCTGCGCCGAGACTCCGCTACCGCGACCGAGCCGAAGACCGCGGGCGTCCCCCGCCCGCCCGCGCCGCATCCGTCGGGAGCTCGGCCCCCGCAGCTGCCGCCGGAGCTGGTGCCCGATCATGTCGCGTTGGTCATGGACGGTAATGGACGCTGGGCTCGGGAACGTGGGTTGCCGCGCACTGCCGGACATGAGCGGGGCGAGGCGGTCCTCATGGATACCGTCGAGGGCTGCCTCGAAATCGGGGTGAAGTGGCTGTCGGCCTACGCCTTCTCCACCGAGAACTGGCGGCGCAGTCCCGAGGAGGTGCGCTTCCTGATGGGCTTCAACCGCGATGTGATCCGCCGCCGCCGCGATGAGATGCACGCGATGGGTGTGCGGGTGCGCTGGGCCGGTCGCAGGCCGCGGCTATGGCGCAGTGTGATCAAGGAATTGGAGGTCGCCGAGGAGCTCACCGCGGGCAATACCGCCATGACTCTCACCATGTGTGTCAATTACGGGGGCCGCGCCGAAATCGCCGATGCGGCAAGGGAGATCGCGCGTCGGGTGGCGGCGGGCGAGATCGATCCGGAGAAGGTCACCGAGGCGACGGTGGCACGGTATCTGGATGAGCCCGATATGCCTGATGTGGATCTGTTCCTGCGTCCGTCGGGTGAGTTCCGCAGCTCCAATTTCCTCATCTGGCAGTCCGCCTATGCGGAATACGTCTACCAGGACACCCTTTTCCCCGATTTCGATCGGCGTAATCTCTGGGAAGCGTGTCTGCAGTACGCGGCGCGGGACCGCCGCTTCGGTGGTGCCAAGTGAACGGCGGCTCGGGTATGAACGCGGAAGCAGGCGCCGGCGTGACCTCGGATCAGGAGTTACAGGCGCGTGCGGGCGCGTGCCTGTCGGGTTACGGCATCGACGTACGGGTCGATGCCGAAGGGTCGCTCGGATATGAGTACGAGGGTGCGTTGTGCTCGCTGCGCGCGGTGAATCTCGCCCCGGGTTTGGATGTGCTCACCCTCACGTGTGTGCTGGCCTGGGATCGTCCACTCAAACCGCAGTTGCACAAGCGTGTGGCCGAGCGCAACAACGCGCTGCAGTTCGGCTCGCTCACCGTGATCGGTCGCGGCAAGCTCGCCGATGTCATCCTGCGCTACACCTTTCCCGCCGCAGGCCTGGACGATCAGGCCCTGACCACGATGCTGCTGCTCGTGCTGTCCAATGCGAGCCGCGCCAGGCAAGGGCTGGTGCCCTGATATCGGTGCGTGCCACGGGCCGGTTGTGCTTTCGCCGGAGTGGCACCTCGGGACAACGGCTCGGCTCAGGTGGTTACCGATCAGGCGGGCTCACCGTGGGGCAGTAGTGTGCGTACGCCGCGCGCCAGGGTCTCCGGGTCCGGGTCGCCGAGGATGAGGTGCTGCAGGATGAAGCCGGGCACCAGGCCGATGGCCGCTTTGGCCACGGCATCGGTGTCGGCGTCTTCCGGTAGCCAGCCGTGTTCCCGCATGCGCTCGGCATAGGTGACCCACAGTGCGCGCATCGCGCGCATCGTCTCCCCGACCATCACGGCTGCCTCGGGGCGGACCAGGGCCAGCGCCCACGCCTGTGGTGCCAGCCGTACCGGCCCATCGGGGCCGCTCTGTCGCACTACCTCCTCGGCGATCATGGCGATCAGCTCGGCGGGAGTGGGGAGTGGTTCGCGCTGGATGGCCTCGTGCATCACCCTGCGCAGCTGGACGGTTGTCTGGGTCGCCAGTGCGGTGATCAGTTCGTCCTTGCTCTTGAAGTAGCGGTAGACGGCCCCGGCGGACAGCTCCGATTCGGCGAACACGTCCTGCATCGAGGTCTCATGGAATCCGGTACGGGCGAAACAGAGTTGTGCCGCGTCCAGAATCTGCTGTCTACGGCGTTCCAGGTGTTCTTCGCTGACTCGGGGCATGCTCTCAAAATAAAACGAATATTCGTTCTTGACAACCTGGCGAGCCGGTGTAACGGTAAAGGCATAAAAGAACGAGCATTCGATTTTTGGGAGTGTGTTATGAGCACTGTGCAGCGTGCCCTCGCCGTAGGTCTCGGTGCCGCCCTTCTCCAGGTGCTGATGGTGATCGCATTCGCTTGGCCTGCCGCCGATATCGCGCCACGTGATCTACCGCTGGCCGTAGCCGGTCCACAGGCCGGGGCGGTGGCCGGCACGCTCGCCGCGGCCGATCCGAATGCCTTCGAGATCATCACTGTGACCGATGCGGCCGCCGCGCGTACCGCGATCACGAACCGGGAGGTCTACGGTGCGATCGTCACTGGTGATGGGCCACCCCGCATGCTGGTCGCCTCAGGGGCGAGCCCTGCTGTCGCCCAGCAACTCAC
The DNA here is from genome assembly GCF_047200775.1 of Nocardia spongicola. Taxonomy (NCBI): domain Bacteria; kingdom Bacillati; phylum Actinomycetota; class Actinomycetes; order Mycobacteriales; family Nocardiaceae; genus Nocardia; species Nocardia spongicola. The sequence continues at coordinate 149,550 of NZ_JBJZOO010000004.1, read as the reverse complement.
TCGGATCGGGCAGCAGCTGTCCGGCGTGCCGGTTGCCAGGGCGGAGGACGTGGTGCCCGCCGATACGGACGATCCGCGCGGCATCGCATTCGGCGTCATGGTGCTGCCGCTGGTGATGGCCGGTATCGCGGCGGGTGTGCTCCTCACGGTGGTGATCCCGACGGTCGGCGGCGCGGTGCTCGGGCTGGTCACCTTCGGCGTCGTGGGTGGGCTGTTGAGCATGACGATCGTCCAGGGCTGGCTGTCGGTGCTGCCAGGGCCCTATCCGGTGCTCGCCGCGGTGGCCGGGCTGGTCTCGTTCGCGGTGGCGGGTTCGGTGGCCGGGCTCGCGGCGGTATTCGGCCGCGTCGGTCTCGGTGTCGCCGCTCTGACCATGTTGCTGATCGGTAATCCGCTCTCCGCGGCCACCTCGGCGCCGGAACTGCTGCCACAGCCGTGGGGTGCGATCGGCCAGTTGCTGCCGCCGGGCGCGGCCGCCTCACTCCTGCGTTCGGTGGCGTTCTTCGATGGTGCCGCCGCGGCGGCTCCGCTCACGGTGCTCGCCGGCTGGGCGGTGGCCGCGCTCGCGCTCTTCGGTATCGCCGCGTTGCGCGGTGCGCGCACCGAGGTGGCTGCGCCGGCCGAGGATCCGCTTCCGGTGGGCTGAACCGGCCCCGAGCGGGGAGCGTTTCCTCCTGACGCCATCGAGAGTTCGAATCCAGCTCTCGGTGGCGCCCGGAGGTATCGGAGACGGGATGGCTAGCTGCTTCGCCGGCGCGCCGGGGCGCAGGACGGGCAGAGGCCGAACACCTCGAGCGTATGGCTGATCTCGGTGAATCCGTGCTCGCTCGCGATCGACTCGGCCCACGTTTCGACGGTCGGGCCCTTCACCTCGACGGTGTAGCCGCAGTGCCTGCACACCAAGTGGTGATGGTGGCCGCGAGAGCACTGGCGGTAGACCGATTCACCGGAATCGGTGCGCAACACATCCACCATGCCCGCGTCGGCCATCGACTGGAGTGTCCGGTACACGGTGGTCAAGCCGATGTACTCGCCACGTCTGCGCAATTCGTCGTGTAAATCCTGGGCAGAGCGGAACTCGTCGATATCGCCGAGTAATGCGGTGATGGCACTGCGCTGTCTGGTGCTGCGGATGCCTACCGGTTTCTGGACAGCGGCCGTGTTGTCTGGCACGAATCACCCTTCCTCGGCGTGCGCGACGGCGTCGATGACGATGTGCGCCAAGTGGTCATCGACGAGTTCATAGAGCACTTCGCGACCCGACCGCTCACCGTGTACCACACCTGCGGCCTTCAGGATGCGCAGATGCTGACTGACCAGGGGCTGGGTGACGCCGAGTGCGTCAACCAGCTCGTGCACGCAGCGCGGCGACTCACGTAACTGCAGCACGATAGCAATACGAACCGGCGCTGCCAGCGCCCGCAACAACTCGCCTGCGTCTTCCAGCGCGGTCCGCGTGGGGAGGGGCACCGGGCCGGGCGATCGATACGGATTATGTGGTTGTGCTGCGGCAGTCTCGGCGGGCATGGTCGACCAACTCCTAATTGGAAATTATTACCATTTTGCGTATGCACATGTGTGCATGTCAAATAGACCTGCCGAAATGGGCTGGATTCCGCGTGGTTCTCTGACATGCGTGCTGTGCGGTGGAAACCCGATCAGGCACGGTCTATAGGCTGTAGCGGACCCGATGGTTCCGACCGGTTCGGTGGGACGGACCCGGTCGGCCGATATTGATCCGACTCGCAGTGAATGGAGAATTCTCGCGTGGCACCCAAGTCGAAGGTGGACACCGTTGCCAACCTCGCCAAGCGCCGGGGCCTGGTGTACCCGTGCGGTGAGATCTACGGCGGTACCAAGTCGGCATGGGACTACGGACCGCTGGGCGTCGAGCTCAAGGAGAACATCAAAAAGCAGTGGTGGCGTGCCATGGTCACCAGCCGCGAAGATGTCGTCGGCCTCGATTCCTCGGTGATTCTTCCTCGTCAGGTGTGGGTGGCCTCCGGCCATGTCGGCGTGTTCAACGATCCGCTGGTCGAGTGCCTGAATTGTCATCATCGCTTCCGGCAGGATCACTTGCAGGAGGCGTACGCGCTGAAGAACAAGCTCGACGATCCGGATGCGGTCGCGATGGACCTCGTCGCCTGCCCGAACTGCGGCACGGTCGGCCGCTGGACCGAGCCGCGCGACTTCAACATGATGCTCAAGACGTACCTCGGTCCGATCGAGTCCGAGGAGGGCCTGCACTATCTGCGCCCGGAGACCGCCCAGGGCATCTTCGTGAACTTCGCCAATGTGATGACCACCGCGCGCAAGAAACCACCGTTCGGCATCGCGCAGATCGGTAAGAGCTTCCGCAACGAGATCACCCCGGGCAACTTCATCTTCCGCACCCGCGAGTTCGAACAGATGGAGATGGAGTACTTCGTCAAGCCGGGGGAGGACGTGGAATGGCACAAGTACTGGATCGAGACCAGGTTCTCCTGGTACACCGATCTCGGTATCGCCGCGGAGAACCTGCGGTTGTTCGAACATCCGAAGGACAAACTCTCGCACTACTCCGCTGGCACCACCGATATCGAATACCGCTTCGGTTTCCAGGGCAACGAGTGGGGTGAACTGGAAGGCATCGCCAACCGCACCGACTTCGATCTGAAGACGCACTCCGAACATTCCGGTACCGATCTGACCTTCTTCGATCAGGCCACCAACGAGCGCTACACCCCCTATGTCATCGAGCCCGCGGCAGGCCTCACCCGCTCGCTGATGGCCTTCCTGGTCGACGCTTACGCCGAGGACGAGGCCCCCAACGCCAAGGGCGGGGTGGATACCCGCACGGTGCTGCGTCTGGATCGCCGTCTCGCCCCGGTGAAGGCCGCGGTGCTGCCGCTGTCGCGCAATGCGGACCTGACGCCGAAAGCCAAGGATCTGGCCGCGCGGCTGCGCAAGAACTGGAATGTCGAGTTCGACGACGCGGGCGCCATCGGACGCCGTTACCGTCGTCAGGACGAGATCGGCACACCGTTCTGCGTTACCGTCGACTTCGACACGCTGGACGACCAGGCGGTGACCATCAGGGAGCGCGACACGATGGCGCAGGAGCGCATCGCGTTGGACAAGGTGGAAGGCTATCTGGCCCAACATCTGATCGGGGCCTGAGTTCCGTTCGCTGTGTTCGGTGGCCGTTGCGGGCCACGGAATCGGGGTGGTGTACTGACTCGCGGGCAGACACCGTAATGACGCCTGCAACTTCCAGATATCGAACGTATCGTTGTCTGAGAGGTTGCTGATGCGAATTGCGGGCTGGAGGAAGTCGCATGGAGCGGAGAACGCGAGTAGCGGTGATCGGCGCTGGACCGTCCGGCATCGCGGCGGCGAAGGAATGCCTTGCCCATGGGCTCGGCGACGATTTGGTGGTTTTCGAGAAATCCGATCAGGTGGGTGGTAACTGGGTGTACCGGGATGAGTACGGTCATTCCAGCGTCTATGAGACCACGCACCTCATCAGTTCCAAGTACTACTCCGAGTACGAAGATTTCCCGCTGCCGCCGGGCACACCCGATTACCCGCACCACACGGTGCTGAAGAAGTACTTTCAGGATTACGCCGACTACTTCGGCGTGACATCCAGGATTCGTTTCCACACCCAGGTGTTGCACGCTACGCGTGGCGATGCGGGGGAGTGGATCATTCATTCACGTGGTCCACGGGGGGAGCGCACCGAGACTTTCGACGCTCTTATGGTCGCCAACGGCCATCACTGGGATCCGCGTATGCCGGAGTATCCCGGTCATTTCGACGGTGAGTTCATCCACTCGCATGCGTTCAAGAGCAGTCGCCCGTTCGCAGGTAAGCGGGTGCTGGTCATCGGTGGGGGCAATTCGGCGGCCGATGTGGTGGTGGACTGCTCGCAGGTAGCCGAACGTTGCTGTATCTCCATGCGGCATGGGCAGTGGTTCGTGCCCAAGTACATCTGGGGGCTGCCTACCGATGTGTTCTATGAGAAAACCGTGCGATGGGTGGTGCCCAAGCTGCGTCAGCCCGTATTCGGACTGACGATGCACATAATTCTCGGGGATAACAGAGATTTCGGGTTGCCGGATCCCGATCACCGGTTCCTGGAGGGGCATCCCACCATCAATTCCGAGCTCTTCTACTACATCGGTCACGGCTCGGTGACGCCCAAAACCGGTGTTTCTTTTCTGGATGGCAAACGCGTCCATTTCACCGATGGCAGTAGTGAAGAGTTCGACACGATCATCGCGGCCACCGGCTATAAGATCACCTTTCCGTTCTTCGACAAGTCGTTTATAGACTGGGACGGCGTACAGCGGCCGCCGCTGTGGCGGCTCATGTTCCACGCCGAGGTCCCGAACCTCTATTTCATCGGTTTGTTCCAGCCGCTGGGCTGTATCTGGCCGCTCGCCGATTACCAGGCTATGCTCGCCTGCCTGGAGCTGACCGGTCGTTATCACCGCCCAGCCGATATGCGGAAAGCGCTCGCCGAAGAATTGGCGCACCCACACCACAAATTCGTCGAATCGCCGCGACACTCCACCGAAGTGGACTACGTGACCTTCCGCAAGGAACTTCTCGCCGAGCTGCGGGCGGCAGGCGTGAAACCACATAAGCGGCCGAAGGATGCCGCGGTCAACAAGATATCGCTGCTCGGGCGGCAGGCTGCCTGAGGCGGGCCGAGGGCAGGCCCGGTGCTCAGGTAGGTCCCTCACCGGTCACGGCGCCCCGCGGCGATGCCGACCGTGGTCGGAATGAGTAGTGCGAGGCCCCATGGCACCGCCACCCAGAACGGCCAGAAGTAGCCTGCGCCGGTGAACAGGTAGATCGCGAGGCACAGCACGTTGACCGATACCCACGGAGCCCACATGATCCCGACCCACTTCGGTATGCCGCCGATCCGATCCGGTGACGAGGCACCCTGGACGGGAAGGGAATCGAGCTGCACGGGAAGGTCGGACAACAGCGGGGCCAGCTCACCATAGGTCTTGGCGGCGTATACCTGCTGTAGTCGTTCGTCGAATTCGTGCAGGGACAACCTCCCCTCGCTCATCGCCTGACGCAATTGGCCGATGATCTTCTCGCGATCGGCGTCGGACGCCCGCAGATGCTCCTGGCTCACAGTGTGATCGTAAGTTCACGGTGCCGGGCGCCGCGAGTGGCCCGGGTATCGCGTTTCCCACGGTGCCGCTCATCGCCGCACATGTTTCGCCTGTCTCTTGCGCCTGTCGGTTTGCGCCGGGCCCGGTGGTACCGCACGCTTTCGAGGTGCTGTGGGACATGGGCTCGAATGACGAAGTGTGGTGGGACGAAGACGATCTGATCCGGGTGCTGGCACCATCAGAACAGCGGTTCGTACGGCACGGCACCTATACGGGCCGATCGGTGACAGTACGTGGTGTGCTCGATCCGGCGGCCCTGCGGGATGCCTTCGGCCTGCTCGGATACGCGTACCCGGTGCTCTGCTGCCGCATCGGAGAAGATGTTGTGGGACAGGGGTATCTGCTCCGGCCGGATGAGCGGGCGTCGCCCCTGGCGTCGGTACGTGACGGCGATCCGACGGCGATCGAGATCCCGGCGGTGCGCCCTGCCGCCCAGCTGGCCTATTTGGACATCGTAGGCGCGGGGGACCACTGGCGGGTCACCCTGTTCGTTCACCACAGCATCGCCGATGCCGCGCATTGCGTCGAACTGCTCGCACGCCTGTGGGAGTACTACACCGATATCGTCGACGGGCTTCCGGCCGCAGTCACACCACAGGAACTGCCCCGTTCGCTGGAGTGGTATGTGGCGGCGTGCGGTATCGCCAAGGCCACGGTGTCCGGGTTCGAGGAGGTGACCAAGGCGCTTGCGCCCGCCCCGAAAGAAGCACCCCGCGACAGTGCGCGGCCCGCGCCGAGCGCACTCGCGCGCCCGCGCCGCCTGCGACTGGACACGGCAGCCACCGCGCGGATCGTCGAGCTCGGGCACATGCTGGGGGTGACGGTGAACGGCCTGCTCACCGCCGCATTACTGCGCGCGTACGCGAACGAGACCGCGGGCGGCGCACTGGCACTCGGTTGTCTGTATCCGGTGGATCTGCGCAGACGGTTGCCGCTGCCGGTCGCCACGGCGGCGGGCACCAATATGGTCGGGGCGGCATCGTTCGCGGCGCAGGTGGACCCCGCGGCGAGTCTCCTCGAACTGGCCCAGCGGATTTCGGCTCGGCTGGACCATGACCTGTCCGAGGGTATCGTGCACCAATCCGTCCTGCACTTCCCGGATTTCTATGGTGGGCACCGGAAGTACTCCCTGGCCGGGCATATCGCGGTGACCAATACCGGTGTGGTCCCCACGCTGCGCACCCCCACCGGCCTCATGCTGACCGATTACGAGATCGTCTACCTCTCCGCCCATCCGCGACCGTCCACGGGCGCCTCGGCCGCGGTCACTTTCCTGGTCTACACCTTCGCGCGGGAGCTGACCATCGGCGTACTCGGCGCCGGTGCGGACGCCGACAACCTGCTCGACGCGGTGCGGACGGAGCTGACCGCGCTCTCCACCGTACGTACGGGCTGATCTGCCAGCCCGGCGCCGCACCGCCAGGAAGATCCGTGCGGTGCGGCGCCAGGCCACGCGGGGTGGTCAGAACCTTCCGCCGCGGCTGATCCGCCGGGATCCGGTAGAGCCGCCGAACGAGCCGGGGCTGGAGCCGCCGCCGGAATGCCGGGCGCCACCTGCCGCCCCGCGCAGTATCTCCCCGACCAGGATGCCGCCGAGCATCGCTCCGGTGTCGGCGCCACCGGAGGATCGCGCCTGGCTGCGTTCCCACGCGCGCACACTGGACTGGGCCGCCCGCAGTGCGCGGCTGCCCAGGTCTGCCGCTGTGGTGGCATACCGCAGTGCCTGTGCCGGATCACTCGAACTCAACTGCTGGGCCTGGTCGAGGTTGCGTTGTGCTTCCGACAGCCGGGTGCGCGCGGTGGCGTCGATGCCGCCGCGGCGGGGGGTGATGTAGTCGGCGGCCGATCTGACCCTGGCGCCGGCATCGGTGAGGGCGCGGTCGAGCCTGCGCTGCAGGTCCTCGGCGGCGAGTTTGCGGTCGGTGGCGGTGGCGAGAGCGCGATCGAGCTCGGCGTCGGCGGCCACGGCATCGCGGAAGGCGCTCAACGGATCGGTGCCCGCCGTGGCGGTCGCCTTCTCCACGGCGGATTGTGCCGCGGTGCGGGCTGCGGCCAGCTCCGGCCCGCCATAGCCGGAAAGTTCGTTGGCGGCGGCGATATCACGATGCAGCTCATCCAGTACGCCGGGCAGTCCATCGCGTGCCTGCTGGATATCGGTTGCCGCGTTGTCGACCGCGTCGAGCAGGACGAGGGCCTGACCGACAGCGGCTTCGGCGGAGCGAATAGCGGCCACGGCACCGCCCTGCTCGCCCACTGGCCGAGCGAGTGCGGACCGGCCCGCGTCGATGTTCTGCTCGGCGAAGGTGATGCGTTCGCGGGCCATGCGCACGTTGTCCCGGATCGGCGTGAGCACCCCTGGCGGATGGGCGGCGGTGAGCCGGGCCAGCTCGGCTTCCGAGCCGGGGAAGCGGGCGGTGGCGTCGACGACGGCTCTGGTGAGCCGATCCAGCCGGTTAGCGGCATCGAGCAGCAGATCACGCATGGCGTCGAATTCGTCGACGTGCCGGTCGAGCTCTCGGTCGGCGCGCCCCACTGTGCTGATCAGATCGACCAGGAGCGCGCGTTGCTCTTCCTTGGTCTCCGGGATGGCGTCGTCGAGGCGCTGCCGGATTTCGAAAGCCTTGGTGGCGGCGGCTTTCGCGTGCTCTAGCGCAGTGCGGAACGGTATGGTCGCGGTATCGCCGAACTCGCTGATGGCCAAGTCCAGTTCCTCGGCACTGGTGCGCACCGCGTTGTCGATCTCAACCAGCGCTTCGCGGGACCTGGCATGCAGGGTATCCAGTGGCAAGGCCGCCAATGCCACCGTGTCCTCCGGAGCCAGCTGCCGTGCGGCCGCCAGCGTGGCCGCGAACCGGTCGCGTTGTCGTTTGCGGCCGTACCACACCAGACCGAAAGCCGAGAGCACGATCACCGCTGCGATGCCGAGCAGGACGCGTACGCTCGTTTTGCCGCCACTGATCGCCGAGTCGATACCGTCGGCCATAGCGATCCCGGCCTCGGCCCACTGCCCGGCGCGCAGGTCGGGCTCGACCTTGGTGATCAGCAGGTCATCGAGTTCGGAATCGCTCATAGCATCGGGTAACTCGCCTTCCAGCCAGTACCCGCGATCCTCGGTGGCGATCGCGAGCAACAGGTCCCGCGGGTTGAATCCGGACATCGATGCGGTGTCCTGCGCCCAGGAGCGTGAGTCGAGTCCGTCGAAGTCGCGCACGTACACCACCCACAGCCGGATCCGCTGTTCAGTGTAGAGCCGCTCCACCGCAGCACGTACCTGGTCGGACTGCCCGGCGGTGAGCGCCTCGGCCCGATCTTCGACGTAGGTATTCATCCGCAGCGGTGGTTCCGCCGTGCTCGCGGGAGCTCCGAGCAAGGCGGCGCCTGCCAGCAACACGCTGAATACCAGCAGGCGGATACGGCGATTCCAGGACAGCAGTGCCATGGCATGAATCTAGCTCGCTAGCATGGTTTCGTGATCACCATCGATCGCCCCTACACCGGCCATGTATCCCCGAATTCGAACCCACAGCAGCGCGATATCCCCGGCGCGCGCGTTGTCAAGATGTCCGTCGGCGGCATGGACAACAACTGCTACCTGGTGCAGTGTGCGCACACCGGTGCCGCGCTGCTCATCGACGCCGCCAATGAGGCCGAGCGGATCGCCGCCCTCGTCGAGCAGGAAGTGCCTGGAAAAGTTCAGCTGATCGTCACCACCCACCAGCACCCCGACCATTGGATGGCGCTGACCGAGACCACCGCGGCCACCGGCGCCGAAACAGCGGCCCATCCGCTGGACGCCGATCCGCTCCCGGTCCGTCCGGACCGGTTGCTCGCCGACGGCGACACCGTCACGCTCGGTGAGCTGGTTTTCGAGGTCGTTCACCTCCGCGGCCACACCCCCGGTTCGATCGCACTCGCTCTTGCCGACGGTACCGGCCGTACTCATCTGTTCACCGGCGATTCCCTGTTTCCTGGGGGCGTCGGCCGCACCACCTCCCCTGAGGAGTTCACCTCGCTCTTCGCGGATGTCACCACCAAACTCTTCGACCGCTATCCCGATGACACGGTCGTCTACCCAGGGCACGGCGATGACACCACCCTCGGCGCCGAACGCCCCCACCTTTCCGCCTGGCAGGCCAGGGGCTGGTAACTGGCACACTTGGAGAGTGGATTTGCCAACACAGCGCATCCGAGCCGTTCCGGTTGCTGCCCCCGCCCGGCCGTCCGGCTCGGGTGCCGGGTTGCTGAGCTGGGCGCGCCGACTGGTCGTCGGCTCGATCGTGATGGGCGTGGTGCTGGTCGGCGGAACCTCGTTTCGCATATGGCATGTCGCGCGTATCGACGACTACCGGAAGGCCGACGCGATCGTCGTGCTCGGCGCCGCGCAGTACTCCGGGACGCCGTCCTCGGTGTTCGAAGCACGACTCGACCAGGCTTACAATCTGTTCCGGGCCGGGATCGCACCACAGGTGATCACGGTGGGTGGCAAACAGGAAGGGGACCTGTTCACCGAGGCGGCCTCGGGTAAGAACTACCTGCAGGAGCGTGGCGTACCAGGTGACAAGATCCTCGCCGTCGAAACCGGTTCGAATACCTTGCTCAGTATCGAGGCGGTCGCCACGGCGATGCGGGCCCGCGAGATGTCCTCGGCGGTACTGGTCAGCGATCCTTGGCATTCATTGCGCACCCGCACCATGGCGCACGACGCGGGCCTGGCCGCATGGACCGCGCCGACCCGGACCGGTCCCGCCGTCTACACCCGCGAATCACAACTGCACGGCATCGCCAGAGAGACCGGTGCGCTGCTGTGGTACCAGTTCACCCACTTCTCGGCGGACTTCACCTACACCGCGCAACAATGAGATTCGATGAGCGACCGGTATACCGATCACGATAGGGAACGCCTCGTCCGCGAGGATGCCAAGACAGCGGGACTCGGCAGCCCGCGCAGCGAGTTCGTCACCGGTCATCGCAGCGAGTTCGCCAGGGACCGCGCTCGGGTGCTGCATTCCGCCGCATTGCGGAGGCTGGCCGATAAAACCCAAGTCATGGGTCCACGTGAAGGGGATACCCCACGTACCAGGCTCACCCATTCACTGGAGGTGGCCCAGATCGGGCGCAGTATCGCCGAAGGACTCGGCTGTGACCCGGATCTGGTCGATCTGGCCGGGCTCGCCCACGATATCGGCCACCCGCCCTATGGTCACAATGGGGAGAAAGCGCTGGATACCTTCGCCGATGCCTACGGCGGGTTCGAAGGTAATGCGCAGAACCTGCGTATTCTCACCCGCCTCGAACCCAAAGTACTCGAGCCCGACGCCACGAGCGCCGGACTCAACCTCACCCGTGCCGCACTCGACGCCGCGCTCAAGTACCCCTGGGGTCGCACCGGCCCCGGTACGAAGTTCGGCGGGTACGAGGTCGACGCCGACCGGCTGGAGTGGATTCGCAAAGACGCGCCGGACCGGCGCCGCAGTCTGGAGTGCCAGATCATGGACTGGTCCGACGATGTCGCCTACTCGGTGCACGATGTCGAGGACGGGGTGCTGGCCGGTCGGATCGATCTGCGCGCACTGGCCGACCCGCTCGAACAGGACGCGTTGGCCACGCTCGGCCAGTTCCAACACGCGTTGGCGGCCGATGAGCTGAGCGCTGCCGCGCAGCGCTTATCGGAGCTGCCGGTGGTCGCCGCGGCATCCGGATATGACGGCACTTTCCAGGCATCGGTCGCGCTCAAGCACCTCACCAGCGAGCTGGTCGGTCGCTTCGCCACCGCCGCGATCTCGGCGACCGAAGCGGTCGCCGGGCCGCGACCACTGTCCCGGTACGCCGCCGATCTGGAGGTCCCGCGTATCGTCGCCGCCGAGGTGGCCTTGCTGAAGACGGTCGCGTTGCGCTACGTGATGTCCGATCCGGTGCATCAGCTGCGTCAGGCGCAACAGCGCGAACGTATCCTCGCGGTGGCCGATCGGTTGCTGGTGACCGCCCCGCACGGCCTCGATCCGCTCCTGTTGCCTTTCTGGAACGCCGCCACCGACGACACCGACCGGGTGCGGGTGATCGTGGATCAGATCGCCTCCTACACCGAGAGCCGCTTGGAGGGGGTCGCGGTCCGGCTGCGCACTTAGGCTGATCGAAATATGTTGTGCCACAACGACACCTATTGTTGCTGAAGGTTGGCTACGATAGAGGGGTGCAGATCGGAGTCGGGCTTTCCACCGCGCAGGAGGCGTGGCAGGCGGGTGCGGAAGCCGCAGCACACGCCCGGGATCAGCTCGCGGGCGAGGCGCTGTCGCTGGCTGTATTGTTCGCGTCCAGGGCTCATAGCGATAATGCATCTGCCGTACTCGCCGGTGTCCAGGACACGGTCAGGGCGCCTGCCCTGGTCGGGTGTGTGGCACAGGCGGTGGTCGCCGGTCGCCGGGAGATCGAGGACGAGCCCGCGGTGGCGGTATGGCTGGCGTCAGGTTTGCCTGCCGAAACCTTCCAGCTGGATTTTCTGCGCACCTCGAGCGGCGGATTGCTCGCCGGTCACCATTTCGACAAGAGCACACGCGATTTCCACCTGCTGCTACCCGATCCCTACTCCTTCCCGGCCGAACTGCTGCTCGAACACTTGAATGCCGATCTGCCCGGCACCCTCGCGGTAGGTGGGCTGGCAAGTGGCGCGCGGGGGCCTGCGGGCAGCAGGCTGTTCCGCGACCGTGATGTGGTGACCTCCGGCGCTGTCGGTGTGCGGTTTCCCGGTATGCATGGTGTCTCGCTCGTATCCCAGGGCTGTCGGCCGATCGGCTACCCCTATATCGTCACCGGCGCCCGCGGCTCGCTGATCACCGAGCTCGCGGGCAGGTCGCCGGTCGAGCGATTACAGGAAATCGTCGCCGCGCTGCCACCCGATCAACAGGAACTGCTGACCCAGGGCCTGCAGGTCGGAATCGTGGTCGACGAGCATCTGGCCGTGCCTGGGCGGGGCGATTTCCTGATCCGCGGCATCCTCGGCGCCGATCTGTCCAGTGGTGTGATCGAGATCGGCGAGGCCGTCGAGGTCGGTACAACCATACAATTCCAGGTGCGGGACGCGGCCGGAGCGGACAAGGATCTGCGCGCGGCCCTCGCGCGGGTGAGTTCGGATCTGCCAGGGCCTCCGGCAGGTGCGCTCCTGTTCACCTGTAACGGCCGTGGCAGACGGATGTTCGGGGTCGCCGACCACGACGCCACGATGATCGCCGATCTGCTCGGCGGTATTCCGCTCGCCGGTTTCTTCGCCGCGGGCGAGATCGGCCCCATCGCGGGCCGTAATGCGTTGCACGGGTTCACCGCATCGATGGCGCTATTCATCGAATGACGGCATTATTCATCGAATGACCGTCGATATCCGGGTCTACGCCGAGCTGAACGACTTCCTCCGGCCCGATGAGCGGCACACGGTACTGCGCAGGCCGTGCCGCCCGCACCAGACCGTGAAGGACATCATCGAGGCCATTGGAATCCCACACACCGAGGTCGACCTGGTGCTGGTCAACGGGCAGCCGGTGGACTTCGGCCTGCATCCGCGGACAGGCGATCGGATCACCGTCTACCCGGTATTCGAGACATTCGATATCGGCCAGGTGACCAAGGTTCGTCCACATCCCCTGCGCGAGCCGCGCTTCGTCGCCGATGTCAATCTCGGCGGGCTCGCCAAGCTGATGCGGCTGCTCGGTTTCGACGTACTGTGCCCATGGGATGCCGAGGACGCCGAACTCGCCGAGATCTCGGCGGCCGAGCAGCGGATCATGCTCACCCGAGACCGTGGGCTGCTGAAGCGGCGTGCTGTTACTCGTGGGGTCTACCTCTGGTCGGATCAGCCGATCGATCAGGCCGTCGAGCTGATCGCGCGCCTCGACCTCGGCGCACGGCTCGCGCCGTTCACCCGATGCCTGCGCTGCGGGGACGCCGTCGACGAGGTGGCCAAAGCCGAGGTGGAAGCTCAGCTGGAACCGCTGACCCGCCGGCATTACGACACCTTCCGGCGGTGTCGCGGGTGTGGGCGGATCTACTGGCCCGGTTCGCACCAGGCCCGGCTCGACGCGACTGTGCAGGAGATCCGTGCCGGATTGCGGCAATCCTGACCAGTGCGTGCCGGGGCTTCCCTGGGGTGCCTGCGCGCAGGCGGACCTGCCCGGAACTCGGCACACCGAGCCACTCGGGCGTGTCGGCGCCGCATTCGCCTAGACTCGCTGCCGTGGCCGGACGACTTCCTGATCGTGATATCGCGGCGATTCGTGAGCGCGTCCGGATCGAAGATGTGGTGGGGGAGTACGTCGCGCTCAAACGCGCGGGCGCGGATTCGATCAAAGGTCTGTGCCCGTTCCACGACGAGAAGTCGCCATCGTTCCATGTGCGGCCCAATCACGGCCTGTTCCACTGCTTCGGCTGCGGCGCCGGCGGTGATGTGTTCGCCTTCCTGCAGCAGATCGAGCATGTCGGATTCGTCGAGGCCGTCGAGCAGCTGGCCGACCGGATCGGCTACCAGATCAACTACGAGGGCGGCGGCACCACAGTGCAGCGCGACCGCGGCACCCGCGCCAGGCTGGTCGCGGCGAACGCGGCCGCCCACGAGTTCTACACCGCGCAGTTGCGCGAACCGGAGGCCGCGGCGGCGCGCGCGTATCTCACCGAACGCAATTTCGACGCTGCCGCCGCCGAGCAGTTCGGTTGCGGTTACGCACCCGCCGGATGGGACCGGCTCACCAAGCATCTGCTCCGCAAAGGGTTCGAGGTCAAGGAGCTGGAAGACGCGGGATTGTCCAAACCGGGCAGGCACGGCCCGATGGACCGCTTCCATCGCCGTCTGCTGTGGCCGATCCGCAACCTCAGCGGCGAGGTCATCGGCTTCGGCGCCCGCAGGCTCTTCGACGACGACAACATATCGGCCAAGTACATCAACACCTCCGAGAGCATGCTGTACAAGAAGTCTCAGGTGCTCTTCGGCCTCGACCACGCCAAGCGGGAGATCGCCAAGGGCCACCAGGCGGTGGTGGTCGAGGGCTACACCGATGTCATGGCGATGCATCTGGCGGGTGTGAAGACCGCCGTCGCCTCCTGCGGCACCGCCTTCGGTGACGATCACCTCGCCCTGCTGCGCCGCCTGATGCTGGACGACAACTTCTGGCGCGGCGAGATCATCTACACCTTCGACGGCGATGCCGCGGGCCGGGCAGCGGCGCTGAAAGCCTTCTCCGGTGATCCGAAGCTGGCCGGCCAGACCTACATCGCCATCGCACCGGATGGACAGGACCCGTGCGAATTACGCCAGCACTCCGGTGACGCCGCCGTACGCGATCTGATCGCGCGCCGGACCCCGCTGTACGAGTTCGTGGTGCGCGGCCTGCTCGCCGACCACGATCTGGACACCGCGGAGGGGCAGGTGGAAGCGTTGCGCCGCGCGGTGCCGGTGGTCGCGCAGATCAAGGACAACGCGCTGCGCAAGGCCTACGCCACCAAACTGGCAGGCTGGGTCGGCTGGGACGATATCCAGATGGTCGTGCGCCGGGTCGGCGAAGAGGCCAGGCGACGGCGCAACGGCGGCTCCGCGGGTGCGAGCCGCGCGCAGGCGCCGCGCGAGGTGGTCGCCGAACATCCCGCAGCGCGCCCCAACCCGAACGATCCCACCCTGCTGCCGCAACGCCAGGTACTGGCCGCCGCACTGCAATATCCGGCTATGGCGGGCGCGGGCTTCGACGCACTCGAATCCGAAGCCTTCACCCACCCCGCCTATGCGATCATCCGCACGCTGATCACCGAGGCCGGTGGCACAGCGGCCGGGCTCGGTGGCGCCGAATGGGTCAATGCCATCGCCGACCGCACCGACGATCTGACTGTGCGCGCCCTGCTGTCGGAACTGGCGGCCGAGCCGTTACCGGTGAAATCGGAAGCCGACATCCCGCGCTTCGTCACCGGGGTGCTGGCGCGCACCCAGGAGGCATGGGTCGGCAGGCAGATCGCCGAACTCAAGTCCAAACTGCAGCGGGTGTCCTCCACCGAACAGCCCGACGCCTACTTCGCCCTCTTCGGTGATCTCGTCGCTCTGGAGCAGTACCGCAAGAGCCTGCTCACCCAGGCGATGGGCAACCACGACGATTTCGCCACCGGGGCTTAGCGGCCGACTTCCCCGAGATACTCGACGGGGTGTGATTCCACACATTCCGCTACCGCGTGCGAGGCGGGATCGGGCAGTGTGATCAGCGTCGCAACTGGTCGTGCGGCACCAGCACGGTAGTCCGCTCGTCGAGCGGTTCCATCGGCTCCAACCTGGGCTGTGTGCTGAGCTTATCCGCCAGTCGCTGCCTGCCGACGTCTACGAGCTTGCGGGTCACCGGGCTCCCGGCCACCGCACGGGTCGCCGAGCTGATCTGCTCGTAGCGAGCCCGCCCGGCCTTGCTGCCGAGTACATACCCGGCCGCCACGCCGATGATCAACCGCAGCATCTCGATGTGCTCCTCCCAGTTGCCCGTTCGCCGCCCCTATCCTGCCCGACAGCCGATAAGCCTGTCGATTCGGATACCGGCTCAGCCCGCATCCTGCGATACTGGATGAGTCAGCAGGTAGTGGCGCGATTTGGGTACTGGTCAGCGATACGCTACAGTTTCTCCTGGCTCGCTCGGGAACGGGACGAGCTGAGAGCAATCCCCTATAGCTCAATTGGCAGAGCAGCCGACTGTTAATCGGCAGGTTTCTGGTTCGAGTCCAGATGGGGGAGCTTGGGTCGGTCCGTTATCTGCGCAAGCAGATAACGGACCGATTTGCTTTTCCTCGCTATCGGAGTCGGGTGCCTCAGGAACTGAACTGGCTATTCCCCATACCTCCTGCAGGTTCCTCGAGCCCTGGTCGGAGCCGGAAATCTTGGCACCCGGCGATTCACCGGCAACCGTCCGGTTCAGCGCGCGGCCGACCGCGATCGGTTCCAACTCTGCCAGCTGCCCTCGTCACCGAGACCGGCCCGGATCGCGGCGGCGATTATGCCGCGCTGAGGCTCTGGCAGTCGTTCGACAGCAGGCAGGGCATCCGGCGACAATGTGCTCAGATAGTCGATATCGAGGTCCTGCTTGATCTCGCGGGTGCTGGAACCGGTACCGAGCTCGACGGTCGTGCCGGACAGCCAGCGATCGATATTGCGTTCGGCGATAAGACGTTCGGGATTCACCAGCGCCAAGCCCAATAGGGTCGCCGCCGCCGCACCTACCGCGGCACGCGGCACCCAGGTCCGGCGCAGCCGCACCAGCGCGGCCAGCACCAGCAGGTATACCAGCCCGATCCACAGTTCGAACACCTCGACCAGCAACCGCAACACCGTGAATCCGTACGCCTGCTGGTAGGTCCACATGCGGTGCAGAGCCGAGGCCACGATCATCAGTGTCAACACACTCACTGCCGCGACCCCGATCCGCAGCCACCGCCGATCCCGCGTCGATTCCTGTACGGCCCAAGTCTGTACAGCCGCGATCACACCGAGCGTCAGCAGGCTGACCGCCGACAACTGCCAGAACCCGCTGCGCGCGTATTCCGCGTAGGTCAGTTCCGCCGTGCGCTGCACATAATCGTTTCCGCCGAACAGTGCCGCCAATTGCGTCGCCACGAAGAGCACGAACACCGCGGCCAATGTCCCCAGCGGCAGCCCCCATTCCAGACGCGACCACCGCCGCCGAACCAGCAACCCCGCAACAGAATCCGTCTCTCCGGCCACCCGCGGCGGTCCCGCCAGCAGATACATTGCTCCGGCCGTGAGCAGTGCCGCCGCGGTGAACACGAAGACCCACTGCACCGGAGCCTCGGCATCGAACCTCGGCGTGAGGCTTTGCACCAGACTGGCGAACACAGCATCGGCCCCAGCCAGGAGCGGTACGAAGATCACGAGAATTGCGACTGCCGCCACCACCGACCATCCCACCCGCTGCGTCGACGACGCGCGCCGTTCCCGCACGCGCTTCACCCCGCGATACAGCCACGGCACCGACTGCAACGCCGACACCGGCACCGCGATCATGTCGAACATCAGTCCGTGAACTGATCGCCGCACCACCGCCAACGACCCGGCGACCCCGGCCCCGAGCAGACAGAGCACGAACAACCACTCTGCCGCCCGGAACGTCCCGACCGCCAGCAGGCCCAGCGCGACTGCGATCCACCACGCCGATGCCAGTCGGTGCCGCGCACGTGTAGCCGAATCGACCACTCCGCCGGATGGTTCGTCGTCCTTCGCCTGCGCTGCCGCGCGACGCGCCTTGCGGTCGACGAGGTACACCGCGCCTGCGATCGCTGCTCCAGCCGCCAGCCAGCCGATTCCAGGGCGATCCAGTGGAACGGACAGCACCGCGGCGAGTCCGGCGAGCGGTATGGCCGCTATCGTGCCACGCGGCATCGGAACCGACTCCGAGCGACGTGGGGCACGCTGAGGCGCTGGGTGACTCGGATCGTACTGGTACGAGTGCGGCGGGGAACCGGCACCAGAGATCTGGGCATATGCTTCTGAGGAAGGTCGCGTGGCTGGATCCGGCCCAGGGGGATGCTGAGGTGATTGCGCCACGGGAATACTGGAATTCTTACTCGTAGTGGAGGATCCGCGCGTGCCGACCGCGACACCGGTGCCGGCCGATTCGGCCGGGGTAGCCGAGGGTGGCGATGTCACCGGAACCGAAGCCGGCGGCGGCGTCCCGGCGGTGGCACCCGGCTCCTGTGCATCGCAGGCCTGCTCAGCAGCACTGGACCGCAGGCGAGCGGCTATTCGCTGAACGGCATTGACCGGTGGTCGTTTTCGTCGAGGTCGGCCGGGCTCTGGAACCGAACCTTCGGGAAGGGGCGGGGGCATTCGGTCAGACATGGAATCTCCGTAGGTGTGCGAGACCGGCCCGGCGCCGAACCCGAGCCTGAGGTCGTTGTGAATGTGTCGGTTCAGCCGGTGGGGAGGCTTACGCGGATGCGGGAACCCGGTTCGGCGACGGCGATGGTGCCGCCGTGAAGTTCTACGATCCAGCGAGCGATGGCCAGGCCGAGACCCGTACCGCCGTTATCGGTGCGACCACGGGTGAAACGCTCGAAGACGCGGGCCCGATCGGCGACCGGGATGCCGGGGCCCTCGTCTTGGACCTCTATCACAACCTGGCCGGGTCGGGTGTGGGCTTCGATGTGGACCCGGCCGTTCGCCGGGCCGTGGCGGATCGCGTTGTCCAGCAGATTGAGCAGGACCTGATGCAGGCGGGCGCGGTCGGCTTGCACGGTGAGATCCGGGGAGGCCATGTCGGTGGTGAAGCGGACCGGGCGGTCGACGGCGGCGGCCAGTACCTCGGCTTCAGCGATGACCTCTTGTAACAGGGGGTGCAACGCAGTGCTTTCCAACTGCAGGCGCACCGCGCCCGCTTCGACGCTTGACAACGCGAGCAGTTCGGTAACCAGCAGACTGAGTCGTTCGGTCTGGACGAGCGCGATGCGTAAGGTGGCCGGATCGGGTTCAGCGACACCGTCGACCAGGTTCTCCAGCACCGCGCCTAACGCTGTTATGGGGGTTCGTAATTCGTGCGATACGTTGGCGATGAAGTCACGGCGCTGCTGCTCGGCGGCGGCAAGGTCGGCGGCCATCTGGTTGAACGCTTCGGCCAGTTGGCCGACCTCGTCGCGGGAGGTGGCTCGGACACGATGGGAATAGTCACCCTTGGCCATCCGTTCTGCCGCAGTGGTCATCTCCCGCAGTGGCCTTGTCATGCCATGGGCCAGGAACTGCGAGGTCACCAGAGCGAGCGCGGTGGCGTAGAGCGTGGTTTGTTGCGGCAGCCAGCCGATGCGCCAGGCGAAATAGCCGAAGGCAATCGCGCCTGAAACCACCATCAGAATGGCCAATTTCAATTTGATCGACCGTATCCGGTCCAGCGGGCGAGGTAACCGTGCGGAAATCCGGGCTGCCCGCTCACGCCACCAGGAACTCATTGCGTCTCCAGCGCGTAGCCGACGCCATGCACGGTGCGAATCAGGTTCGCGCCCAGCTTGCGGCGCAACGCTTTCACATGTGAGTCCACCGCACGGGTGCCCGAGGTGTCCGTCCACCCCCATACCTCACTGAACAGGCGTTCGCGGGCCAACACCGTACGCGGCCGACGTGCCAGATGCACCAGTAGATCGAATTCTATTGGAGTCAAATGAGTTTCGATGTCTCCGTGCCACACGCGACGCTGATCGACATCGATCCGCAGCTCGCCGACGACGATCGCCGTGCCCGGATCGGCGGTACGCTCGATCCGGCGTAGCAGCGCGTGCACCCTGGCAGTGAGCACACGCATGGAAAACGGCTTGGTCAGGTAGTCGTCCGCGCCGACCCCGAGGCCGACCAGCACATCCGTCTCGTCGGTGCGTGCGGTGAGCATGAGCACCGGTACCGGGCGGTTCCCCTGGATACGGCGGCACACCTCCAGACCGTCGAAACCGGGCAGCATCACATCGAGCACCACCAGATCCGGCTTGAATCGCTCCACGGCCACTACTGCGGCGGGTCCGTCGTGGGAGAGGTTCACGACGAAGCCCTCGGCACGCAGTCGGGCGGCCACTGATTCGGCGATAGTGGGTTCGTCCTCCACTACCAGAATCCGCCGCCCGGCACGCTGCAAGCTGTCCTCCATGGCATCGACCCTATGGGGGCGATGTGGAGATGAACCGCGCTGATTGTGGAGATTCTGTGTGGATCCGGTTCGATCTCCATCCTCGGCAATGAAACCTGACCCGCCGCTCCGAACCGCCCCGACTTCTTGCCGGTTTCGGTAGCGGTTACCACAACTTCGAGGATTGATGCTTTGGCTGCCGGGAGGCGGGTCGATCGCGGACCGGTGACCGGTGAAGGTGGTGCCGGTGGCTCGCAAGTCGGATGTGTTCGTCAGAGCAGCATCCGTACGCCATCCGCATGGCGGGAACTACACGGAGATCGCCAGGCTCCCGCACTTGCGTGAGGCATTCGCCGCCGAACTGTTCGCCTCCTGCGTATCAGGCTGAGTCGAGTCCACTGGTTCACAGCAAATCGGCCTGATACTCAGGGGGTACGACGACTCTCGGATCACGGTGTACCCCTCATGCTGTTGAATGGCGGTCGTTCATCGGTAGGTGCGGGGCTGTCAGTCGGTCGCTGCCAGCTCGAGGAGGGCCGCGTGCGACTGCGAGAACAGCACATAGTGCTCCAAGGGGTTCGCGTAGTAGCTTTCCGGCACCAGTTCCACTTGCGCGGCGGTTCGGGCTGTTCCGAGGTGCGCTTCGATTGCCTCCGTTAATGCACAGATCTCCTCATATGTCGGTAAGGGATCGGATCGCCTGTGCTGCGGCTTCATTGCCTGTACTGAGGCGTGTAACAGTTGGGGCCAACGGGAGGTGGGTCTGATCAGCCGAATAGAGCGAACCGGGGTTGATACCAACCGCTGTACAACATCCGGCAAGGGTTCGCGAAGATTGCGTCCGCCAACCAACGGGATGACCGATACGAGTTCGATCGCGAATGCATGATCGGCGGCCGACATGGCGGTTTCGATCGGCTGTGCAGCCTCGGCTACCGCAAGCCGCGCGACATCTACTGCTTGCTCCCCCTCTTCGCATGAGCATGGGCAATCTTCTTCACGACCTCAGTATTCAACGGCATGCCTCAGTGGGGTGCACCGAACGCGCATTGCAAGTCGGTAATCCAACCTGCGAACGGTGATCACCAAGGCCGAGGATCATGAGCACGAGGCCGATGCTCCGTACTTTTGCCGGTCGATCGGGGAAGCCGACGCCCGTCCGCACCGATACCGCCGGTCAGCTGGAACTCGGCGGCTCGATCGACCTTGCTGCGCAAAAACTTTGGGGTGTGGCGGTCACGGCTGCTGCTCGGGTCGTCCACGACAACCGTCCTGTTGCTCGATTTGGCTGCGGTCGGTCCCTCGACTGACAGGGCGGGCATCGAGACATTTCATGCCCAGAAAGCTGCAGCGACGATTTTCTAAGAACCAGATCCAGGCCCACGCGTGAATCTCGGTGATTTTCGAACCCCGGAAACCACAGGCGCGCGGACACGGCATCCGCGCCGTCGATGCGACTGAACGCCGCTTCCTCTCCGTAGCCGGGCTCCTGCTGCTCGCGGATTGCACGGGGTGGATCATGTCGTCTATGAGTGATCTCAAACTGTTCCGGCTTGTAGACGGTCGTGCGACCGAGTTATCCGGCAGCTCAGTTGCTTTGGAGCGTCACCTGCAGAGTGCCATCGAGGCCAATATGGAAGCTCTTTTCGGCGTTCGGTTTCTGGCTTCGGAGTACTCGACAGGACCCAAGCATCGTGGTCGGATCGATTCGTTGGGTATCGATGACACGGGTTCGCCGGTGATCTTCGAGTACAAGCGGGCACGCGATGAGAACGTGATCAACCAGGGTCTGTTCTATATGGACTGGCTGCTCGATCATCAGGCGGAATTCAAACTGCTCGTGATGGATAGACTCGGCACAGAGGTCGCGAAGCAAATCGATTGGACCAGTCCGCGGCTTGTCTGCGTCGCTGGAGATTTCACGCGATACGACGAGCATGCCGTGGAGCAGAACAACCACAACATCGAACTCGTCCGATACCGCGACTTCAATGGTGAGCTTCTGGCACTGGAGCTGTTGACCGCGGTCAACAGCAGATCTGTAGCGCACACGACCTCGGCAGGATCAGCGGCTGATGAGCCGACGATGGACGACCGCCTGGCGAAGGCAACCGAATCGCTCAGGAACCTCTACGCAGATCTCGACGCACAGCTGATGTCGTTCGGCGACGATGTTCAAAAGACAACTCGCAAGCTCTATTTTGCATACAAGCGTCTGAAGAATTTCGCCTGCGTCGAGGTCCATCCGCACAACCGGACGTTGCTGGTGTACTTGAAGGTCGACCCGGACTCCGTGCGACTGGAGCCGGGGTTCTCCCGGGATGTGCGCAACATCGGGCATTTCGGTACCGGCAGCCTCGAACTTCGCCTGAAGAACTCGGACGACCTCGCCAAGGCGGAGAAACTGCTACGAGCGAGCTACGACGCGAGCTGAGAGCCGAATCCGCCACAAGCCCTCGACTCGGAACTTCGTTATTGTCGGGCAACGGCAGCTACATGTGCCAGACTCAGCGAACAGTCGGATCACGCGATATCCAGCAGGGGGTTCATGTGCCGAGCAAATCGGTCGGAGGCGGTACGAGCGCCGTCGCCGCCTCAGCGCATGCCGCGTGCGCGCGGTTCCGTGGAACCGATCCGCTCGTCCTCGGACGTACGCGCCGGAAGCTCGCCGCCGATATCGGTTTCGCCGACGATTCCGGCCGTATCCCCGAGGCGCGGTGGATACGGGCGATGATCTTCGAGCGGTTGGTGCGCGATGAGAATTTCGCGAGCGAAATCGCCACCACCGCTGTCGGGCGACTGGGTTTGGCTCGTCCCACCGAAGTCGTAACCGTCGACGCGCGAACGAATGTGGACCGGACGGCCATGCTGCTCGGCGCTGCCCATACGCGCGCGGTCACGGCGGGCGCGGCGACCTTGATGCACGGACTGGCCGTCCCCTTCGCCGGCTTCGAGGGGGAACAGGCCACCGATGTCAGGCCCGACTTCGCGGTGGTAGCCGCCACGGTCGGTGGTGAGGGGTCGTGGCTGATCCTCGGTGATGCCAAGGATTACGAACGATTGCGCTCCCGTATCGAGGACACCAGGTTGCTGAAGGGGTTTCTCCAGGTGGCTCTCGGTGCGGAGTCCGCCGCTGCCTGGTCGCGGCTGCCGAACGGAATGTCGGTGCATTCGCACGGTGTGCTCACGGTCCCGCGCAATGCGTTCCTGCAGCCGGAGGCCTTGGTCGAGTTGCTCGACGACCATCGGGCCGAGGTGCGGATGCGGGTGGCGGAGCGGCGTCGTGAGGCTGCGCGGCAGGCGTTCGGTGAAACGGAAGATCTCAGTAGGTACGTCGCTCACCTGCGGGCGATGTTCGATCCGGCGACCTGTACAACGTGCACGTTGTTCTCCTACTGCCGCAATGAGCTCCGTACCTCGGGCACCCCTGCCGATCTGCTGGTCGAGCTCGGGATCGCCGCGGATGTTCGTCCCCATGTGATCGGGATCGTCGACGGCACCGGCGTACTCGGCCGGGCTCCGGCATCGATCGTGGCGAATGTGATCGCGACGCGGGACGGGATCGCGCAGCCGACTGGCCAGCGCCGTGTGGACTCGGCGGGCCTGCCTGGCACGGTCAATGTCGTGATCGCCAAGTCCGATGCCGCTGCGCTCGGTATTCACGGGATCGCCATGCAGCGCGTTACCGCGAAGGGCCGCGAACCGTGGCAGCTCACTGTTTTCAGCGACACTCAGTCGTCACCGCAAACCCGCTACGACGTCATGCACCTGCTCGGATGCGAACTGACCAAGGCGATGACCGAGCAGCGGGCGGCGAACAGGGACACGCCGAGCCCGATCCATATCGTTGTCCCGGACGAGTCGACAGCCGATGTTCTCGCTTCGATCGCCGACAATTTGGCAGGTATCGAGCTCAGTAGGTTGCGCTGGGAGCGTGACCGTCAGATGGGGCGTACGCCATTGACTTTCAATGGTGAGCAGGCGCAGATCCCACCCGAACTACCCGAGACCAGCCGGACCGCCGTGTCGTTCCTGTTGGAGGAGGATCGCGCCAGGGCGCTCACCCTTCGCTCGCCGATCGTCGATGTCCGGGCGGCGCTGGCACAACACGTGATCGCCGGGGGCCCTGCCGTCGCTTCTCTCCGCTTGGACTATCTGGTGGGCTGGGCCGAGTCCATGACCGCTCGGCGCTTGAATCCACGAGAGTTCGAGGACCGGATCGAATCCTGCGAGCACACCCCGGGTGCGCGACTGACGAACCGCCGATCGGATGCCATCTACCGAGCCCTGACGGGAACGAAGTCCGGTCGGAATCCGGCGGACGGGCCCGCGGAGCCTGCGAGATACCACGCGCTCGTGACCGAAGAACTCCGATACAAATGCGCGATCCTCGAGCGTGCCTTGGCTGTGCTGGATGCCGTGCCGAACTCGCGGCTGCGCGAGGTGCACCGGGCGATCGAGAGTGACGCCCAGACAGTGTGGCGGCGCAGGCTGGCGCTGCACGCATCGGATCTGGTGCGGTTCGGGCGGACCTACCGCCACTGGCGCAACTCGCTCGTTCCGGTTATCGAAAGCGACCGCAGATGTCAGGCGCAACTGCTCGCGTTGGCTAATCCGCGAGCTGCTTGGGATCTGGCCACCGCGGCGGGCACCAGAGAGATCGCCTGCGCGACTGTTGTTCAGGTGGACCCGATTGTGCTTGATGTCGAGTCACGTCGGATCGGTGACGGGGCCAGGATCGTGCTGCTACACATCGATGAGGATGCGTGTGTCGAGCACTCTGACATCGAAGTCACCGCGCAGAAAGGCAGTTTCAAGTTCGCTGGGTTGTCGATCGGCCCGCTGTCCGGCATCGACGACACGCCGCGCCGGTTCGAGTGGGCACCCGTGCATGTTCCGCGGGTATCGGTCGGTGATCGGCTTGTCGTCGCGGATTTCGTGTGGTTCTCGACCAACAAGAGCCATAAATTCCTCAATGTCACCAGGCCGGCAGCCGATGGAGTGTCGGCACCGAAAGTGACGTGCGGTAGCGATTCCTACGTCGACGATCCCGATGATCATCAGTACTGCTGTCGCCCGCACGAGAGCGCCGAGGCAGACTGGGCCGACCAACTTGCCGACCGCCGGGCTCGCGGCGAACTCAACCCGCAGGTGTGGCCACCGCTCGTGGACGGGGACGCGTTCGAGGTGGCGCCGGACGGGGCGCCAACAGGGAACTCGGCCGCCGCGCCACCGACAACACCGCCCGACGACGTGACGATGGACGACCTCGATTAAGGAAGGGGTACTGCCATGCGACGACACACCCGACCGCCTTTCCTCCCCACCGAGAACGGCGGGATATCCAAGGCGAATTCCTGATGATGATCGAATTCTCGCAACCGAAGCACCTGCGCACCGAGCGCGTTCATCACGCCCTTGCCGCGGCAGGCAATGCGGCGGTCGCCGAACAGGCGGTCGAGGCATTACGGAATGCGCTCTCCGACGCAGCGCCCTTGGACCGCATCCTGCTCAAAGCGGCTGCCGGGGCGGGAAAGTCGTTCGTGCTGCAGCGATTGGTAGCTGATGCTGTCGAGCAGCCGGAGTGTTCGCGGGTCGCCATCGTCGCGTTCACCAACAAACAGATCCATCCGCTGGCGGCATCGCTCGGACGAACCCTCGGCAAAGACAAGGTGTGCTTGTTCGTCGCCAAGGATCGGTTGGCCGATGTTCCTGAGGAAGCCGAGGTGAACGCGACCGTGGCCACGACCACCTCGGATATCCCGCCTGAATGCGCGGTGGTCATCTCGACATCCCATAAGCTCGGGGCGATCGGCGAACTGAACAGATTGCAGGACCACCTCGGCCCGGCCTGCCATGACAGCTTCGCCTTCGACGTGTTGTTCGTCGACGAGGCGTGGCAGCTTCCGCACTATCTGTTCGACAAGGTCGCCAAGGCGGCGCCGATCACGGTCGGTGTCGGCGATGTCGGGCAACTGCCACCACTGGAGGTCGGTGCGAATCCGTGGCGCGGCGACCGAGGCTACAACCCCTATCGCGCGTGGCCCACCGACTTCGACCAAGACGAGCGCACATGGTCGGCGGAGCTGCCAGCGGTGTGGCGACCTGCCGCCGGTCACCTCGACCTGTGGCGGGCGTTCTACCCCGAGTGGGATGAGCTCAACTGTGTGGCAGCCCCTGGCGATCGGGCCCTGGTCGCGGCGGGGCTGTCCGCGACGGCGGCGGAGATCTGGCGGCAGGTGGGCACCGGCGTGCCGACTTTGCTCGAGGTCGCTGGTCTACCGGACCCGGAGGCGGCGGATATCGATCTGCCGCTGCTCGAGGTGGTCGAATCGCTGCTCGATGAGCTACTCGCAGCCGGGTTTTCGCTCGAGCAAGCGAAGTACGACGAGACCGGGACCAGGACCGGGGACACACTTACTCGTCGGCCGGGCGATAACCCAGGCGATCCATTGATCGCGATCCTGGCGACCCGGAATCAGGCGGTGGACGATGCGACAGACGTCGTCGAGCGATTACGCGCGAAGCATTCGCTCGCCGAGACCGATATCGTGGCGTCGACGGTCGACTCGTGGCAGGGGCAAACGAATGGCATCACCGTCGCGATCCACCCGCTGAACTCCGCCGCTGAGCTCGACGAATTCAATTCGGCGTTCGGTCGATTGGCCGTTACCTGTACCCGCGCCACTCACGGACTGTTACTGGTCACGCGGCCCGGACTCGATCAGCTCCTCGGGGAAGTGCCTGCGCGCCCTGGAACGCCGCACGGCGAGCCGGGTACTCGACATCTGCCCCGGCAGACCCATCAACGGATACTGGAGACATTCGCCCGTGGCACCCTGAACTCGGTGAAGTCGTGAAGTAAGGGCGTGCTCCGCGGTTTCGCGTCTATAGGCTGCCTCAGCTCCATGCAGCGAGTACATCGGTGGCGTTCCACACCAGGTCGACGGTGTCGGCGAGGGAGGGCTCGATATCGGCTAACGACACGATGACCATCGCTGTTTCGTGTGGGACAAAGCCGGGAACGCTGGCGACTCCGCGACTGAGATCGGCGAGATCGTGGCGATCGAACGGGGTGGAGAGCCATTTGATCGCTCCGGCGAAGAGCACCCGATCGGCGACAGGGGAGCGGTCGGCGCCGATGAGATCTATCTCGGGGTTGAAGGCGCGGTTCCACCAGCCGCCGACCGCAGTGACGTCTTTCCACGGCAGTGCTCCCACAAGCGCGGTCAGTTCGAGTGCTTCTCGTACGAGTGGTGCTACGGCTTTGCCGCGCCAGGAGCTCCAGCGCCGAGCGAACAACTCGTAGGCCGCGTCGCCGCGACCCCGTCGAACCAGGTCATGAACCGAGCGTAGGACGGCGAGGTAGAGCCGCAGGTTGCTGTCCGCGACTCGGTGGAGCGCAGGCTTTCCGGGTTTGACCGACAACGGCTGTGCGACTGACAAGACCCTCTTTTCTGCCGAAAGACGGTGCAGTAGCGGAGAGAGCGATCCGGAGGGCAATGCGCCGCTGCGGCTTCCCGCCGTGGCCGCGATAGTGGCATGGGTCCGTTCCCCGCCGCCGATCGCTTCGAGGACGCGGCGCGCTTGATCAGGTGCGGGGAATTCGGCGAGGAGGGTGGACTCGGGGACGCCGAACAGTGGCGCGGCGGGGTCGCCGCATTCTCGTCGCACGAACTCGAGCGGCGACAGTCCAGGTGGCCAGTTGCGCAAGATGCCGGGGAGTCCGCCGGTGATCAGATGCGCGTCGATGCTCTCGGCCGGGTCGAGTCCGAGCGCGCAACCGACGTCGGCCGGGTTGAGCGGATCGAGGACGAGGTTATCGGCTCGTCCGTAGAACGGGCGGTCGTAGGCGGTAAGTCGTTCCATCATGTGGATGTCGCTGCCGAGGAGCAGCAGTAAGACCGGGCGTTGCTGCAGCAACCTGTCCCATGCTGTCTGCAGCGCGCCATCGAAAACCGGGTCTTGTTCGGCCAGCCAAGGCAGTTCGTCGATCACGATAATGGTCGGCGTATCGTCGAGCGCGGCCGTCAGCAGCCGGAATGCGTCGGTCCAGCCGCCGCCGATCTCCTCGGGGAGGGTTTCCGGGTCAGGTGCGATCTCTGATCTCTTCAACTCCGCCAGGAACATCGCGAGCGATTCGGCGACCGGCATCCCCTTGGTCGCGGTGAAGTACAGATACGGCACTTCCGCCATATCGCAGAACTCCTGGACCAGCCGCGATTTTCCGACCTGCCTGCGACCTCTGATCGCAACGGCGACACCCCTGCGAGACTCCGCGACACGCTGTAAGCGAGTCCGCAGCAGTCCCAGCTCGACATTCCGGCCCACGAACCCTGATGCCATTGGCGCTCCTAATAGGATTCCAATCTATGTAGATTCTATCTATGTAGATAGAATCTACATATACTTTTACCTGATTCCGGCCTACAGCAGTAGGCCTCGAATGCCGTGCCGCAGGGTTCCGAGTGAACCGTCCCGGCCATTCGCGGTCGGCTCTCGCGTCGGTGCCGCGCAAGTCATAGGCTTGCGCGGTGAGTTCCGGGCGGACGATGGTCGACGGGCGTTTCGAGTTGATCGAGCCGCTCGGTAGTGGCGGTATGGGGACGGTGTGGCGAGCGTACGACGTCGCCTTACATCGTGAGGTGGCGCTGAAGGAGGTGCGGGCGGCCGAGCCGAACGGTGCGGCCAGTGTGCAGCGCGAGCGGGTATTGCGGGAGGCACGGGCGCTGGCCCGAATCCGGCACCCGAATGTGGTGGCGATCCATCACATTGTGGATTCGCCCGCGGAAACCCATCCGTGGATCGTCATGGAGTTGGTGCGGGGTCGATCGCTCGCCGATTACCTCGAGGCCGGGCCGATGGCCCCGGGATGGACGGCACGGGTCGGCTTGGGGATTCTCGCTGGCCTGCGTGCCGCACATGCGGCAGGCGTGCTACACCGTGACATCAAACCGGCGAATGTGCTCATACGCGAGGACGGTTCGCCGGTGCTGACCGATTTCGGGATCGCGGCGATCGACGGGCTGGAAGGACTCACCTCCACCGGAAGTGTTATCGGCTCGCTGGATTATGTCGCGCCGGAACGACTCGGTGGTGTCGAGGGTCATCCGTCCTCGGATCTGTGGTCGCTGGGGCTGTTGTTGTACGTCGCGGTGGAGGGATATCACCCGCTGCGCCGCGAGACGTCGGTCGCTACGCTGGCGGCTGTCATGGCGGGTGAGGTGCCTGCGCCTCAGCGGGCGGGACCGCTGACGCCGGTCCTGCGAGCTGTACTGGTACCCGACCCGGACCACAGGCCACCGGTCGAGTATGTGGACCGGATGCTGTCCCAGGCATTCGCCGAATCGTCGGGGTCAAGGGGTATTCCTGCGGTCCAGCCGGGACTGTCGGCACCGATGATGCCATCGGGACCATCGGGACCATCCGTTCATTCGCTGTCGGCTCCGCGCACCGGGCCGGCTGGTCCGTCGCGAAGGCTGTGGATCGCGGCGGTTCTCACGGTCGTGGTCTGCGTTACGGTGGTCGCAGCGCTCGCATTGTGGCCTCGAGGCGCCGAGACGAGCGTGACGGCCGGCGGTTCGTTCGATTCGAGCGCGTCTGCCGGCTCGGGTGAGTCGTCCAGCGCACCGACCTTCTCCGTCCAGCCGTCTTCCGAGTCCACCTCCCCGAACACACCGCAGGTCGGTGATCTGCTCACCCCGGACGGCATCCTGCGCGCGATCACCGCTCTCGAACAGGTCACCGGCGGACAGCAGTTCACTGAAACAACGGTCTACCCGACTTTCGTCGACACCGGTGCGCCGTTGAAGGATCAGCCGACTCTGTACGACGAATTCACTTACCGTGACGGCGAAGTCGAACATGTCGGCCCCGGCGGGGAACTCACCGAGACGGAGACGGTGAACTTGCGCTCGATCGAGTGGAGCGCTCTCCCGGCACTCTTCCAGACGGCTGAGGACGAACTCGGTATCCCCGAGCCAACCTCTCGCTACCTCATCGTCGACCCGGCCTGGGTCTTCAACGATGATAAACCGACGGTGCTGGTGTATCTGGCCGACGACTACGGCGGTGCCTATCTGGCCGCCGATATCGATGGCTCGGTGGTGGAGCTGATGCCGCGCGAGCGATGAGCCGCTTGACCGCCGGTCGGCTGTGAAGCTCTGGCAGTACCACGTATTCGTGAGCAGGCATCCCGTGCAAGGGAAGTAGTGGACGGTCTCTGACCAGCGAGGATAACTCGCTGGTCAGAGACCTGAATCGGATCGCCCTTTCCGGCTCGCTGATACCGCTGTAGCGATGCTCCGCGTCCGGAGCGGGCCTGATCCTGCTCAGCAGGTGCTAGGCGCCGGCTCGCCGCGCACCCGGCCTTCCATCCACATCAGCACCTCGGGGGCACCGAGCACCGCCCCGGTCAGATGATCGGAGGGTGGTACCTGCAGCGTCTGCACCGGCACTCCGGCAGCGCACCAGCGGCGATTGGTCTGATCGATCGCATCGAGCGGAATCAGGCTGTCGGTCGGGGAATGCCATTCGAACACCGGTGTTCTCGGCGCTCCGTCGTAGAGTGCCAGGCTGTTCTCCCGCAAGATCACCCGAGCGGCATCGAAGTCGATGATCGAGTCGCCATTCATGAACTCGCGGGCGCTGCCGCCGGTGCCGATGCTGAGGATCTCGGCGGTACAGCTGTTGGCCATGGCATTGCCGATTTCGTGGCCACGCTCGTTGAGGTACGTGCTCACCGGCAGCCGATTCGGGTATTCCCGTTCCAGGCCGATCGCCGCTGCCATCGCCAGCCCGAAGGCCGGGTGTGGTTCGAAGCCGAGCACATCGGCCATTGTCTCCATGTTCATGGGGGTGCCGCCGACGGCCGCACCCGCGAGCTCCAGTTCCGGTGCGTATGTCGGCTGCAGCGCGGCAGCCCACCCACTGGCCAGACCGCCGCCGGAGTAGCCTGCCAGCACTACTCGGCTGTTCTGTGCGGCGAGTTCGGGCATTCGTTTCACGGCCCGGACACCGTCCAACACGATATGGCCACCCAATCGCGCGGCTCCCAGCGCGAAGTAGGGGCCGAGATGATCCGGCAGTGCCACACTCCAACCCTGCGCGAGCACTGCGTTCAGCATGGGTACGGTCGCGAGCAGGTTGGTATCGCCGGAGTACAGCAGATGCGATACCGCGCAGCCGGTACCGAGCGCGTTGATGAAGTGCTGATACGACAGCAGTGGCGCGTCCGGCCGATGACCTGCGGGGGTGACGACCGTGGTGGTCGCCGCGATGGGTACGCCGTTCGAGTTGCTGGAGCGGAATTGCACCAGCGTGACGCTCGCGCCGGGGAATACCGGTAATGGCGGCAGTGGCCGCGCATTGAGTACATCACCGGGCTGATGCGCCGCTAGATCCGTCGGAGCGGAGTAGAAGGGATCCGGATCGGGCCACGGATAGAGCGGTTCCGCGGTCGCCGTTGTTGCCGACAGCCCGAGTGCCACGCCGCTGCCGAGCGCAGCGAGGAGCCGGGCCCACCTATTGCTTCTGCCGCCGAGAGAAAGAGGAAACCGACGAGTCACGACCTGACCTCCTAGACCTCCATGGGTAGTTCGTAGTCCGCTGGATTCGGCGGACCGACGAGCTCGATGCCCAGCACACGATCACTGGCAAATACACAGCGACACATCCCAAGGGGGCTTGACTGCTGCGGCCGTAGTGCTGCCCAGTTGATGTCGCCTGCGGGAAACCGTCCCTTCCGGGGAGTGGAAGTTGCCGGAGAATACTCGCAAAGTACGCCCTGCGGCGCTCTGGCGGGCGCAAACGTGAATGTTGCTTACATCGATCATACGGGCCTCGCACATATCCGGTTGAAAACTAGAAGCAGGCATACAGACAGCTTCCGGTCGCTGATGATCACGGTACCAAGCCGGAGTCGGTGCTGTGGCAAATATTTCGCAAATCAAGAGTTCAACCCGGTTTCCCGTTTCGGGCAGAAGATGCCGAACGAGCTGGGCGGTGGCGGCTCATGCGATGCGGGTGATGGCAAGTGCGGCAGTGTCCGGAATATCCCCTTCGGCGATGTCGACCGAGGTGAGTGATCAGACTCACAAATCGGTATCGGCAACTGGTCGGCGAAGATGCTGAACAGCCATTTCCGGATGGGCTGCCGGCTGATCGGCGAGAAAATCGGATGATCTGTGTCGGTGCCGACCGGAATACTGACCCGCGCTCGATGAGTTTCCGTCTCGATCGCTGTGGCGCCGAGACGCGATCCGGTGGCCCGGCGACGGACCACACACCTTGTCAACACCCCATGATCCGGAGGTACCCGATGACTGCCGAACCATCCGCTCTTGCTTCGAAAGGGCGGACACCGACTGTCATCAGGGTGCTGGTACTCGCGACTTTCGTGGTGATCTTGAACGAGACCATCATGATCAACGCGATCCCACGGCTGATGGCCGACCTCGAGGTCACCGAGCGCGCGGCGCAGTGGGTATCCACCGCGTTCATGCTGACGATGGCGGCGGTCATTCCGACCACCGGCTGGTTCCTGCAGCGCGTGACGACCAGACAGGCGTATACCGCGGCGATGGCAGTCTTCCTGGCCGGTACCGCGCTGTCGGCTGTCGCACCGTCGTTCGTGGTGCTGCTCCTCGGGCGGATCATCCAAGCGGGCGGCACCGCGGTGATGATGCCGCTGCTGATGACCACACTGATGACAGTGGTGCCCGAACACGACCGCGGCCGGGTGATGGGCAATGTCACCCTGGCCATCTCGGTGGCGCCGGCACTGGGGCCGGTGCTGTCCGGGGTGGTACTGCAAGTCGGTTCGTGGCGTTGGCTTTTCGTGCTGGTGCTGCCGATCGCCGCGGTGATCACCTGGCTGGGCCTGCGCAGGCTGGAGGACATCGGTGAACCGCAGGCCGGGGTGATCGATACGGCCAGTGTGGCCTTGGCCGCGCTCGGATTCGGTGGACTGGTGTTCGGACTCAGCCGGTTCGAAAGCGGCGATTTCACCAGCCCTGCCTTGATGATCGCCGCGGGTTCTGCCTTCATCGCGGTGTTCGTGTTCCGGCAGTTGCGTCTGCAGCGCACCGGTACTCCATTGCTGGATCTGCGGGTTCTGCAGTCGGCTACCTATGCGAAGGCGCTGGTACTGATGTCGGTGGCGTTCATGGCGATGCTCGGGTCGATGATCTTGCTGCCGTTGTACCTGCAGAATCTGCGTGGTCTGAGCCCCTTGCAGACCGGTTTGCTGGTGATGCCGGGCGGGTTGGCGATGGGCCTGCTCGGGCCGACCGTCGGGCGCTTGTTCGACCGCTTCGGTGGGCGGGTGCTGGTGGTTCCAGGGTCGATCGGGATCGCCATGGCTTTGGCCGGGTTCACCCGGATTTCGATGACCATGCCGTACTGGCAGCTGCTGGCCTTGCATGTGCTGCTGATGGTGTCGCTGGCCGCGACCTTCACCCCGGTCTTCACTCTCGGTCTCGGCGCGCTGCCGCAGCAGCTGTACTCGCACGGCAGCTCGATGCTCGGCACCCTGCAGCAGGTCGCCGCGGCTTTCGGTACCGCATTGGTGGTGACGGTGATGTCGACCCGCAGTACTACCCTTCTCGCCGAAGGCGCCGACTCTGTCGCCGCCGACCTCGACGGCATGCGCTTGGCCTTCCTCATCTCCGCGGGCCTGGCACTGATCATGGTCGCCATGGCGATGCTGTTGCCGAGCCGGACCGCTACTGCGGAAGCGGTAGCGGACCATGAGGCCGCGGCCCCGGAGTTGCTCGAGAGCTGAACGGGATTCGGTACGACGAAGCCCGCTGAGATCCAGGCAGCCCGGACAGCGGCTTCAAGGGGCCGACACCGCTTATCTCTGAATGATCGGCAGATTACGTAATGCTCGGCTGGGGTACCCAGCCGAGCATTACGTGTGGGCCGAAGACTTGTCGATGCAACTGTGCGCGGATCAGGCGCGGAGGCCGGATCCGGCGCGGCGGCTGGTTTGCTCGGTTGGAAGTGCGCGAGCTGCTGTGCATCGGTCGACGCTCTTACCTGTGTTGTGAGCCATATCTACCCGGTCTGTGTATCGGCTGGAGGCCGAGCGGTGCGCTGGTGGCTTGCCCCAGCAAATCGACAT
The DNA here is from genome assembly GCF_047200775.1 of Nocardia spongicola. Lineage (NCBI taxonomy): Bacteria > Bacillati > Actinomycetota > Actinomycetes > Mycobacteriales > Nocardiaceae > Nocardia > Nocardia spongicola. Next base: position 115,627 of record NZ_JBJZOO010000004.1, on the reverse strand, counting down.
ACCGCCGATGGGCAATGACCCGACAGGCAATGAAAGGCATCACATATGCCCAGGGAGCCTCGAGTTAGCTGGGCATGGTTTCGATGCATTGCCGTAGTGGCCGGATAAAAAATTATGCTGTGTGTGTGCATATTTTTGTCGCGCCGCGTTAATCTCGATTCACATAATAAATACCGATTGGTCGGTATTTATTTTCATCTTTCCATCTGATGAATGAGGTGTGAACAGCGAATTTTCCAGATATGGATGCTTTACCGTGTTTCCCAGTAACGTATATCTGGTTCTCGCCGAGTCTCTCATCTGTCCCAACTGTCTGAGACGGATTGTGTTCGACTGGGTCTCCCTGGTCTGCCGATTTGTTTCGGGAAACATATCGACCAAAATTAACCAGCTGATTGCTGCCTGTCGAAAGGTGTAGTCCCGAAAAATCTTTCAGATTGCAGCTAGCAAAGTGTGGGTGTACAGATATGTGAACGTGCGGCGGTGTCCCGACACCCTCGTGCGGATAGCGAGGCGGTGGAAACCAGCGTCTCGTTCATGGGAATCGGAGGGCAAGTGTGCACAGGTGCTTTGCGTGTTGAAATCCGCTTTGAACTGTGAAAACACGGCCTTTAGCGGTTGTAGGAGCGTCGATCGGCGCATAGATCGTGCGCGGAGGAAATGCCTGCCGCGTGGCGGAGGGAGACGCTGAATGAATGTATCCGACGCCGTGGGTGAACGGGTGCTGGCGATGTTCTCACGTGGTCTGCATGTGGTCGAAATAGATATGGATACCCCGTTGCTGGATTATGGCCTGGACTCGGTGCGGTCGGTGGAGTTGGTGATCGAGCTCGAGCGGGAGTTCGATATCGCGATCACCGATGAGGAGGCTGCGCAGCTGCATACCGCGCGGGAAGTGATCGCCTGTGTGCTGGCGAAGACGGCGCACGACCGGCGTGCGGGGGCCGGGGCGCGGGCGTGAGTGCGTATCCGGGACCACAGGAATCGGAAGCGGCCGCCGCCTCCGGCCTGTTCGCTGATTTCGTCGAGTACAACCGCCCTGGCCTGGCCCGATTGCTGCGGGCCTGCCACCTGGACATGGTGTACACCGCCGCGGAGGGTGACTACCTCGTCCGCGCCGATGGCACCAGGGTCCTGGATCTTGTCGGCGGTTTCGGTGTCGCGCTGTTCGGGCACAACCATCCGGCGCTGGTGCGCACGGCGACAGCGCTACTGAACCAACAGGTGCCCTTCGTGGCGCAAGGCAGTGTCCGGCCTGGGGTGGCACGGCTGGCGCGGCGGCTCTCGGAGTCGGTCGGCGCGAGCACCGGCCGGGAATATGTCGTCACTTTCGGCTCCACGGGCGCCGATGCGGTCGAAGCGGCGATCCGGCATGCCACAGTCGCGCATCTGCGCGCGCTGTCGGATTTCGAGGCCGAGACCCGGCGCACGCTGCGCAGGCTGCACCGCGACCGGCTGCACGATGTGCGCCCGGTAGCTCCTGCCGACGATGCCGAACCAAGGACGGCCGCCGCGGTGCTCACCGAGACATTGGCGCGTATCGCGCGGTTGCGTGAGCGCGGCCCGGTGTTCGTCTCACTGGCCGGCGCGTTCCACGGCAAGAGTGCCGGGGCTTTCGCGCTCACCGAACAAGCCGATACCCCGACCGATCTGGTGGTGCCAGGCCCGGAGCGGCACCGGCTCACCACCTGGGCGGCAGATGAGGTAGTCGAGGCGTTCGCGGATGAACTGTGCTCGGTGGGCGTTATCGGATTCGACGCCACGGGAACCCCCGTGCGCACTTGGCGGCAGCTGTCGCCGGTCGCAGCGGTGTTCGCCGAACCGGTCCAAGGTGAAGGCGGAGTCAGGGAAATCCCGCACGAGACCTTGCGGGCTCTGCGCGAACTCGCGGATCGGCATACCGCCGCGCTGGTCTTCGACGAGATCCAGTGCGGGATGGGGCGTACCGGCACGTTCCTGGCATCGACGCCGTCGGGGGTGCGCGCGGATTACTACCTGATGTCGAAATCTCTGGGTGGCGGTCTGGTCAAGATCGCCGCGCTGCTGGTGGACCGGCGGTACTCCATTTCCGACTTCGGGCGTTATCACACCTCCACCTTCGCCGATGACGAACTGTCCGCGACAGTCGCGGAAGCGGCACTGGACTTGTTGCGCGACAATCAGTTCCGTATCAACGACGCCGGGGCGCGATTACGGTCCCAGCTGGACGCGGTAGCGCGGCGCTGGCCGAACGAAATCGTTGGTGTGCGCGGGCGCGGTCTGCTCCAAGGCGTGGAACTGCGGGTGCCGGAGCCGGAATCGGCTCTGCTGCGCGAGATCTGTGATCCCGATATGTTCGGCTATGTCGTGGCCGGATACTTGCTGCACCGGCACGCGATCCGGATGCTGCCGACCCTGTCCGCGCCGACCACGCTGCGTATCCAGCCCTCGGCTTTCATTACCGATGCCGACTTGGTCCGGCTGGCGGCGGCGTTGGACGATGTCGCCGCCATGCTGCACCGTGGCCAGTACTCCCGGCTGCTGGCACACCTGGCCGCACCGGTGACCACCGGAACCCGGGCGCCGGACCGCGCGCCGCTGCCTCGGCGCGCCGAGTTGCCACCGGCACGGGACCGGAACGCACCGACCCGGGTGGCCTTCCTTGCGAACCTGCCCGAGGCCGCGGATCTGCGCCGATTCGCCCCTGAACTGGCGGACTGGTCCGATACGGAGTTCGCCGCGCTGTTCGAGCGACTGCGCGCGGTAGCCGATCCGTTCGAGCTGACCAGGCAGACGGTTTACTCGCCCTCCGGTGCCGAGGTCGAGGTGCTGATGATCGCGGTGCCGCTGTCGGCCGAACAGATCGTCGCGCACCAGCGGGCAGGCGAGCGCACCTATGTGCGCGATCTGGTGTGGTACGCCGTGGAACAGGCGGCGGCGGCCGGAGCCGAGGTGATCGGACTCGGCGGCTATACCTCGATCGTCACCGATGCCGCGCGCGAGGTGATGGAGGACACCATCACTGTGACGTCAGGTAATTCGCTCACCGCGGCGTGTGCGCTGGAAGTGCTGCGTGCCGAGCTGGCCACTCTCCCGCGGGAACAGCGGCGGGTCGGCATTCTCGGCGCACTCGGCAATATCGGCGCGGTCATGGCGGAACTCCTCGCTCCGCTGGCTGATTCGCTGGTTCTGGTGGGCAGGCCGGGTGCCGGGGCCAGGTTGCGCCGGGTAGCGGCCGGTCTGCCCGGTACGGTCGTGGTGAGCGAGGAACTCACCGCGCTGCGGGACTGCCGGATCGTGGTGACGGCGACCAACTCGGCCGAGCCGCTGGTGGGCGCCCAACATTTCGCCGTCGATCATCCGGTGCTGATCTGCGATCTGGCCGTACCAGGCGATGTGGACCCGGCGGTAGCAGAGCATCCGCATCTCACTTTGCTCGACGGTGGCCGTATGGCACTGCCGCTCGGGCAGAACCCTTCCTTTCCCGAAACCGGGTTACCCGCCGGAATCGTATACGCGTGCATGGCCGAGACGCTGCTGCTCGGTTTCGAGCCGCGCACCGCGAGCCCGTCCTACGGTGCGCTCACCGTGGCGGGCGTGCGTGCAGCGCGTGATCTGGCCGCCCGCCACGATGTACGCCCGGTGCTGTTGCCGACAGGAGCCACTACCGTGATCACCCCTGTGACCGTGTCCGGTCCTACCCCGATGTTCCTCGGCGCGGCCGACTTCAGCCCGTCCAGGGCCGGGGCCAAGGCCGCCACCCTGCACGAATTGTTGTCCGACGGATTCGATGTCCCGCCCGGCTTCGTGGTGCCCGCCGACCTGGACCTGGCCGCGGTCTCCGAGGACGAGCTGACCGAGTGGGTCCGGGCAATCGGTGGGTTCCCGGTGGCCGCGCGTTCCAGTGGCGTGCTCGAAGACCTCGATGACGCCAGTTTCGCGGGCCAGTACGAGTCCTACCTCGACATCACCGATGTGGCCACCCTGCGGTCTTATATCGAGCAGTGCCGCGAGTCGGTGCACAACGAGCGGGTGCAGGCTTATCTGTCCCGGCGCGGTCTGGCCGAGGCAGATGCGACGGTGGCCGTTTTGGTGCAGCGTATGATCGAGGCCCGCTGCGCCGGTGTGGGTTTCAGCATCGATGTGCTCTCCGGGATCGAGGACCACGCGGTGTTGGAGACTTGCCATGGTGTGGGCGAGCGCTTGGTCTCCGGGCAGGTCACCCCGACCCGTTACACGGTGCGGCTGTCCGACGGCGGCGTGGTGGAGCGCGAGGCGGGGGACGAAGACGTCCGGTTGAGTACCGCCGACACCGCGGCGTTGGCGGCACTGCTGCTCGAAGTACAGGCGCGGCGGCATCGGCCGCAGGATATCGAATGGGCGATCGATAGCGAGGGCGCGTTGTGGCTGTTGCAGTCGCGCGCGGTCACCGCGATCTGCTGGCGCACCGATATCGGCCAGTTCTCGGATGCGGATCTGCGCGACGGCGGTGTCTCGGCCCGGGTGTGTACGCCGATGATGTTCTCGTTGTACGACAACGCTTTCCAGTACTCCATGCAGCGGTTCTTCGAAGGGCTCGGGTTGGCGGAACCGGGCGTGGAGCAGGACTGGATGGCCATGTACTACGGCCGGGCCTACTGGAACGTGAACGCGGTGAAGAAGTGCTTCCAGCGCATCCCCGGCTTCGACGAGCAGCACTTCGACGATGATCTCGGCGTGCTCAACGAATACGGCCCCGAGGGGCCGGTTCGTACCCCGAACACGCCGTTGACCATCGCGCGGGCGCTGCCCGTTGCTCTGGCGGTGCAGCGTAGCTACCGCGAGCAGCTCGCCACCGTCGACGAGTTCGCCGCGAGTTGGCCTGCGAAATACGCGGCTTGGCGGGAACGAGTGCGCGCACTGCCACAGACCGATGCGGCGACGTTCGCCGCCGACCTCGCCGATTGCCTGCTCACCGTGCACGCCACCACCGAGCGCACCTACTTCACCACCATCTACCACAACTCCAGCTTGCAGACCGATTTCAAGCAGCTGCTGGACAAGATAGACGCCGCGACCGGTGCGACGACCTCGGCCATCGACCTCATGGGCGGTCTCGCCGAGATCAGTCATATGGCGCTGCAGCGCGGCATCGTCGAATTGCACCGGGTGGCAGTCGAATCCGGGCTCGACAGTCCGGCGTGGGAGTCGGCGCTCGCCGGCTTCCTCGAGGAACAGGGTTTCCACGCCGACGCCGAGCTCGACCTGACCTGCCCGCGCTGGTCGGAAGACCCGCAGCGGGTGCGGTCGATGATCGAGGTGATGCTCGACCACGGCACCGCGCCGGCCGATCCCGCGGTTACCCTGGTGGAACAGCGCAAACGCTATGAGACCGAGCTGGCGGCAGTACGCGCCAGGGTCCGCGCCCGGCCGATGACACGGGTGCGCTACGCCAAGTCGCTGGACAAGCAGATCGAGCGGATGCGGCGCTATCTCGTCGCCAGGGAACGGATGCGCGAATTCTCTTCGCAGTACTACGCCGTGGTGCGTGCCTACGTGGTGGAAGCGGGCACCCGGCTGGCTGCCGCGGGTACGCTGGAATACGCCGATGACGTGTTCCAGCTGACTATCCACGAGCTGACCGATCTGGTCTCGGGCCGGGTGGCCGCCGCCGAGCTCGCGCCCGTGATCGCTTACCGCCGTGCCATGTACGCGGGCTACCGCGATCTCACCCCGCCGCACGAACTCGGTGGTGGGGTGACCGTCGCGGCAGTACGCGAGGCGGGTGACGGCGATCTGTCCGGTCTCGGCTGCAGTCCGGGCGTGGCCGAGGGGACGGCGCGGGTGATCACCTCCCTGGCGAGTATCGATCAGCTGCGCGAGGGCGACATTCTGGTCACCCGCTTCACCGATCCGGGCTGGACGCCCGCATTGGGGTTGGTGGCCGGAGTGGTTACCGAGGTGGGCGGCATGCTTTCGCACGCCGCCGTCATCGGCCGTGAGTACGGCATTCCCGCTGTGCTGAATGTGGCTGGGGCGACGGATGCGGTGCGCTCGGGACAGCGCATCCGGGTAGACGGCAGTTCGGGTCTGGTCCAGATCCTGGATTCCGCTGTCGTGGCGGAACCGGAGACGAGCGCACCCGGTGCGCTGGAGCCTGCGTCCGCCGCGTCCCGCACGGATACACCTCGGACGGACGCACCTCGCACAGACGCATCCCGAACGGACACCGCCACGCGCGTCGAACCGGAAGCGTCCCGGGCACCGGTCCGGGCGTTCCGGGAAGAAACTACGACCACAACGGATCCTGCCGCATCGCGCGGCGCAGGAAAGGACACCACACTGACCGCACGCAAACGTCTCATCTGCATCGCAGGTGGTGACGGATCAGGTAAGACCACGCAGGTGGCCAGGATCGCCGCCGAGTTCGAGGCACAGGGGCACAGTGTCGCCGCGGTGACGATCTGGGACGCGTTCCTCGACCCGAAGGTCTCGTCGAAATTGCCCTGGAGCAGCCCCGCCGAGATCTACAGTTACCTGCAGTTGCTCACCCCACTCAGCCGCGCGCACTTCCTGTTCCACGCTATGCAGCTGTCCTTGGATCTGGCTGCCGAACGCGGCGCGGACATCATGCTCGCGAATGCCTACTGGTACAAGTACTACGCCACCGAGGTCGCCCATGGCGGTGATCCGGCCGTATTGCGCAGCTTGACCGCGGGTTTCCCGGAACCGGACCGTACCTTCTACCTCGCGGTGAGCCCGAAGGACGCGCTGGGCCGCAAGCAGTTACGCAGCGACTACGAGAGCGGTTACGGTGACGAGGAGTCGTTCCTGACCTTCCAGGAGCGTAGCCACGAGGCGCTCGACGCGTTGTCGGAGGAACTGGGCTGGATCCGGCTCGACGGCACTGCGGCGCCTGCCGAGATCACCCGCTCCGTCCTCGCCCAGCTGAGCGAGGATGACCGATGAGCGCAGCGGGCACCCGCCGGGTGGCCCTGGTCGGTATCGATGGCGCGGGCAAGTCCTCGGTGCTGGCCGGGCTGCGCGCACTGGCCGAGCCTGCCGGGATCGGCACCTTCGCATCGATGACCTGTCCCGATTTCCACAACACCCGTAACGTTCCGCTCGCCGATCTGTCCCGGCAGTTGCGGGCGTTCAGTGTCGGCTGTGACGAGATCGGCGATGTGGCGATGAAGGCCACCGCGATGTACCTGCAGATGACTCTGTTCGGTCCGGTGGAACAGCATTTCCTGCGTACCTGGGCGCCGGATGTGCTTGTGTGCGAACGACACCCGTTGATCGAGCTGCTGGTCTACGGACCGTTGTATGTGAGTCTCGGTGGTACCGACGGCCGCTGCCGTGAGCGGGAGGACGAGATCGCCGCAGTGCTGGAACGGCATCGGCCCGGCACCTTCGCCGATATCCTGGCCTGGCAGCACGCGCAGGCCGAGCGGCTGGGTAGTTCACCGGACCCGTGGCTGTTGCTGTCGGAGATCGCGGAACTGGTCAGCCGGGATGTCGCAGGCGCGATATCCGGTTTCTCCGACCGGTTCCGCACCACGCTGCCCGATGCGGTGCTGTGGCTGGATGCACCTCCGGAGCAGGCCGCGGCGCGTTGTATAGAACGGTCGGCGGACGGACCGGTCGAGGCCCATGAGACCGCGGAGCGACTGACCGCGCTGCGCGCAGGCTACGAGCGGGTGCGCGAAACCCTCGCGACCGCATTTCCCGAGGTGGGATTCCATCGCATCGACAGCGGTGACGGGGTCGATCTCGAGGAATCGGTGCGTGCCTGCGTGATGGAAGGGAAGTTGCTGGGATGAGCGCGCGCAGCGGTGCCGCCGCGACCGACCTGGAGGCACGGGTCCGTGAGATCGTCGGCGAGGTGCTGTGGGTATCCGCCGCCGACCTGGACCCGGAAAAACCGCTGGTCGACTATGGGCTCGATTCACCCACCGCCATAGAACTGACCATTCAGCTGGAAAACGCCTTCTCGGTGAGTATCCCGGAGGATGTCGCTGTCCGGCTGACCACGATCGCCACGATCGTGCGATACGTCGAGGATCAGACATGACCACACCATCACAGACCCTGCGACCCGAGCACGAGAGCATCGTGCACGCGCTGCTGGCAGGCGGTGCGCGGGGCGCGGCGGCGGCATCGACGATCATCATGCCCGAGCGTGCAGGCACGCCGCACGATGACGACATCACTGTGCGGCACGACGATCTCCTGGTGATGGCGAGCCGGGCAGCGGCCGGGCTGGCCGCTGGCGGCGTGCGCCGGGGAGACCGGGTACTGCTGTGCCTGTCCACTTCACCGGAGTTCGTCACGGCATTCTTCGGTGCCCTGCTGCTCGGTGCGGTGCCAACCGCGATCGCCACCCCGGGCGGATTCGGCGCCGCGGAGGCCTTCCAGGACCGTTTCGCTCGGCTGCTGGCCTATCTGGAACCTACTGCTGTCGTGGCAGGCACCTCGGTGCTGACCGGATTGGCCTTACCCGCGTCGGTGGCCGGGATCGATGCCGATGAGCTGTATGCGACGGCAAGCGCACCGGATGCGCCCACCGTGTCGCCGTATCTGCCCGCGCCGGAGGATCTCGCGTTCATCCAGGCCACCTCCGGCTCGACCGGGGTGCCGAAGGGGGTGCAGATCACGCACGGCAATCTGGCCGCCAACTGTGAGCAGATCGCCCGCGTCGCCTCGATCGGTTCCGGTGACACCTGGGTGAGCTGGCTGCCTTTGCACCACGATATGGGTTTGATCGGCGGTTTCCTCACGCCGCTTTTCCGTGGTGCCGATACGGTGCTGTTGCCACCGAGCCGGTTCTTGCGCCACCCGGCCGATTGGCTGCGCGCTGTCGGCCACTACCGCGGAACACTCACCGCGTCACCGAATTTCGCCTTCGGTTATGCCGCGGCTCGGGTAGCCGACCGGGATCTCGACGGAGTGGACTTGTCGGAATGGCGGTTCCTGTTCTGTGGCGCCGAACCGATCTATCCACCTACGGTGCAGCGGTTCGTCGACCGGTTCGGTGCCTGGGGGCTGCCCGCCGATGCGCTCGTGCCGTGCTACGGGTTGGCCGAGGCATCACTCGCGGTGACGGTGTCGCGGCCGCATGCGCCGCTCGCCTATGACACGGTCTCCCGTGGGGAGCTCGTCGAAGACGGTGTGATCGTGGATGTTCCGGCCGGGGACGGCGACGGGCTCGACATCGTCGATTGCGGTGCTCCGGTGCCGGGCACCGAGGTCCGCATCGTGGCCGAGGACGGTTCCCTCTGCGGTCCGGATCTTGTTGGCCGCGTGCAATTCCGCGGGCCGTCCACCACGCCGGGTTATTTCCGGCTGCCCGAGGTCACGGCCGCGGCGCTGGTGGATGGTTGGTGGGACACCGGTGATGTCGGCTACCTGCGAGACGGGCGACTGCGGATCACCGGTCGGAGTAAGGATCTGATCATCATCCGCGGGGCGAACTATCTGCCCACCGACTTCGAGATCGCCGCCGAACAGGTGGAGGGAGTGCGGCCGGGTGGAGTGGTCGCAGTGGGACGCACCGATGCCGAGGGCATGTCGGAAGACCTGCACCTGATCGTCGAAACCACCCTGGAATCCGCCGAACACGACACATTGGCACGGGCGGTACGCGCCGCGGTGAGCAAACGCACCGGGGTGCTTGCCGCAGGTGTGCGGATCGTCGCGCCGCGCAGTATCCCCAAGACCACCAGCGGCAAAGTGCAGCGCGCTGCGGCGCGGCGCCTGCTGGATGACGAGCCGGGCAACCTCGTCGGCGCCGGGCAAGGGGAGGGCAGCGCACGATGACTGTGTTGACCCGAACCGGTGAGCGCCGCTTGGACGGTCCTGTGCTGCGCCATCCACTGGGTGTCTACCCCGAGTATCGGGCCGACCCGCTCACTCTGTTCTATGACAACGCGCTTGCCTATGGCGGCAGCGTGCGGCTGCGGCTGGCCCACCAGCAGGTGCACCTGCTGGTCGAGCCGGAGCACATCGAGCAGGTGTTGGTCACCCATGCGGAACGGTACGAGAAGGGGATCAGTTACCGGAGCCTGAACTATCTGCTCGGTCCCGGTCTGCTCACCAGCGGTGGCGAACTGTGGAAACGCCAGCGCGCCTTGATCAAACCCGCTTTCGCGCGCAGACACGTGGAGACCGAGATCCCGCTCATGGTGGAATGCGCCCAGCGGATGCGTACTCGTCTGGACGCGCGTGCCGCCGACGGGGAAGCATTCGATCTGGTGCCCGAGGTGATGGGATTCGCCGCCGATGTGGTGTGCCGCGCGGTGCTCGGCGCGGACCTCGACGGTGTGCTTCCGCAGATCGAAGACGATGTGCGGCAAGGGGTTTCCTGGGTGATGCAGCATATGTCCGCGCCCATCCAGATACCACCGGAGCTGCCGACGCCGGGAAACCGGCGATTGCACCGTGCGCGGCGGCGGTTGCACCAGGTGGTGGACGAGGTGATCGGCAAGCATCGGCACACCGAGGGGGATACCCACTCGCTGCTGGCCCGGTTGCTCGCGGCGCGCGACGATACCGGGCACGCGATGGACGACGAGCAACTGCGCCACGAGGTACTGACCTTCCTGCTGGCCGGGCACGAGACCACCGGAGGGGCGCTGGCCTGGACGATCTACGAGTTGTGCCGGAACCCGGCCGTACTCGACCGGGTGCGTGCCGAGATCGACGCATACCCGGACGCGCTGGACGATCCCGAGGTCGTGCGCGCCGCACTGCCAACGCTGGAGTACACCGGTCGAGCGATCGATGAGGCGATGCGCTTGCATCCCCCGGCGTGGGCATTCAGCCGTACCGCGCTGGAGACCGACCACTTCGACCGGTTCGATCTGGCTCCCGGCGCGATCGTGGTGATCAGTCCCTTCGTCAACCAGCGGTTGCCGCAGTTCTGGGACTCGCCGCTGACCTACGACCCCGACCGATTCACCAAGGAGCGCAACCGGGCACGTCCGCCGTTCCGGTATTTCCCCTTCGGCTGGGGCGCACATCTGTGCGTGGGCCAGCATATGGCGCTGATCGAGATCCGGGTGGGTCTGGCGATGCTGCTGTCCCGCTACGACATCGAACTGGTGAACGGGATGCGGGTGCGCGAAAACCCGGAGATCTCGAATATCCCCGACCCGGTGATGATCCGATTGAGCCGGCGCGAGCACGTTGCCGCACAGGAGGCGTGATGAGACACCATCGCGGAGCGCTCATGGCGCCGACGGGGTGTGGGAACTCCCGCATAGCACAGGAGGCGTGATGACCAGTACTACCTCTGGCGCGATCATGCGCGCCGAAGTCCTTGCCACGAACCAGGAGTTCGCCGCGCGCGCGGGCGCCAAAGCCGCCAACCTGGCCAGACTGCAGGCCGCGGGGTATCGGGTACCGCCGTTCGCGGTGCTGAGCACCGATGCCTGCGCGCGGGTGCTCGATCCGTCGGCCGACGCTGTCGCCGAGTTGCTGGCCGGACTCGATCCGGACGACCCGGCCGCTTTGCGGGAGGTCTCGGCCCGGATTCGTGCGCATATCGCGGAGCTGCCATTGCCCGCCGATATCGCGGACGAGCTCGATACCGTGGTGGCCGAACTGTCCGCCACCGGCTCCGCCCCGGCGGGCGAGGTGCGTTTCGCGGTGCGCTCATCGGTGCTCGGTGAAGATTCGGCCACCGACTCTTTCGCCGGACAGCTCGACACCGTGCTCAATGTCGCAGCGGCAGATCTGCCCGCCGCGATCGGCACCGTCCTGGCCTCCGCCTGGTCGGAGCGTGCGTTGTTCTACCGGGCCCGTCGTGGCCTCGATGGCGCGCCGATCACTTGCGCCGTCGTGGTGCAGGTACTGCTCGACAGCGCCGTGTCCGGGGTGGTGTTCAGCTGTAATCCGCAGACCGGTGATCCCACCGAAGCGGTGGTCGCGGCGGCACTCGGCTTGGGTGAAGGTGTGGTGGCGGGGACGGTGGATTGTGACACCTACTTCGTCGACCGCGCCTCAGGCACCATCACCTCCCGGGTTGTGGTCGACAAACGCAGCCGTGTGGTGTCCTCGGGTGACGGTGCCGGAACTACCGTCGAAGAGCTGGGTGATGCGGTGACCGGCGCCGCGTTGTCCGACGCGCAGATCCGGGAACTGACCGAGGTCGCGGGCGAGCTCGCCGATCGTTTCGGTGCGCCGCAGGATATCGAGTTCGCCTACACATCCGATGGGCAGTTGCATCTGTTGCAGGCCAGGCCGGTCACCGCGACCGGTGCGCGGGAGACCGTCTTCGACAACGTCAATGTCGCCGAATCGTATCCGGGACTGTCGAGTCCGCTCACCTTCTCTGTGCTGCGGGCCGCCTATGAGCAGGTTTTCCGTGCCTGCCATCGTGATTTCGGCGCCACCGGGCGCATCGTGGATCGCAATGCCACCGATCTGTACCCCTATCTGGTCGGGACTGCCCGTGGTCGGATCTACTACAACATCACCAACTGGTACCGGCTGTTCCTCGAGATCCCCGGCATGGAATTCGCCATCGAGGGGTGGGAGGCCGCGCTCAATATCGAGAACCGCTATCGCCGCCCGGATGCGCCACTGCGTGGCATTGCCCGGATACGCGCGATCATCTTGCGGCTGCGGATATTCGCGATCATCCTGATCGGCTGGTTGCGGCTGCCGCGGCGGCTGCGCGCGTTCTTCACCGAACTGGCGGCGAGCACCGCCGACCTCGAGCGCAGGCTGGATCCGGATACCCTGGAGCGGGAACGTGATCCCCAGGCGCTACTGGCTTGGACCGAACGTTTCTTCGACGAACTGGTGCCCGCGTATTCGGTGCAGATCTTCAACGACTTCCTCGCCCAGCAGATGTTCCATGTGGTCGGGTTGCAGCTGAACCGGGCGGGCATGGCCGAGGACGCGGCGCTCACCCTGCGCAATGAGTTGTTCTGCGGCGAGGACGGCGTCGACAGTGTCGACCCGGTGCGCTCGGCGCTCGCGCTCACCGCCTTGGTGCGCTCCGATCCCGCGCTGCGCGAGCTGTTCGAGGGCACGGCCGATGCGCATGAGGTATGGGCGGCATTGTCGGACAAGCGGTTCGCCGGCTTCCGCGCCGCCTGCCTGCGGCATATCGCGGAGTTCGGTGACCGCACGGTGGATGAGCTCAAACTCGAAACCGATCCGTTGGGCGAGCATCCGGAGCGACTGGTGCCGATGCTGCGCAACTACTTACGCGGCGGGCAGAACGCCGATGACATGATCGCGCGGGAACAAGCCATCCGGCGTGCGGCTGAGCGTACGGCATCTGCTTTGTTCGAGCGGAAACCATTGCAGCGTTTGCTTTTCCGGCTCACCCTCCGGCTCGCCAGGGAGCATGTGAAGCAGCGGGAGAACATGCGGTTGGGGCGCAGCCGCTCCTTCGGCTTGGTGAAGCGGGTGTTCCGGGAATACGGCAAGCAAATGTCCGCTGCCGGCCTGGTGGACGATCCGCGCGATATCTTCTGGCTCACCTACGAGGAGATCATCGCCCTCACTCGCGGTACGGCGGTGGACACCGATGTCGCTCGCCTCGTATCACTCCGCAAGGCCGATCACGAGCGCTGGCGTACCCAGCAGTTGCCCTCCCGCATCATCACCACGGGCATCGCCGCCACGGGGATCACCGATCCTGCCCTGGAACAGCCGCTCGAAGGCGCTGTCGATGGTGAGCGGGTGCTGCGCGGTATCGGCTGTGCCCCCGGTCGTATCGAAGCTCCGGCCCTGGTGTTGCATACCCCGGACCCGGATGTAGTGATCGATGGACAGGTGCTGGTGGCCTCGACCACCGATCCGGGCTGGGTATTCCTCATGGTCGCCGCGGGCGGCCTGGTGAGCGAGCGGGGCAGCTTGCTCTCGCACACCGCCATCATCGGACGCGAACTCGGCATCCCGACGGTCGTCGGTGTCCCGGATATCACCCGCCTGGTCGGCGATGGTGATGTCCTGGTCCTGGACGGCCGGGCCGGAACAGTAACGCTCGGACAGGAGCAAGAATCATGACCGCTCCCGATCTCGCTCATGGTGAGAACTTCAGCCTGGAGCATTACCTCGACCCCGCGGCACACACTTTCGAACAGCGTTTCGCGGAATTCCAACCCTACGTGACGCACGCTCGCGGCAGTGGGTTCGTGTTGCGTGAGGTGGCAGGCCCCTCGGGGCCGGTGGTGCCGGTGCGCGATCCGGCGACCGGAGCGATCGACGAGCTCATCATGCTCGGCTCCAACAACTATCTCGGCCTCGGCAATGAACCGAAGATCGCCGAGGCCGCTATCGCGGCCATCCGGGAATACGGTGTCGGACACGGCGGTCCGCCGCTGCTCAATGGCACCACCACGGTGCACCGGCAGCTGGAACAACGGCTGGCCGAGTCGAAGGGCTGCGAGGCGGCCATGCTCTTCGCCTCCGGCTACGCCGCGAATGTCGGCTGGGTGACCGGTCTGCTGCGTAAAGGCGATATCCTGCTCTACGACGAACAGAGTCACGCGAGTCTCTACGACGGCATCCAGCTCGGCCGGGTGCGCTCGATGGCCTTCGCGCACAACGACCTGAGCCATCTGCGGCATCGGCTGATGCAGATCCGCTGGCGTAATCCGGGGGCGAATGTCGTAGTGGCTGTCGAGGGCGTGTACTCGATGGACGGTGATATCGCTCCACTGCCGGAGATTCGCGCGCTGTGCGATGCGTTCGGCGCGTGGCTGGCAGTGGACGATGCGCACGGCACCGGTGTACTCGGTGCCCATGGGCACGGCACCGCCGAGCATTTCGGGCTCGGTCCAGGGTCGGTGGAACTGTCCATGGGCACGTTCTCGAAGTCGTTCGCCAGCACCGGCGGTTTCGTGGCCGGGTCCAAGGACCTGGTGGATACCTTGCGTTTCTTCGCCCGTTCCTACATGTTCTCCGCGGCACTGACGCCGCCGGTGGTCGCGTCGGTACTCGCGGGGATCGACTTCATGGACGAACATCCCGAACGAGTGCGGCAACTGCACGACAATGTCGCGTATTTCGTCAAGGGATTGCGCGCCATGGGTTTCGCGGTCGATCCGCAGACCGCGATCATCCCGATCCTGGTGCCACAACGTATCGCCGTCGCGGATGTGGTCACCGCGCTGCATCGTGAGGGCGTGTTCGTCAACGGGGTCGAATTCCCGGCTGTGCCCCGCGATCAGCAGCGCCTGCGCATCAGCATGATGGCCACCCTCACCCGCGAACATCTCGACCGCGCACTGGACCGGATCGACACCGTTGCCCGTCGCTTCGGCTTCCATCCCGAACAAGAAGGGGTCGCCTGATATGACCGACACTATGCTCGCCGCAGGTGGGACGGCAGCTGAGCGGCTGCTGGTGCATACCGCGCTGGCGGCGCCGACCGAACCGGAACGCGGTGAACTGGTCGAGCTGGCCCACCGGATCACCGATTGGGCGGCCTTCTTCGAGCTGGCCCAGCTGAACGCGACCGTGCCGCTGGTGCGGCGTTCCCTGCTCGCCGCCGAGGTGTATTCGCTCGTCCCTCCCGTGGTGCAGGCCAGGTTCGAGGCTGTAACACAGCGGATCGCGACCGCGAACGAACGTAGGCTGGCCGGGGTGGTGCCGCTGTTGCGGCGGTTCGATGAAGAGGGCATCCGCTGTGTGGTGCTCAAGGGCATGCTCTTCTCCACCGAGATCTACCACGATCCCGGCTACAAGCGGATGAACGACCTGGACATCCTGCTGGAACCAGAGCAGATCGACGCGGCCATAGCGATCTATCGGGAACTGGGTCTGTTCGCGACCTCGGAGCTGCTCGGCAAGGCGCCCAAGGTGCGGGCCGAGCGCTCGCATCATCTGCCGTCGTTCGTCTCCCGCGACGGTGCGCTGGTCGTCGGCACCCACTGGGGACTGATCACGCCGCTGACCCCCTACACGATCGATTACGCCGCGATCTGGAAACGAGTGCGGCGCATCGATTTCCACGGTGTTCCGGCATGGGCGCTGGCACCCGAGGACAACCTGCACCACCTAGGCATCCATCTGCCCTACTACAAGACCGGGGTCCGAGAACTCGGAGACATCTGGAATCTGGCCCGCTATGCGAGCGAGGATCTCGACTACGACCTGCTCGCCGCCGAGATCGCCACAGCGGGTACCGAAGGTCTGATGTACCACGCCCTCTCGCTGGCGCATCGGTTGGTGCCCAACCCGAACTTCGCCGCGCTGCTGAATCGGATCGAGCCGCGTGTGGACCGATTCACCCACACCGACACCGCGCGCAAGATCGCGGATGTGCACACGCTGCTGCGTAGCCGTTCCACGCACACCTCTCGTATCGAGAAGGCCTACACCGAGTTCAATATGACCGCCGACCCGAAGGAGAAGCTGGAAAGCTTCGGCAGGCTGTGGTCGGGATTGTTGCTGGCTCCCACGGAGGAGGCGGCCCGGATGAGCTCACTGCGTGATCCGGGCGCGATGGATACCCTCGGTGCTCGCGTGATCGCACCGTACCGGCTGACCAGAGTGTTCCAGCGTGACCTCGGCAAATGGCTGTTCCCCGCCGCGCTCGCCAAGACGGTCTACGATCTCGGCGCCTCCTACGCCGGGCAGTTGCGGACGCGCACCGGATTCGGTGGTGCCCGCCCCGCGCCGCCCGGTATCGAGGAATACGCGGCTCGGCTCGGACTGACCAGAGCGGATCTACAAGCTGTCCTGGACAGTCAGGAATGAGCGCACCCCCCACCGTGCTGTGGGATCTGGACGGCACCCTGATCGGTTTGCGTCGGCGTACTTTCACCACAGTGATGCCCGCAGCGGCGACCTGGGCGTTCCGTGATCTCATGCCGCCGCACCGTTTCCTACCGGTGTTACGCCGCACAGTGCGTGATGTGCGTGCCAATGACACCGATCACACCAATACGGAGCTGATGCTGCGCCTGCTCGCCGAGCGGGTCGGCATCGGCTATGAGGTGGCCGCGGCCCGTTTGGACCGGTTGGCTGAGGTCGAATTCGTCCGGCTGCGCGCGTGTTTCACGCCGCAACCGGAGGCGGTGGCGACGGTGCGGAGCCTGGCGCGGTCCGGTGCCCGTCAGGTGATCGCGACCAATCCGCTGTGGCCGCGCAGCACCGTGGTGGCCAGGCTCGGCTGGGGTGGGCACGATCTCGGCTCGTTCTCCTACATCACCAGTGGCGAGAACATGCACCGGTCCAAGCCGCGGCTCGACTTCTATCACGAACTACTCGACCGGCTTGGCGTGGCGGCAGGCGATTGCGTGATGGTCGGCAACGACCCGGGCAACGACGGGCCTGCGACGCAGCTGGGGATTCCGGTCTTCCTGCTCGGCACCAAGGGCGCCGAAGTGCCCGCCGAGGTAGCCAGGACCGGATTGGTTACCACCGGTGACCATCGCGCATTGCGGCGGTGGCTCGGTATCGAGGAGGATCCATGCTTGTCGTCTTGAACCCGCAGTCGAATGCGGGTACCGCTCTGCAGCGCTGGCAGCCGGTGGAAACCGTACTGCGCGAGCGGAATCCCGATATGACCGTCGAACTGCCCGCAGACGAACAGCACGCCACCAAGATCGTGCGCGCGGCCGTCACCCGCCAGGATCCACCCGAGGTACTCGTGGCCGCCGGTGGCGACGGCATGGTGAACCTGGTGCTGAACGCGCTCATGGACCCGGAGACCGACCGCCCGCTGGCCGCCGGTTCGGCGCTCGGCGCGGTGGGTCTCGGCAGCTCCAACGACTTTCACAAGCCGATGTCCGATGCCGCGCGCGTGGGTACCGTCCCGGTGCGGCTGGATGCCGCGCGTGCCGAACTCGTGGACGTGGGCAAGGCCAGCATGCTGCTGGCCGATGGTACGCACATCGTCCGATACTTCCTGCTCAACGCCAGTATGGGATTGGTCGCGGCGGGCAATCACTCGTTCAACCACGCCACCGGCTTGCTCGGCAAGCTCAAGACGCGCAATGTCGACGCCGCCATCCTCGCCACAGCGCTGACCACCATCGCCACCCACCGGCCGCTGCCGATCACGGTGCGCGGCAGCGACTGGATCCACACCGCGCCGATCACCAATATCGGCGTACTCAAAAGCGTGCACTTCGCCGGTGGTATGCACTACGACACCACGGTCACCCGCGCCGATGGCCGGTTCGATGTGAATATCTGGTCCGCGGCAGGCAGGCTCCGGGTACTCGGCCTGATCGCCGGGCTGTACGCGGGCCGGTTCCGGCGCTCGCGGCTGGCGGTATGCCACCGGGACACGATGGTGGAACTTCGACCGGATCGCCCGACACCGCTGGAGCTGGACGGGGAGATAACGATAGTGGAATCGGCCCGGCTGGAAGTACTTCCACGCGCATTGAGGGTGTGCACCGCATGAGCGGTCAAGCCCGGAGGCGGGAGCGCAGCGTCGCCACGGAGGGCTCCGCTCGTGCGGGAAAGGGGCACCGCATGAGCGGTCGAGCCCGGAGGCGGGAACGGAATGTGGCCATGGGGGGCTCTGCTTATGCAGGAAAGGACTCTCAATGACTGTCGTACTCATTACCGGAGCCGCGAATGGTATGGGCGCGGCCACCAGACAACACCTTGCGAACCTCGGATATACGGTCGAGGGCTGCGATCTGATAGCGGCGCCCGGTCTCGCCGAAGTGGACGTGCGCGATACCGAGGCAGTGAACCGCTGGGTACGCGAGGTACACGCCAGGCACGGCCGGATCGACGCGGTGGTCACCTTCGCGGCCTACGGTGTGGTCGGGTCGGTCGAGGAGACCACCCCGGAGGAGGCCGCGGCACTGTTCGACACCAATGTGCTCGGCACGCAGCGGGCGCTGCGCGCCGTACTACCGCTGTTCCGCGAACAAGGTGCGGGCCGGGCAATCGTGGTGAGCTCGGGAGCGGGTGCGATCGCCGAGCCATACGGCGGTTGGTACTCGGCCACGAAGGCGGCTGTAGAGCGGATCGGTGAAGCAGCGCGGATGGAGGCGGCTGGTTTCGGAGCGCAGGTGTCGGTGCTCATCCCGGGCTGGACCGTCACCCCGATCATCGACGCCGCCGAGCACGTGAGCGCCCCGATCGCCGCCTACGACAGCGATCGTGCCTCCGTACTCGACTTGGTGCGCGGCTACCTGGCGGCGGGACAGCCCGCCACGGCAGTCGCCGAGAAGGTCGCCAAAATCCTTGCGGCTGACCGGCCACGGCCGAGCTACCTCTGCGGCAAGGATGTGCGGTTGTCCTTCTGGACCCGCCGACTGGTGCCCGCACGCGTCTACGA
Source organism: Nocardia spongicola (assembly GCF_047200775.1). NCBI lineage: Bacteria > Bacillati > Actinomycetota > Actinomycetes > Mycobacteriales > Nocardiaceae > Nocardia > Nocardia spongicola. Next base: position 96,399 of record NZ_JBJZOO010000004.1, on the reverse strand, counting down.
GCGACTGGTGCAGCAGTACTACGGTTTTCGGTAGTTCACCGGTAGCGCATTCTGCTCGCCGCGGCATCATAGCCTGCCACGGTGGTTAGATGGCCTGCCTGCGGCGCGGACCTGCGTCGAGCCAGCGGATAGGACCTACCGGGTGTTACGCAATGCAGGCACTATCCCTGCCGGTCACCTCCTGGACCGTACTACAGCCGACCGCGCACTGTCGGTCGTGGGGAGAGGCGCTGGACCAGGCACCTCGCTTGTGGGCACCGGACCAACCCGCGTGCGGGGCTACTCTGGGGTATCGGAGATCTCGCCGCCGGAGACCTCGTGGCCCTGATCCCGTGATGCGGGAGGAGGGCGGAGATGACCACTCGAGCAACAGGAACAGTGCTGCTATCCGGGTGTGCGGTGCTGGTGTTGCTGTCCGGGTGTGCGGCATCGGACTCGCCGGGTACCGCACCGGTGACAGGCCTTTCGGTGGTGGCCACTGCGCCGACCGGTTCCGGTCCGGCGGTCACCACGACCGCACCGGTATCGCAGTCGGTTGTGGCGACCACCGCCGCGACCCCAGTGGCCTGCGGATCCGGCCAGGTGGATGTGGCGGTAGGAGGAAGCGAAGCGGCGATGGGGCATCGCGGGGTCCAGCTGAGCTTCAGCCTCGCCGCAGGCGCACCGCCGTGTACGGTGACCGGCTATCCCGGTGTGGACGCGGTCGGTGGTGGACCGGTCGTCTCTGCCGACCGTACGCCGAACGGCTATCTGGGCGGCCTGCCCATCGGTCAGGACACGGCGCCGACCGTACTGCTGGAGCCGGGCCGCACGGCTCACGCCTTGCTGGAGGCGGTTGCTTATGACAGCAGCGGCCGGACCTGCGCGGAGTCTTCGAGCATTCTGGTCACCCCACCCGATTCGACCGACACCCGCTCCCTGCCGGTCACCATCGCCACCTGCAGGTTGCAGGTGCACCCGGTAACCGGATAGCCGCGTGTCGAAGTGGCCGGACCACCGTGCGATAGGTGCGATGGCCGTTATCGGTTAAGCTCCTGCTCCTGTGGCTCTCAGCGCAACTGTGTACACCTTCGCCGTCCACCTGGCCGATGTCGATCGTGGCGTCTATCAGGAGATGGAGTTGCGTGTAGCGCGGCACCCCTCCGAAACAGCCGAGTTCATGCTGACGCGGCTGCTGGCCTACTGCCTCGAGTACGAAGAGGGCATCGCCTTCAGCGATGGTGGTGTTTCGTCCACCGACGAGCCCGCAGTGCTGGTGCGCGATCTCACCGGACACCGCACCGCGTGGATCGAAGTCGGTGCTCCCGATGCGGAGCGGGTACATCGCGGCAGCAAATCGGCCGACCGCGTCGCCGTCTACACCCACCGCGAATCGGCCAAAGTGCTGGCGCAGCTCGCGGGTAAGCGAATCCACCGCGCCGAGGCGATTCCCCTCTACAGCTTCGACCGTGAGTTCATCACCGCCGCGGTCGCCGCGCTCGAGCGGCGCAACACGGTGACCCTTTCGGTCACCGAGCGCTCGCTGTACCTGGATCTCAACGGCACCGGCCTGACCACATCGGTCGACGAGCACCGGCTCGGGTAGTTACCTCGGTGCACCCGATCGGGTTGATTGCCCCCCCGGCTCTACCAGACCCCAGGGTCTGTCACACGCTCCCGAAGATTCGCTTACCAATGGCAGCTGCGCAAGTGAGGGACGATGAATTTCGTGGCGTTGGGCCGTCTCTACTGCTGAGGTTTGTACCCATCCGAAAGGAAGCGCCATGAACTGGACCCTCGAGGTCGTCATCGTCCCGGTATCGGATATCGATCGGGCGAAGGACTTCTACAGCGAGCGAATGGGATTCACTGTCGACCACGATACGAAGATCGGCGACGGCGTGCGCATCGTGCAACTGACGCCGCCGGGCTCCGGCTGCTCCATAGTCATCGGTGAAGGCGCGGTCCCGAAGATGGAACCCGGCTCCGTGAAGGGACTCCAACTGGTCGTGCCCGACATCAAGCAGGCGCACAAGGAACTGGTGGCGCGCGGCATCGCGGTCACCGATGTCCAGGTTGTGGGTGAAAATCCTTCGCCTACACCGGATCCTCTCGACAATGTCGGATTCATCTTCTTCGATGACCCGGACGGCAACAGCTGGAGTGTGCAGCAGATCTCGTCGAGAGGGTGAGCCGAAACCGGGATGTTCCCTTACCTGCCCCCAACAGTCCGGATACAACAAACTCCTGCTCCCGGAACGCGCGCAGGCGATGCGTGTGATGGATTTCGATAACGCGGGCCGCGAAGCATACGAGGTCGCGAACGATGTCGTGGTGGGGTCAGTGGATCGTCTGGTCGCGGTGTGGGATGGTGAGGGCGGATCGAAGGCAGGCACCGGAACGGTGGTCGAGCTCGCGCGTGAACGCGGCGTACCGGTCGACGTGGTGTGGCTGGAAGGCGCCGCGCGCGGCTGACTTCTCATCCACAGCGCGCCGCTGGTGCGCGGTTTCACCGGAGATCCCACCGCCTGGATCGAGTCGGCGCATCCGATCGAGGCGCGTCCGAGGATCGTCACCCACTCCGCCGCTGCCTGTGCCCGAGGGCGGGGCCGAGCATATCGAGCTGGGTTTTGCCGAGGAAGCCCGCGAGTTCCACGGTGCCATCGGACTGGACCCGGACATCGAGCTGGTTTCGGCCGGTGTGGGGGTCGTAATGGCGGTAGCGATCGGTGAGGTGCAGGAATCGCTGGTTGCCCGAACCGACGAGCGCGCGGTGCTGTTCCGGTTGGTCGGCTCGGTAGGGGCCGTCGACCAGGCAGTCGATGTGCTGGAGGAAGCGGCGTTCCTCATAACCGCGGGCGGCGAGGTCTTCATGGAGGTAGCCGGTGAAGACGAGGACACCGAGGCCTGCGGCGTGTGCCGCTTCGACAAGATCGGCGCAGGGCGCGGGCTGATCGAAGGGTTCGCCGCCGAGCAGGGTGATCCCTTCGCAGCCTGCGGTGACCGCGTCGGCCACGATGGTCTCCGGGGCGAGGTGGTGGCCGCCGCGGGTGGTGAACAGGTGGGGATTGATGCATCCGGGGCAGCGAATAGCGCAGCCCTGCATCCAGACAGCGGTCCGCAGCCCTGGGCCTTCGGCTGTGGTGCCGTGCAGGATGCGGGCGATGCGCAGCATCAGAATTCGAGCCTGCGGCCTGTGGCCGGTGGGGGCGTCGTTACCACGGGGGTCGATGTGGTGATGCGATCTTGGATCGTCAGGTAGATGTGCGGGGGTATGCCCGCTTCCGTCATGATCTGGTCGGGTGCGGAGTAGCGCCCGAGCCGGTGCCTGGCAGTGACGATCGCCTCGGCCGCGGTAGCGTCCAGGCCGAGTTGTTGTTGCAGCTGGTTGGTGTCGGCGCTGTTGAGGTCTACCGATCCGCCACCCGGTGTGGGCGCGGTGTTGTGCCCGGGGAACAGTGTGGGGGCAGGGGGAGCGGCGGAGGCCCCGGAGCGGCCGGTCCACTGCGGAGCGGCCGCGGTGGCGGGTGCTTCCGGCCAGGGTCGCGGGGAATGGTTCGGTGCGGCGGGGTACCCGCGCATGGCCGCGTCGACGGCGGGTGGAAGCGCGCCGCCTGGGGTTTCCATCGCCGGGTTCGCGCCTGCCTGTGCCGTCGGCGTGGTGGAGTGCCATGGGCGGCTGGGGTTGTAGGCCCGCCATTTCAGGTAGGAGCGGTTCGTGGCGAAGGTGTGGATTATTCCGCCGATCCAGCAGATCAGGCAGACCAGCGATACCACCTTGCTGGTGGCGGAGTCGCTCGGCTCGGCTTTGGTGCCCATATCGACCGTGGGCAGGATGATCATCAGACCGATGCCATACACCAGCCAACCTGCCGATGCCAGCAGCCAGGTTTTGTTACGGGCCCGTAGTCCGATGATCAGAAAGCCGACGAAGTTGAACAGGCCGAGCAACGGCAGCAGGCTCCACAGGGTCCACGCGCTGTTGCGTACCCGCCATCCTCGCGAGCAGAGGCGTTCTTCCGGAGTGGTCATGCGAGGTCTTCCTGCTGTACGACGGTGGTGTCGGTGACGGTTCGGGACGCGTAGTACTCCCGGGTGAGGCGGGAGTCGACGACCTCGGCCTGACGGCACAGCTGCTGCATGAGTGTGACGTCGTCGAGACACGACGGCCCTGGGCGGCCGGTCGATTCTGCGCTGATGGTGCCGTCCGCTGAGACGGTTACGACGATGCGGCGGTTCATCGTTCCTCTTCGAAGACGAGCTGGACGGTGCCGTCGGTGGCGTGTTCGGTGACCAGTCGCAAGCCGAGTTCCCGCGCATGCTGCCGGACCACGGCTACGTTGCGGGCCTGCAGGACCCGGCCGACGGCGTGCTCTAGGTCGGCGAGCATCGTGTCGGTGGCCTGTTCGTCGTCATCGATCCGGCCGAGGAAGACTTCGCCTACTCGTTGAAAGGTCGCCGCACCCAGCTGGGTGACGGCGGTGACGGTGTCCTCGGTGTGGACGATGTCCCGAGCTCCGAGCACATGCAGTGCTTCGATCAGCAGGGTGTGGTCGGTGATCCGGGTGGTTTTGCATTTCTGGCACAGGTCGGTGTTGCGGCTTTCTCGCCATGCCGCTGCGGCGGCGATGCCGAGCGGGATCAACAGAAGCTCCACACTCACGCGGTGTTCCTCTCCGGGATGCTCAGAACTCGAAGGTTCTGCCGCCTCGCCAATTGCCGATCTCGGAAGAACCCTGTGGTGCGCTCTTCGCGTAAGCGGCGCGGTCCTCGGCGCCGGTGGCCGCCACCGCGCGGGTGGACGCCCACTCCCGGATCTGCGCGATCTGTTCGGCCTGGGTGATCGACAGCGGAACGGTATTGGCGAGTGCGCGCTGCAAATCGTCCATACTCACATTGCGGCGTTCGGCGAAGGCGTCGAAACACGCGGAGATGACCATCTGTTCGATCTCGGCACCGGAAAATCCTTCGCTTGCCGCGGCCAGCGAGGCGGTGACCTCGTCTGTCGGCTGTACGACAGGGCCGTCGCAGTGCTCGTGGATCCGCTTCTGGATATGCAGCTTCCAGATGATGACCCGTTCGGCCTCGGTGGGCAGATCGACGAAGAATATTTCGTCGAACCGCCCCTTGCGGAGGAACTCCGAGGGCAGGCTTTCGATGCGGTTGGCTGTCGCCACCACGAACACCGGTTTCGTCTTCTCCTGCATCCAGGTCAAGAAGGTGCCGAACACACGCTGACCGGTGCCGGAGTCGCCGCCGGAAGCCGATGAGCCGAAACCCTTCTCGATCTCATCGATCCACAGGATCGATGGCGATACGGCTTCCGCCAGGCGCAACGCCTCCCGCATGTTCTGCTCACTCGACCCGACCAGGCCCGAGAAGACCCGTCCGACATCCAGCCGCAGCAGCGGCAACCCCCACAAGCTGGACATGCACTTGGCGGTCAAGCTCTTTCCGCAGCCGGGCACACCCGTGATCAAGATGCCCTTCGGGGCCGGGATGGACCAGCGCGCGGCTTCGGCGAGCCAGGAGCCGTTACGTTTGCTCAACCACTGTTTGAGCACTTCCAGGCCGCCGATTTCGTCGAATCCGCCGGAGGACGGAATGAACTCCAGCAGACCGGATTTGCGGATGGTCTGCTGTTTTTCTTCCAGGACCACGGAGATATCGCTCGCATCGAGTGTCCGATCCGAAGCGATCGCGCGGGCGAAGGCGTTCTCGGCTTCCCACCGGGTCAATCCGAGTGCCGCTTGCAGCAGCCGGTGGTGTTCGTCCTCGGTGAGCTGAACCGAGATATTGGCGGCGTTCGCCGAGACGATCGAATCGAGGACATCCGCCACCTCCTGGATATCGGGAAGTGGCAGATCGACTACGGTGACGATCTTTTCCAGATCCACCGGCAGGGTCAGAGCGGGAGCGATCAGCAACAAGGTGTGCGCCACCGCACCCATCTTGAACGCATTGGCGGTATCGATGAGCGCGCGGACCAACTCCGGATCCGGGCCACGATTCGAACCGAGGAAATGGTGGAGATCGCAGAAGGCGAAGATCGTCGGTTGATCCACCGTGCGCGCGGCGGCCAGCGCGTCGGCAGGCTGCATCGGCTTCCCTTCACCGCCGGGACTGTGCAGTCCCTTCGACAGGGTGTAGATGGCTACGTTCTTCGGCCGAGGCAGCGCCTCCGGGTCCGCGGCCAAGGAACGCACGGTAGCCAGAATCCGCTCTTCCTCATGGGATTCCACCAGCAGCACCGGATGCCGGGCCCGAATGAGCTGAACAAGCGTGTTACGGAACTCGGCTGTTCCCCCCACTGCGGTCACCTGGCCTTCTGCCGCGAACTCATGACGATTGCCGCACGATAACAAACTATCGTGTGGAGGGGAAAGTCGAGCGGAGATGGCGCAGGTAGTGCAGGAGGATTCAGCAGGCGCTACCGATCCTGTTCAGAACTCGGGGGATTCAGGCTTCTTCGTCCGGTAGCTGTCTGGTCCGGCTGCTTCGCGCGGTCCGGCCGAACCCGATCAGTACGACCAACACCCATATCGTGAGCAGTGCGATGGCCAGACCCGCGGGATAGTGACGATCCAGCACAGTGGGGTTGTCCGGCAGCGCGTATCGTCGTCCGACCACCGGTGCGGCGATCAGGGCGAGCGTGACGGTGCATACGGCGCCGCAGGCGGCGGGCCCCCACCAGCCCGCGGGCAGAATGCGCCGCCCGCCGAGCCCGGCTGCCGCCGACAGTGGCGCGAAAACCGCGTCGTGCAGCAGGATGCCCCCGCCGAACCACAGCACGACCGAGGTCAGGTCGGTGGTGGTGAATTCGAGCAGCAAGGTGAGGCCATACCAGCCGAGCCAGAGACCGGCCAGGAGCAACACTGCCCGGATGGCCGGGATCATGGCAGCACCTCGATGCGTGAAAGCCATTTGGTTTGCAGTACACCGGGACGGTTCGGTGCGATGAGGCGGCAGGGATAGCCGTGATCCAGGTCGAGTATTTCCCCGTTCACTGTCATCGCGATGAGCGTGTCCCGGTCAAGGACATGCCGCTGTGGCAGTACCGAGCTGCGATAGATCCCGCTGGTCTCCAGCGAATCGCATCGAACGTCACCGCCGGTGTATCCGACGAGGGCGAGGACATCGCGCAGCCGGACTCCCGACCAGTGCGCGGACGCCGACCATCCTTCGACGCACGCGATCGGCAGCCGCGCCGAGGTCTGCGGCAGCGCGGCCAGCTCGGTCCGGGTGAACTCGCGCTGCCGGTCTCCGGCGCGCACCAGCAGCCGATAGCCCGGATCGCGTGCCCGCTCGGCTACCCCCGCGGCGGCGGCCGAGCGATTGACCGGAACTCCCTGCGGCCCGTGCCCGCTGCGTGGCGCGAGAAACGATACCCACCGCAGCAACGGCACGGTCTGCCCGGCCACCGCAAGGCCCGCCACCGCCGCGGACACCCATGCCGCGTTCAGTACAGTGCGGCGCGAAACCCTGGTTACCCTTCGATCGGCGGCGTTCGACATGGCATGCGCCGGGGAAATGCCTTCTGGGGATGCCTGATCCGCAGGCGTCGGCGACTCGATCGGGCGGCGCAGTGCCTCCCGGATCACTGGCAACTTCACCGCCAGATGCACGGCGAGCGCCCCGGCCGCTATATAGGCCATCGCGTAATGCGCGGTGGGGAAGAAGAACTTCCACGGATAGTACTGCGCGATATTGGCCAGTCCTGTCGACAACTGGAAGATGACCGAGCCGACAAGTACCGCGATCGATCCGCGCTCGGCGATACGCAGCGGTGAACCGAGTATCGGCCGCTGGAACAGTCTCGGATAGACCGCCCACAATTTCACCAACAGCAGGGGAATGGCGATCACCCCCGCGATCACATGCGTGCCCTGGGTGAAGCGGTAGAGCCAGACCGGTCGGGTGGGCCACCAGAACCAAGTGGGTGGATGCTGGATCCAATGGCTCAGTAGTCCGGTGCCGAAACACACCAGGATCGCGATGCCGAGCGCGATACCGACCCGACTCGCTACTTCGGGGCCGCGCGCACTCATGGTGCGCCCGCATGCTCGGGCTCGCCGGGGTGCCGTTTCAGCCAGGCGATATGTCGCCCGGCCACTTCGGCGGTCGCGCGCAAGCGGAACCCGGTCGCCTCGGCCAGCGCCTCCGCGTATTCGATGCCCACATACGCCCACGGAAACCAGGGGCCTGCGGAATTCTTCGTCTCCAGGCGGAGCTGCTGTCGAGCTATACCGGTACCGGGCCGGTCGAATTCGACCACGGCGACTCCACCGATGGTGAGTAGATCGCGGGTCCGGTCGAGTAGCCGCAGTGGGTCGCCGCCGATACCGACATTGCCGTCGGCCAGCAGAGCATAGGTCCAGCGCCCGGTCCCCGGTAGCGGCTCGAACAGATCACGGTGCAGTGCGGGTGCCCCGCGAAAACGGGTGACCGCCACCGCCATCGGTGAGATATCCACTCCGAGCGCGACGACACCGCGCCGCAGCAGTGCGGCGACCAGGCGACCAGGCCCGCAGCCGAGGTCGATGGTCGGGCCGTCGCAGCAGCAGGTCAAGGCGGTGTCGGCGAGGTTATCGGTGTCCTCGCCCGCGCCGAGCCATTGCCTGGTCGGCAGGGGGCGCGTCGATCCGTCGGTGGCACGGACCCAGCAGTCCTCGCCTATCAGCGCCTGGTCGAAGATTTCGTTCACCGCGTCACCGTGGTGCGGTGCCGCAGCCGCCGCACCGTATCGGCGAATCGGCCCTCGGTGGCTGCTGCGATCCGCAGGGCATCGTCGAAATCATCGACATCGGAGTGTGTCGGCAGCGAGTGAACCCGCAGGCCGCACTGCCGTATCGCGTTTCGGGTCAGCAATCCGGTGCGGGAGGTCGACATCGGCACATCCGTGAGCGTGCGCGCGGGTTGCGGGGTCGGCAGGCCGAGCGCCCACCAGCCGCCGTCGGTGGCGGGGCCTAGCACGGCGTCACCGGTGTCGAGCAAAGTCAGGGCTGCTTCGGTCAGCAGTTCGGCACCGAGCTGGGGGGTATCCATACCGATCTGCAAGACCGGCAGTCCCGCTCTGGCCGCGTCGGCATGCGCGTTGGCCAACCGCTCGCCGAAGGTGCGCCCGCGTTGTGGCAGCACGTCGACACCGGCCAGCAGCCCGCACAATTCGCCGTGACGTTCGGCGGCGTCGAGATCGCCGGTCATGGCGACGATGCGGTGGGTGACGTCGCTGTGCACGACGGCATCGAGGGTATCGAGCAAGGATGCCGCGGCGACCTCGGCTGCCTCGTGCGGGGTGAGCGGCGGGGTGAGCCGTGTTTTGGCGAATCCGGCGACAGGCGCCTTCGCCACCACCAGCAGGGTGGCCGGGCAGGTCATTTCAGCACCATCCAGAAGTCTCGGGTGGCGCGCATCGAGCCACGCCATGAACCGGATACCTTCGATATCCCGCCTGTTCGTGGCCGGTAGGTGATGTCCTTCTCGACTACCAGCCAGCCCGCGGTGGCCGCTCCCATCAGCAGTTCCAGCGGGTACCCGAAGCGGGTGTGCAGTGGTCCGAGCGAGAGCAGCGCCGTTCGGCGGGCGACTCGCATCGCGGCGATATCGTGCACCGGTACGCCGTACTTGCGCCGCAGCCGGGTGGCGATCATCCGGTTGCCGAGGCGAGCGTGCCAGGGCCAACTGCCAACGCGCACCGGCCTGCGCCTGCCCACGGCGAGATCCGCGCCCGCGCGCACCTCGTGCACCAGAGCAGGCAGTTCACCGGGGTCCATTGATCCGTCGCCGTCGAGGACCGCGACCAATTCGGTCTGTGCCGCGGCGATCCCGGCCTGCACCGCGGCGCCGTATCCGGGGCGTTGCTCGGCGACCACATGCGCTCCGGCCGCCCGCGCGACGGTGGCGGTGGCGTCGGTGGACCCGTTGTCCACGACCAGCGCCAGGTAACCGGGTGGAATCGCCGCGAGCACAGCAGGCAACGATTCGGCTTCGTCACGGCACGGGATGACGACGGTCACGCCGTCTCGTTCGTCCACGGATTCGGTCACTCTTGGAACGCTAGGTTCGAAACGGACGAATGCGGCCGCGAAAACGGTTACGAAACTCTGACGGTGTCGATTCCATTGCGGCTGTCAGCGGATTCTTGCGTGTTTCGCGCCTATCGTGACCGTGTGCGCGAACTCACCGAAGCCACCAGAGGGCAGACGGTCCGATTCCGGGGCGAACTGCTCGCCGCTGGTCTCGCTGTCGTCTTGGTCGGCGCGGCATTCCAGGTTCCGCGAATCATCGGCGGTGAGTGGCAGCGTTCGCTCTACGCGGGCGCCGCGCCGATTTTCGGCGTGTGGTTACCGCACGCGGGTCCGGGTACTGTCCCCGCCGCCTTGATCGCCGTGGTGGTTGTGCTGGCAGGCCCGACCGTCGCGGCCCGGCTGTCTTGGCCTCGACTGCTGGTAGCGGCGTATATCACCGCGGTGTGCTGGACGTTCGCCTTGGCATTGGTCGACGGCTGGCGGCGCGGCTTCACCGAACGGCTCACCGACCACAACGAGTACCTGCACGAGGTCGGTGGGGTGACCGATCTGCGGGTGCTGCTGCGCGAATTCTCCGGTCGGATTCTCGACTTCCAGCCGGACTCGTGGACCACGCATGTCTCCGGGCATCCGCCGGGCGCACTGCTGTTCTTCGTCCTGCTCGACCGGGCCGGGTTCGGCGGTGGGGCATGGGCGGGAGCGGCCTGCCTGCTGATCGGATGCAGCGCGGTGGTCGCGGTGGCGGTCACCTTACGTGCGCTCGGTGCCGAGTACCGTGCGCGGGCGGCACTGCCCTTTCTGGTGCTCGCACCCGCCGCGCTCTGGATCGCGGTATCGGCCGACGCGATATTCGCCGGTGTCACCGCATGGGCGGTGGCACTGCTCGCGCTGGCCACCCGGTCCGGCCGGATCGGGACCGCGGTCGGGGCCGGGGTGTTGTTCGGTCTCGGCATCTACCTCAGTTACGGATTGGTGCTCATGGCGTTTCCGGCGGTGGCTGTGCTGATGGCAGGGCGGACGCTCCGGCCGTTACTGCCTGCGCTCGCCGGTGCGCTGGCGGTCGCGGCCGCGTTCACCCTCGCCGGGTTCTGGTGGCTGGATGGCTACCATCTGGTCGTCCAGCGCTATTACCAGGGCATTGCCTCCGACCGGCCGTTCGGTTATTGGTGGTGGGGCAATCTCGCGGCGACCGTGTGCGCTATCGGTCTGGCTGCCGTCGCGGCGTTACCGAATGCGTTGTCACGGGCGGGTGTGCGGGCGTTGGACCCGGCGACGCTGCTGGTGGCCGCGGGATTGTGCGCTGTCCTTGTCGCCGATGCCAGTGGGTTGAGCAAGGCCGAGACCGAGCGGATCTGGCTGCCGTTCGACGTGTGGCTGCTGGCGGCAACTGCCTTTCTACCGAAAGCCACCGCCCGCTTCTGGCTCGGCGTGCAGGCGCTCGGCACTTTATTGCTGGTCCATCTGATTCTGACGCATTGGTGATTGTTATGTGCATACTCATCGCAGACGATGACCCTGTCGTGCGCGACGTGGTCCGCCGCTATCTGGAACGCGACGGCTTGGCGGTGCTCGAAACCGCCGATGGGGCGAGTGCTTCGGCCGCGCTGGCGCGTCGTGACGGCTTCGGCGACGGCATGTCCGGGGAAGTCGAACTCGCGGTGCTCGACGTGATGATGCCGGGGCCGGATGGCATCGAGATCTGCCGTGCCGTCAGATCCGGCCCGCGCCCGGATACACCGATCATCTTGCTGACCGCCCTCGGCGACGAAGACGACCGGGTGATCGGGCTGGAAGCAGGTGCAGATGACTATGTGACCAAGCCGTTCAGCCCGCGCGAGCTGGCATTGCGAGTGGCCTCGGTACTGCGTCGGTCGCGTCCCTTTGCCCCGGCCGACCACTCGGCGCTGTGGGACGGTGTGCTCGAGGTGCGCCCCGCGGCCCGGCTGGTGTGTATCGATGGCGCCAGGGTCGAGCTGACGCCGCGTGAGTTCGATCTGCTGGAATTCCTGTTACGGCACCCGAACGCGGTGTTCAGCCGGGAAGATCTGCTGGCCGAGGTATGGGGCTGGGACTTCGGTGACCTCTCCACGGTCACCGTGCATATCAAGCGATTGCGCGCCAAGCTCGGTGCTCATCACCGAATCGACACCGTCTGGGGGCGTGGCTATGCGTGGGGACGCGCCGGGACCGAGCAGGATCGGTCCTATGGATGAGCCGACACTGCATCTGATCCTCTACACCGCCGCAGGCTCGGTACCGGTGGTGCTGTTCGGGGCGATTCTGCTGCATGTGGTCGGCAACAGGTCGCTGACCAGCAGTATGGTCGTGCTGATTCTGATCCCGATCCTGTCCGCGCTCGCCGGGATGACCGTGGTCAGCGGTCTGATGTTCACCACCGAGCTGCATCGCACTCTGGTGGTACTCGCTGTTGTCGCCACGGTCACCCTGCCCGCCGCGGTGCTGCTCGGCAGGCAGCAGGCACGCAAGACCGTCTGGGAGAAACAGATCCGCGAGCAGGAACGAGCCGCCGAACGCTCCAGGCGTGAGCTGGTCGCCTGGGTGAGTCACGATCTGCGTACCCCGCTCGCCGGTATCCGTGCCATGGCCGAGGCGCTGTCGGACGGTGTGGTGACCGATGCCGCGGTCGTCACCCGCTACGCCGAACAGATCGGCAGGGAGATCCATCGGCTCTCCGGCATGGTCGACGACCTGTTCGAGATGTCGAAGATCAACGCCGGTGCGCTCCGGCTGGCGCTGGAGCCGATAGATCTGCGTGAGGTGATCGACGAGGTGCTCGCCGCCAACCGACCGACCGCAGAGCGTGCCACGGTGTCCTTACGCGCCGAACAGCCGGACTTTCGTGTCATGGTCGCGGCCGATGACCGCGCACTCGGCCGGGTACTGACCAATCTCGTCTCCAACGCCATCGCGCATACTCCGCCGGGCGGTCATATCGCGATTTCGGCCGGAGTGGTCGACGGGCAGGCATGGGCGCGAGTCGACGACAGCGGACCCGGCATCGCGGAGGACGACCTCGCCAGGATCTTCGAGATCGCCTATCGCGGTACGGCAGTCCGGTCGCCGGTCGCCGGTGACGGTATGCCCGCGGGCAGCGGTATGGGGTTGGCTATCGCGGCGGGCTTGGTCGAGGCCCACGATGGTGATATCACCGCCAAGAATCGCGACCGTGGTTGCCGCTTCGAAGTGCGGCTGCCGCTGTCGGAGAACTGATTCACCCGGTAGGCGTGCCCACCCCAGCGGTGGCGCGCAGTGGGGCGAACGCGAAGTCCGCGAGTCCTTCGCGCGGGTCGATCTCGGCGGAGAACCCGAGCAAGCGCCGGGCCGCGTCCGGGCTCGCGACGATATGGCGGACATCGCCGGGCCGATAATCGCCGGTTATCAGCGGCGCGGGGCCATGACAAGCGTCCGCGAGCACCGTAGCGACCTCACCGATCGTGATCGGCTGTCCGGAGCAGACGTTCAGCGGCACGAATCCGGGTAGTGGCTGTTCGACAGCCGCGAGGTTGGCTGCCGCGATATCGGATACGTGCACGAAATCCCGTGCCTGCCGACCATCCTCGAATACCAGCGGCGCTCGCCCGGCAGCCAGTGCGGATCGGAAGATCGCCGCGACACCGGAATACGGGGTATCCCGCGGCATACCGTCGCCGTAGACGTTGTGGTATCGCAGGGCGGTGACCGTGCCGCCGGTAGCGGCCACCCATGCGGCGGCGTAATGCTCTTGCGCCACCTTGCTCGCCGCGTACAGGCTGCGTGGCCGCAGGGGAGTGTCCTCAGGTACCGGCACCCAGTGCAGCGCGTCCCCGGTGCTCGGGCAGCGCTGTTCGAATCGCCCCTGCTCGAGATCCGTGCGGGTGCGCTGCCCTGGCTGGACCATCTCGTCGGTGGCGTTCCGATAGCACCCCTCGCCGTAGACCACCATGGACGAAGCAAGCACCAGCCGATGGCACCCCGCGTCCGCCATGGCGGCGAGGACCACCGCCGTACCCAGATCGTTGTGGCTTGCGTAGGCAGGCGCATCCGCGACGCTCACCCCGGCCCCGACGACAGCGGCCTGGTGGCAGACCACATCGATACCGTGCAGCAGCGGCACCAGACTCTCGATATCGCGTACATCGATCCGATGCACGCCCTCCGGGGGCCGTGCCTCCGGTCCGTGTGCCGCGGGCAGCATGAGATCTACGGCGATCACCTCGTGCCCGGCCCTGGCCAATGCCCGGTGTATGTGCGCTCCGATGAAGCCCGCGGCGCCGGTCAGCAGAATTCGCATCGGCGTCGGGCTCATATGCGGCGGGTTCGGCGGGTGTTGCCCGCATGGTTGGCACTCATGGTCCGATTCTGTCCGGACTCCAGCGGAAAAGTCGTGTGGCACGGCCGTGGCGTCACACTTTCGTCAGTTACTGGCAGCGTAGTTCCGGACAGCACGGGCTCAGCAATTGCTCGGTGCTGGTTCACCTCGTACCCGAGCATCCAGCCAACTGAGTGCCGCGGGCATGCCGAGTACGGCGGCGGACAGATGATCCGGGCTCGGATACAGCTCATACTGGACGCGCGCACCCGCGGCGCAATAGCGTCGTATCGTGTTGTCGATCGCGTCCATCGGGATCAGCGCGTCGTAGAAGGCCCGCCACTGGAAGATCGGCGTAGTCGGTATGCCGTCGTAGAACTCCAGGCTGTTCTCTCTGAGTACCGCACGGGCGCGATCCTCGTAGGCGAGCGAAGTCGAGGTCGCGACATCCGTGACACTACGTCCCGCGCCTGCGATCAGAATGTCGTTGGTGCAACTGTTGGCGATCCGGTCCCGTACCGCCATGCCCGCCGGGTTCAAGTATTCGCTGATCGGCAAGCGCGCCGGATACTCCCGTTCCAAACCGATCGCTGCCGCGAAGGCAAGACCGAAGACCGGATGCGGACTGTAGCCGATGCCCTCGAGCATGGTCACCAGGTTCATCGGTACCCCGCCCGCGGCGACACCGACGAGGGGCAGTTCGGGTGCGTATCGCGGTGCCAGTGCGGCTGCCCACGCGGTCGCCATACCACCACCGGAATAGCCGAGCATGGTGATCGGACTGTCGGCCAGACCAAGCCGTGCGACATTCCTGGCCGCTCGGAGACTATCGAGGGTGAGTACGCCTCCCAATCTCGCGGCGCCATAGGCACTGGTCGGACCGAGGTGGTCGGGCAGAACCACCGACCAGCCGCGCAGCAACACCGCGTTGAGCGCGGGCGCTTCCCGGATCATCAGATCGGGATTGTCGGTGTAGAGCACCCTGGACACGGCGCACTGCGTGCCGAGCCCGTTGATGATGTGCTGATAGGACAACAGTGGCCCGCCGGGTACGTGATTCGACGGGGTCAGCACGGTGGTAGTCGCCGCGATCGGTGTGCCGGCGGAGTTGGTGGAGCGGAATTTGATCATCGTGCTGGTCGTGCCGGGGAACATGGGCAGATCCGGCATCGTCCGGACCGCCAGGACCGCACCGGGCGCGGCGCGGCCCAGTTCTGCCGTTGCGGCGTAGAACGAATCGGGATCCGGGGCCGGATAGATCGGCTGCGCGGCGGCCATCGATGTGCCCACCGACAGTGGGATCACCGACAGTGCCACCAGGACAATCGTGGCCACAGTGGTGGAAGTAACCGATCGAAGCATGACGTTCGCCGCTCCCATCCATCACGACATTTCGTTGACGTTGGCGTGCCGAAGTCGAATACTCCGTATCCTGGTCGCCCCTGTGGCCGGGATACGGACTCGACCACTGTAGGAGACGAGCGGAGAAAGCCGAGTTAGCCGCGCCGGTCGAGGGCGGCGCACTGCTGTGGCGGAATTATTTGCCGATACTCTTGTGCGGGATACCCGTGGTCAGGCCACCGTCGATGACGAATTCTGCCCCGGTGGAGTACGACGATTCGTCGGAGGCGAGGAATACCACCAGAGCGGAGACCTCGGCGGGTTGAGCGGCCCGACCGAGCGGGATCTGCAGGAAATCATCGGGGACGTGCTCGGTCATCGGGGTCCGAACCAAGCCGGGGTGTACCGAGTTCACTCGAATCCCGTATTGGGCCAGTTCGAGTGCGGTGGATTTGGTCAGTCCGCGTACCGCGAACTTGGTGGTGGTATAGCCGTGCAGCCTGGTGCTGCCCCGCAGCCCCTCGACGGAGGAGATATTGATGATGGAGCCGCCACCCGCCGTGATCATGGCAGGTGTCGCCTCCTGCATACCGAGGAAAGTGCCGGTCAGATTGATATCGATGATCCGCTGCCATTCGGCGAGCTCATAGGCGATGAGCGCCCTGTCGTTCGTGATGCCCGCGTTGTTCACCAGTACATTCAGTGATCCGAACCGCCGAACCGACTCGGCGACGGCCGCGCGCCAGGCACTCGGCTCACGCACGTCGAGCGGCACGTAGACAGCATTGTCGCCCAGCTCATCGGCCACCGCGGCACCTTCATCGTGGAGCACATCGCCGAGCACCACGCGCGCGTCCTCGGTGACCAGTGCTCTGGCGTGCGCTGCCCCCATACCGCGCGCAGCCCCACTGATCAATGCCACTTTGCCGGATAACCGCCCCATATGTGATACCTCACCTTTCTTGATCCGTGTTCCGGTAATGCCCTTCCACGGTTGTCACCGACTGTGCCGTATACCCAGCTCAGTCCACGGTGTGACAGTAACCCGGATGTCGTACGAAATTTGTTGTGTGCGTGTGTCCTGCGCGTCGGGAGTGGTCTAGGGTTCGTCGCATGAGCGAACCCATGACGTTCACGATGGACACTTTGCGGACCGCTTCTGGCGCCGATCTCGGTGCGAGCGATTGGATGGAGATCGACCAGCAGCGTATCGACGCGTTCGCCGAGGCGACCGAAGATCGTCAGTGGATCCACACCGATCCGGAGCGCGCAGCGGCGGGACCGTATGGCACGACCATCGCACACGGCTACCTCACCTTGTCGTTGCTGCCATCGATCATGAGTCAGATCTTTCGGATCACCGATGCCTCGGCACGAATCAACTACGGCGTGAACAAGGTTCGTTTCCCCGCGCCGGTTCCCTCCGGCTCTCGGATCAGGGGCAGGGCGCGGATCGTGACGGTGGAGGAGGTGTCCGGCGGCTTGCAGATGACTTCCGTGGTGACCATCGAGCGTGCGGGCGGTGACAAACCGGTCTGTGTCGCGGAGATGGTCATGCGCGCTCTGTCCTGACCTCGGGCGGAAACCCGTTCTCAGAAGTTTTTCCTTGCCGCGGAAAGTAATTCGGTGATCGCGGTCGGTATGGCGTCGGTGAGTTCGTCGATATCGGGCATCAGGTCCGCACAGGCGGTGAAGCCGAAATCGAGCTTGTCGTTGTTCGACAGCACGGTCACATTCAGTCCCGCGCCGTGGAACACCGGTCCGAACGGATACATGCCTGCCACGCGCAGGCCGAGGAAGTACAGCGGTACCGGCGGACCGGGCACATTGGATATCACCAAGTTGTGCACTACCGGGTGTATCTCGGCCAGCCGCCACGACGAGTACATCCGGGATGCGAGCCGGAAAGTGTTCGGCGGCGCGTACTTCGACCAGTCCTGTAGGAAGTCGGAACCGACGATCTTGTGCTCCTCCTTGGCCCCGCGGTTGGCCTCGGCCACCGACTGTAAGCGTTCCACCGGATCAGCGATATCCGTGCCGAGCAGTGTGAACAGTGCGGACACTTTGTTCACGCCCGCGGTGTGCCGTGTCGATTCGTGCACGGATATCGGTACTGATGCGATGAGCGAGCGATCCGGTAATTCATCGCGCTTGTCCAGGTAGGTGCGCAGCGCCCCGGCGACAACGGTCAGCACCACATCGTTCACCTTGACTCCGAATGCCTGCCGTATCTCTTTGACGGCGTCGAGTTCGGCCTCGGTGAACGCGACAGCGCGTTTGTCGGTGATGGCCAGATTGAACGGTGTGCGCGGGGCGGAGAACGGTGTCGCCATCCCGGTTTTGTTCTTACGGCGGCGCTGCGCGAAGCCCGCGACCACTTCGAAGGTTTTCGGGACCATACCGAGGATGCCCGCTTTGGCGGGCAACTTCACCACTGCCTCTGCCAGCAGTCGCCAGTCGTTCGGTTTCGGTTCGGGGTGCCTTTCCTGATTGGGTACCAGTTTGGTGACACCGGGTTCCAGATCGCAGAGATGCGTCATCAGATTGGCGCCGGTGACACCGTCCACAGCGGCGTGGTGATACTTCACGACCACCGCGATCTTGTTGTCGTCGAGGCCGTCGACCACTGAAATCTCCCAGAGTGGGCGAGTGCGATCCATGGGGCGGCTCGCGATATCCCCGACGAGTTGTTCGAGTTCGCGACGGCCTGCCGGTGCGGCGATCGTGATCCGGCGGATGTGGTTGTCGAGGTCGAAATTCTGATCCGTTACCCATACCGGATGGTCCAGATTGAACGGAACCTCGTGCACCCGGCGGCGCAACTGCGGGATCAGCGGAAGTCGCCGACCGAGCTCGGTTTTGAACGCGTCGAACGAGTAATTTCCCGATGAGCAGTCCAGGATCAGTAGTGCGCATACATGTAGATGCTGGGTCTCGGTTTCCAAGTAGAGGAAGCTGGCGTCCAATCCGGTTAGTCGCTCCATATCGGAAGCCTACTGTAACGCGTTCTAGTTCGGTATAGAAAACGTGGTAGACCAGCTGCTGCGGAGTTATGTGATGCGTAGGAGATGGTCGCCTTTTCATGTGACCGAAAGTTCTATATATGAGAGAGATTATTGTTACGGACTGGTAGGAATTGTTTGTTCGGCACCGGTGGGCTACGGCCCATCGCATGCTGATTTCGTGCACGTACCGATATCGTGGTGTGACCTGTTGCCCGGTGCGCGGAGCGGATATGCGGGAACAAGATGGCGGCTGCTATCGGATGTGGCGTTGTGTTTCAGGGTGGGCAGTACCGGCCGTCGTCCTCTGCGCCCGGCTGTGCGGTGAAACCCGCCCGGAATCAGGTGGTGCGTACCCGGGTGAGCTCGGCTTCGATGTCCGCGATGCGCTTGGCCTCGATGCCCCAGGGGTGTCGGACACCGACCCGGCGATCCAGATCCCACAGCACGCATGTCTCGCCCGCATTCGCCATAAGCGACCATGCCACTACTGTGCGACCGAGCTGCTCCGCCGCCGTCCCGTGTGAATTATCCGGTGGTCCAGCGCCTTCCGGGAAGTGGTGGAGGAAGCGTCCGTAGGCGGTAGCGCAGAATTCCGCGTAGCGCTCTGTGCACAAGATGAACCCGTGCCATGCCTCGTCCACCGCATGCGACGGCATGCCTATCACTTGATCATCACGTAGTGCGGCACCGCAACAGAGCAGCCATTGCCGCAGTCCCCGTTCCACCAGTTCCCGTGGTTGCCAGGGGCAGGTTTTGTACACGGCCTCGGGGAGTTTCAACACGTCGACGGCGGCGCGAACGGCCTGCGGATCGATATCGCCGGGCCCGCGGCTACGGAAGCTGAAGGACAGCACAATTCACTGTACGCGAAAACCGTTGAGCAGCTATTGTTCCGGCATGAGCATGGAGTCAGGGGACGGTAGCTCGGCGTCACTACGTAGAGCCCCGCTCGTGCCGGAAAGGGGGTCGCATGACCACAATGAGCGTACTCGCTGCTGTGCTGATCGGGCTGTTCGCGATAGCTCTGGTCATCATGGTGTTCGGTGGCCTCCGTCGGCTACGCAAGCGATATCGGCCACCGGGGTACGAATTTCGGCTCAGCGGGCAGCAAGGTGGGAGACGCCGCGATAGAGGTTCCACCGATTCGTTCTGGTTGGCCGGTAGTGCCGGCCTGCCGGACCGACATGGTTCCAAGCAACCGAATGATCATGCCGGAGATGGGCAGCATCACCATAGCGGCGATAGCGGCGGGGGGAGTGGATCGGGAGGAAATGGTGACGGCGGGAGTGGTTTCAGTTTCGGTGGCGGTAGTTCCAGTTGTGGCGGTGGCAGCAGCTGTGGTGGCGGCGGCGGGTCATGACTCACCAGCACAGCTGCTGCCATCGAGGCCGGGATCGCGGTAGGGCGCATCCTGGTGTGGGTGCGAACAAACCGCTGAACCGGATATTCGCCCGAGTGCAGACCTGAGGTGGTATCCGGGCGTTGGCTAGCCCCCCGGCTCATCGCCGATACCGTCGGCGCGGGGTCTCCTGCCTCGGCATCGCCTGCCATGCGTTACACCGGTCGGTAGGGAAGCCGATTCGGAGCCACGGTAGTGGCGCGCCGAGGCGGTGTAAGCCGGGACGGGAATTACTCAGCGGACTGGCTTCCCTAGGACACCGGAGTAAGCACCACAACCGGGATGGGTCGGGTGGTCTGCTCCTGATAGGCGCGGTAGCGGTCACTGTTCCCAGCGTTGACGACGTCCCAGAGGCGAGCGTATTCCGAATCGCCCGGCAGTAGCGGCTGTGCCGTCACAGTTACTTTCCGCCTGCCGATCTGGACCTCGGTCTTCGGTCGTGCCTTCAGGTTCGCCAGCCATCCCGGCGGCTTCGGCTGGCCACCGTTGGACGCGACCACCAGATAATCCGCACCGTCGCGGGCGTAGATCAGTGCCGAAGTCCTGTCCTTGCCTGTCTTGCGTCCCACTGTCCGCAGCAGCAGCGTCGGCTTTCCGAACATCAGCCGATGCCCCACCCATCCGCCGCTCTTCTCGTACATCCACTGATGTGCCTTCAGGATGTTCGTGAACAGATCAGCCATGCCTGTCCTCTCTATAAATTCTCGACTGTCGTCAGCTATCCGACTGGTCTCAACCCGGTACGAACAGGTAGCATTCCCAACGCTCGCGGTTATCCGCGACACGGGGCGGTAGCTCAGTCGGTTAGAGCCGTGGACTCATAATCCATTGGTCGCGGGTTCGAGCCCCGCCCGCCCCACAAATAGCCTTTGATCTGCGAAAACTTCGAGCTCGGCAGTCGGATCGGTTCTTCGTCGGTTTCCGGACATGGTGTCGGACATCACCAGCGCGCACATCAGTAGCGGTATCGCGGAGCCGCTCCCTCGAATCGACCAGCACGCCGGTACACCGCTGTCGCCAGAGTACGCGCGGTCGGTAACGATGGCTGCAACAACTCTTCGAGTAGCCCGCGGCCGAGGAGAGCGCCGCCGCGGTGTCCTGGCTCGGGATAACCGCCTATTCCGGTGAACTTTATGATGCTGGAGACACTTTGACCCTCGAAGATATCGGTCGTATTCTCACCTACCGCCGCGCCGACGGTAGGTATGTGATCGACATCGACCTCAACGTCCAGTCCAGCGCTGGCCGCATGTGGGCACCGGTCCGGAGGGACTGATCTTTCACTACGGTGAGTAGTGCTTTGTGAGGGAAGGCGTAGCGGCAGAGCGGATGCGGGCCGTTCTGTTGTGTCCCGATCACCATTTTCCGTCTTGGACCGGCTGATCATGTTGTCCCCCGTGCGCCCGGTCTTCCCTCTCGGACGCGCGTGATCGCAATCGTGCCCGCGAATACGTCGGTGCACAAGCATTATTGCGGCTACCGGTTTCGCGGGCCGACGCGTCCGATGGCGAGGAGAAGGTCAGGGGAGCACGGGACGCGCAGTGCTACGGATTCATCGCATACGCACCCGCGTAGCTCATCGCCCGAATGTAGCTGTCGCGCAGGTGGGCCTTGGCGTTGGCGCTCTGCCAGATGGTGGCCAGGCCGAGTGTCGAGACACCCGGCGAGGAAAGCCATCCAGTCGGCATACCACTCGCCCCGGTGGGCATCATCGGTCACCGCCAGCTTGCCCTTCGTTTCGAAGAAGTCGACCACTGACTTCAAGCGCGCCCGTGTCGCGGGATCGAACTCTTCGAAGGTCTCGGTCTTCGGGTTGAACAGGGCCATTGCGTCGCAGCATTACAAGTGATGGCAATTGCCATCAGATTATTGACCGAAGGCGGCTGCCGTCGATATGCGGGTGTCTGCTGATGCGGGCGCTTATACGAGAATTCGATACAGATATTGATGAATACAGAAATATCTGTACTATCTATCCGGTGGAGGCTCGACAGCACCGAGACGCGCTGACCCGATTCGGGCACGCGTTGTCGGATCAGACCCGTACTCAGATCCTGCTGCGGCTACGTACCGGCCCGGCCTATCCCGCCGAGCTGGCGGCAGCGATCGGTGTGTCGCGGCAGATTCTTTCCAACCATTTGGCCTGCCTTCGCGGGTGTGGCCTGGTCGTCGCGGTCCCTGAGGGGCGGCGAAACCGCTACGAGCTCGCCGATCCGCGTATCGGGCACGCGCTCGACGATCTGCTCGGCTTGGTGCTTGCGGTCGACCCGGCATGCTGTCCGACCGCCGATGCCGAGGGATGTTGCTGATGACGCGACCGCTGGGAATGCCGCAGGTTATGCCGCGCTCGGGTTCGTCGTCGCAGCGCCGGGCGTTACTGGCACGCCGGATTCGCCTGCTGGTGGCCGCGACTATTACCTACAACCTCATCGAGGCGGCCATCGCCCTCACCGAAGGCGTCCGGGTCTCCTCGACAGCCTTGCTCGGATTCGGCCTCGACTCGGTGATCGAGGTGTCTTCTGCGGCGGCGGTGGCATGGCAGTTCGCCGGCCGTGATCCGGAGCGAAGGGAGAAGATCGCGTTACGGATCATCGCGTTCTCGTTCTTCGCTCTTGCCGCCTATGTCGCTGTCGACGCGGTGCGCGGGCTATTCGGGGTCGGAGAAGCCGGACATTCGCAGATCGGGATCGGCCTGGCTGCGGCGAGCGCGGTGATCATGCCGGTGCTGTCGTTGGCGCAGCGCCGTGCGGGGCGGGAACTAGGCTCCGCCGCGGTGGTCGCCGACTCGAAACAGACGCTGCTGTGCACCTATCTGTCCGTGGTGCTGCTGGCCGGCTTGTTGCTCAACCTGTTGTTCGGGTGGTCGTGGGCTGATCCGGTGGCGGCTCTGGTCATCGCGGGTATCGCGGTCAGGGAGGGAATCAATGCCTGGCGCGGCGATACCTGTTGTCCGCCGCTCGCGGTTCCCGGCGGCCCTGACGCGGCCGAGCCCGGCTGTGCGAGCTGCACGGCATCCGAGCACTCCGCATCCACGGACTCCTGCTGAAGCCGGTCGCGGTACTGCCACCGCGCTGTCCACCCA
This sequence comes from Nocardia spongicola, assembly GCF_047200775.1. NCBI lineage: Bacteria > Bacillati > Actinomycetota > Actinomycetes > Mycobacteriales > Nocardiaceae > Nocardia > Nocardia spongicola. The sequence continues at coordinate 73,256 of NZ_JBJZOO010000004.1, read as the reverse complement.
GCCCCGAATTATTCGGACCTTCCGAATCATCAGACACTATAGAAAGGATTTCTGATGCCCCGTATCCCGGAGGCGGCTCGCACCCGCTACCACCATGAAATGCAGGCCGCCGAAAACAGTCACACGCCCGATCAGCGCTGGGCACACCTCGAACGCGCCCACATACTGTCCCAGCCCGACCCCTGGCTGCACACCCGCAACCATGTCGCGATGTTCGTCTTCGCCGTGCGTCAGCGTGACCGCCGCGAAGCATTCGGGCAGGTCGTGCGCATCATTGTCGCCGCTCCCGGTTCGCTGTCCGGCCGCTACCCGACGGGCAACACTGGACGAGCCCGTGTCGGGATACTCCAGTCCATGCCGATCCCCGACGACCTCGCTGTCCTGCTGAACTCCGAGGCCGCCTGAGCAACCTTGCCGAGGCTGCCGGTTCAGGCGGTGTGAATTTCTCCAGGGCCGGTATACGGGGTGGGCCTGTATGCGGCCGGATCGGGCATTCTGGATCAGGAGCTGGATTCCTCATCCATTGGTCGCGGGTTCGAGCCCCGCCCGCCCCACAGATAGCCTCTGATCTGTGGGAACCTTCAACTCGGCAGTCGGATCAGGTCTTCGTGGGTTTCCAGCCGCAGTGTCGGAGCTCACCGGCATGCCTCTCGGCGGCAGTATCGCTGGTCCGTAGATTACTGATGCTCGGCATAAGCGGGCCGTCAGTCCGCGAAGCGCACCGGAGGCCAATCCGTCGGCACCCGGCTGCCGGAACGGTGATTCGTCGTTGCTCACCGCTTGACAGCACTGACCAGGCTGATGGCCCCGATCATCGGGCCGGCCTCCGGGGTCGATGGATCGATCGGATGGCCCACCGCGCTGAGATACTCGGTCAAGCGTATGCCGGTCGCCTTCCAGCCATGCGCGGTGAACCATTCATCCGCTGGAGCGCATCGCTCGTTGTATATCAGTTGAAAGAAGACCTCGTTTACTTCGGAAGCTCGCTCCGCTTCCAGGCATTCCCGAAAGACCTTCTCGTCTATCGGCATGGCATCCTCGATCGCGGTATGGCTGCCGGAACAGGCCAGCATGTCGATCCCCGTGAAGACTCTTTCCTGTGCGGCGGCAGGCAGGTACAGCATCAGGCCTTCGGCGAGCCACACCGATGGTCTGGCCGGATCGAACCCGTTGTCCCGCAATGCTCGAGGCCAGTCATCACGCAGATCTACTGCGATTTCACGACGATCCGCGGTAGGGGTGGCGCCTTGTCCGGCCAGCGTCATACGTTTGAACTCCAGCACCTGTGGCTTGTCCAGCTCGTACACCACGGTGCCGTCGGGCCACGCCAGCCGGTATGCCCGTGAATCCAGTCCGGCCGCCAAGATCACCACTTGGCGGGCGCCGCTATCGGCCGCGACGCGGAAGTAGTTATCGAAGTAGCGGGTCCGGGCGCCTTGAAAGCTGACGAAATAGCTACCGAAGGTGGCCTGAAGCTTATGGTCGGGCGCTCGGTCGTCGAGTAGATCGGCCCATCTACCGCCGACTGCCCGGCAGAACAGTTCGGCGTAGGGGTCGACGGCCAGCGGCTCGGGTTTCTGCGCCTCCAAAGCCCGTGCCGCTGCCACGAACAGTGCGGTTGAACCGACACTCGTGACGATGTCCCAGCTATCGTCATCGGTACGCATAGAAGCAACCCTACGCGCAGGCCCTGGGCAATAGGGTGTGTGCGAGGGGCTTGATTATGACGTTACTTCGGAATCGCCGCATACCCCCAGCGAATCAGCGGGCAACCATCGAGCTGAGAACCTCGTTACTGGATCAGGAGGCGGATTCCTCTAGAGCTGACATATCGATGACCTTGCCGCGGTTGATACTCATCCAATCGCGGCCACGAACATACGGTTTCAGCACTTCCCCGATGCGTTCGGTGGCGGCCGCGCTCTTGGGACGCTGGATTTCGTAGACATCAGGGAATTCGAGCATGCCGGTGACCAGCTCCCAGAGGCGGACCGCGCGGTCACCGGTCGGCGGATCGATCAGTACCGGCCCGAACAGCGAGGACCCGTCGGGGAAGAACAGTGTGGGGACGCCGAAGCCGCCCGCGGCCGTAACGCGCTCGTGGTCGGCGCGTACTTCCGCATGCGTCGATTCGTCCGCCATCGCCTCGTCGAGCACCGCACCTGCGAAGCCGAGTCGTTCGAGGATTTGCCGTGCTGTCTCGGGGTCATGCGGCTTACCACCGAGTTCGTGCAGTTCCCTGCCGATCTCGGCATACCAGCGATCCACGGCGTCCTGATCGCGGCGGCGCAGCAGAGCGCCGATGCGCATGAGCGACCAGCCGTAGGACCACGGGCGCTCCCATGGATGTTTCTTCCCTTCGGCCCGATTGACCTCTTCCAGGCTGAAGAACCGCCAGTCGATCCGCAGCCCGGTCATTCGCCGGACCTCACGTATCCACAGTGATGTCTGATACGCGTACGGGCACATGGGGTCGAAATGAAAATCGACGGATTCTGCTGCGCTCATACTTTTCGACATTATCGCCACCGTATTCGCCTGACCAGGGGTCGGGGACAGGTCAGGCATGAAGTCCGCCCGAGGCTGTCGCGGTGGCCGGATTCGTTGTGGTGCGTGACGGTAGCGCGGGTGGTCGAAGCGAATCCCGGTATGGCTCAGACGAGGTTCTTCTGTTTGCGGATCCACCACCGCAGATCGGCCAGCAATCCGTACGTCGGGCTATGGCGCAGGAATCGGGGCAGGACATGGCTTGTCGCGGCGGTGCCGTCGCATGCCGCGCGGGGTGCGGTGGGGATCGGATCGGGTGGTCGGCCGTGCGGCGTCAGGTCAGCGCGGGCGACGGCGCGGCGGCGGTGGGGATCTTCGGCAGCGCGTAGGGATGATTGTGTGCCAGCCAGTTGATCAGTTCCTCACGCACCGCGCAGCGCAGGTTCCACACATCGTCGGCATTACGGGCCGACATCGACGCGCGCACCACAATGCTGGTTGGTGTGCTGTCGGTTACCAGCAGGTTCGCGTTGCGTCCGTCCCAGTCCTGGCGGGACCGCAGATACTTGTGCAGATGTTCGCGTAGTTCCCGCACCGGAGTGCTGTGGTCCAGATACAGGAATACGGTGCCGGTGATCTGCGGCCCGCCCCTGGACCAGTTCTCATAGGGCTTGCTGTTGAAGTAGGAGACCGGCATGGTCAATCGGCGATCGTCCCAGATCCGCACGGTGAGAAAGGACAGGGTGATCTCCTCGACGGTGCCCCATTCGCCCTCGACCACCACGGTGTCGCCGATCTTCACCGAATCGCCGAACGCGATCTGCAGCCCGGCCATGAGATTGCCGAGTGTCGACTGTGCCGCCACACCGGCGATGATGCCGATCACACCGGCCGAAGCCAGCAATGAAGTGCCCAAGGTGCGCAGATTGGGGAAAAGTATCAGGGTGGCCACGGCCGCGGTCGTGATGGCCAAGATTGTGGTGACGATGCGGCGGACCAGGGTGAGCTGGGTGTGCAGCCGCCGCACCCGCGCGGTATCGGCGGTTCGGGTGGCGTACTTGTCGAGTGTGTTCTCGGCTACGGCGTCGGCGGCGCGCATGGTGAGCCAGGCGGCGGAGATGATCGCCATGGCGGCGAGACCGTTGAGAATGACTTCGTCCTGCCGCAGTTCCAGCTGCGCCAAGGGGTAGGTGAAGTGCAATCCTGCTGTGCCGAGGAGCGCCTGCAGTGGCAGCTGTATGCGGCGCAGCAGATTGGCCAGCCGCATTCCCGGGTGCTTATTCGCGCTGTAGCGCAGCAGGCGATCGATCAGCAAGCCGACCAACATGGTTGCCGCGAGTGTGCCGCCGAAGACGATAAGCGGTCGTAACACTTCCTCCAAGGCTTTTAGCTCCTTGCTATGGGATGTCTCGATGCCTTCCTGATAGGCTACATTTTGATAACGGTGATAGCGCAAGGCAGGATTGCGCATGTCACGCTCAGCCGGGTGGAACGACTCCGTATGGAATGATCACATATCCGAGTTCGGTGCCGCATGTCTCGGCGGCTGGATTCTCTATGACACGCGTCGTCCCCTATGACACGCGGCGTCGTGCCATGGCACATCGAAACGATCATGCCGGAGGGCGTAGGCTGGCGCTCCGATGGACGGCGCGACTTCTGGGAGCGGTGCATGAGCAAGAGTGAGGGGACTCCTCCCGCTACGACGCGGACCGGCACGATCAGTGTGCGGGTGCCCGCGGAGTCCGAGCAGCTGGCGATGTTGCGGGCCTTGGCCGAGACCGTCGTGCTCATGGCCGACTTCGGCATCGATGAGGTAACCGATATCCGGCTGGCGCTCGACGAGGTCGCCAGCGCGCTGGTGCTGGACGCGGTGGACGGTTCCGAACTCGAATGCGCGTTCAGCTTCGATGGTGCCGCGGTGGTCGTGCGCGTCGGTGCGATCACGGTTTCTGATAACAGTCCGGATCAGTCCGGCTTCGGCTGGCATATCGTCGCGACACTTACCGACGCGGTCCACGCCTCACGGGGCGCATACGATGCCGCTGCGGGCGGCTATCCCACCGTGGTCGATTTCCGCTGGGTGCGTGGCGGCTCGGATGAATAACAAGCCGAGCTGGGGCGCTGCCAGGCGGGAGTCGCGGGGCGACAGTTACGACAATATCGAGCCGCTGTTCGTGGAGCTGGCTGCGCTGGCCCAGGATGATCCGCGCCGGGAAGCCTTGCGCACGGAGCTGATCGATCGTTGTCTTCCCCTGGCCGAACATATCGCCCGTAAGTTCAGCGGACGCGGTGAGAGCTTCGAGGACTTGTTGCAGATCGCCAGGGTCGGTCTGCTCGCCGCGGTCGACCGGTTCGATCCGACGCGCGGCGCGACGTTTCTCTCGTTCGCGGTGCCGACGATCATGGGTGAGGTGCGTAGACATTTCCGGGACTACGCGTGGTCGGTGCGAGTGCCGAGGCGGCTCAAGGAGATCCAGTCCACGATCGGTCCTGCGGTGGAGACCCTGTCGCAGCGGTTGGGCCGGGTGCCGCGGGCACGGGAAGTCGCCGAGGAACTCGGCGTCGACCTGGCCGAGGTGACTCAGGCGCTCATCGCACGCAACGCCTACAAGACCTCCTCGATCGATGCGGCTTCCGACACCGATGAGGCGGAATCCGGTGGTCCTTCGCTGCTGGACTCACTCGGGACGGAGGACCCGGACTTCGGCATCGTGGACAACTATCTAGCGGTGAAACCACTGTTGGCCGCGTTGCCGGACCGCGAGAAACAGGTGCTCGCCATGCGCTTCTTCGACTCGATGTCGCAGGAGCAGATAGCCCGGCAGATCGGTTGTTCACAGATGCAGGTCTCCCGCATTCTCGCCAAAACTCTGAAATCGCTGCGCGAACAGGCTTTGCGAGATTGACTCGACCGATCTGGGTACGTAGATCCGCCGGGGTTCCGGCCCGGGGGAGTTGGCCCGCGTTACATCGCCAGCGCGTTATCGATCATGTAGTACAGCTGGACCAACGGGTCATGAACGAGCGTGAACAGCATCTGGAAAGTACCGCGCATGTCGATCACCTTCTATTGCGGCTGTCGATCGGTTGTTTATGACACATCTGCGTGCCACCTGAGTGAGTGGCACATAGACGAGTCTACGCTGTAGTTCGCTGGAGTGATGCGAAAACGACGCATTTCATTGATTTCGTTGGGAGATGCAGCCGATTGTTCGTATCGGGCGCATCGAAAGTGCATCTATTTTCAGTGCTGGTGTGGCTCGAAGCCGATATGGCTCGATTCGCTCCTGCCGATACGGCAGCGGGTGGGTGACCATATGGTCACCCACCCGCTGTCAGCCGGGTCTCCGGTCAGTTCTTGAAGGCGTCCTTGATCTTCTCGCCCGCGTCCTTCAGATCAGCTTTGACCTGGTCGACCTTGCCTTCGTTACGCGTGTCCTGATCATCGGTGGCTTCGCCGAATTTTTCCTTGGCCGTACCGGCAATCTTGTCGGCCTTGTTCTTCGCCTTGTCGGCTGTACTCACGTGGCAACCTCCTGTGTGAAGAGACCGGCCTGCCGTATCAAGCCGGTCTCCTCCGCTATAGCCCGTTGCGGCGGGCATAAACGTAGGGTGTGCCATTGGACACGGAAAGGCCCGGATTCATCCGGGCCTTTCCGTGGTGGGTGCGCGTATCCGCCGGTGATCCCACTGCGCTCACCGACGCCGGGCATATCGTGTACTGCGGCGCAGCCCTTGGCTATTCGGCCGGGATCGTGGGTGGGGCGAGCAGACCTTGGACGACACCGACCCCGGCGCCGACCGCCGCGCCGATCGCGATGGCAGGCGAAGCGACGAACCCGTAGCCGACCGCCGCACCGAAAATAGTGGTAACGACCGTCCCGGTCGGAAACATCGGCAGTCCGGCGATGGCACCGGAGATCGCGCCGATGACCAGACCTATCGACGCGACAGGGGCAGCCACCATACTGCCTACCGAGGCGCCTATCGCGCTGGCGCCGACGACATCTGCCGCGATACGGTCGGAACGGGACGGTTCGAAGCCCGCCGAATCCAAGACCTGCGCGATGCTTGCTTCCGGCCCCGCGATCGCGTCGTTGATCACCTTCCCCTGTTCGGGAGTCAGGAAGTCCGGCCTGCCGACCACCAGCGAACCGATGCGCAGTGTGCCGGGAGGTGCTTCGATCGGCGCGACCGGAGGAGCCATAGCGCTCAGGTTGGGCAGGTGCAGGTCCTCCGGGATAACGGGAGCGAGTTCATTCGGGTCCGGCATCGGCCGGTTGGTGCTCAAGTCGTTGCGGCCGGCCGAAACCGGCGGTGTCTCCGGCGCGGGGGGCGGGGCCGGGAGGATGCCGGGCGGCAGGAACGGGGCCAATGGGGCCAATGGAGCCAAAGGATCGAAAGGCGCGGCGACCGGGGCGACCGGGGCTGCCGGGGCAATGGCCGGCATCGGCTCGAAAGGAAGCTGGATGGCGTTATCCGGTATCAGCGGATGAGCTGAGGCGGTCGCGGCGCCGACCACCGATAGCGGGATCGTGCTCGCGACGGCCAGGGTGGCGGCGCGGCGGAAGACAGGGTGTGCCGGTTTTCTGTGTTTTGCTACGGCCATAGACCTACCACCTCATTCTGAAGAGGACATATACCTACCCTTCTAGTTCGATCCAGGAGGACTTCCGGATACGCGGGAGATGGATTTCTTTTCGATCCGCGATCGGTGTTGCGGAGCCTGGGGTGGCGGATCCATTGGCCGGTGATGTTATTCGGCGGGTCCGGTTTCGCTTTCCGGTTCCGGCTGCCCGGCGGTTGCCGCATCTATCTGCTCGCCGATATAGCGTAGGACGACGGTAGCCATACCGGCGACCGGCACAGCCAGGAAAGCGCCGACAATCCCGTACAACGAGCCACCCGCGACAACGGCCAGCAATACGATGGCGGCGTGTAACCGCATGCTGCGACTCTGCAATACCGGTTGCAGCACATTGCCTTCCAGTTGCTGGACCGCGATGATGATGCCGAGCACAGCCAGCGCGGTGAAGAAACCATTGCCGACCAATGCCACCAGCACCGCGAGCGCGCCGGCGACGAACGCGCCGACTATCGGGATGAATCCGCCGATAAATGTGATCACCGCGAGCACAAGCGCCAGCGGAACCCCGAGGAGTACCAGGCCCACGCCGATGAGTACTGCGTCGATCAGGCTGACCAGTGCCTGGACCCGGATGAATCCGCCGAGCACTGTCCAGACACGGTGGAGCACTTCTTCCACATGTCTGCCGCTGCGTTCGCCGCATATGGTACGCATCCACGGTAGGAAGTGGGCCCCGTCCTTGATGAAGAAGAATGTGAGTACAAGTACCAGAGACGTGGTCACCAATACCGATGCCGCGGTGGTCACACCGTTGAAGATGCCGGTCGCGATCTGCTCGGAGCTCGACTGTAATCGGGAGACGATCGCGTCGACCGCTGAATTCAGTTGTTCGTCACGGATTCTGAACGGCGGGCCCTGAAACCATTCCCGCACCTGATTGATGCCCGTGCTCGCCTTGTCCGCGAGTTCGGGAGCCTGGTCGGCTACCGATGGCACGATCAACGCGATGATGCCACTGAGTACCCCGAGAAAGCCGATGACGGCGAACGATGCCGCCGCCGCGGGCGGCAGACCGCGGGCGGTGAGCCAGCGCACCGGCGGCCACAGCACGGTGGCGACCACCGTGGCCAGCGCCACCGGCAGAATCACCACCCACAACTGAGCGACCAGGAATCCGAGCACCCAGGCACCAGCCGCGATCGCGATGATGCACAGTGCCCACTTGGCCAGCCACAGCAGACCCGTGCCGATGACCTCACCGCGATCTCGTGGGGCACGGTTCTCCGGCCGGTGATTCTCGCCAGCTTCGCTCACGGGCCAAGTCTTGCAGAGCTTATGTGGGGCGGAAGTGCCGGATAGGGGTTCGGCGAGCGTATACCCGGTCTGCGGGTAGGGCATCCTGTTTGATTTCCGGATTGCCGGTTATTGCCAGGAAAAGCGACCGAAAGGGTAATTCGCGTGCGCTGTGTGGTGTTCGGCGCGACCGGTTATATCGGTGGGCGCTTGGTTCCGGAGTTGTTACGGGCAGGTCACTCGGTGCGGGTACTGGCCCGTACTCCGGGCAAGCTCGCCGAAGCGCCCTGGCGTGACCGGGTCGAGGTGGTGGAAGGGGAGGTGACCTCCCCTGGCGCGGTACGTACCGCACTCGCCGGTACCGATGTGCTGTATTACCTGGTTCACTCGCTGACCCGCGCGGATTTCGACACGGTGGATCGGGACGCGGCCACTCTGGTCGCCGCCGAGGCGGCGCATGCCGGGTTGACCAGGATCGTCTATCTGGGTGGTATCACTCCGCGCGGACAGCGATTGTCGCGGCATCTGGCCTCCCGCGCCGAGGTCGGCGAGATTCTGAGCTCCGGGCCGGTGCCCGCTCTGGTGCTGCAGGCCGCGGTGATCATCGGTTCCGGATCGGCCAGTTTCGAGATGTTGCGCTATCTGACCGAACGGTTGCCGATCATGGTCACCCCACGGTGGGTACGCAACGCCATCCAGCCGATCGCGGTGCGCGATGTGCTGTATTACCTGACCGAGGCGGCGAAGCTACCGAGTGGTGCGGGCGGCACCTTCGATATCGGTGGCCCGGACGTCCTGACCTATGCGCAGATGATGCGGGGGTATGCCCGGGTGGCCCAGCTGCCACGGCGGGTGATCGTGCCGGTTCCGGTGCTGACTCCGTGGCTGTCGGCGCAGTGGGTGAATCTGGTGACGCCGGTGCCACGCGCGATCGCCGTGCCACTGATGGAATCGCTGATCAACGAGGTGGTCTGCCGTGACCATGCCATCGCGACGGTCATCCCGGACCCACCCGCTGGACTGACCGGCTATCAGCGGGCAGTGGAGTTGGCATTGCAGAGGACTCGTGCTCTGGATGTGCCGACCAGATGGTCGGATGCCGACCGGCCCGGGATGCCGTCGGATCCGCTGCCCACCGACCCGGCGTGGTCGGGCGGTTCGCTGTATCGGGATGTCCAGGTGCGTTACACCACTGCGGATCCGATGACACTGTGGCAGGTGATCGAGGCGATCGGGGGTGAGCACGGGTGGTACTCCTTCCCACTGGCCTGGTCGCTGCGCGGGTGGATAGACCGGCTCGCCGGTGGCGTAGGTTTGCGACGCGGCCGCCGTGACCCGCACCGATTGCGCGAAGGGGAGGCCCTGGATTGGTGGCGGGTCGAGCTGCTGGAGCGACCGACCAGGCTGCGGCTGCGTGCCGAGATGCGGGTGCCGGGACGGGCCTGGCTGGAGTTGTCGGTCGAGCCGCGCGGCAAGGGCGCTGTCTATCGCCAGTGCGCCTTGTTCGAACCGCACGGACTGGCCGGGCATCTGTACTGGAAGGCCATCGCGCCGTTCCATGTGTTCGTCTTCGGCGGGATGGCACGCAATATCACCGGCGCCGCGGAACAGTTCCGTGTGGAATGACCGGGCTTGCGCGGCGGCCGCGCCGGAACGATGCCGGGGACGGTGAGAATCCCTGCGGCGATTCGGTGGTCCCGGTCAGCCGATCACAGCGTTCATGATGGTGCCCGCACTGGTGGCGATGACGCCGCCGATCATGGCTCCCGCCACCATCTTCGGCGATTCCAGTCCGCCTCCGGTCCACTTCTCCCAGGCGAAACGGCCACCGGCGTAGATGATGCCGCAGATGCCCGATAGCAGCACGAACCATGTCAGGTAACGGACCAGTTGCATGAACTTGTCGGAGATCGGCGGTGCTTCCGGAGTGGGATTGCCGATCTGCGCCAGGGTGTCATAAGCGGCGGCCAGGATCATCGTCGTTCACTCATTCTGGATTCGGGACAGGGACGGTAACGCTGTGGTGCTGTGACGCAGTAATACTGGGGACGCGGGGATACTGAGATCAGCTGCCACAATCGTATCCGTTCACTCGCCTCGATGCAGTCGGGTCGGCCCAGTCGCGGTGACGCGCGCACCGGAGCCGTCATCCCGTATCCTCGGCGGTGGCCGGAATCATCGGTGATCGAACGGCTTTCGTGCAGCAGCTCGGCGATAGCAGTGGAGTATGGGGAGTAGACGGTGAGCAGCATTCTGGCTACGGTCGGTGACACATTCACGACACTGGCGCAGATCGATAATCCGATTCCAGAGCCACCGCCGTTGGCGGACAAGATTTTACAGTTCGTCCGCTACTTCACGTGGTTCGCGCTGATGTCGGGCATCATCAGCATCATCTACGCCGGTGGCCGTTTCGCCTGGGAGAAATGGTCCGGCGGATCACAGTCGCCGAAGATGGTGGCGGGAGCCATGATCGGCGGTGTCGTCGCCACCAGTGCGGGCACCATCATGAACGCTGTCTTGTCGATCTGATCGCGTGGCACCGCGGTCCTCCGGCTCGGGCTTCCTCTCGTCACGGCAGAGGGACAGGCGTCGTGGTCGGCCGATACGGCTCCCGGTGTGGTCGGTCGCAGCGCCAGGCGCTGTGGTTTCTGCTGTGCATACGGCCCACTAGCTGGTCTTTGACCTGCGGTTTTCTCTTCGAGGTTTGGCTATACTCCGGTGCGGATCTCGCGGTGCCCGTAGGATCGGAGGCGGAGCAGATCATGGATGACAGGACCGATGGCAGGGTCACGGTGTCGCGTCGCACGGCGCTCGGTATTGCGGCGACATCGGTGGTCGCGTTCGGATTGACGGCGTGCGGTGGATCCGACCGCACGGACTCCGGCACGGGCGTTTCCCCCGATGAGGCCGTCGCGATCGCCAGGGAAGCCTATATATTCGGTTACCCGCTGGTGTTGATGGACGTTACCCGCGTGATGGCGGAGGCGACCACACCGATAAATCAGTTCCGGCACCCCGCATCACTGCCGACCCCGATGCAGCGCGAGGTGGTACGCCCCAGTCTCGACATCCTGAATTCGACAGCCTGGCTCGATCTGCGGAACGAACCGATGGTGCTGCAGGTCCCGCCGATGGACCGGCAGCGATGGTGGCTGGTGCAACTGCTCGATGCCTGGAGCAATACGGTGCACAGCCCAGGCAGCATACGCCCGCGGGCCGTATCGGCCGCACCGCCGTATGGCTATGTGGTGACCGGACCCGGATGGTCCGGTACGTTGCCGGAGAATCTCACCCCGTTGGCGATGCCGACACCGACGGTGTGGTTGATCGTCAGGATCCAGGTCGACGGCGTCGCCGACCTGCCTGCTGTCCGTGCCGTCCAGCAGCAGTTGACGCTGGTTCCGTTGAGTGTGTGGCTCGCGGGTACCGGCTCTTTCACACCCGTCACACCGCCTGCCGTACCGCCTATCGCATCGCCGCCGGCCGCGCAGATCGAGGCAATGGCCCCGCGTGTGTTCTTCGACCGGATGTGCGCGGTGATGGCGAACGAGCCGTCGGCTCCCGCCGATGAGCCGACTCTGAGCCGTTTCGCCACGATCGGTATCGAACCGGGTGGCCGGGTCGGGGTGTTGTCCGATGCCGTACTCGCCAAGGCGGTGAGCACCGCGCAGCGTCAGATCCCGGTGTACATCGATGAGACGACGATCAAGGAGAACGGCTGGGTCTATATGCCCAGTATCGGCCATTACGGGACGAATTACCTGTTGCGGGCCGTTATCGCCTGGAACGGTCTCGGTGCGGCCCGTTCCGAGGACGCCATCTATCCGACGCTGTTCGCCGCGACCGACGCCGCGGGTAGTACGGGCCGCTTCGGGCTGCACTTCGCGCCGGGCATGTTACCGCCGGTCGACGCCTTCTGGTCGCTGACCCTCTACGGCCCCGATCTCTATCTGTTGCCGAACCAGGCGAAGATCTATGCCGTCGGCCACCCGGCCCCGGTGGTGCTCAATTCTGATGGCTCCCTGGACATCATTCTGCAGTACGCCGATCCCGGGGCGAGTGTTCCGAGGGGGAACTGGCTGCCCATCCCGGAGACGGGCCAGTTCTCCCTGACATTACGTATGTACGCGCCGAGGGCCGAAGCAGTGCAGGGGATCTGGCAGCCTCCGCCGCTGCTGCCACTGCGGTGATCCGGTCTTGGTTGATCTCCTGACCGATCCGCGGGGTGCATCGCGGGATCGATGCCGCTGTGCCTCGGCGACAATATTAGTAAACAAGTTTTACTAAACACTGTTCATCGGCTTCTGTCTGTGCTTCCATCGATGTGGATCTGATTCCGTAGCGCTGCGGAGTCTGCGTCCGGACCAGACCGGGAGGATTCAGCCGTGACCATGCCCTCGATCCCCGCAGGATTCGATTTCACCGACCCAGAACTTTTCACTACCCGGCTACCCATCGCGGAGTTCGCCGAGCTGCGCCGCACCGCTCCGGTGTGGTGGTGTGCGCAGTCACCGCAGACGAATGGTTTCGCGGACAGCGGTTATTGGGTTGTCTCCAAGCTCGATCACATCAAAGAGGTCTCCAAGAATCCGGAGGTGTTCTCTTCCCAGCAGAACACGGCGATCATCCGGTTCAGCGCGGACATCACCCGCGAACAGATCGATATGCTCGGCGGTACGTTGCTGCTGAACCTCGACCCGCCTAAACACACCAAGATCCGCCGCATCATCTCCAAGGGATTCACCCCGCGCGCCGTGGAAAGCCTGCGCGCCGCGCTGACCGAACGCGCCGACCGGATCGTGCACGAGGCCAAGAAATCCGGCAGCGGCGACTTCGTCGAGCAAGTAGCTTGCGAACTGCCACTGCAGGCCATCGCCGAACTGCTCGGCGTCCCGCAGGAGGACCGGAAGAAGCTCTTCGACTGGTCCAATCAGATGATCTCCTACGATGACCCGGAACTAGAGGGCGACCAGCACGCCGCCGCTGCCGAAGTGACCAGCTACGCGTGGAACATGGCCGAGCAGCGGCGGGCCTGCCCCGCGGCGGATATCGTCACCCAGCTGGTGGATGCCGATATCGACGGCGAGCATCTGAGCTCCGATGAGTTCGCCCTCTTCGTCATCTTGCTGGCCGTAGCCGGTAACGAGACCACCCGTAACTCGATCACCCACGGGATGAAGGCATTCGTCGATAATCCCGGGCAGTGGGAGCTCTATCGGCAGCAGCGCCCACGCACCGCACCCGATGAGATCGTCCGCTGGGCCACTCCGGTGATCGCGTTCCAGCGCACCGCGACTCGGGACACCGTCCTCGGCGACCAGGAGATCAGGAAAGGCCAGCGGGTCGGATTGTTCTACAGCTCGGCCAACTTCGATGAGGACGTGTTCACCGACCCGTTCACCTTCGACATATCACGCGATCCGAACCCCCATGTGGGTTTCGGCGGTACCGGCACACACTATTGTGTCGGCGCCAACCTGGCCAGGCTGCAGATCGATCTGATGTTCAATGCCATCGCCGAGGTGATGCCGAACCTGCGGCAAGTGGCCGAACCGGTGCGGCTACGCTCGGGTTGGCTGAACGGGATCAAACGCTGGGAGGTCGAATACGCTTGAACGACCGGGTACCACAGTCCAAACCACGAGGTCGCGCGCCATTGGTGACCGGCGCCGAGATCCGGCGGGTCGCCACCACGCTGTTGGTCGAGCAGGGGCCCGATGCGGTCACCTTACGCGCTATCGCACGTGAACTCGGTGTTACCGCTCCCGCGCTGTACCGGTACTACAGGTCGCTGGAGGATCTGTTGGAGCGGTTACGGCTGGACTTCTGCGCCGATCTGGCCGAGGAACTGACTGCCGAGATCGCCACGCTGCCCGATGACGGCGTGGTGCAGTTCTTCGCTATCTGCCGGGGATTCCGGCGCTGGGCGCTGGCGCATTCCAGGGAGTTCACCCTGGTGTTCGCCTCGCCCGGCGGCGGGCGCAGACCCGCGTCACAGCGGTTCGACGAGCCGTTCGCCCGGGTTTTCCTTGCGGCGGCGGGCCGGATCCTGGCGAACTACGACATCATCACCCCACCCACCGATGTCATCCCAGCGGAGCTGCGTGATGAGCTCGTGTATTTCCAGACGGAGCTGCTTGCGGCGGTGGCGGAAGCGGGGCAGAAGTTCCCCGCCGAGAAACTGGATCTCGGGGTGACCTACCTGATGATCCAGATCTGGGCGCGGCTCTACGGACATGTCACGTTAGAGGTATTCGGTAACTACCCGATACCGCTGGGCAATCCGGAAATTCTGTTCGATGCCATGCTCGACGATCTGGGGCGAACGGCGGGCCTGATCGCCGGGTGAGCCGCCGCCGGACGAGTTGCTCGCCCTAGATACGGGCACCCTTGGCACGGTTACAGGCTCGACACAGGATCTGGAGGTTGGCGGCACTGGTCGCGCCGCCGCGGCTGAGCGGGATGATGTGGTCGAACTCCAGATAGTGTCCGTCGCCGCATTCCACGCATACGCCGCCGTCGCGCTGCCACACCTGTGCCTTCACCTCTTGCGGGATGCTGCGCGTATCGCGCTGGCCAGGGGTGAGTACGAGGCGTTTGGCCACCCGCAACGTACCGGCCAACGCGGCGGCGACATAGTCGGGATCGGTGACGGCGAACCTCGCGCCGCCGCGCGCCGAGGTAGCCGCGATCACCACCGTGTCTTGTTCTGTGTGCACTGAAACCACTCGCGACCAAGGCATTTCGATGCCTGCGCTATCGCTGACGAAGCGCAGCTTCTTATTGCTCGCGATCAACCTGCCTTCGGTGAGTTTGGGTCCGCGGGTCAGCTGACGCACATGGGTCGCGGGCAGATCCACATGCACGGTCTCTTCCGGATCCAGATGCAGACCCGGTGTGCGGACCACGGGCAGGTCACCGTTCTCCAGCCGATGCAGTGCGTTCCCGCGCTGCATTCGCCTGCGCAGATCCTCGATCAGCGGGCCGCTGAGTGCCAGTTCGGTGACCGACTGTTCGAACAATTCCAGCTCCGCGTCCCTGACCGCACCATCGGCGAAGGC
Source organism: Nocardia spongicola (assembly GCF_047200775.1). Taxonomy (NCBI): domain Bacteria; kingdom Bacillati; phylum Actinomycetota; class Actinomycetes; order Mycobacteriales; family Nocardiaceae; genus Nocardia; species Nocardia spongicola. The sequence goes on along the minus strand of NZ_JBJZOO010000004.1, from coordinate 57,821 downwards.
GAAAGCGACCAGACGTTCCAGGTAGCTCAGCGCCATATCGCGTACCGCGAGTGTGCCCGCTTCGGCGTGGATGCGCTGATAGCGCAATGACGCCCACAGTGCCGCCCATTCCGGCCCGCGTGGGCCATGGGTGGTGAGCACCTGCCAGGCACGGGTGTGCCAGTGGGCGAGGTAGTGCTCGATCTCCCGTTCGCACTTTTCGCAGGGGGCCATCCCGCCGAACAGCTTGCGGCGCAGTGGGGTCGCGCAGCGGTCGCAGTGTCTGCTGTCGGTTGGTCCGAGCAGGTAACTGTCTTCGGTCCACGCCGAGCCGTCCCACCAGCGCATGCGCCACTGATCCTCCGGGTCGGGATGCCAGTCGGCGCGCTCCGGGTTGGGCGGGGGTGCCGCAGGTGCGGCTTCCTGGACGTATCTGCTCAGATCGACCGGGCGGCCTTCCGGTGCGCGGTGTCCGGCGGATGGCTGCGCGTGATCGAGTAGACCGGTGCGTGACCTCGGTTGTTCGGCGACTCGCGTGCTGAGCCGTTCTCCTCCAGATGAAGTGCGGGCCTGCCGGTGTGGCCGGAAGGGGTTGGCCGGATGCGTGGTGCGGGTCGGTTCGGACGGATCGTTGACCTGTACGCCGAATTCGGTGACCAACCCGGGAAGGCCGCCTGCCCAGCCCTGGCCGACGGCACGGAACCGCCACTGCCCGTCACAGCGATAGAACTCGCCGAACATCAGTGCCGATACCGTGTCCGTATCCTCGATCTCGAAAGTCACGACCACCCCGTCGACGGCGTGCACGGTGACGGTCAAATCGTGGATATCGGTGAAGATTCCCTCGTCCAGCGAGCCCGCGACGACGATACGGTCGATATCCGCTTCGGTACGTGGCAGCGAGACACTCAGTCGCGCAGTGCGTGGTGCTGGTTCCTGGTCGAGCGTCACCGCTTGGGAGACGTGTCGCGGCGCATTGTAGAACACGAGATCCCGGTCGGAGCGGACAGTTCCCGAGGTATCGAGCAGCAAGGCGTGCGCGTCGACCGCATGGTCCGAACGCCAGGAAACAACCACGGCGAGCAGGGATGTCGGTACCGGTGCATGCGCACCCTTGCTGAGTTTCATCGTCTTCGAACTATGCCACGCTTGTCCGACACGCCGAATTCGCGAGGATATTTCCTGGTGTGGCGATAGGGCGTGGGCCGCGGGCTCGCAGTACTCGGCTCGGTGCGCTCAGCGGGAGGCGTGATCGGTGGCCGCGCGTGCGGTGGCGGCCGCTTTGAGCAGCACTTCGTGGTACTCATCGGCTGGATCGGAATCGAGCACGATGGCGCCGCCCGCACCGATCCGCCACTGGCCGTCGTGGCGCACCGCGGTGCGGATCACGATGTTCAGATCGGCGGTGCCGCCGAGGCCGAGGAAGCCGATGGTGCCCGAATAGATCCCGCGCGCTTCGGTTTCCAGTTCATCGATGATTTCCATGGTGCGTAGCTTCGGGGCGCCGGTCATCGAGCCGCCAGGGAAACACGCGCGCAGGCAGTCGACCACGCCGACATCCGGTCGCAGCGTGCCGCGCACCGTCGACACCAGTTGATGCACCGTCGCGTACTGCTCGGTCGCCATCAGGGATGGCACTCGGACGCTGCCGATCTCACAGACCCGGCCGAGATCATTGCGCAGCAGGTCGACGATCATCAGGTTCTCCGCCCTGGTTTTCGGGCTGTCGGCCAGTTCGCGGCGCAATCGCTCATCCTGTTCCTGGGTGGCCCCGCGCGGTGCGGTGCCCTTGATCGGCTTGCTCTCCACACTGCGGTGGCGATCGATTTTGAGGAAACGCTCCGGTGATGAGCAGGCGATATCCAGGTCGTCGAAACGCAGGTAGGCGGCATAGGGCGCGGGATTGCAGCGGCGCAGCGTGCGGTAGAAACCGAGGCCGTCGGCAGGGGCGGCGGGAATCGTCGCGGTATCGGTCAAGCAGATCTCATAGGACTCACCCGCGTGCAGCCGTTCCTGGCAGATGGCGATATCGGTGAGATAGCGCTCCCGGCCGCGGGTGAGCAAGGGCGCGACGGCGGCACTGTCCTGCGGTAATGCGAGAGGCGCCGGATTGGACCAGGTCGGAAGGGTTTCCAGGGTGGCCCGAGTGGTACGCAGCCAGTCCGCGCCCGCGCGGGCGGTATCCGGGGTGTCGCTCAGTGCGAGCAGATGCGTCTGTCCGCTCATATGGTCGACCACCACGATTCGATCGGCGAAGATCCACTGCGCGTCCGGAGTCGGCGCGCGATGGACCGTGTTCCCGCCGCAGTCGGCTTTGACCTCGTAGCCGAGGTAGCCGACGTATCCTCCGGCGAAATCGAAGGGAAGGTCGGGTACTTCGCATCGGCGCGCGGTCAACTCGGTGGAGAGGTAGTCGAGGATTCCGCCTGCGACGGTGCGTCGCTGTCCGCTGGACGATTCCACCGTCACGGTCCCCTCGCCAACGCGGTAGCGCACCACCTCCGCCAGTGGGCCGCTCGCGTCACCGAGGAAGGAGAAGCGGTCAGCCCCCGGCTCCACGTGTTCGCTGTCCAGCCAGAATGCGGTGTGGGAGTCGCTGTATAGCTGGGTGAACGCACTTTCGGTATCGATTGCCCGCTCGATCACCTCCCGCTGCAGCTGTAAAGGCCGTGGCGGTGGAAAATCCTGGGTGCCCGGTGCGGTGCCGCGTGCGCGCGTCGGCTCCAGCGGTCGGCGCGGTGCGGTATCACCTGTGAGAAACCGTGCTTCCCCGGAGTGGGCGGAGAGCCCTGAGCTTGTGGAGAGCCCGGAGCGTGCGGTGAGTTCCGCGAAGTTGCGCAGCAGCTGAGCGCCGAACTCACCGGCGATGGACTCCGGGTGGAATTGCACGCCCCATTGCGGTCGTATGCGATGGCGCACCCCCATGACCACGCCATCGGCGGCCACCGCGGTGAGCTCGAGTTCGTCCGGTAGCGGTTGCGGGGCGCACAGTGAGTGATACCGCACGGCGGTGAAGCCCTGTGGGATACCGGCGAACAGCTCCCTGCCGTCGTGCTCGATGCGATCGAGATAGCCGTGTCTGGCAGTGGGTGCGGTGGTGACCACACCGCCCGCCGCGCGCACGATGCCCTGATGGCCGAGGCACACCCCGAGTAGCGGCAGGGCGGTCTCGCGGATCACCGCCGCGGAGATGCCCATATCGCGTGCCACCTCCGGTCGCCCCGGCCCCGGTGAGATGACCACGTTGTCGAAGCGATCGAGCTCGAGCTCGGCGACCGTATGCGCCTCGTCATTGCGCACCACCGTCGGCTCGACCCCGTTCACCTCACTGATCAGCTGATACAGGTTATAGGTGAACGAGTCGTAGTTGTCGATCAACAGCGTGTGCATGGTTCCCGAAACCCTACGCCGCGCCGCTAAGGGCAAACTGTTGGCATATGCCCCCAGTTTGCTGGCGCGGTGGGGCAGAATGTGGGCATGTCTGTTGCGCAACCGGCCGATGTAGATCCAGCGGTCGTCGATTTCGCTGTCGTCGGAAAGTGGATGGATGAACAGGGGTTGCCCGCGGGCGAATTCGAGGATGTGACCGCTCTCGGCGGCGGAACGCAGAACATCATGCTTCGTTTCACCCGTGGCGGCCGGGCGTACGTACTGCGTCGCGGGCCCAAGCATCTGCGGGCCAAGAGCAATGAGGTGATCCGGCGGGAAGCCCGTCTGCTCAGCGCGCTCGGTGGCACCGAGGTGCGAGCCCCAAGGATGATCGCGGCATGCCCCGAGGAATCGGTGCTCGGCGCGGTCTTCTATCTGATGGAACCGATCACTGGTTTCAACCCGCAGAACGAGCTGCCGGAGCCGCATGCGAGTGATCCGGAGATCCGCAGGCAGATGGGCCTATCCGCGGTCGAGGCCATCGCCAGGCTCGGTGCACTGGACTACCGGGCGCTCGGCTTGGCCGATTACGGTAAGCCGGAGGGCTTTCTCGAGCGTCAAGTGCCGCGCTGGCTCGGTGAGCTCGAATCCTATTCGGCCAATGCGGGCTATCCGGGGCCGCGGATCCCCGGCGTCGAGGCGGTGGGCGACTGGCTGGAACGGCATCGTCCCGCGCAGTGGACCCCCGGTATTCTGCACGGCGATTGTCATCTGGCCAATATGCTGTTCTCCTTCGACAGTCCGCAGGTGGCGGCGATGGTCGACTGGGAGATGTCCACCATCGGTGACCCATTGCTCGACCTCGGCTGGCAGCTCGCCACCAGGGCGGAGCCGGGCACCGTCGCCGCGGCGCTGTTCGGCGAACTCGGCCGGGTCGGTGGATTGCCGACGGCGGAAGAGATGATCGCCCACTATGGTCGATTCTCCGATCGTGATCTCGACGCCGTGTCCTGGTACACCGTGCTGGCCTGCTTCAAGCTGGGCATCGTGCTGGAGGGCACGCACGCGCGCGCCTTCGCGGGCAAGGCGCCTGCGAAGCTCGGCGACTTCCTGCACACGATCACACTGGAGCTCTTCGAGCAGGCGCACCGCCTGATGGAGTGACTGTCGGCATCTCGCCGATAATTGGCTGAATATCGCTGGCAAGTGCTATTCAGCCACTTCTAGGGTGAGGGCATGTCAATTGCCCCCGATGTCAAAGACTGGACCTGGGTGCTCGAACGCGCCTGTCCCGAATGCGGTTTCGATGCCACCGCCACTGATTACGCGGACGTGCCCGCGTTGACCAGGGCGGCGGCCACCCGCTTCATCGCGGTGCTCGGCCGCCCCGATGTTCGTGCCAGGCCGGACGATTCCACCTGGTCCGCCCTGGAGTACTGCGCCCACGTACGCGATGTGTGCCTGCTGTTCGATGTCCGCCTCGGTATGGTGCTGGCCGGTGATCCGGCAGGGGAGATCCCGCGCTTCGCCAACTGGGATCAGGATGCCACCGCGGTGGCCGAACGCTACGGCGAACAGGATCCGGACCGGGTGGCCGCGGAGCTGGGTGAAGCGGCCGAGCGTATCGCGCACTCCTTCGAATCCGTGCCGCGGGCCCGGCGTGGTCTGCGTGGCGCACGTAGCGACGGGGCGGTGTTCACGGTGGATTCGCTGGCGCGGTACTTTCTGCACGATTTGATCCATCATCTGCGCGATGTGCGCGCCCCGGAAGGGGTGAAGTAGTAGAACTGCAACGTGTTCTGAATCGATGCAACCTAGTAGCTTCGAAATTTTGGGCTAACACTAGAACGCGTTCCACTTTTCTCGTAGTGTGGGTGCAGTCACATGTTAAGCACGCGCATGCGAGAGGGTCGACAGGAATGAAGACAAAGGGTGCGATCCTGTGGGGGATCGACCAACCGTGGTCGGTGGAGGAGATCGAGATCGGTGATCCGGTCGCCGGTGAGGTGCAGATCCGGCTGGAGACCGCCGGTATGTGCCACTCCGACCATCACATCGTGACCGGTGCGACCCCGATGCCTGCCTTCCCCGTGATGGGTGGGCACGAGGGCGCCGGTGTGATCACCAAACTCGGTCCCAACTGCCCGCCCGATCTGCAGATCGGCGATCATGTGATCCTGTCGTTCATCCCGGCCTGTGGCCGCTGCCCGGCGTGCGTCGCCGGGCATATGGCGTTGTGCGATCTGGGCGCGGGGCTGTTGCTCGGCCAGTCCATCAGTGACGGCACCTTCCGCATCCAGGCGCGCGGCCAGAATGTCATCCCGATCTGCCTGCTCGGTACCTTCGCCCCGTATATGACGGTGCATCACACCTCGGTGGTGAAGATCGATCCGAGCATTCCGTTCGAGGTGGCCTGTCTGGTGGGCTGCGGGGTGCCGACCGGCTTCGGCTCGGCCACCCATGTCGCCCAGGTGTCTCCGGGGGATACCGTGGTCATCGCGGGTATCGGTGGTGTCGGTATGAGTGCCCTGCAGGGCGCGGTACTGTCCGGGGCCTCGAAAGTCGTTGCCGTCGACCCGAATCCGTGGAAGCGGGAACAGGCACAGAAATTCGGCGCCACGCACACCTACGAGAGCATGAACGCCGCGATCCTGCCGCTGATGGACGCCACCGAGGGGCGGATGGCCGAGAAGGTCATCCTCACCATGGGTGAGATGCATGGCGAGTACATCGAAGAGGGCTTGATCCTCACCGCCAAGACGGGCACCCTCGTGGTCACCTCGATGGGGCGGATGGACGAGAACGACGTCAAGCTGAACAGTTTCCTCATGTGCATGCTGCAGAAGACGGTGAAGGGCTGCATCTTCGGTGGCGGCAATGCCCGTCAGGACGCACCGCACCTGCTCCGGCTGTACAAGTCCGGTCAGCTCAATCTGGATGACATGGTCACCCGTACCTACTCCCTGGAGGAAGTCAACCAGGGTTACCAGGACATGCTGGACAGCAAGAATATTCGCGGCATCATCAAGTACACCGAAGCCGACTGGTAGACCGGTCCATTCGGGTTCGGCGGGCGATCGGTTCGATCGGCCCGGCCGGACTCGCCGCATCGAGCGCAACCGCGGCGTTCGGTCCCTGATGAACACCGCAGTGGTGGTTTATCGGTCACGGTGGGGCAGTCCGCACCGCACGGGTCTCGTAGGCTTGCATCGTGCGCTCACTCGAACAGATTCGGGAATGGCCGGTTCGGCATGCGGCGGCCGCGGTGGTCACCGCCGACGGTGGTATCGCGATGGAAGGCGATGTCGACCGGGTATTCCCGCTCGCTTCGGTGACCAAGCCGCTGGTGGCTTATGCGGTGCTGATCGCGGTGGAGGAGGGCGCGGTCGAACTGGACCAGCCCGCAGGCCCGCCCGGCGCCACCGTGCGTCATCTGCTGGCGCATACCTCCGGGCTCGCCTTCGACACCACCGATGTGCAGGCCGAACCCGGCGCCCGGCGGATCTACTCCAGCGCGGGCTTCGAGGTACTCGCCGAGTTCGTCGCCGAACAGAGCGGGATCGAGTTCGCCGAATATCTGCGGGAGGCGGTATTCCAGCCGCTCGGTATGACGGCCTCGGCGCTGACCGGCCCTGCCGGGCACGCGGGACGCTCTACCGCGACGGATCTCGCCCGCTTCGCCGCCGAGTTGCTGCGCCCGCGGTTGATCTCCACGCAAACCCACGCCGAGGCCACCTCGGTCCAGTTCCCCGGTTGCTCCGGGGTATTGCCCGGCTACGGCTCGCAGCGCCCGAACGACTGGGGGCTCGGCTTCGAGATCCGTGACGGCAAGACGCCACACTGGACCGGAAGCGCGAATTCGCCGAGTACCTATGGTCATTTCGGCCAGTCCGGAACTTTTTTGTGGGTCGACCCGAGCGTGGACTTGGCGTGTCTCGCGTTGAGCGACGAGAATTTCGGCGATTGGGCACGAGCGACCTGGCCACCGTTCAGCGATGCCGTGATCGCGGAGGCAGCGGATACACGCGACACGATCGCCGGGTAACACGTGTCCCTTCGGCCACTCCAGTACACTCGAGTAACAGCAGTTCGATGAGTCGTTGGGGAAGACGCTCTCGTCGAAGCTGGAGGTGTTGGTAGTGCGCGCATCGAGTCAGTTCGCGGACGTGGCGGCGGGTGTGGTCTACATTCACTCGTCGCCTGCCGCGCTGTGCCCGCATATCGAGTGGGCGCTGACTTCGGCTCTCGGCGCCCCGGCGAAACTGCGGTGGACGGCACAACCGGCCGATGGCCACCTGCGGGCCGACAGCGAATGGATCGGCCCGGTCGGTACCGCCTCCCGGATCGCCAAAGCGTTGCGCTCCTGGCCGGTATTGCGATTCGAAGTGACCGAAGATCCCAGCGACGGCGTGGACGGCGAACGCTACACCTTCGTCCCCGGTCTCGGTCTCTGGCACGGGTCGACCAGCGCCAACGGCGATACCGTGCTCGGCGAGATGCGCCTGCGCGCCATGCTGCAAGCCAACCGCGAACTCGGCGAGTGCTCCGGTTACGATCTGGCCGCCGAAATCGACCGCGCTCTCGGCACCGCCTGGGACGAAGACCTCGAAATCTACCGTTATGGAGCGGAATCGGGCGCCGAGGTCACCTGGCTGCGGCGCGACGTCGGGTAGTGCGCGGGCCGCGCGGCGGATACCGGTGGCGGCACCGCGTATTCAGCCGGATGTGGGTCGGCGCTGTCTGCTGCCCGGTGGCGTGTGTATTCACGGCAAACGCGGACTGCGTCGGTGCGGTGAACGTCGCTGCCAGGGCCGGGATGGCCCCTTCTGCCGCCTAGCGACAGGACAAGCTCCACGGGCTCAGCCAGGGGAGGAGCTATGGGAATTGGGATATAGTTCGCGAGAACGGCTGATGGTATGAGGGGGATCGATGCGCGGGACTGCGAAAGTTTTCGTTGTGGCAGCCGGTCTGATCGTGGGAGTGGCGTCGGCTGGTTGCGGGTCTTCGGCGGAGGATGATCCGAAGTGGTCGGCGGTGCCGAGAACGGTGACCGAGTCGGGGTTGCTGGTGCAGGTGCCGAAGGGGTTCGATCCTTGTACGGATGTGCCGCAGAGCGTACTGGATTCGGAGCGGTTGCATGCGGCTGTCGTGCCGAATCGGGCGGATTATGACGGTCCAGGGGGAACCAGATGGCGTGGGTGTGCCTGGGTACAGTCCAATGGGTATGCGGCCAGTGTCAAGGTGACAAATGTGACGATCCCATATGTCCGTAGTCGGGGCCTTGTAGATCCGCAAGAGTTCACGCTCGCGGGTCGTGCGGCGATTTCCACGCGGCGCGGTTCCAAGCCCAGTGAAACGTGTGTGGTCAATGTCGAGATGATCGGTGGCAGCCTCGAAGTGTTCCTCGACAATCCGCCTTCTCGCCGGCATACGGGGCATCTCGACACCTGTCAGTTGGCTCGTACGTTGGCGGAGAAGGTCGCGCAGGTGTTGCCTGCGGGGGTATGAGTCCGGGACACCGAGATCGATCAGGGAGGGACGAGCGAGATGAGTGCGGAAGGTACGGCGGCGGGGCCGTTGGCGAATCTGATCACCGAGGCCAGGGAGGGCCGTTTGGGGCTGCGGGTGGAGCCGGAAGATTTCGTCTACATCGACCGTGACTGCCAGCGATTCATGGACTTGATCCAGGCTATGCAGAGTAAGGCGAAGGAGATTGCGGATATCGAGAACGGCGGGTGGGGCCTCGGTGAGGACAATCCGCGGTTGACTTCGGCGCAGACGCTGGTCGGGCGGTTCCGGGAGAAGGCGAAGGGGTCGGACAACAGCGTGCACGCGGTGCTGGAAAAGCATTACCAGATCGTCGAGGGCATCCAGACATTGCACCGGGAGATCTGTCAGCGATATATGCAGGCCGACAGTGAGTTCGCGGCTCGGGTGCAAGATCTGCTGGCTCGGTTGCCCGAGCAGCCGGCCCCGATCGATCCGGCGCGGAGCGAGCCGGGGAAGGGGCAGCCCGAGGTGGCCGCGGCGGTGCCGAGGGCTGGATCATGAGTGGGAACGAGGCGCCGCGAATCAGTGACGGCGGGGAATGGGTGAAGCAGTTCGCGCATCGGGAGATCAAGGATGCGTTCGACCCGCTGCAACCGACCGAGTCCTTCGGTATCGCCGGGAAGTACAGCGATCTGTCCGCCGAATGGGAGGCCGGTGTCGAGGTCTTCTCGTCCAGCATCCGGAAATCCATCGCCGGTGCGTGGGAAGGACCGGCCGCCGACGCGGCGCTCGATGCCGTCACCCGCTATGCCGCTGCCGCACAGGAGTTGATCGATCCGATGACCCGGTTGAGCAGCCTGGTGTTCGACGCGGCCGAGAACGTCCTCACCACCAGAAACGCCATTCCCGAGGTTCCGGACGAGAAGCCGTGGTGGCATAAGGATTCCTGGCCGTGGGTCGGCATCGCACGGGACGATGTCATCAAGGAGCGGGCCGAGCAGGCCCAGGACGTGATGCGGGCCCACTATGTGCAGCCATTCCTCGGACTGGACACTCGGATTCCGGTATTGCCGATACCGGTGGACCCGGCCGATCCCCTGGATATCGGACAGCCCGGCGGTCCAGGCTACGGTCCGGCCCTTTCCGGCGGGTCCGGTTCCTCGCCTGCGCCTGCTGTCTCCGATCCGTCCGGCGTCGATTCCGGCGATCCGAACCGTTCCCCGGAGCTATCCGGCGAGCAGTCCTTGTCGGATCGGTCGGCATCCGACCAGTCCGGATCCGATCAACCTGTGCCAGAGCGGACAGTGGCTTCGGCGAGCGATTCCGCTACCACCCCGGCCGGTGCGGGCTCTACTGAAACAGGTTCGGCAAGAACCGATCCGAATAAATTCACCAGGGATTCGCCCGCAGGCCCGACTGGTGCGGGTCCGGCTGGTTCCGGTCCGACCGGCGCGACACCGGCCCCAACCCGCACCGGGATGCCGGGTACCCGTGTTCCCGGAGCCTTCGGTGGAGCGGGCGGTAATCCCGGCGGTTCGGGTCGCGGTGTATCGGGTCCACCGGCCGCGTTGGGCCCGAAATCCGGTGCTGCCGCCGCTGCATCGACCACGGCGGCGTCGACACCGGGGCGTGGCTCCGCAGGCCCCCACGGTTACGGTGCGCCCGCTGCCGGGCGCGGCAAATCCGATGAGGACTCCACGCGCACGATCCCGGACTATCTCATCAACCAGGACAACGCCGATGAACTGATCGGCGAACTGCCGAAAGCACTGCCCGATGGGGTGATCGGCGGCGATTGGGACGCACCGCCCCAGCAGCGAACCGAACGCTGAGCAACCTTCCCTCCGCGCGGATCAGGAGCTCGCAGCGCTGGTGTGCCCGCTGAACGGAGGCCGATTCGAACGGATACCGATGCGTGAATGGAACTGGGATAGCGAGGATTTCGCTGCCCTGTGGTACAGCGACGCGAATGACCGATTCCCGCGTCCACTGAACTACCGCAGTCGCTTCACCCACGAAAACGACTTCACCACCCATCGCACCGAGGTGCGGGCAGGCTACTCGTCCGATGAGCTGGAGGAAATCGAGCTCGCACTGCACACACTGTCTGCTTCGCAGCTGAGGATCGAAATCCTCGGTGGTACCCGCAAGCACAAGAGCGGGACCGGCGAGGTGAAGGAGTATCGCGTCGTCGGGGCTCGCACCTACGATCACGCGGTCGTGCTGTCGCAAACTGTCCTCGGCGAGCAGGACGGGCCGATCAGGGTGCGTTTGTTCCGGCCGGAATCGCTGGCGGCATTCCTCGTGCGGTCGATCCCCGCCTGCGCGCCAGGCGCCGAGCCGCAGGCGACCTTCCATGCCGACGATCTTCGTCCGCAGCAGGGCGGTCACCGGCACAGCGCAGCCCGCTGCACCCCGTATGAGCAGTACCAGCGGCTGGTGCATCGCCAGGCCGACGGCGGCGGTGCGGCCGGGCTGCTGATCGGGCCGCTATTGCACCGTCCAGAGCCTGCGCACACGGTGCAGTGGTACGACATCACCGACGACGGCCGGTATACCGAACTCACCGGCCGGAACATCTCGGTCCGCCCGACCAGTCCCCATGATCTGGCGGCGCTGTTCGATACCTGGATCGACCGCGCGCTGCGACAAATCCGAGATGACGAGGATGCCCTGTGGTGAGGTGCTCGTCCGCAGGTGCCGAGCTACGAGGTTTGACAGCTTATCGGGAAACCGAATAGCTTCGGTTCAGTAGTGCGCCGGATAGATCATGGGCTTGCCCAGGAGGACTGTGCTTGATCTATCGCGGTCGTGCGGGTTGCGATCCCAGCCGCAACAGATCGATCGATGAGGTCAGGGGGGTGCATGCTGAAGGCTGATATCGACCAGCTGAACAAGCTCGCGTCGGTGCTCGACGGTATCGGTAAGGATGTCGACGATATCGATGTTCGCACGGGGGCTGGTCTGCTCGCCGATGCTTTGCCCGGATGCACGATTCCGCAGGTTTGTGCGCAGGCGAGTGAACTCGTCGAGGGCGCGTATCTCCGGGTCGCCGGGCGCATGCGCAAAGTATCGGCGCTCACCGAGGAGTGCGCCGATGATCTCGACACCACCGATGCCGAATTCGCCCGCAGGATGAACGCGATCGATGTGATCCCGGTGGGGAGGCGCTGATGCCTACCCGATCACAGGTGGACAAGTGGGACCTCGGTGCGCTCGAGCACTGGGCCGCAACGCTGGTCGAGAAGAACGGTGATTGCCTGCAGCACCTCGACAAAGCGAAGAAACACTTCACCGACGTGCGCGACGACTGGTCCGGCGCGGCATACAACGCGGCCTACGATCGAGTGCTCGAAGACCACGATCAGGGGCGCAAATTGACCGTGGAGGTGGAGGACCTGGCGGAGGTATTGGTCCAAGCCGTCGCCACGCTCGTGTCGTATCGTACGGTGCTCCTCGGCAAGGTCGCCGATGCGGAAGGCGCCGCGCTGACGGTCGCCGACGATTGGCGGGTATCCGGTTCATCCGAAGAAACCGTCGATGCCCACCAAGGGCTGATCAACAGCGCGTATTTCGCGCTGAACGACGCTGTGTCCGATGTCGCCCGCCGCATCACCACCCAGGCCGATATCGTTCGTTCAGCAGGTGATCTCCTCGGGTCGGGTCTCGACGTCTCAGCCGCTGAGGACGAGACCGGGCGGCTCGGACAACAAGACGGTCAGGCCATGGCGGACTGGGCCGACGCACCTGTGTCCATGCGTGATCCCGCTGTTCTGGATCGGATCGCAAGCCAATTGCCTCCGCATCCATTGACGGACGCCGAGCTGAAAGTCCTCGCCGAAGGGGGCGAGGTCGATTCGCTTCCCGAGGAAGTTCAGGACTATTACCGCCAGTTCTACAACTCCGCGGGCAAAGAGGGTGTCCTCGCATTGAGCGAGCATCTGCGAGTTCAGGAGGAGGCAGGCAACACTGTTGCCGCAGCACAGCGGGACTCCTTGGCCAACGGGCTCGCGATCATCAGCAACGAAGATATCGGCACCGGGCGTGGTTCCGATGGAAGACTTCTCGACGCGGGCAGCTATCAGGCGGTGCCTCAGGATATCCGCGAACTCCTCGAGGCACGGGTATCGGACGATTCCTGGCCGGGTGCGAAGGAACACGGGCCTGCGTGGGCGAAGCAGGTGCACCTGGAGGAAGCCTCGCAACTGGCGTCCCTCGTCAACCAGGCCGACCCCGGCTACCAACCGGGCGCCGAGCTGGGTACACAGATGTACCTCAAGGCAGCGGATATGGTTGAGAACCCTGATGGAGGCAGGTACTTCACCGATATCAGCCAGAGCCGGTACGACGGCACCGCAGGCGGCCTTGCGGAATTCGCCGGACGCAACAACGATGCCGCGCACAGGATCTGGACCGGCGAGGGTATGCCGGAGGGCTACGACTCGAAAGAGACGGTACGAGCACTGACTGGTTACGACTGGTCGGAATCCGATAAGGGACGTGGCGCCGCGACCCTCATCGACCGCATCACCGAGGAATCGCAGCTACCGCCCGATGACCCGCGCGGCCACCGTGGACGCGCGGCATTTGTCGAGATGGGTGAGGTACTCGCCTCGGAGGATGTCTGGGAGAACCAGAAAGAGGGATTCGCCAACAGCCCGGAACTCGCGACGTCGGTGAGCAAGGCACTCGCCGCGAATCTCGACGCAGTGAGTACGCCGGGCCGGTTCGCGGGCTATGGGGAGAGTATTGTCCTGGACGACGGTCGGGTCGAACTCCGCGCCTCGGAAGCGAATCGGCTATTGCAACTGGGTGGGTACTCCGAAGAAGGCAGGCTCACTCTTACAGCCGCGGCCGAACAGAGACGTATCGAAGAACTCACCGAGATATTGCAGAAATCTCCGGAGAAGGTACCCAACGCACTTGCGGCGAGCGACGCGGGGACGCTGCAGGGCCGTATCGACCAAGCGATCTCCGACGCACTGGTCCACCAGGACCAACTAAAGGGTGAGGAAGCGCTGAATCCGACCGATGCCTTGCACCGGGCGAAGATGGTCGGTGCGACGATCGCGGGTGAAGTCACCAACGAATTGGCAGGCAAGGTCCCCGGTGTGGGCAGGGTGACCGGAATGACCGGTGTGGACCCTGGTGAGCTCATGGAGGGCAAAGTTCAGGAATGGCTCGGTAAGCCTGAATACGAGTACATGGAACTGCCCGATAAAGCGAACCTGGTTCCCGAAGCCGTAGACAACGCGCACCAGTCTATATTGAATGCCGCGTATGGGGCGGGCACCCTTCCGTCTGAACTGCATACCCCCGAGGGGCCTGTCGATATCCGTAGCATCAATAGCAATTCTCAAATGCTTCGGGTGTTCAATGACTTCCTGGAGGACCATAAACTTTCTCAGTATGTCAAAGACTATGAACAGTCGTATGCCAATCGCCTGGTCGACCAGAAGGACCAGGAGGATGACGAATGATTCGTATGTCATCGACGTCGGTAGTCGCTGTTACGATTCTTGCGGTAGCGATGTCTATTTCTTGCGCCCGGCAAGACATGAATAATGATGCCGTCAGTGCCACCACGACTACGATGAGATCTTCCCCGTACCCGCCCGTGCAGTTCTATACCGAGGTAGCGGTGCCCTTGGAGGGAAGGCTTTTGTCAGCGACACAGTTTGCGCTGGAGATGTCGGTCGAGGATCTTCGTATGCTCGATCCCAGGGAGGCGGACAGTGTTCGCCCGAGATACCGCAGAAAAATAGCACCGGAAGCCGATAAGCGTCTCGACCCATGGCGATCGTCCGGGTTCGTCGACGATACCGGGGGGCTGACACAGCGGGCGGTCGGTGCTAGGGAACTAGTTGACGGAATTGTTGAAGTGACCATATGCGTATACGACACGCCGGGGCAGTACGCGATGTTCAATGATGGCAGAACCCTCGGTCCTGAAGCGAGCGACCCATTCCCATACTCGCTACTTCGCCCGCAGGTTCAATGGACCGACCGCCCGGCCGCGGACGGATCCGTGCCGGATGGCCCGCGGTGGTTGTGGGTGGATAACGGCATCGATTTGAAGATGACAAAAGAAGCCATGGCGCAGGTATGTGAGGCGTTCAAACCGGACCCGTTCATCCAGAAAATGCCGGATCCGACGACACCGACCCCGACGCGCTGATTGCACACGATCCATCTGGTATGCATATCAATGCAGCACTGAGCTTTTCATTACCTTGATTGGAAACGTGATACGACGAATCCGGGATGACGAGAATACTGTGCGGTGAGGGCACGATCTCAGACATTCATACCGGTCGGCGATGTTCGAAGCGGACGAGCGGAGTGTTTTGGCGGCATCACAGCCCTGTTCGACCACCATTCGACTACCGTCGGTGACGCACGGTCGGCGGGCTGTGCGCACAGCCGCACTCCGACTGTCCGAGCGCGATCCGACCACCCGTCCGCGCTAACGGCCGAGCCGGCTCGCCAGCCGCGTCGCGTTCATATAGGCGATCGAGATCATCGGGTTCA
The DNA here is from genome assembly GCF_047200775.1 of Nocardia spongicola. NCBI lineage: Bacteria > Bacillati > Actinomycetota > Actinomycetes > Mycobacteriales > Nocardiaceae > Nocardia > Nocardia spongicola. The sequence continues at coordinate 42,452 of NZ_JBJZOO010000004.1, read as the reverse complement.
CCCTCGACGAGGTCGGGAAGCAGGAGCCTTCGGCCACAACGAGATTCGTTACCTTCCAGGTGGCACCGTCCGGATCGGTCGTCGATATCTTCGGTGAACCGCACATCCTGGCCGAGCCCATGATGTGCAGAGCACCCATCGCGCAGCACCCAGGACCGTATCCGGTGGTGCGACATTGCGTGAAGAAGTCGTCCCTGGTGCCGGGCCGCGCGGGCTCATGGACCGCCGTCGATTGATGACCGGTGTAGATCCTTCGGGCGCCCGCAGCCTCACCCGATGCTCAGGGCGAATGCGCGTGAGTCCCAGATATCGAGCAAACGAAGAAACGCGCGGCGCTCGGTTGCCCGCGGATTACGGCCGAGCAGCTCGGCGACTACGTCGACGGTGCCGAGGTCGGTCGCCCGGGGTTGCTCGCCCTGCTCCGGGAGGAACGTATCGCAGATCAGCCCCAGCGTATGGCGTTGTCGCTCGGTGAGTTCCATGGTCACCTCTCTGGCCCGACCCGTGTGGTGAAAACGTGGTCGCAGGTTCGTCAACCTGTTGGCGAACTGCCGAGAGCGCGGGATGGCTACTTCTCGTTCGGTCCGGTAAGTTCATCTCGGTCACCGATCTCGGAGGGGTCTGCTGTTGAATGCGCGTGTGGCCGGTCTGATCTTGGCCGCGATGGCCGTTGGGGGCGGGCTCATCACTGTGGGATGCACACATGCTGTGAGTGGCCGGGCCACCGTCAATGACACGGACCTCGCCGCACATCGCTCCTCGGTCGCCAGCTCATCCAGCGCAGCGTCGTCGTCCAGAGCGGCCGCCGCGCTCGGTATGGTCTGCGCACCGCTCGTCGCCGGAGCGATGGAGATCGATTTCAAGATCGACACCTTTGAACGTCGCCTCGACGAGCAAGCCGATCGCGAAGCCGTGGAAGCCGCTGCCCGTAACGCGGGAGCCGCTCTCAGCGACACAGGCAACAGCGTCGAGGGAGCCCTGCGTGTGAACGACGTTGCCGCCGAAAAGAACTCCGTATTTGTCGAATACATCGCGGCCACAAAAGATTTTGCCGACGAAATGAACAGTTTGGTAATCAGGTCCGTCGATGTGGACATATTTGTGGAAGCCTGGGAACGGTACGATGAGGCGAGCGACGCGGCGATCAAGGCCTGCGTATAGACCGGACGCTCCGATTGCCGGAGGCCGTCGTATATCGTACATCCATGTCGGATTTGTCTACATCCCCTGAGCTGTCGCCTCGCTGGCAGGAGCGCTTCGCTTTCTACGACGCCTACGGGATCCCCGGGTCCACTCCGGCGGCCCGAGAGGCGTACCGAGCATTACCGATCGGTAAGCGGATCATGTTGAACTCGAACTTCCTCGCCTTTCTGTTCGGGCCGATCTACTTCTTCGTGAAGGGCATGTGGCGCAAAGGGTTGACGCTGTTCGGTATAGGTGTCGCGGCCGGTGCGGTGATCGCAATCGCAGGCCTGTCCGATACCTGGATCCGGATCGTCGGATTCGGTGTCGCCGGTCTGGCGATGAGTACCGCGAACTATGCTTACTACCTCCATGTCGTCCAGAACAGCCACTCCTGGAATCTATTCGAAGGTTTCGGCCGCTCCGCTCGTTGAACGGCTTTCGGAAGAGCGCACCTCCAGCCGGTCGCCTCTCGCCCTCACATGCGGAGACGACCGCTAGTTCAGTATATTGAGCAGTGTCGAGAACTTCTGGAGATCTTCGATATCCGCCACACTCGGGGGCTTCGCGTCGAAATGGGCGATATTGTTGCGTATGTTCTTCACTCGGGTGAGATGATCGATGAAGCTGGTTCGGTCGATACTACGCCAGCCGAGCGCCTGCCAATTCGCTGCCGCAGCGGCATCGAACGATGCGTTCTGATTGTTCGGACGCAATAGTTTGAGATAGTCACCGAACATCAGGTCGCTGATATCTCCGGTCTTGTTCCTCCCTTGGACTGCGCGTATGGCGTCGGGGGTGAGTCGTGCACCGAGGCAGGAGCGCAACTGGAGTTCGATTTTACCCACCAGGAAGAACGGAAGAGCCGTTTCGTGGAAGCGGTTGGTGATATCCGTGGTGGTGATGATTCCGTTCAATTCGCCGTCGCTGTTACGCACCAGGAGATACCCGTATTCGCAGAGGTCGGAGAGTTCTCGAAACAAGTCCTGATGGAGTTCTACGGTATGCGGATTTTGCATGGCATTGGTGAGCGTAGGTTCCTCGGATTTCAGACACATGATGGCGACCGATTTCCAGGTGACTACTCCCTTGAGGCTGGACTTACCATCGATGACAGGTATCTGGGAGTAGTTCTCGGTCTGCATCAGGTGTAGCGCATAGGTGAGCGTGTGCGCGGAGGTGACCGAGGTCAAACCAGCTGTGGCGGAAGGGATATCGCTGACGAGGAAAGGGCGTGTCGGTAGGGTGTCCGGTTCCTCGGTTTCCTTCGCGTCCTTCGTCGAGTTCGCCGCGGTCTCGTCGAGATCGATGATCCGTACGGTCGCATTGTGTCCGCAGGTGATGAACGAGGGCTCGGTGGTGAGCCCGGCGTTCGCGAGTGCCGCACCGATCATCGGTACGGACTCGAAATTGCGGTAACGAAAGCCGAAGAACGCGAGCAGCTCCGATACTGTCGGATCAGTGCCCCGCAGTTTCTCGATATCTTCGGGCGTCGGGGTTTCCGGCGCGGTCACCGTGCTGTCGGCTCTCGGAAGAGAGTTCCCTTGCCCATGGCGTTTTCCACCAGTCGCAGTAACTGCCGGGAACGATTGACGTAGAACCTATCGAAATCATCGGTACGCAGATCGGCGGGATCGATCAGATGTGTTGCGACGATATCGTCGAACCATTCGTCTCGGGTTCCGGATTCGCCGGCGAGCACGGGGAGGTAGGAACTCGGCGATCCGAGCAGGTTGCGACTGGCCCGATGGGAGAGCATGGTTTTGTTGACGATCGAATTCGCTTTCGAAGCAGGGATTTTGTTGCGGGCGCACCAGTTTTTGGGGAAGATCTGGCGGATGTCGACCGCATTCTGCAGCATCGTACTCGGAGCCAGGGGTTCGTGGTGGTAGTACCAATCGACCGCGCCCTGCTTGACCAGCAGAGCGTAGATCCCCTTGTAAGCGGCACTGTTCCGGGTACTGAGGGTATCGAGCCGATCCTCGAGGAAGACTGCTTCGGCGACTGTATCGGGAGTGCGGCCATCCGGTCGCGCCCATTCGATCAGTTGCTCCACATCACGCGGAATTCGACTCTCGGTTGACCCGCTGTACATCTCGCCGAGAACCCCGCACCAGTACCAGCGCGTGATCCGGCTCAGCACAACCGGATCGTCCATGCGATCGCCAAGGATCGCCTGGACAGCAGCCAGCGGCATGAGTTGTGTCCGGTAGGGGAGGTCGGTGGGGTGGACGATGCACTGCCGAGTGAGGAATTCGCCGACCCAGGCGAAGGCCGTGCGTAACCGGGGAGCGAGGCGGTCGAAGTCCGGCAGCGGCAGGTTCAGCAGATCGCGACGCTTGCACGACACTGATGCGGTGTGGCCGTGCTGTTTGCGTTCCCATGTGTACACCAGCGCGACTGCTTGCAAGAAGTCAGCACTGCTGAGACCGTTCTCCAAGTTGATTTCCGGTTGCCCGAGCACAGGGAAGGATGTCGTGAGATCTTTTTTGATGTCCAACCAGATATCGGGCAGCCGGTAGTAATCCGAGTGGCGGCTCTCGTAGTCACGGTCACCGGCATAGGTGGCGGTGAGCAGCTCGAACACATTGAGCGGTACGCCGTTGGTGTTGACCCGCTCGAAAACCGAGCACACCGCATCAGGCGTGGTGGCAGCTTCGAGCCGGATCATCGGGATGAGAAACGAGCGGACCTTCTGCAGCACCGCCTGGTCGAAACTCGACCACAGAGACCAATTGGCATCGTCGAGCTTCACGAACTCGCGCATCCAGGTATGTACCCGATCGGTGTCGAAGACGATGTTGAGCGGGAAATGCTTGGCACGGCACTCGGATTCGGTATCGGTGAGGTCGAGCTCGACAGTGCGGGTGGATTTGGCGCGCACCTGCCGGTCGGGTGGCACCGAGACGATGGCGTCATCGCGATCCGCCGAAGGGCCGACGGCCTTCTCGATGTCGATGTAGTACCACCGGTGCAGTTCATTGCCGCGAGCGTCGGTGGTACGAACAGGGACATCCATATAGAGCGCCTGGAAGAGCGATGTGAGGCGTTGCTGCCCGTCGAGGAGCAACAGGTCGGGTTCCGTCGGCTGCGCGGTTTCGGCCCCGGTGAGCGGGCGGGCTCGGAACGGGGATTTGCCGCCGGTCTCCAAGGTCATCACCACCCCCATGGGGTAGTCGAGGGTGATAGTGGCGATCAGCTCGCGGATGCGTTGGTCGTCCCATTTCCAGTCGCGCTGGAAGTCCGGAAGCTGCATAGCGCCTGCCCTGATCTGCTTCAGAACATCCTGCAGCTTCGGACTGTCGAGTGCCACGATGTGTCCCCCTGAGAGCGGTCGACTGGTGTGCGGGCGTAATACCTGATACCACAACAGATCCTGCGGTGCATACTACTCGAGTGCAAGACCGGTTGGTTTCTTCGGGATATCGGTGCTGTGCCGCTCGGTGTCTCTGCATATGAGCTGGGAATCTCTGGAATCAGCCCGGCCGACTCCACTTCGGCGGCATCCGGGACGGGCAGCTCGGCCACCTCGGCCATCGCCGCGGATACGCCAGGCTGGGAGAGTTGCCGCCACGGCCCGGGTGCAGCGATCTCCGGGTATCGGGGTCGCGACCCTGTCACGGTGAATTGCCACGCCACCTGGTCGGTTCGGTCAGCACGGCTCTGGCGGTGGGTATGTCGGCGAGCCGGGCGGCGACGCTTGCCATCGCCAGGTGTTCGGGCAGCAGTGCGGAGAACTCGAGTCCGGCGGCGGCCCTGGGATCGATGCCGGGCAGGGTGAGTCGTTCGGGGTCGACGGAGCGGATTGCCGCCCGCCACATCTGGGGTGTCAGGTCGTCTCGGAGCCGGACCGCGAAGTCGGTGGGGCGTTGGTCCGGAGCCGCGACGGCGTCGAGGGTCGCCGCGAGGGTGGCGTTCGCGCGGTAGCCGGCCCAGGTCCACCAGCGGGCGCCACCGGTAGCTGCGGTGATCAGCGTGGCGTCGGCGGTGACTGTTCCGCCGCGGTGGGCGCGCTCCTCGGTGAGTGCGCGCCGGGCGCGCCGGGTCAGTAATACCTCGGGGTCCTCGCCGAGCAGCACCGCGCGCATCGCGCGGGTCAGTTCGGCGGACAGGCCGCGAACACCCGTACTCGACCATTTCGCGATTCCGCCGCCCTCGGCAGGTTCGACGAAGGCCCGCCGCCGTTTCCAGTCGATGTAAGTGACCCGCCAGCTGCGGCCAGCGAGCAGCAGGAGCCGGGGGCCGGGCCGGTTGTCGGTCAGGACCGAGGAGTCGGTCCGGCCGATCTCCTGTCGTCCGGCGAGCACGGTGAACTGTGGTGGCGCGGTGAACGAGGCGGTGAGTTCGAGGAAATGCCTGCTGCCGAAGCGTTTGTCGGCTTCGGGGCCGATGAACAGCAGACCCTGGTCGGAGTCGAGGTATCCGGCGGTGATCAGATGTGCCAGTATCGGTTCGGCGGATCGGTCGAAGGGCGGCAGCCCGTTCCATTCCCGCCACCAGAGCTGATCGCCCAGTGTGCCGTGCTGCAGGGTGACCGCGAGCAGTTGCTGGGCGACGAGGTGACGGGGTTGTGCCGGCGCGGTGACAGGCTCGACCCAGCCGCGCTGCCACAGCAGCAGTAATCCGGCGGCCTGGATCATGGCATCGGTGCCGGTGGCAAGGAACAGGCAGTTGCGGGTGCTGCCTGGTCTGCGTCCGGTGCGGCCGATGCGTTGCAGGAACGATGCCACGGTGGCAGGGGCGTCGATCTGGATGACGCGATCCAGATCGCCGACGTCGATGCCGAGTTCGAGGGTTGAGGTCGAGACGATCACGCAGTCGCGGGCTTCGGCGAAGGCCTGTTCGGCGCGGGCGCGTTCGTCGGCGGACAGGGAGGCGTGCGAGAGGAACACTGTGACCGCGCGTGCCCGCAGGGCCGCACCCAACTGTTCCACCTGGCGGCGGGAATCGCAGAAGACGAGCCGTTTTTCGCCACGGTGCATGGCGGCGATCACGGTGGCGGCATTGTCGAGTGAGCCGACGTAGTCCAGTTCCACCTCGCCGGGTGGGCGTGGTGCGGTGGTACGGGCAGGGAAGATCCGCGGCGCAGGCGAGTCCGACAATGATTCGGCGGTACCTGCGGGTATCGGAAGATCCGGCGCGATGACCGTGCCGGACCGTTTCCCGGCGCCGGAGCCCTGCAGCCAGGTCAGCAGGGCGCGGGGATTGCCGATGGTCGCAGACAAACCCACTCGCTGGATCGGCCGTCCGGCCACCCGGTGCAGGCGCTCCAGTACGGCGAGCAGATGCCAGCCGCGATCGTCGCCCGCGAAGGCGTGCACCTCGTCGACGACGACCGCCCGAATGCCGCCGAGTAGTTCGTCGTGCTCGGTTTTCACCCCGATCAACATGGCTTCCAATGATTCCGGGGTGGTCAGCAGAATATCGGGCGGTTCGCGGCGGATGCGGTTGCGCTGGGATTCGCCGATATCGCCGTGCCACAGCGCGGCCCGGCGGCCAACCCACTGCGCGTAGCCATCGACTCTGGTGACGAGGTTGTTCAGCAGAGCTTTGAGCGGACACAGATACAGCACCGAAACCCCACGCCAGTCGTCCCTGGTCATCGCGGTGAGCAACGGGAAGCACGCGGCCTCGGTTTTACCGCCCGCGGTGGGCGCGAGCAGGATCGCGTCCGTGCCGCGCAGCAGCGGCTCGATCGATGCTTTTTGCAGCGGGCGCAGGTCGGGCCAGCCAAGGGTGTTGACGAGGTGATGGACGATCACCTGGTCGAGCCGGTCGATCGGATCGACTACTGCCTCGATCCGAGCCGCGGCCGGATCGCTCACAGATCCAGGTCGATATCGTCGGCGCTGACGATATTGCGCTCGGTATCGGTCAATTCGGTGGAGCCGACAGTGAGCCGATAGTGCTGTCGGGGATCGAAATCGGGGAACTGATCGATGCGGTCGAGCACATCGCCGACCAGTTTCTTGAGAAACAGCCGCGGCGCGACGCCGACCTTGCCGCCGAGCGACCCGGTCACCGCCCGCGCCAGATCGGCGATGTACGCATCGTCGGCCACGGTAGACACCCTGGTGCCGTCCGCGCTGCCCTCGGCATACAGATCGCGAATGGTGATCCCGAGCGTGGTGAGCGAATCGAGGCTGAATCCGGGCAGGCGCACCTGCACCGCACGCGGGTTGTCGAACCGCGCGTCGGTGGTGAAATCGGTGGCCAGCCGCTGCGCCAGCGGTGGCAGCCGTTGTACGCCCTGCTGCCCGTCGAAGAAGGCGGGGGTGCCGGTGATCAGTAGATACATACCGGGGAAGCGGCCGGAATACACCTCGTCGATGAGCTGGCGTAGTGCGTTGAGCGCCTTGTCCCGCGCATCGGAGCGCACCCGCTGCAGGGTCTCCACCTCGTCGAGCACGACCAGCAGACCTCGGTGGCCGGAATCGCGCAATACTGTCAGCAGACCCTGGAGGAAGCCGAGGGCGCCGAAATGGTCGAGGTCACCGCGCACCCCTGCGGCTCGGCGGGCGGCGGCGGCGACATTCGGCTGTCCGCCGAGCCAGGCCAGCACCGCTGCCGCGGTGGCCTCGTCGCCACCGAGTACGGCGGTCCGGTAGCCGCGCACGGCCGCCGCGAACGACGGCGCGTGTCGGGAGACTTCGGCCAATCGTGCGGCCATGAGTTGATCGACGGCCGCGGTCAGATCGTTCTCGGCGGCGCCTGCCGCGATGGCGTCTTCCTCCAGGGCGTAGAACCAGGCGTCGATCACCTGCCGCAGCGCACTGGGCGGAAAGCTGGACGTGCCGAGCCGTTCGGTGAGCCTGCGATAGACCGTTTCCAGTTTGTGCAGCGGCGTCTCCGTTTCGGAGATCTGTACTTCCGCGACGGCGAAATTGCGGCGTTTGGCCCGCTCGCCGAGCCAGCGGGAGAAGAACGTCTTACCCGATCCGTATTCCCCGCGCACCGCCTTGAAGACCCCGCCACCTGCCGCGACGGCGTCGAGTTCGGCGTCCAGCGCAGATTCGAACCGATCGAGCCCGGTGGCGAGCAGATCGAGCCCGCTGTCGGGGACAGCGCCGCGCCGCAGGGCATCGATCACGGCCCTGCGGCGGGCCGTACTCACCGAGAGCGGCTGCACAGTACTCACCGGCCAAGTCTTGCATGGCTGGTGGCTGTCGTCGGTCACCGCGGCAGCCCGAACTGGTCACGCAACAGCGTGGTGTGCAGCCGCAGCGTGCGGCCGTCACCGAGCGTTTCCAGCACTTGGACGCCGTCCACATTGAGCAGTTGGACGAGGATCGCGGCGAAGCCCCGTGCGCGGTCGGGCAGATAACCCACCCGCTGCGCCAGGGCCGTGATGGGTTGTGGTCCATCGAGCAGGGCTCGGATCGCGGTCTTCAGCTTGGTGCGGACCGGTTTGCGGGACAACTGTTCGAGCTGTGCTTCGAACATCTCCGATTCGAAAAGCCTGGAGATCAGCACATCGGCCGGATTCGAGGTGTCTGCTGCCGGTTCGATGGCCGGTGCCGGCATGGCGATGTCGAACGAGATCTGGTCGGTCAGGTTCTCGCGGGCCTTGCGGGTGACCCGTTTGACGACTTCGACCGTGGCCTTCGGCCCGGTCGCGGCCAGGGGTGCGTCATCAGGGTCTCGCCACCACGGCGGCTTTTGCGCGTTCACTTCCAGCCAGCCGGTGGGCGGGGGAGTGTCGAACGCCAGGAAGGCCAGCACCGGGATGGTGATCTCGGCGAGGGCGGCTCCACCGTGGTATCCGGCTTTCTGCGCGCTGTAGCGGGAGTCGTTGTCCCAGAGGGCGACGATCGACGCGCCGGGTTCCGGCCAGACCACGCGGGGACCGTGTAGCGCGATTTCGCTGTCGGCGAGGTGGTCGTGGCCTGGGACGGGCAGGCGGTGTCGTGCCGAGGCGATGGCGTCGGCCGCCACCGGTACGCCGTGCCGATCGATGACGTGGCCGTGATCGCTGGTGATCAGCACGACCATGCCGTGCGCGGTGGCCGCGCCCATGAGGGCGCGCAGATCACCGATTTCCCTGGCTTCCCAGCCGGAGTCGTCGAGTTTGCTCTCCTTGGCGAGGCGATCGTCGATGGTGTTGAGCACCACGGCGACATGTGTGTCCTGGTCGGCGAGGGCGGCGTGCAGATCTGTGCCGAAACGGTCGCCGGGCGCGCTGCGCAGATCGTTTTTGTGGAATACCCGCGCGCGCTTGGCGCCCCAGAAATTTTGTTCGGAGAACAGCCGCTTCTCGGTCGCTTGATCGCCTTTGCGCAGGGCGCCAGCGAACAGCGAAGTGCGCGATACCGAGGTCAGGCTCGGCAGCGCTGCGGCCATGGCGCAGCGCTTGTCCGGGCCGTCTCCTGGTAGCGGGTTGTATTCGGCGAAGTTGCCGCGCAGTTCGCCTGCCAGTTCGGTGGCGATGGCGGCGCTCATCCCGTCCACGACGATCAGCAGCACCCGTTGGGTGGCGGCGAGTGGGCGTACGATGCGATGCAGGAAGGTCTCGACGGTGAGCATCGAGCCTGGAGCGCTGCCCGACTGTGTCCACACCGCGAGTACTTTCGCGAACTCTCGGTCGAATTCGCGCCGGATTTCGCGGGTCCGGTCGATGAGGGTGCGATAGGCGACCCGCAGCGCGGCGTCTTCGTCACCGCCCGCTTCGAGGTAGTCGAGGGCGCGATCAGCCCACGCGGTATCGCGCAGCTGCCGGTCCAGCGCCTCGGCGACGGTATCGACGGTCGGATCCGGATCGGTGTGCAGCCATCGGGTGAGCCGCTGCGCCATCTTGACCCGGCTGATCCTGACTCGGTGATCGGGGGCGAGGCCGTGGTCGTGTAACCGCGTGACCGCCGCGTCGATCTCCTCGACCCGGCCGCGGCCGAGGGCTTCGCCTGCGGCGGTGAAGCGGGCCGCTAGACCCGCGTGCAGGATCGGGCTGCTCGCCGCGGCCGCGTCGGCGCCGAATTGCCGGACCAGCTGATCCGCGCGGGTGAGGACGGTATCGGCGATTTTGCGGGCCAGGCGCGTGGCGTCGTCGGGTTCGTCGTTGAGTTCGGTGGCGGTGCGCGCTCGGACCAGCTGACCTCGAAGGTACTGCTCACAGCTGCGGCCGAAGGCGGCGAGCAGCTGGTCGAGCGCTTCGCCTGCCGCGGGCGGCGAATCGCCGAGCCAGCGCTCTACGCGACCCCGCGCCTGGTATATCGCATTGCTCGGGCTCGCATGTTCCCATAGGGCCGCGCATACCAGCCCGTAGGCCACGGCCTCGTCACCGTGCCCGGTGTGCGCCAGGGTGGTCACCATACGACCGGTAGCGCCGGATTGGTCTGTCTCGCTGAGGAATTCGGTGATTCCTTCGCGTTCCGGAGCTCGCAGGCCGAGGAGTAGCGCTGGACCGCCTTGACGTTGGGACCAGTCGAGCAGGGTGAACGGGTCGATGCGGTCGCCGACTTGGCCGAGATCGAGTCTGCGCGCGGTCAGCGCGGCCAGCGCCGGGGTGCGGGTGAGCGTTCCGCCCACCAGTTCGGTCGGCCAGCGGTGTGCGCCGGTGGCGTCGAGCAGCGCCTCGCAGGCCCAGCCTTCGCGGCGAAGTCGTGGGTCGATGTCATTGGCGCCGAAGGTTTCCCGCACCACATCCCAGCGGTCGACGGTATGCACCCGGCCGCGATGGGTGCGGGCGAGGATCGCCGGATCGAGATCGTGTTCCTCGATATCGGTGAGGATGACGAGCACCCGAGGATCGGGACCGATCTCGCGGGCATGCGCCAGCACCGCCTCGTGCACCGCCAGCGGCGATGCCGCGGCCATCACCCGTGCGTGGCGGTCGCCGGTGAGGGCAAGGACGGACTCACCCTCCCACCCCGGTGCGCCCCGCAGCAACAGGGTCACGGGTGTGCCCTCGGTACCGAGGGTTTCCGCGAGCCGCTTATGCGACGAGAGATACTGCGCGACTGTCGTTCTCGACAGGGGCAGGGCGGTTGCCGCAACAGCGCTGGTCATTCGACGACCCGCCAGAGAATCGAGATAGTGGCTCCCGGTTCCCGTGCGGCCAGCTCCGCCAGCTCCGCGGCGAAGGACTCGACCGCCTCGCCCGCCGTGGTGGTGTACTTCCCGGAACGGCGGGCGGTGTGCACCTCGGCGCCGGTCGAGTGCCCGTTGGCGGCGAGTCCTGATTCCCGGTGTCCGTCTTTCGTGTGCGCATCGAGAGGGATACCGCCGTTCGGTGAGCGGAGCACACGATCTGCCGGTCCGGTGGACTTCTCCGCAAGCTTCGCCTGCGGCTCGCGGTGTTCGGCCTCCTCGCGTCGCTTGCGTTCGGCGTCCTCGCGCAGCTTACGGGTGGACAATTCGGTGACCTTGGTATCGGTGCTGCGCAGTGCCTCGGCCAGATCGGCGGAGCGCTGCTCATTGCGGGCGACCGTGCGCAGCGCGTCCAGCAGTGCGGCGCCTTCCGGACCGAGGTAGCGGGCCTGTTCCAGATTCGCCCACGCGGTGTGGGTGAGCGCCGAGATCACTTTCTCGGCCGATTTGATCGAGGTGGCGTAGCGGTGCGGAGTCGGCTCGCCCAGATCGAAGCGGGCAAGCGCTTCGACGGTTTTCTTCGCGCCTGCTGATCCGCCGCCCGCGCTGCACAGCGCGGTCAGCAGCTCGACCGCCCGGCGGGCGATGGCCAGCCGTCCGCCGGGCGTGGCGTCGTCGAGCCCGAGGAAATCGGCATGCTGTTCCAGCTGTTCGACCAACCGGAGCGCCGGATCGTGATACTTCGTCGCGGCACTGGTGATCTGGCGCGCGAGCTGTTGCACCAGGCTGCCCCGGCGCAGGGTGGGCGCCTTATCGCCGAAGATCACCTCGAACCGGTGGCGCGCAGTCTCCCAGTCCGATTCGCTTGGCAGCGGCTGCGTGCGCAGGGCGTCACCGGACTGGATCTTGGTGAGATCAGGAGCATCGATGGGGACGCCACGCACCCAGACCCGATCGTCCATTTCCGCGAAGGATGCGATCACCAGATGCGCGATATGCGGTTCCAAACCGCGCGGTTCGGGCAGATCGGTCCAGGCGGTGAGCTCGCTCACCGTGAGGTCGCCGGTGCTGCCCTGGTTCTGCGCGGTTTTGCGGAAATGATCGGCCCAGCGCCGGGACAGCTCGAAATAGGCCTCTTTCTGCTGGCCCAAACCGAGCGGTCCGGCGATCCGCTCCATGAGCGGGCGGTCCTTCGCGGGCACTTCGACGCGCCCGTCCCTGGCTTCGGCGGCGGCCCGGATATGTGTGAACACGAGCTTCGCCTCGGCCGGTTTCACCGCGATACCGGTGGCCCGCTGGTCCAGATCCGGGTGGGCGGGGAACTGGTGGGCGAGCAGTTTGCCCGCGACGGTGCGGACGCCGTCGTGCAGGGACTGGCCGATCGAGACGGTCAGCCCGTCGATATCAGGCAGCGGGTGGAAGTGCTGCTCGAGATCGCCGGTGACGTCATTGGGTTTGCGCTCCGCCAGCCCATAAGCCTGCTTGAAGGTGGCGAGCACCTGTTTGCGCAGCGTTTCGCGCTGCGATTCCAGCAGTTGCCTGGCACTGGCCCGATTATCGGGATTCAGGTGCTGGGCGTACTGGGTGTCGAACCGGTGCGGATCGGCCAGTGTTTTGGTGACCACGAGCAGGCGGCGGAAATCCTCCAAGCGGGGTTTGGTCAGATGGGTGGGCAGCCAGGCCACGGTGCGGGGATGGTTATCGCCCTGTTGTTCCCGCAGCCGCCGGATGCGGTCGGCATCTTCGATGGGAGTGTGCGCGCCCTCGTCGTAGGGCAGGTCGATGACGATGCGCCAGCGGCCTGCGATGGTCGGGTGCAGATCGTGGTCGGGCAGCGCGTCCTCATCGCTGACATTGCCGAACACCACTTCCACCACGCGGGCGGACCCCCGCCAGACGAAGCGCAGTTCATCGGCGTCGAAACGGCCGCTCGCGCGGTCGAGGCCGAGTTCCTCGCTCAGCAGATCGCGGGCCAACGCCGCCCGATTGGCGGGATTGTCGTTGACCTGGGCATTGGCCAGCACCGTCTCCACATCGATACCGGACAGTTCCAGCCGCACCCCTGGATTCAGCTCGGTGCCGGTGGGCTTGATTTCCGGGAACCGGGAGGCCCATTCGCCGATCATGTCCTTGATCACGCTCTCCTCCCGGCCCGGGATCATGGTCGTGATCGAGCCGTGGTTGAGCGCGCCGAGCCTGCGAATGGTCAAGTCCCGCAAGGCGGGGACGCTCGGCGCGAGCGCCGCCAGCAGCACCGTGCAGGCCAGCCGGTTCTGCCCGACGAACTTCTTGCACTTACCCGCGAGCTGCTGGTCGGTGATGGTGGCGCGGCGATGCAGATAAGTGTCGACATCGTCCTCGGTGATCTCACACGAGCTGAGCAGATAGGGGCGCAGCCGGGTCTTGTACAGCTTGTCGGCGGCGTCGAACAGCACTTTCTTATCGGCGACGAACGGCCGGTCCCCGCCTCTGGTGAGCTGTTCGTAGAGATCGCCGAGCGGCACCAGATCGCCGAGCCGCAGCTCATCGCGGTGGTCGGCCAGCAGCTGCCCCATCAGTTTCAGACCGGTGCGCGAGCGCTGCAGCGCCGCCGAGATATGCACCAGAGTGTCGAGAAAAGCGGGGGAGAAGGGGTAGCTCAACCGGAACGACGCCGCATCGGCGCCGGTGGTGCTCTCATCGGAGCCGAGCAGGGTGTCCCATACCTTCGGGCCGAGTTTCTTCGTCTGCTCGAACGCGGCGTCGAGCTGCGCGGACGCCTCCGCATCGCGCGGTTTCAGCAGCCTGGCATGCGCGATCTGCGGCAAGTTGCGGTCTTCCAGGCTGATCAGATCGAACCGGCCTGAGGCATGGTTGAGCGCGTCTTGAATGGCGGATTCCGCAGCGCCCGCGAGTTCTTCGCCGACCAGCTCACGCAGATCGCGCTGGCGGGCGATGAACGAGACGATCGGGATCGCGCGCCGAGCGTCGCCACCCTCCCGGAAATTGGTGATCTTACTCGCTTCCCGCGCCACCCGCTTCTCATCGTGGATGAGGCTGGCCAGCCAGAGAATCAGCTCATCGAGGAACAGGATGATGCCGTCGTAGCCGAGCGCGGCGGCGTGCGCGGCGATCACACTGAGCCCGGCATCAAGGGAGATGAAGCCGCTTTCCTCCTCGGCGGCACGCTGGGTGAACCCGGGCAGTAGGGTGGTGCCCGCATCGTGCACCAGTTTGGCGCGCAGCTCCCGCGGCGTGGTCGGGTGCACCAGGTCGAGGCCGCTGCCGTCCTGGGCTTCGTCGGCGGTGAGCGCGGTGTCGATGCGCTGCGTGGTCCAGAACGCCGCGGTCTCGCCCCATTCGTCATCGGTATCGGCGCCGTAATCGCGGTTGAGGGCGGCGAGGAACTGCTGCTCGCCCATGGTCTCGCGCAGCTGCCGCAGATCGGTGAACAGCGCGTCGGTGCGATACACCGGCGGAATCGGCGCCTCCGGATGCTTATCCCGCACGAACTCGACATAACCGCCGAGCACCCGCTGCTCCATGGCCTTGGCGTCGATCATGTGATACGGCACCATGAGGAATTTCTTGCCGTCCGAGAGCAACCACTCGTGCTTGGTGAGCAGCGAGTCGAACTCCGTACGGGCGCGGGCTGCCGGATTACCGGACAGCAGGGCATACAGCACCGCCATGAAATGCGATTTACCGGCGCCGAACGAGCCGTGCAGGAACGCGGGTTTCGAGGTGTTCCCGTCGAGCGCGGATTTGATCAGCGCCAGGGCCTCGTCGAAATTGCCGAGCAGCCGCTCGGTGAGCACATAGTCGGTGACGGCCTTGGTCGAGCCCTCCTCGGTCACCGCGTCGGCGAGGGTGAGCACATAGTCGGAGCCCGCGACGTGTTCCTTGATATCGATGAGGTCGCGCAGCAGCGGAGGCCGGTTCATCAGTTGTCTCCTTCCGCCGGGTTCGCGGCGATCTTCTTCGTCGTGGTGCGCCTGCCGCCGTGGGCGGCGGGTCGCGGGCGTCGGGCGTCGGTCACACCGTGCTCGCACGGTGTTCGCGGCGAATGGCGTCCGCAGGCAACCACACGGCCGGGTGCGGTGTTGCGGGCTCGGGCATGTCTCGACAGTAGTATCCACGCCGCCGCCGACGTTCGCGTTACTCCGTACTCGGCGCCCTACGTGGTCGACCCGCGCATAGGCGCGGAGTTGTTCGGTGGATCACAGTCCGGTTCGGTTCCGTGCCGGGAATGGGGTTGTCGCGCTGGGTGGACGTGTTCGTACCGGCTCGGGTACCGTCCGGTTCATGAGTGGTAGGGGGGAATCGGGGCTTGGCCCGAGTATCTCGGTCGTCCCTGAGGAGATACGCGAGGTCGGGCAGTATGTCGGCGCTGTGGCCGAAGCGCTTCGCGCCGCGCTGGATTCCGCAGCCGAGGACGTGGAGTCGCTGGTCGACGGCAGCTGGACCGGTGATGCGGCAACCGAATTCGGGCAGGGGTGGACCGACGTCCGTGACGGCGGTATCCAGATCCTTACAGCGCTGAACGGTATGGCCGAGAAACTCGGTGTCAGCGCCGATGCCTATCAGGCCCGCGACGAGAACACCGCCGCCGCTCTGCGTAGCTCCAGTCTGGATCTGCCATGAGTTCGCAGTTCGGTGTCGATCTGGATCACCTCGATCACGTCGTCGCCCGTTTGCGTGGCCTGGCCGGATTCCTCGCCGATCACCTCGACGAGATCGATGGCCGGGTCGCGGCCCTGCACGGCAGCGGCTGGGACAGTGGCGCCGCCCGGTCCTACGCCGAGGCGCACCGTCAATGGTCTGCTGGGGCAAGGGAATTCGCTGAAGGTGTCCGCGATATGAGTGATGCCGCCCGCAAAGCGCACCAACGATACAGCCGCGCCATCGAACTCAACCGCACGATGCTGCGCAGTGGTGGGTCGTGATCGTCGACTGGCAGGTCTACTACGACGCCGCCGAGAAATGCCACGACCTCGCCGCCGACCTCCGCCGGGCCGACAAACCGGTGCACGACGCGGTGAAAAGAGAATGCGCGGGCATGGCAGGCGACGCACCCGGCTGCAGACAGTGGGGCGAAACCTACGACCGGATAGCGCACGACACCATGCAGTCGTGCACGAACCTGGCCGACGCGCTGACGAACTACGGCTACGTCCTCTACGCGAGTGGTTACAACTACGCGGTCGGTAACCGGTGTAATCCGCTGCCACCGCGTCCGGATGTGCGCGCGATGACCGAACACAAGGTGACGATCCCGACTTCGGTCCACGACAACGGAACCGGGGTACACCACGGCGGAGGTGTCGAGGAATTCTTCAGCCTGCTGGTGGCGAAGATCGTCGACGAATTCGGCAAACTACCCAATGGTGACGTCGACAAACTCGCCGAAGCGGCCCGCACCTGGGAGACCTTCGCCGCGAACGACACCATCACCGGCGCGGCTGCCCGCATCAACGCGATCGCCGCGATGTTCGACGGCATGGACGACCCGCTGAATCGGCAACTGATCCAGGACCAGTTCGCGATTCTGCGTACCAGCGCTGACCAGGTAGCCACCGCGGCGGTCAATGTCGCCGCGCCGGTCGCGGACTACCACAGCGGAACCGTGGATGTCGGCCGAGGGATCCAATCCGCGATCACCACCGCCGAGTGGGCGATCGGGCTCACCGTCGCCGCCGCGGTCGCCGCCGCTCTGCTCACCTTCGGCGGCAGCCTGGCCGCGGGCGCGGGAGGTGTCGCGGTCGCTGTCGGTGAGACCGCTATGACCATCCGTAGTCTCTACCAAGCCAGCAACCTGATCAGAGTCGTCGGTCTCACCGTCGCCGCGGCAGGTGCTGTCGGCGTCATCAGCGCTTTCGACAAAGTGCCAGATCTCGGCGCCACCATCACTTCCCTCGCGGGCATCATCGCCATGCGCGTGCATATCGACGACGATGATGACACCAATGACGGTGGAGGCAGCGGCCGGGACTCGGGCACAGCACAGACAGCCCAGCAGAAAGCGGCGGCGGTGAAAGATGTGGTCACCGATGATTCCGGGGCGCTGATCGGGACCGAGGACGCGGCGGGCGTTCAGATGGTGTCACAGGAGCAGGTGGACAAAGCGCGCGCGGAGCTCACCGAGAAGCTGGGACCGCCTCGAGTAAACTCGACGCCCAAAGGCGACATCGAGGTATGGGAAATATCCAGTGATCCCAAATCAACAGTCACGTACCGACCCTTCAGTCAATCGGGTGGCGCTACAATTGATTACAATAATGTACCCGGAGTCGATATCAAGCGCTGGCACATTCCTCAATAATTTGGAAATTTCGGACATGCGCAATAGATCGGAGTTCGGCAGTGACGGCCAAGTATGTACTCGAGTACGACGGAAAATCGCTCATCAACTTCCGTAACTTCGAGTTCGATTCAGGGAGTAGTCATTGCTATCAGTGGATTGACCTGAAAAGGTTCACTATCTCGATGCCAGAAGCCGACGATCACGCAATTCTGGCGGCCCTGATCGGCAGTACCGAGTTTCGCGATGACTACATCGGTGGCGGCATCGACCAGGAAGGCATATGCCACGGCCCTTACTGGCGCAACCGAATCGATCCCGACACATACGATCAGGTTGATACGACGGCTGCCGCTGACTTACTGGAGCGGTGGATGGCTCGATGCGGCAGTATCCCTCCCGCACTGAAGGATCTCGTCGAAAAGCAAGTATTGGAGCCGATTCGGAGATCGACCAGCCGGTACATCCTCGGGAAACTCGACGAGTCAGCCGTCAACGACTACGGGTTCATTCATACCGAATTCCACGAATTGTTCCTCATCGATAGGGCATCGAATTCGACGCTTCTCCTGGTAGCCGCCGACGACTGACCGCGTTAGCCTCAATACCATGGCGATTTCAGGTGGTGAGTGCGCCACCTGAAATCGCCTGGCAACCGTGACGTCTTCATATGGAAGGTCACCTGACGAAGTGCGTCGCTGGCCTGATGATGCGATCGCGCGTCGCACGTTAGAACAGTATCTGGAAGGGCTTGCCGCTGATTCATCCGCTGTGCTGACAAGTTCCTCACTCCTCAATGGATCCGGACTCGATTTCACCGGCGCGGATTTGTCTGCCCTGGAGCTACTCGGAGCGGAACTCAGTGATGCGACGATGAAGCAAGTACGTCTCATCGGGGCCGATCTCTACACAGCTTGGCTCGTTGGGGCCGACCTCCAGGAAGCTGATCTGAGCGGGGCTGATCTCCGTAAAACTATCGCACGGGGTTGTTATGCCCGCCATGCGATATTTTGTCGGGCAAGTATGCAGAACAGCGATTTATCGCAGTCCGATTTGACGGCGGCCGATCTTCGTGCGGCTCACCTGCAGCGAACTTCTCTGTCCGGCGCAGATCTTCGGAAAGCGGACCTGCGCGACTGTGTCTTCGCACGAACGAGACTGACCGGTGCGAATATGGCTGATTGCCTGGTAGAACGAGCCAGTGGACTGGTCATAGGGCCGGTGGACGTGGGTTCGGGAACCATGCTCGACACAGCAGAGCTGCAGAAATGGTTCGCTGCCCACGGCGCACCCGACATCGAAGTGCGGTGCTGATCAAGGGGTTCCACGAGGACAATCTTGTAGGCCGCGGTCCGGTCGTAGGCGTCGTCCATATCGAACTCGGTCCGGCCACTCCATGCCAGTTCGGTCGGTAGTCGGAGGACACCGTGTTCCGGCCCGCGCAGCTCCACTTTTGCGCGCCTGAACTCGGCGGTGTCATGGGCCTGGCCTCGGCAGATCGAGTTGGCACGACAGCATCGCCGACCGGGTGATTCATGCGGCGTGGCCGGGCCGGTTGGACAACCGACCCAGTGCCTCGTCCACGGCGCGGGTCGCGATCTCGCGCGCTTGTTCCAGGGAGACCATTTCTGGTTCGTCGCTGTAGGCGTTCTTCAGGTCTCGTTCGGCGAGCCAGCGGAAATAGGCGCTCTTGCTCATGCCGAGTTCTGCGGCGCGCAGCTGGACACGCAAGTCCAGCTCGTCGGACATCTTCACCGAGCGTGGCTTCAAGCGGTCGTCGGTCTCGATGTCGGGAGCCACGTTGACCTCAGGTGCGCGGCCGCGCTGGGCACGGGCCACGATCTGCGCCATCTGGTCCGGGGGCACATCGTCGGTGTGCGTGGTGTTGTCAATCATTTGCGAGTCTCCCACTGGGCGAATTCGGCGGTCTCGGTGGTTGTCAGCGGCCGGACATCGATGATGTAGAAGTCGGGCGGAGTGACCCGGCCGGTGACCTGAACGGCCTGGCCGATGTCGGTACGCAGCCACAGCTGGAACATCTGCCATCCGGTGGCAGGGTCGTAGGCGGGCTCGCCGCATGCTCGCACCTCTCCGGCTAGCCATCGCCGCATCAGCTGCGCAACCTGGTCGGGCGTCAGGTCGGCCCCGGCATCTGCCATCATCTGCGCCAGCGCGAAGAAGAGCTTGATAGCCACAACGTCGAGACTACCTGGCAACACACTAAGACTACCGTGGGGCCTGCGCTGGTGGCTACACAGAGTTCTGGTTCGTCCTTCGTACGGTGTCGGGTTATGCGGCCTTCGGGTTGTAGTCGATGCTGGATGCGGTGAAGACGTCTTTGACCTTCTGGTAGAACCGTTTCTCCGAGGCGCGGATGTCTCTGATCCGTTCCAGCAGCTCATCGAAGTAGTCGGCGCCCTGCGGGTCTTTCAGGCGGGCGTCGTTCATCGCGAAGCCTTTGATCAGGTATTCCCGCAGGACCGTGGTGGCCCAGCGCCGGAACTGGGCGCCGCGCGGGGACCGGACTCGATAGCCCACGGCCAAGATCACGTCGAGGTTGTAGTGGTCGATCTCTCGTTCGACCGTGCGCGCTCCTTCGGATCGAACTATTCGGAATTTCCGAATAGTTGCCTCGGGCACACACTCGTCATCCGCGTAGATCGCTTTGATGTGCTCGTTGATCGTCGGAACGCTCTTGTCGAACAGATCCGCGATCTGACGTTGGGTCAACCAGACGGTGCTGTTGATCGCGCGGAGTTGCACTTCGGTTCGGCCGTCTTCGGTGCTGTAGACGATGAACTCGCCGGACGGTACGGCGGCGATCCGATCGTCCACGGGCATACCTTCCTCGAGATCGCTCACCGCTACACTCCCGCCATCAGGGTCATTGCTGTCCGTTTTCTCCTTGGTCCGGCCCGCGCGGAGCCCGGCCGGGGACTTGTCAGTCGCTTCCGCTCGCGGGGGTGGCGGCGGTCTTCTTGGTCTTCGTCGTGGCGCGTCGGCCGCCGCGGGCGGCGGGTTGCGGGCGCCAGGCGCGTAGGTCGTCGTCGGTCAGGCCGTGCTCGCCCTGGATGGTGCGCCGATCACCCGAGAGGAACGCCGCGGGCGAGATGCCGTAGTCCGGGTCCATCTCGTGGTGCCATTGGTCCAGCCACGGCTGCAGTTCCAGCAGGCCGGCCAGGAACGGGGTGATCTCCTCGGTGGACAGGCTGTGCTCGGCCAGGTGGATGGCGATCGCCATGGCCTGCTCGCGGTGATCCCAGCCCGCCCAGCCGTAGAGCTGCGGGGTGGCGATATTCGCCGCACCGTAGGAGATGAACCGCTCCTTGGGCACATCGAGTTTGCCGCGCGCCTGCCAGTAGGAGGTGCGCAGGAAATCGGCGGAGGTGTACTTGGGCGGCACCGGGATCGCGTCGCGGAATTTGTTCTTCTCGTGGCCGTCCGGCATGGCGTCTTCCTGGCGCTGCAGGTCCCAGACGTGTTCCCAGTCCGCGCGTTTCTTCAGGCCGGACGGTTTGTAGCGCAGGGCGGCCAGGAAGGGGACGTGTTCGGTGGTGATCAGGTCGGCCACCACCTGGGCCAGTTCGGTGCGCGGGGCGTACAGGGCGGCTACCGAGGCGAAGTCCGCATCGGCGGCGAGGCGGTCGATGAGCCTGGACAGGGTGAGGATCTGTGGTTGGCCGTTATCGCCGAACCACAGGTCACGGGATTCCATGCGGTCGAGGAGCCAGGAGCGGAGGGCTTTCTCCTGCAGGGCGTCCCAGCCTTCGGTTTTCCAGCGGCGTTTGTATTCGGGGCGCTCGATCATGTTGATGGCGCGGTTGGATTCGATCATGTCGATGCGGCGCTGCACCGTTTGTTTATAAGAGTCGGGCCAGTGGGAGGGGATTTCAGTGATCGGGGTGGAGCCGTGTCGAGTGAACCATTCGTAGGATACTTCACCCTTGGCTGCTCGACGCGCTGAGACGATTTCGAATGCGCGTTCGCCGAGATTGATTTCTGGAACTTCGCGCTCGGGAAGGCTCAGATCTGTATCGAGGAGATTGTAGATCGAATAAACTTGCCAATCGAGTTCCTCTTGAAGTGCGATCATTCGAGATCGTGTAAGAGTCCATCTCTGTGCAGCGTCACGTAGGAGGATGGCACTCGGGGTATTCGTGCGACAGAGATCATGTGGGGACACATCGGTGAGTGCTCTGGCAAGGCGATCTAGTTCAACGCTGATCGCAGCAGGGAATTGTCCTGGGAGGGGAAACTCTTCCAGCTTGGTGCCGGTGAACTCAAGCCTGTGTTCCCAGAATTCATCTGAGATCCCGCCTCCGATGCCTCCATTTCCCTTGCTATGGCTCACCATCTTGAGCCAAAAGCAGGCTGTGGAGCTGTTGAGCAGCCCGAGTAGTCGAAGATGCTCCTCCTCGCTCGCCCCTTCCGGCAACTTGATCACCGGCGCGGACTGTTTGAACACCTTCCCTCCCCGGTCCAGCACGAAATGGTTATGTGTTGATACGAAGGCAAAGGGAATCGACCACGGACTGGCATCTCGATCTTTCGGAATCTGATGCCATTCGTGCCAGGGCCGTCCATCGCTGAAGTATGTTCCGCGAGAGAACGTTGCGCGGTTCCCTAGCTCAGTTCGCGATGGCCAAAGATAACGTTCAAGGGCAGGGAAGTGCTTCAGTGTCTGAAGTTCTCTTTGTTCGTCATATGGATGGAATGCGTAGTCGCCTTCTGTGAAGGAGTAGTCGCGGACTTCATCGCCAACAACCAGCCGGCGGATGTAACCTTCTTCGGCGTGGACGCGGCTGAATACCCGGCGGTCTGCTGTCATGGCGTCGTCCGAGCCCATAACGCCATAGAAGCCGATTCGTGAGATATGCTGCCGAAGTAAGGATGTTCCAGCTTTATCGATGATGCTGATCATCTCGATGCCGCCGTCGAGTAGAACCCATGGTTGTTTGCTGAAGTACCGTCCTCGGTCGAGATTGTCAACCGAAACCCATTGGCTCACATTGGGTGCTGTGTCGATCTGGGCGACGATCGCTCGCCAGACCAGTCCCTCTTCGGCTCGCTCGGGTGCTTTGGGCTCACCCTGCACGCTTCGCACCGCGCGGATGGTCGAGGCGCGGCTCTTACCGGATCGGCGAGTGCCGACCAAGATGACAGTGGGAGTGCCGTGGCCAGGGATGTAGGCCCCGGAAGTATCGATCACCTCCGTGAGTTCCACGGTATGAGCGAAGAACTCCTCGATCAGTTTGGTACCGAACTCCCGCTTCATGAAGGAGTTCGAGGTGATCTGCCCGACCCGCCCGAAACCACGCCCATCGGCATCACCGAGCTTGGCGAGCTCGAAGAACCGCTGCGCGAACGGAACTGACAGCGCGTACTTACCCGAACACGCCTTGTACAGCCCCCGATACAGCTCGTTGAGGTTCCGGTCCTTCACCGTGATATACGGCGGATTACCCACCACCACGTGGTATCGTCCCGGCTCCAGAATCCCCGGATAGTCGTGTACATCCTCGGTGGCATAAGAGAACTCGGCCAGCGGATCCCCCTGTTCCCCGCCGAAGGTGAGTTCCAGTTGCCGTGCCTTGATCAGCGAATCGCCGATGGCGAGTTTGATCGGCCAGTCGTAGCGGGCGGCTTGGGTGAGGGTGCGGATATCGGCGGCGGCCATGGCGGCCACCAGCAGTCGGAAGCGGGCGATGGCGATGGCGAACGGGTTGATGTCCACGCCGTGTACCGAGTTCAGTGCTGCCCGGACGCGCTCGTGCCGGTCCTTGGTCGGCTGTTTATCGGCCCAGTACCGGGTCAGGCGTTTGAACGCGCCGAGGACGAAGTGTCCTGAGCCGCAGGTGGGGTCGATGAGCCGGATGTCCGCGTAGCCGAATTCGCCGATGGCGGGTTCGAGGGTGCGGTCGAGGATGAATTCCTCCACGAATTCAGGGGTTTGCAGCAGGGCGTAGTTCTTGCGGATGTCTTCGGACAGGTCCTGGTAGAGGTCGCCGAGGAAGCGGGTGTCCCAGCCGGTGACGCCGTCGGCGTCCAGCGGATCGGTGAAATCGTGGACCAGGGCGCCGTGTTCGTCGCGGTCGCGCCAGAATTCGATGAGGGCGCGTGCGCCTTCGTGGGAGAGCGGGATCTGGTAGAGCGCGTTGTGCGCGGGGTCGAACAGCAGGGTGCCCGCTTGGCCTGCGCCGAGTTCGGTGAAGGCGCGTTCCAGCCAGCCACGGTAGGTGGGGTCGGGGTCGGATTCCACGTAGGCGTCGTAGCGGGCCTGGGCGAGTTCGCGGCGGTCGTCGGTGGGGCCGGTGAGGTACGGTTCGGCGATCAGCCGGTTGTCCTCGCAGAACCGGACGAAGACGGTGCCGAGTACCCAGGCTACGGCGACCTGGGTGACGCGCTCGGCCAGCCAGGTGTTCTCGGTGGCGGCGGTGCGGTTGAGTTTGCGGGCGGTGGCCCATTCCTCGTGCAGCCGGGCTCGTGGGTCCGGCAGGGCGCGCAGCTGCCGGTTCAGATCGTCCTCGGCCGCGCTGACCTGCTTTTTCAGGTCGGAAAGCAGTGCGGCGCGGTCGATCATGCTGGGACTCCTGTGTCTGATGCGGGGGTGGGGCGGTGGACTTGGCGAATCCACGCCTCGGGTAAGGGGATCCACTCATTGAGTGCGGACTGGTAGGGCACGGTTTCCGCGGCCAGATGCGGGGGGCGCAGGGGATCGGGCTGTGGGCACAGCAGCCACAGCCCGCCTTGGCCACGGCGGGCCTGCTCGGCCAAGCGGGCCACCAAGCCCATGGCGTGGTAGCGGGCGAATACCAGGGTGTCGAAGAGCAGCAGCGGGCCTTCGCCCGCGATATCGTCGGTGAGTTCCGGTTCGATGCGGGCCCATGCGGTGCGTGCGTACTCGGCGAATTTCAGCGCGGCGCGCGAACCGGGCTCGGCGATATCGGCGCGCAGGATGGTGTCCCAGGTGGGTTTGCCGCCGGGCGGAACCAGTTCGTGCAGTACGGCCAGGAAGGTCGCGGTCGCCGATCGGGGGCGCACGTCGAAACGCTCGCGCAGTTCGGTGATGGCGTGGTGGGTGGCCGAGGTCGGTACGGTCAACACCCGGAAGCCGTCGCGTGGCGCGGCACCTGCCAGCAGTTCCTCGGTGCGGGCCGCTCTGGCCAGGTCGGGGTCGTCGGAGTAGCTGTGCGCGGCGCGCGAGGTGACCGCTGCCGACCAGCGTGAGGTGTGCTGGGTGAAGCTGGATTCCTGGTCGGAGCGCTCCGGCAGGTAGCGCTGTACGTGGTTGTCCGGATGCGTGGCCACTACCAGCGCGAAGCCTGCCTCCCGCAGCGCTTTCGTCAGTTCGGGGGTGGGGCGATCGCTGTCGCTGCCTGGGATGATCAGCTCGGGGAAGCGGGCCCAGATCCGGGTGCGCACCTGATCGGCGGATAAGCCCGGTTGCCGCGCGTGCGGCAGGTCGGGGGTCAGGGTGACCAGACCGGCCTGGGTCAGCCGGACCGCCCGCACCAGCGGCAGATCCCGTGGATAGATCTCCAGCCGTGGTGTCACCGCCGCGTTCCGCGACGCGCCGACCGCTATCCGCACCAGCCGCCGCTCATCCCAGGTCGGCTTGCCTTGGGGTGGTTTGACGGCGGCGAGCCGGTCGAGCACGGTGGCCGCGGTCGGCAGGGTTTCCTGCGCGGCCAGCGCATCGGCCACCTTGCCGAGCTGCAGGGCGTACTGCGTCAGGGCGGGCGCCGCTGGTGTATCCGATTCGGTGTTCTCACCTGCTTCGAGGGCCAGGACGACCACCGGATGGGCCCCGGTATCGCGCTTCTGGACGACGAGCAGTTCCGCCTCATCGGGGGTGAGCTGCTCCGCCTCGACCACCACCCGCACCGCTGCCATGCCGAGGGCGCGACGCTGGGCGCGCTCGTCCAGCCGGGTGCCGCGGCGGGCGACCACGGCATCGGCCAGTTCGGTCACGGTCGCGACCCGGCCGAACCCCGCCAGCAGTTCCAACACCTGCGCGCGCAAGGCCTGTACGGCCGGGTCCTTCTTCCACTGCTGCCGTTGCGCTTTCAGCAGTTGCGCGATGCGGGGCGAGGTCAGGTCGAGGGATTGCGCGACCGCGGTCTGGGTCGGCCAGGCATCCAACTCCGGTAGGTCCCCGATACCGGGAATCCGCAGCAGTCGAGCCAGCGCGTCCACTTTGGTGGCGTTCGAGCCGTTGCTGTTGCGTTCCGGGACGAACCGGGCGACCAGCGTGTCCAGGCTCAGGGTGCGCAGCAGGTCCGTGCCGAGGTCGGCGTCGGCAGCCTCGATTTCTTCGCGTGCCTCGCGGCGGGCCGCTGGGGCGAGCGGGGCGGGCTCGGCGTTGCCGAGGCGTTGGCGCCATTTCTTGTGCCGGTCATGGATTTCGCGGCGGACACGTACTCCGAGCCCTGGGGCGTTGACCAGTCTGTTGCGGCCGTAGTCCAACAGTTCGCCGACGGTGGTGATACCGAGCCCGTAGAGGAATTGTTCGGCGGCCGCGGTCAGGCCTGCCTGCGCGAGGTGGGTGTCGCGGGTGGCCTCTTCGGCGACCTCCAGGCGCTGCTGCTCTGGTGTGGTCGGATCGGTCGCGGCCTGCGGCTGTGGATGCGCGCTCAGCGGGCGCGACGGCACCGTCCGCGTCATATCGAGGAAGATCTTGCGCCAGGCGTCGCGCATCGGTTTCAGATCCGGGAACCGCTGCGCCACATCCCGATGTAGCGCTTTGCGGAAGAACGCCACCAGACCGTCGCGCACCGCGGGATCGAAGGCGTCCGCGGCGATCTGCGGATAGGGGAATTCCGCTGCGGGCAGCTGCCTCGGCAGCACGCTGCCGTCGCCCCAGCGCGGTAATTCGCCGGAGGCCATTTCGTGCAGCGTCACCGCCAGGGCATAGCGTTCGGCGTGCGCGTCGTAGACCGAACGGGTCAGGGTGCCGATGAACGGGTCGAGGTAGCCGTCGGTGCCCGCGTCGGTGTGCTGCACCGGATAGCCTGCCAACGAGAAATCGATGAGCACCAGTTCACGAGTACGGTTGGGGCGCACCCGGATCGCGATATTGTCCGGTTTCAGGTCGCGATGCCAGACGCCTTCGCCCTCGAGGAAGTCGATGGCGCCGAACAGATAATCGCTGTAGGTCTCCAGTCTGCCCACCGGCAACCTGCCGTTATCGCGCAACTCGCGCGCGACGGTCTCCTCGGTGCGCCGACCCGATCGCGTCGTCAAGCTCTGCTCGTCGCCGACATACTCGAGTATCAGGGTGGCGTGGCCGCCGATGGTTTGCACCTCGGGCACCACCAGGCTGATCACGCCGGAATGCCGTCGCAGATTGCCGAGCACAGCGGCCTCACGGGCCAGCGCCTCGCCGCGGTCCTCGGAAAGCGCCACCTTCAGCACCACATACGCTTTGGCGCCGCGCTGGGTGTGCTCGGCCTGCAGATCGCGGGCCAGCAGTGCCCGGCTGGTCGACCCGGTGCCGAGGCGGCGGTGCACCAGCCAGCGGCCTGCCAGCACATCGTCCGGCACCGCCTCCAGTGGGTTCTTCGTCACCTCGGTGGGTTCGCTGTCCACGGGTCCGGCGAGGGCTTCCTCGACATCCGCCAGCACCTCGAGGAACTCGTCCATCGAGGTGAGCCGCTTATGCGGCTGATAGTCGGTGGCCGCGGCCACCAGCAGATCCATATCCGGAGGCAGATTGTCGACCAGCGCGCCCGGCCGCAGGTCCGCACCGGATTCCAAGCGCGCCAGCAATTCCGCCTGTGTGTCCGCCGGGGCTTTGCCGGTGACCAGCAGATAGGTGAGCAGGCCGAGGCCGTAGACGTCCATGGCGATCGGATCGGGGGTGGCCGCGGCCAGTTCCGGTGCCAGATAGGCGTCCGAACCGGTGGACAGATGCTGCGCCGACAGGAGGGTGGGGGCGTGCCTGGTCATGGTCGCCGCGGTGCCTGCCGACTGTTGCGTGGCCACCTGCCAATCGGAGATCTGCAGCCGTGGCGCGCGCCAGCGCTGCTCCTCGCCACCGCCGCGTGGCACCACATGCACCGAGCGGGCCGCCAGCGCGCGGTGATACAGCCGGATCGAATGCGCCGACTTCAAGGTTTCCGCCAGCTGGCGTACCAGTGCTACTCGATCGACGATATCCAGCAGGTCGCCGTATCTGGCGAGATAATCGTTCAGCGGCAGGGTGTCCGGGTGGTAGCGGAAGATCAGCGCTGGCCCGGCCGAATGGCCGGAGGGGTCGAACAGCTCCAACTGCACGACGCCTGGATGCCGGAACCGGCGCAGCACCATGGCTTCCCGCTTCGCCGCCGCGTCCACCGACGCGCGGATCGTTTCGTCTGCGCCGCGTTCACGCAGATAGATCCGCACCCGTACGGGTTCCCGCAGCTCGGTGTGCGTGGCGAGGTAGTCCTGCCAGGTCGGTCCCGCGTCGAGCGGTTTGCGCTCCAGTTGGTAGGGGCCGACGGTGAAATCGGCGTCGCTGCGCCGGATGCCCACCCGCTCCAGCGCCTTCTCGACGGACTCGGCTCGCTGGATACTTATGGTGTGGCGCGCATCCCGGACCGGCGCGTTCAGCTGCTCGATCAGCTCTCTGATCGTATGCGTTTTCGCCCGATCGCCTACCGGGAGTTCGAAGCGCAGTTCGGAATTGGTGAGGCAGACCGCCTCGTTCAGGAACACCCTGGCGCCGTTGCTCGCGAGCAGACCGGCCAGCTCTTTGCTCTTCTGATTCGCCAAATGCAGGGGATTCCGATGGAAGCGGCGGCCGCCTCGCTTCGGGGTCTGCACCCAGTCGCCGCCCTCGGCGATCAGTCGCCCGCTCCAATGCTTGAGCTCGATCAGATACACCCCGTTCGGGGCGATGACCAGTAGATCGACCTCACGGACATGGCCGGTCGCCGCGGTGAAGGTGAAATTGGACCATGCGCGCCACGGAGCGAGGTTCGGCAGTTTCGCCCGGATCGCTTCCAGCCCCTGGCGTTCATGCTCGAAGCTCGACTCGGTGACTGTCTCCCACCGCTCCTCGTCCATACGCGCGCAGTCCTGTCCTCATCGTCCGCCGTGCCGCCGCCCCACCCCTGTCCGCGGTAGACCGTCGGATACCCGCACCGTCCTCGCCGTACCGGTAGCGCGAGGCGTTCCCATGGTTCCGGCCTCCGCTACCGATAAGCAGACTAGCTTGCCACAACGATGTCGCGGTGACTCGGCGGCGGCCGTCGACCGGGCAGGTCCGTGTCGCGGACCTGCCTGCTGTTGCAGCGGCGGTGCGCTGGACGGGCCTGCCCGGTCGGCGGGGCGGATCGGTCACCGCAGTGAGACGGTGACTCCGCCGGAGAGCATCGAGTCGTGCAGTTCGATGTAATCGGGCTGGGCTTCGGCGGGCAGGTCGAACACCATCTGGGCGGTAATCGTGTTGCCGGGGTTGATGCTCGCGTACAGGCTGGTATCGGGCTGCAAGCTGATCGCGGCCATGCTGTCGTTGCCGAACTTGCGACCCTCGGTGTCGTAGAGGTCCTGGTTGCCGGGGGAGAAGCCGTATGGGACATCGGAGATGTTGCGTACGGTTATCGACACGATGGTGTAGCTGCCCTGTGCGGTCTTGCGCAGGTACGGGTTGTCGCCGATCTCCGCGACGCCGGTCTCCACCCCGGTGACGACGAATTCGAATTTGCCGTCCCGGACCGGGGTATTCAGTCCGGGGGTGGGCTCGTTCTCCGCGGCGGCCGGGCCCGGTGCGGTAGGTGAATCCGCTTTCGCGTCGGCAGCCGAATCGGTGGTGGCAGGCGAATCATCCCCACCCGCCCCGGCTATCAACCCGCCGATTCCGCAGAAGGCGACGATGGCGACGACGACAAGCAGCAGGATCTTGGGTGTTTTCGACTTCTTGGGCTGCACCGGATGCTGCGGCGGGACGGGCCCCGTTGCGTAGGGGGGAGGGCCGGGCTGGTGTGTCATGGCTTTCCTCACGGTGCGGTAGATAACTCAACGGTTCACAGGGGATGGTTATTGGTTTCACATCAGTTGGCTCGGAGTGATGCAAACTGTATAAACATATGAAAGCATTGTCAATATGAAAAATTGAATTGACTTTTGCTCACGTGTCGGCTGGGGTGTAGGCGCCGACGCTGTCTTCGCGGTTGCGCGAGTGCGAGCCGATCCGGCAGTGATTCGGGGATCGAACGCTTGGTGGGCAGGTCGCGGTGGATGGCTGCCGCTGCCGCGACGACCTGTGCCGAGTAAGGTGGCGTGGTTCAGGGATTCACGGAGGTAGCGTCGATGCAACCGCAACTCATCGGCGGCCGTTACGAACTGATCCGAGAGATCGGCGCGGGCGGTATGGGACAGGTCTACGAGGGCTTCGACCAGAATTTGAAGCGCAGGGTCGCGGTGAAGTTCACCCATCAGGGCTTCGAACAGGATCCGGATTGGGGCAAACGCTTCCTCCGGGAGGCGGAACTGATGGCGCGGCTGAGTCATCCCGGTATGCCCGCGATCTACGACGCGGGCATCACCGCGGCCGAACGGTCCTATCTGGTGATGGAATTCGTCGACGGCATCACCTTCGGTGATCTGCTCACCCGGCGTGGTCCGCTGCCGGTCGGTGTGGTCGCCGCGCTGGGTGCGCAAGCCGCGGCGGTGCTGGCGGCTACTCATCGCCACCGCATCTACCATCGCGATCTGAAACCGTCGAATCTCATGCTGTGCGCCGACGGGACGGTGAAAATGCTGGATTTCGGGCTCGCCGTGGCGCTGGGCGCGGATATGACCCGCTACACCGTTACCGGCCATACGCTCGGCACCCCGGCGTTCATGGCGCCCGAACAGGTCGAGGGCGCGGCGGTCGTGCCGCAGACCGATCTGTACGCGCTCGGGCTGGTGCTGCACGAATTGCTCACCGGTGACCGAGTTATGGTCGGCAGCTCCCCGTATCTGGTCTGGCAGAACCAGATCCATTTGCCGCCGCCCGATATCCGGCAGTCCTGCCCCGAGATGCCCGAGCCGATGGCCGGGCTGATCATGAGCATGCTGGCCAAAGCGCCCCACCAGCGTCCCGCCGACGCGGCCACCGTGCACGCCATCCTGCTGCGGTATGCCCATGGCCTCGGTGAGCTTCCCGAGATCAGTGATCCCGGCAGCCCGGCGCACCTGTATGCCCTCGCAGTCGGCACGCTCACCCCAGTGAAGGCCGGGCGGGAGGCCATAGTGCGCAGTGGGGGCGAGCCGGCCGATTCCGCGAAAGGTGCTGCGCGCGCAGCCGATTTCAGCCGCGGTGATCTGGCGCGCGTACTGCGGATGGCCAGGGATCTCGCCGACGAATCCCGCTACGAGCCCGCTATTCGTGAACTGAGAACTGTTGTAGCAGAAGCTGTTCCGCTGTTCGGTTCCCGGGATGCGGATGTGATCGAAGCACGCGCGGCACTCGCCGCCCTCCGGTTCGAGAGCGCCGATTATCTCGGTGCTGCCGACCTCTACCGCCCCCTCATCGCCGATCTCACCGCAGAACGCGGCCCCTATGACGATCAGGTCATGCACTGCCAACGGCAACTGGCCGCCTGCGATGTGCACACCGGCGAGGTCACTGCCGCGCTGGCGCGGTTACAACGGCTGCACAGTCAGATGGCGGTTCGCTACGGGGAACAGGATCGGCGGGTGATCGACCTGGCGAAGCAGATCGAACATATCGAGGCGACCTGACGGCCGATGTCGCTGTTCGGCGTACCGCACGCGCTCTTCTGACCAGCACCGACCCGAGTAGGCTTCCGGTGAGTCCACGTCGGGCTGCTCGTGCCGAGGCAGGGAGGGACGTGAAGTACTTCAACACCACCGGGCCGTGCGATCCGGATATGCACTACATGCTGCCTGCGGCGGAACGGCTTCCTGACGCCTGCCGTCATATAGCGCGCGGCCAGTATTTCGTGCTGCACGCACCCCGTCAGACGGGTAAGACCACCAGTCTGGCCGAGTTGGCGCGTCGGCTCACCGACGAGGGGCGGTACCTGGCGCTGCATTTCTCGTGTGAGGTGGCAGCTTCGTTCGGGGACGATTTCGCCGGTGCCGAACGGGCGATTCTGGACCGGATACAGCGAGCAGCGCGGGTGGCCCGCGTGGCACCGGAGTTGATGCCCCCGTTGCCCTGGCCGGAATCCGCGCCCGGAACCATGCTGGGCAATGGTCTCGCCGATTGGGTTGAACAGTGCCCTCGGCCGCTGGTGTTGTTCTTCGACGAGATCGATGCTTTGCGTGGCATGGGTCTGATCAATGTCCTGCGACAGTTGCGAGACGGTTACACCACCAACAGGCGCGGGTTCGTGCACTCGATCGTGTTGTGCGGGCTGCGGGATGTCCGTGACTACAAAGCCGCTGCCGGGGGCGACCCTGTCCGGCTCGGTAGTTCCAGCCCGTTCAATATCAAGGTCGAGTCCATCCGTCTCGGCGATTTCACTCGTGCCGAGGTGGTCGCGCTGTATGCCCAGCACACCGCGGCCACTGGGCAGGAATTCACGCCCCGTGCACTGGATTTGGCGTTCTACTACACCCAGGGCCAGCCATGGCTGGTCAACGCCTTGGCCGCGGAAGTCGTCGATGGGATGCGGGTCGAGACCACGATCACCGATGACCATATCGACCAGGCCAAGGAACGGTTGATCGTCGCACGGGCCACCCATTTGGATTCACTGGTGGACAAGCTCACCCAGCCGCGGGTGCGGCAGGTGATCGAACCACTGTTGGCGGGAAGGGATGTGGACGGTGATATCGAGTTCACCGATGCGTTGTCCTATGTCCGAGATCTGGGGTTGATCGCACGGGATCGGCCGGTGCGGGTGGCGAATCCGATCTACAACGAGGTGATCGTCCGGGTGTTGGGTTCGGGGATCGAGGAGAACATCACCGCCGAACCGTACCGGTTCCGGCTCGAGGACGGTCGGCTGGATTTTCCTCGGCTATTGGACGAGTTCATCTCGTTCTGGAAGTTGCACGGGGAGATCCTGGCGTCGAAACAGAGCTACCGGGAGGTCGCGCCGCAGCTGGTGCTGATGGCATTCCTGCACCGGATCGTGAACGGTGGCGGGTATATCGATCGCGAGTACGGGGTCGGTCGCGGACGGATCGATCTGCTGGTCCGGCAGCCCTATACCGGTGCGGATGGCCATCGCGCGGAGCAGCGCGAAGCGCTGGAGCTGAAGGTGCGGCGCGATGGCCGCGCCGACCCGCTGGACGAGGGGCTGGTCCAGCTGGACGGCTGTCTGGACCGGATGGGGTTGTCCACCGGGGTGCTGGTGATCTTCGACTGTCGTGCCGAGGCCGAGCCTATTACCCAACGCACCCGGTTCAGTACGACCACCAGCCCGGCCGGACGCCGGATAACCTTGCTCCGTGCCTGATCCGGCGTCCGTGACTATCGAGTCGGCGTTATCGCCGGATCAGTCCAGGCAGAACTCATTGCCCTCGGGATCGGCCAGTACGAGGAAGCCCGCGCTCAGCGGCGGCTCGGGCTCATGGCGACGTATCCGTTTCGCGCCGAGTGCGACAAGCCGATCGCATTGGCCTCCAATGCCGCCATCCGTTCTGTCCCTTGCAGGCCTGGAGCCGCGCGGATATCGAGGTGGACCCGGTTCTTGGCGACTTTGCCTTCCGACACCTGCTGGAAGAACAGTCGTGGGCCGTGCCCGTCCGGGTCCTCGATGGCCGATTTATTGCGTTGTTCTTCCGGTACGCCGATCCGAGTGAGAAATTCGTCCCATGCGGCCAATGGGTCGGCATCGGCGGGCAGGTCGACTCCTGGCGGGCCGGGATGGACGTAGCCCAGTGCGTCGCGCCAGAAGGTGGACAGCGCTTTCGGGTCATTGGCATCGAAGGTGACCTGGAGGTGACGACTCATCGGGCAACTCCATTCGTGGCGGATCGCGGGTAGCGTTCGCGCAGTAGGTGAATCGCGGAGAGGTATTTGATCAGCGTGGCGATTCTGCCACCGGGGTCCGACAGGTTCGGTCCGCTGTTTCCGGTGGGCTGGGCGAGATGGATGTTCAGCAGATGAGGCGTTCGACGAGGACGGCGACGCCGAGTCCCGCCGCGCCGGAGACGGCCGCGACGCCGTAGCGGCCGTCGCGTTCCTCCAGGGCTTCGACGCAACTACCGACCAGGATCGCGCCGGTGGCGCCGAAGGCGTGCCCCATCGCCATGGTGCCGCCGTTGGGGTTGAGTCGTTCTCGGTCGAGGTCGAGGTCGCGCCGAATTCGCAGGCACAGCGCGGAGAACGCCTCGGCGAATTCGAATACGTCGATATCCGCTGGGGTGAGCCCCGCCTTGGCGATGACCTTTTCGACCGCGCTCTGTCCTGCGGTGAGCATGATGACCGGGTCGACCGCGGTGCTTGCCGCGGCGAGGATCCTGGCACGGGGCGGTAATCCGGTGCGGTTGGCGGTGTCGCTGTTGCCGATCAACAGCAGTGCCGCACCGTCGGCCATGGCGGGTGATGTGCCTACGGTGTGCAAGTGTTCGATCCGGTCGACGATCGGATTGGCGGTGAGCGCGATCGCGTCCTGTCCCTGTGCGCCGAGTTCGGCGAAGGCGGGCTGTAGTTCGGCGAGACCCTCGAGGGTGGTGGTGGCGCGGACGAGCTCGTCGTGATCGAGGCCGCGGCCTTGTGTGTCCGGCGGAACGGGGACAAGCGAACGGGCGAATGCGCCCCGCTCGCGGGCGGCGGCGGCTTTGCGCTGGGTCTCCACGCCGTAGCTGTCGAGTTCGGTGCGGGTGAATCCCTCGATGGTGGCATTGAGGTCGGCCGCGATTCCCATATGGACCGAGCCGATATCGCGGATTGTGGCCGGGTCGGTCCACAGTGGGCCACGGTCGGCGAACATCGGTACCCGGGAGACGCTTTCCACCCCGCCCGCGACGGCGAGGTCCAGATCGCCCGCGCGGATCCGGGCGGCGGTCTGCCCGACCGCGTCGATACCGGAGGCGCAGAACCGGTTGAGGGTGACGCCGGGAACCCGTTCGCCCCATCCGGCCAACAGGGTCGCGGTGCGGGCGAGGTCGGCGCCTTGTTCGTCGACCTGGGATGCGCAGCCGAGCGCGACGTCTTCGATCAGTTCCACATCCACAGCGCTGCGCCGCACGAGCTCGCGCTGCAGGTGTGTGACGAGCTCGACCGGGGTGTGGCCGGACAGTGACCCCTTGGCCGAGGCGCGACCGCGTGGGGTGCGGACGTAGTCCAGGACCAGGGCATCCGCTTGCGTGATCGGTGCGACGTCGGCCATGCGATCTCCTCGGAAAGGCTGCGATACTTCAGTAGAGAGAGTTACTCTGTTAGTTGTAGCTTCACGGCGAGGCTTTGCCAACCCCTGGTATCCGAGAGTCAACCCCTGATACCAGGGCCGAGTTCGGATGTCCGTTTCCCGGGCGGGTACGGACGTGAGAGCCGAAGGCTGCGCGAGCGAAGGCCGCGACCGAGCGGGCTGCGATCGGAAAAGCAGCGATCGACAAGGTGGCGATCGGAAAAGTAAGGGAGCGCCCATGACCGGCACCGATATCTGGGTATTGGCCGGCTATCAGAGTGATTTCGCCAGAAACCTCGCCAGGGAAGGAAAGGACATCGCCGACCTGACCGGCGAAGTCGTGGACAGCACACTGGACGCGGCGGGGATGCGGGGTGAGCAGATCGGCGTGGTGCACGTCGGCAATGCCTTCGGGGAATTGTTCACCGGTCAGGGGCAGCTCGGCGCCATGCCCGCCACGGTATGCGACGAGCTGTGGGAGGTACCGGCGGCGCGACACGAGGCGGCCTGCGCTTCGGGCAGTATCGCGGTGTTGTCGGCGCTGGCCGACCTGCGCGCGGGGAACTACGACACCGCGTTGGTCGTCGGGGTGGAGCTGGAGAAGACCGTACCTGGCGATACCGCCGCGCAGTATCTCGGCACCGCCGCGTGGACCGGGCACGAGGCCGGGGACGTGAAGTTCGTCTGGCCGCATATGTTCAGCCGGATCGCCGAGGAATACGCCGATCGCTTCGGTCTCGACGAGGCGCACCTGCGGGCGATCGCCGAACTCAATTTCGCCAATGCGCGCCGCAATCCGCTCGCCCAGACCCGAGACTGGACGGTACCGCCGCTGACCGGCGCGGTATCGGATGTGGACAACCCGGTTGTCGATGGTCGGTTACGTCGTTTCGACTGCAGCCAGATCACCGACGGCGGAGCGGGTCTCGTTCTCGTGACCAGCGATTATCTGCGCCGTAATCAGCACCTGCGGCCGTTGGCCAGGCTGCTCGGCTGGGGCCACCGTACCGTCGGGCTGCCGCTGGAGCAGAAACTGCGTCGCTCGCAGGGCGATCCCTATGTCATGCCGCATGTGCGGCGAGCGGTGCACGATGCTTTCGCTCGTGCTGGTATCGGCCTGGATGCGCTCGACGGGCTGGAAACCCACGACTGTTTCACTGCCAGTGAGTATCTCGCGATCGACCATATCGGACTCACCGGGCCGGGAGAGTCGTGGAAGGCG
The DNA here is from genome assembly GCF_047200775.1 of Nocardia spongicola. Lineage (NCBI taxonomy): Bacteria > Bacillati > Actinomycetota > Actinomycetes > Mycobacteriales > Nocardiaceae > Nocardia > Nocardia spongicola. Next base: position 6,448 of record NZ_JBJZOO010000004.1, on the reverse strand, counting down.
ATCGAGAACGGGGATATCGCGCTCGGCGGGCGGCTGCCGATCAACCCGAGCGGGGGTCTTATCGGCGGCGGCCATCCGGTCGGCGCCACGGGGGTGCGGATGTTGCTCGATGCCACCCGTCAGGTAGCGGGCACGGCCGGGGACTATCAGGTCGAGGGAGCGCGCACATTCTGCACCCTCAATATCGGTGGAAGTACCGCCACCACAGTCAGTTTCGTCGTCGGTAGTGCGTCTGCCGTTCGCGGGTGAGAGGAGAACTTCATCATGGATGTCGAAATCGTCGGTCGGTTGCTGTCCACCTTGCCGGAGGATGATGATCACCCGTACCGGACCGGCCCCTGGCGCCCGCAGACGACCGAATGGCGTGCCGATGACCTCGAGGTCGTCGATGGGGAGATTCCCGCCGATCTCGATGGCGTGTATCTGCGCAATACCGAGAACCCCGTACATCCTTCGCTGAAGAACTACCACCCGTTCGACGGCGACGGGATGATTCACGTAGTGGGTTTCCGTGATGGAAAGGCCTTCTACCGCAACAGGTTCGTGCGTACCGACGGTCTGATGGCCGAGATGGCGGCAGGTTCGGCCTTATGGGCCGGGGTCTCGGAGCCGCCCGAGTTGGCCGCACGGGAGCGGGGCTGGGGCGCGCGCGAGCGGATGAAAGATGCCTCCAGCACCGATGTGATCGTGCACCGCGGTATGGCACTGAGCAGCTTCTATATGTGCGGCGATCTGTACCAGGTGGATCCGTTCACCGCCGAAACCAGAGGTAAGGAGACCTGGGGCGGCAAGTTCCCGTTCGAGTGGGGCGTCTCCGCCCATCCCAAGGTCGACGACCACACCGGCGAACTGCTGTTCTTCAACTACAGCAAACAGGATCCGTTCATGCACTACGGCGTCGTCGACGCCGATAACACGCTGGCGCACTACGTCGATATCCCGCTGCCGGGACCACGGCTGCCCCACGATATGGCCTTCACCGAGAACTACGCGATCCTCAACGATTTCCCGCTGTTCTGGCCCGCCGAGGCGCTGGCGAAGGGACGGCACATTCCGCGGCTGCATCGCGATATCCCCTCCAGGTTCGCGGTGATCCCGAGGCGCGGCCAGACCAGCGAGATCCGCTGGTTCGAGGCCGAGCCGACCTTCGTACTGCACTTCACCAATGCTTACGAGGACGGCGACGAGATCGTGCTCGACGGCTTCTTCCAAGGCGATCCAGAACCCGCCGACAACGGGATGGGCAACAAATGGGAACGAGCCTTCCGATTCCTGGCGTTGGATCGCATGCAGACTCGCCTGCACCGTTGGCGGTTGAACCTCGCCACCGGACAGGTGAAAGAGGAGCGGCTCACCGACAGCATCACCGAGTTCGGCATGATCAACAGTGGCCACGCAGGCCGGCCTTACCGCTATACCTGGGCGGCTTCAGGAAAACCGGGATGGTTCCTCTTCGACGGGCTGGTGCGCCACGATCTGCACACCGGTACCGAAGAGCGGTTGTCCTTGGGCGAGGGTGTCTACGGCAGTGAGGCCGCCATGGCACCGCGGGTCGGCAGCACCGGCGAGGACGACGGCTATCTGATCACCCTGACCACCGATATGAACGCCGACGCCTCGTACTGCCTTGTGCTCGATGCCGCCCGGGTGTCCGATGGCCCGGTATGCACCTTGCGGCTGCCGGAACGTATCTCCAGCGGTACCCATTCGACCTGGGCCGACGGTGCCGAGCTGCGGCGCTGGCGCACCGCGGACACCGCTGCCGAGGCAGTCGGACTATGACAGTGTGTACCGGGTGGTGAGCAGCAGGGTAGTACCGGAGACATCCTCGCCGACCCTGCTCGAGCCGGGGTCCGCCAACGCGCTGGCAAGAACGCTCGGTCTGCTCGGTGACGAATGGACGCTGCTGTTGTTGCGGTGCGCGGTGCTCGGCGCGACACGCTACCACCGGTTCCGCGCCGAGTTGCCGATCTCCGATGCGGTGCTGGCCGCGCGGCTGGAGACGCTGGTGCGGGAATCACTGCTGGAGCGGCGGGTGTATCAAGAGCATCCGCTCCGCGCGGAATATGTGCTGACGCCACGGGGGAGCTCGGTGTGGCCGATCCTGCTGTCCATCTGGGAGTGGGAGCGTACCTGGGTTCCCGACCATCACGAAGTGCTGCCGGTTATGCGGCACCGGGTTTGTGGTGCGGAGTTCGCTCCACTGCTGTGCTGTTCGAGTTGCGCCGGGCGCGCCGATGCCGCCCACGTCAGTACCCGATGGGGGCCGAGTGGCCGCTGGCCGCGCTCGGTCCCTGAGGCGACGACCCGGCGCCGCCCGCGTGGCAGGCAGCGCGGTGATCACCCGGGCTTCTTTCCCGAGACCATGGCCGTATTCGGTAATCGTTGGTCTTCGGCGGTGGTCGGTGCCGCCTTTCAAGGGGTCCGACGATTCTCGGATTTCCAGGATGCCCTCGGCATCCCGCCCAGCCTGCTGACCGAACGCCTGAATGATCTGTGCGCACGTGGTGTCTTGAGGCCCCTGCGGCTCCCGGGGCGGTCGGGCTGGGCCGAGTACCGGTTGACCGGAAAAGGGCTCGGATTCTTCCCGGTCGTCGTGACAACTCTGCAGTGGGCTGAGCGCTGGTACCAGGCTCAGGAAGGTCCGGCATTACGGTGGACACACCGGGAGTGCGGTGCCGAGTTCCTGGCCGTGCTCACCTGTGCGCACTGCGCCGAGCCGCTGCGTGGTGCGGATATCGAGGTGCGGCCGCGATAAGCGCGCAGCGATGTACTCGTTCACCTCGTGCGGTGGCCGAGTACGGCGAATAGGGTCACCGAGAAGTGGTAGTCGCCCGTGGCGATCCCCGCCTCCAGGTCGGCGGTCAGGTCGAGGAGTTCTTGTCGGGTGATCGCACCATCGGCGAGGGCGATATCGGTCATCTGGCTGAGCAGCGGGCGGATGTTCTCCGGGTTCCAGATCACGGTTTCCGCTCGGATGTCATCGATCGTGCATCCAGTGGCGCAGAGCAGGCCACGCAGACGGCGGCCGGAGGTGGGATTCGGGGTGGGGGCGAGTATCGCCGCATTCAGACGGGCAACGACTTCGGGGTTACCGGGATGGGTGATCATGGTTGGCCAGTCGGTGTCGATGAGCAGTGCGCGTCCGCCCGGCTGTAGGACTCGGACGATTTCGGCGGTGGCTGCGGTGGGGTCGTCGAGGTGCTGGTAGACGCGTTCGCAACGGACCGCGTCGAAGTAGTCGTCCGGGAACGGCAGGTGGTAGGCGGAGCCCTCGATGAAGCGGGCGTTCGCACCCGCTGCGTCGGCGCGGGTTTCGGCGGTGTCGAGCATCGCGGGGTTCGGGTCGATACCGGTCGCCTCACCGGCGGGGCCGACCCGTTCGGCGAATTCCAGTACTTCGGTACCGGTGCCGGAGCCGACGTCCAAGGCACGTTCTCCTGGTCCGACGTTCAATGCCTCGTGCCCCCATCGGCGTATCCGTTGGATCCCGGGTGTCGCTGCTTGCAGGTCGAGCAAGCCGATCAATTCGGCGGTCAGGTCCGCATGGGCGGTGTCCACGGAGCGATCGCGGGGAATCGAGTCCGTGTGGAACGATGGGGCGCAGCGGGGTGCTCTGGGTTCACGGGACATACTCGGTAGTCGTCCTCCCATCACTACAGCCGGTGCGGTGGTCGTGATGCGGGTGGCGCGTGCGGGCCGGAGCGCGACGATACCGCCGGTCGGCCGCTGGTTACCCCAGGAACTGCCGATCACCCAGGAACCAGGTCACGATCAGTGCACCAATTCCTGGCACGTCCGGCACTGCCGTACCAGCGGTATCGATGTCGGCGCGATAGGGGCTATCTCGATGAGCGCTTGTGGCCGGTCGCCCGCACAGATGCGGCGGCACTTGGCGTCGAGCAGTACCCAATCGTCGTCGGGTGAGCAGCGCACACGCACTCGGAGGTCCGCGGACTCACGCCCACCGGTATCGAGTTCGACGCAGGTGACAGCTACCAGAAGCCGACTTTCCTCATCGAGTTCTGGATTGTGGTGTCGCCAGCCTGCCAGCGGAGTGCGCTCGACAGTCAGCCATTCGCGTACGAAGCCGGTCTTCAGATCTACCAATGCCAGAGCGTGATCGGACGAAATCGGCCTGCGCGGTTCGTTCAGGGAGTGCAGGCCGGAGTCGACCGGAACCCGGCTTTTGGTGACCTCACAGACGATCGCGCGTGTCGTCCGGTCGGGATCGGTGCTGCCATCGCTGCGGACAGCGATGTGCAGCTGTCTGCGGGAGCCGTCTTCGTAATTCTTCGTGGCCGTACCGGCCCAGTGCGCTGTGGGTTCCTGTGGATCGAAGACCGCGAGAAAGGCTGCACGGTCATCCCAGCAATCCAGGTGCGCGGGTATTTCTTGGACCATGTATCCGCGCGGGAAGTCGCCATGCCGTGGCCGGAGGAGGTACTGCGCCGCAGGGGAAGCGGTGACGGCCCCGGACGCCTGCCACTCGATTGTGCCGATGACCGGCACTGGGGGGAGCTGTCCGGTGATGCTGCCCACCCATATGGCGACTCCGTAGACGCCGCAGGACGGGCCGAGCACCGGTACGGCTACCAACCGCATCACCCGCTTATCGGGAAGCGTGACACACTTGTCGCGAGTCCGTCCCGATTCGGCGCATTCCTGCACCAAAGGTGCCAAAAAGCGCGCCACCACACGGTCTGGTGCGGCATTGGTATAGGCGAGTGGGGAGAAAACGCGTGGCTCCACTCCGTCCAGCACGATCGATGCCCGGTCCGGCCCCGCGAGTGTTTCGACTACCGTCCAGCCCCGCCGCGAATCAGGTCGTCCGATCTGTCCGTAATGGTTCAGTTCCTCCGAAGCCGAAGTGCGGCGTACCGGCTCCTGCCCCGAACCAGGCTGCACCGAATGATGACGGGATGTTTCGTCGACAGACCGGGCAGGGTTAGGGTGCATGATCGACGTCCCTCCAGGACATACCGGGTTTTGGGCATAGCGGGTTCCTGTTCGAATCGTGTCCCGGTACTGTGCCGCTGGCGAGAGTTGTCCCATAGATGGAATAACTCTTGAAATCGCCATAGCATTGTGTTATGCGGGCGAATGGTTCGGAACGTCGGTACGCGGCGTGCAGTGCTGGCGCGGCACAACTCGACCTACTGCCGCCACAGTCACTGGCGGCGATTGCTGGGACAAGTCTGCTTAGCATGGCGGACGTCGCCTTCCTGGCCCAGGTGCCGAGCAGCACGCTATCCCGGTTATGGCAGGAGGAATCCTGGCTGGACGGAGTGTCCGGAGTCACGCTGCAACGTCTGATCACCGCAGTACCCGGCTTGGCACGCTATGTGGAGGGTCGCAGCAATGCCGCCCGCCTGGCATCGGCCCTACGTCGCTGCGCCGAGTCCGGCCTCACCGTACGGCGGGACCGGTTGGAGATGCTGGTCGCCCAGGGGCAGTGTGTGCAATACCTGGCCACCGCCCTGGAGGCCGCGGCGGGGGTGATGCGGGGTAATGAACGAGACGCGGTATCGAACCTGGCCCGGTGCTGGGGCGCCAAACAGAGCGCGGCGCTCGATGCGATCGTTATCCCGGCCGCCAGTGTGCTTGCCGATCCCGGCGAGGTCGTCGACAAGGCGCTCCAACTGATCGACGCGGTGGACACCGGCACCAACTGCCTGCACACGACCGTCGGATACGGGATTCTGGTGCACAAACTCACCAGACTGACCGGTGCGGTACCGGCAGAGATCTCGCCGGACACCGCGGAACGGTGTTCGGCGTTCGCGTATCGCAGCGGCGCCATCGGTGTATTGCTGCAGACCAATGATCTGGATACGGCTGTCGCCTATCACCGAGAGCTGAAAGCCAACCCGTTGCTGCGCCGCAACGAACTGTGGTCACTGGCATCGTTCTCGGCCGATATCCCCCAGACCCCGCAGCTCGCACTCGCAGGTGCGACCGGTCTATCGCGTACTGCCATGGACGTGATCGGCGATGTCGCCGATCGCAACGATGCCTATCTGCACTATCTCGTCACCACCGCGATCCCTCTCCTGCTGAGCTACGACCCGTCCTTCGGAGCCTCGAAGGACATCCTCCGGCAGGTCGTGGGCAACCGGTTGGCACATGGTGTCGCCGATGAGCGGGCCAGGGCGGCGACTACGGCACTGGCGCGGTCCATCCAGTAGGCGCCGACACCGGGGGAGGGGTTCGGGGTGGGGCGCCGGTCGGTCATGGCACGAATCAGTTCACCTGTGGCATTACTTCGGCGGCTGCCAACTCGATGTGGTCGATATCGTCGATATCCAAGATCCCCAGATAGATACGGGTAACACCGATTTCCGCGTAGCGACCGATCGTATCGACTACTTCGGCCGGCGAGCCTCCGCCACCGTTTCCGCGCAGCTCCTCGACACTGCGACCGATCGCCGCGGCACGAGTGGCCACT